>NZ_SSWO01000027.1:0-78104 GCF_004803625.1 Burkholderia sp. LS-044
TGGCCAGCGGCCACGCCAGCGCGGCCACCGCGGCCGGCAGCGCCCAGCCCGCGAGCGCGGCGAGCCAGCCCCAGCGGGCCGCGGCGAACGGCGCGACGACGCTTGCGAGCACGGCACCGCCCATGATCGACGTCGAATAGACGCCCATCGCACCGCCGATCCGCGTCGCGAAATGGGCCTTCACGAAGCCGGGCAGCAGCGCCTGCACCATCGCGATCCCGACACCCGCGCAGCAGGCGCTCGCGAGCAGCAGCCACGCGTGCTGCGCGCCGATGCGCGACACGCAGGCCAGCCCGATCAGCGCGACGCCGAGCCACACGCCGCCCGCGATGCCGGTCACGCGCTGCAGGCGCCGCGCACTCAGCGCGCCGAGCCCCATCAGCAGGATCGGGATCGTCGTCAGCAGGCTGGCCGCGCCGTCGCCGATGCCGGTCGCGCGCTGGATCATGTCGAGCAGCGGGCCGACCGCGGCGAGCGCCGGCCGCAGGTTCAGCCCGACGAGCACGATGGCGGCGAGCCGCCATCCGGGGGAAGTGAAGCAATTCATCGCAAGGCCCTCGAAATCGGTGCGCGGCCCCGGAAGGGCGCCGCGCGATTTTCATGTAAAGTATCTCGACATCAAGATAAACGCCGATTTATCTCGACGTCAAGATAACTGGTGGACCGAGGAGGGTTAATGGATCAGGTGGATCGAGCCGCGCATGCGCTCGCGCAATGGCGTAACGAGCGTCCGGATCTCGACGCGTCGTCGATGGTGGTGATGGGGCGGCTGCAGGAAGCGGCGCTCGTGATCGCGCGCGACCGTCTCAATCCGCTGTTCGCGCGCTACGGGATGCAGCCGGGCGAATTCGACGTGCTCGCGACGCTGCGGCGCGGCGGTGCGCCGTTCGCGCTGACGCCGACGGCGCTGTACGACGCGCTGATGATGTCGTCGGGCGGGATGACCGCGCGCATCGACCGGCTGCAGAAGGCCGGCTGGGTCGAGCGCCGGCCGAACCCGGCCGACGGGCGCGGCACGCTCGTCGCGCTGACGGATACCGGCCGCGCGCTGATCGACGAAGCGGTCGTCGCGCACATCGACAACCAGCGCGCGTTGCTTGCCGTGCTGTCGGATGATGAGCAGGCGCAGTTGTCGCGACTGTTGGAGAAGCTGCTGGCGGGGCTGGGGGACGGGGTGCCGGGAGAGCCGGAAGGCAAGTAGCGCCGCGGAATGCGTCATGCACATGCACGCCGCGGGCAAAAACAAGGTTCTTCGTGAATTTTCGTGGATGTCGCTTGGCGACCCGAAGCGGACGATCAACGCGCCTTAAAGTGGGCATTCATTGGTTACTCGGGCGACAGTTTGATCCGTCAGCAAGAGAATCTGAGTGACGGAACCCGCGAATGCCCTGCCCAAGGTCGCCGCGAACAGTACGAACAGCGCCGCCAGGATGACGCGATCGCGCCCGAAACGGCGGGCGAGCCACGGCGTCGGCAATGCCAGTAGCCCCATGAGCACGTCGGGGATCGACGGCAGCAATGGCCCGATCGAACGATGCCCGGCCGCAGATTCACACCAATCAGCACCAGGCAAACGAGCCCCACGGCAAGCGACAACGGATTGTTGCGCCGACCATTTCCGACCGGTATTTCCAGCGGCGCACCCACATCGCTCACTTCGTGATTGAACTGATTACCCGACATGCTCTCGATCCTCAAGGCTGCTTGCGGGGCGGCCATTGACTGCCGCCCCGGCGCAGCAGGTCAGGCAACGGCGTCCTGAAGGAAACCTGCATCGATCTCGATCTTCGACAGGTGCGCGACCGTGTTGACGAGCGTCTTGCCGGCCACGGCCATCGCAATCGCCACCGCCGCGCGGCGGTCGAAGCCTGCCGCCTTCAGCGCGTTCACGTCGCTATCCGATACCTGCGTGCGCTTCGATGCGATGGCTGTCGCGAACTGGCGCACCGCTTCGAGCTTCGGATCGGCAAGCGCGCTGCCGGTACGCAACGCGTCCACCACGTCGGCGGGGGCACCGAGCCTGCCGGCCAGCGTCGCGTGGACGGCCACGCCATAGTCAGCGGCATTCACGCGGCTCGCGGCCGCCATTGCGACCTGCTGCGCCACCGCATCGAGGGTCGTGGTACCGAGAGAATGAAGCCACTGCAGGTAAGCCGATAGCACCGGCGGTTCGACCGCAAGCGCGTGGCCGAGATTCGGCACGAAACCGAATACGCCGCGCATCGCATCGAACAGCGGCTGCGCCTCCGCCGACGCAGACACGTCGTCCAGTGCGCCAAACAGCGCCTGACCTTGTGCGACGTCCAGCGTGCGTGCGAAGAACGCGCGAATGATGCCGGCCACTTCGTCCAGATGCGATTCGAGCGGGAAATGACCGCCATCGACGAAATGCACCTCGGCATCGGGGATATCACGCTTGAATGCCTCGGCTCCCGCAGGCAGGAAAAACGGATCGTGCTTGCCCCACACAGCCAGCGTCGGCGGACGATGCGTGCGGAAGTATTCGTGGAAGCGCGGATAGGCTGCGACGTTCGCCTTGTAGTCGCCGAACAGGTCGAGCTGGATATCGTCGTTACCCGCGCGGTCGAGGAAGTGCTGGTCGAGCGTGTAGCTCTCCGGCGCAATATGCGACGTATCCGCCTCGCCATGCTGGTACTGGAACTGCGTGGTGCCGGCCGTCAGGAAACCGCGCAGTTGCTCACGGTTCGCATCGGACGGGTCCTGCCAGTAAGCACGCATCGGATTCCAGCCGTCGCTCAGGCCTTCCTCGTACGCGTTGCCATTCTGCGAGACGAGTGCGGACACGCGATCCGGGCGCGACGCAGCCAGGCGGAAGCCCACCGGCGCGCCGTAATCGAAAACGTACAGCGCATAGCGCGTCAGGCCGAGCGTGTCGGTAAAGCTCTCGATCACGTCCGCGAGATGGTCGAAGGTGTAGCCGAACGTCTTCGCTTCCGGGGCGTCGGAGAAGCCGAAACCGGGCAGGTCCGGCGCGATCACCCGGTACTTGTCGGCGAGACGCTCGATCAGCCCGCGATACTGGTGGCTCGAAGTCGGGAAACCGTGCAGCAGCAGCACCGCGGGCGCGTCCTTCTGGCCGGCTTCCCGGTAGAACAGATTGAGGGCCGAGCCGGTACGACGATCGGCGACGGAGGTGGTTTGATACGTCACGAGTGTGGACATCGAAAATCTCCTGAATCACGGAAAGAGGCGTCGGCCTGAATTATCTGTACCGAACGATCGGTACAGTACGTCCGGAAATTACGGACGTCAAGGGTTGATTTAACGAGCGAGGCAACTTACCCTTCCGCTTGTACCGAACGATCAGTACTTTTGGGGAAGCGAAAAGATCTATGGCCACTGCTCAGGCATCGAAGGACGAAATCATTGACCGGCTGTTCACGGTGTTCCGGGATCGCGGCTTCGAGGGTGCGTCGATCACCGATCTGTCGCGCGCAACCGGTCTCGGCAAGTCGAGCCTCTATCACCACTTCCCCGACGGAAAGGAGCAGATGGCCGAGGCCGTGTTGGAGCGCGCGACAGCGGTAATCGACAGCGAAATCCTGAACGCGGCGCGATCGTCCGGCACGCTAAAGGCCCGCATTCGCAAAATCGTGGCCACGCTGGACCAGATGTACGTCGGTGGGCGCGCCCCCTGCGTGCTCGGTCAACTCGCCACGGCCAATATCGGCTCGGTTGCGAAACAGGGTTTGTTGCTGGCGTTTTCGCACTGGATCGACGCCATCGAAGCTTTGGCGCGTGAAAGCGGCATGTCGCCGGCACGGGCGCGGCATTTTGCGGAGGACTGGGTTGCTCGCCTGCAAGGGGCGCTCATCCTGCAGGCGGCAAACAGCGATCTCGGGCCGTATAAGCGGGCCATGGCCGCGTTGCTCGAACTTTCGAAGGACGGCAAGGATCACGCTCCGGAGTAAGTCTCATCGCCACCTTCTGATGGCTTCTGGTGATTCCGGAGGCTACATGGGGTATCGGCAGGCGAATCTCACGCACTGAACTGTCCGTTGCCGCGCGCGGCATGTGACGCTCCGGCTACCCTTCAAATATTTCCAGAGTCAACCGGGCGACTCGCCCATGCCGCATCTAGATAATCGTGTCCCGGTACATAAGGCTTCAGCAGAAAGGGATGACGCCGAGTCAGCCCATCCGCGAAGAAATACCAGTCGCCGATCGAGCTTTGATCCGCTTCGTACGTCTTGTCGCGGGGAACGCGCTGCTGGATCCGGGGCCACAGGTCGGCATGTAAATCGCGCCATCGCGACGGCCTGCCGTTGTCGATCGCCGGGATGAACGTCTTGATGCTGTAGCAGTCGTCTCGCACTTCACCCACAAATACGCCTTCTTCGCACGCGAGGCCCAACTGCAACCATTTCTCCCGGTAGATCCACGGCTGCAACCAATAAATATTCGCCATGGCGGTGTAGAGGCGTGTGCGAACCTCGTCCTCGCCAGTTAGGCCCGTCCGCTGAATGATCCGTTGCATCGCATGCTGGCTAACCTCGATCCGGTACATGAGACCGTCTTCCGGCCGAGCAACTGACGAACAGACAAGGAAGAAGAAATCCAGCCCGCCAGCGGCGCCACGTTGCTCGAACAATCCGCAGTACAGGGTCATTTCGCCAAGGCGTATCAGCGGAAACGTGACCAGGTGCTTGTCGAGTTCTGGCTTCAGCACACGTTCCATGTAGCGGAATGCCTTCCTGCCGCTCATCCCGGGTCGCCATTGCTTTGATACCCGCTTTATCGCGCCATCAAATACCCTGAGAAACGTGAACTGAGACGTCGCGTCTGAAATGGATCTTGCTCGTCCCTTCGCTATACGCGGATCTACGAAGCGCGGATGGTCCATGATTCATCGGACCTCTGCCGCATGCGGTCGATGTGCCGGGTCGGCCACAACGGGAAAGTCGATATGACCGCGCTGTCTGGCTACGCTCGCAGCGAATTTCACGACCGCTTCGGCCTTCGGATCCTTCGATCCACCGTTGCGGTTAAGTTCAATTTCGTCCGGGGATAGCTTTGCGAAGTTGGTGGCGAGAAAACGATGCGCGGACAGGCAGTAGTCCGATCCATTGACTTGCGCAACCACCAACGCAATGCGCTCACGGTTCCTGGAATCGAGCGTGGTGGACAGGCCGTCCTGAAAAGCCGCAAATGCTGCCAGTGCGACCGGGCTGCTGCCGATGAGACGGTAGAAATTCGGCACGACGCCCAGCTCTGATAGACAACGTCCAGTATCGGCTTACTCTCGACCGGAGCATCGTCTCGCGTAGAGATGTGCAAACGGGACATCGACGATTCCTTCACGAATCGCCGCGCCCGTCAGGCGCGACAATCCAACGTGATTGCTTCAATAGACGTGTTACGACCGACCACGCCCGCATGGAGAATTGCGCATGGTCAGAACGGAGCAACCAGCCATCGAGACCAGGCAGCCGGACGCTTCATACGGCGCCCAGTCCGCCCGGGCCTCAGGCGGCCTCACGGGCCCGGGTCTGAAGCGGCGGGAACGTCGCGTCGATGTCGGTCTTGAACGTGTTGTTGAAGAGGTTGGTGATGAAGCTGAACGCGGTCTCGGCGACGATGTCAACGATCTGCTCGTCGGTGTAACCCGCAGCACGCACGGCTTCGACATCCGCGTCTTCGATGTGACCGCGCGACGTGGCGATCTTGTAGGCGAACTGCAGCGCGGCGTCGGCCTTGAGATCGGTCGAATGACCGTCGCGGTTGAGTTCCATGTCTTCCGGCGTCAGCCCCTGCAGCTTGGCGCCGAGATAGGTGTGCGCCGACAGGCAGTAGTTGCAGCCGTTCACTTCGGCGGTCATCACGTGGATGCGTTCCCGGGTCTTGTGACCGAGACTCCTGCCGAGCGCGCCGTGCATGTCGGCGATCGCCTTCAGTGCATCGGGGGATTGCGAGATCAGGGCGAAGAAGTTCGGGATCACGCCGAGAACTTTTTCGTAGTTCGCGAGGATCGGTTGCGCTTTGGCGGGAGCAGCTTCTTTCGAGGGGATTGCAAGGCGGGCCATGAGATTTCTCCGTTGATCCGAGCCACTGCGGCTTCGGTAGGAGAGATAGTAGGGACTTCCGCCCAAAACAATAATTGGCTATTTTCGAGAACCGACCTTCCATTCAACGAAAGTATCGAGAAACGGGAAAGGGGCGCATTCGGTAGAGCGAACGCCCGTCAGGCTTTACCCAGCTCCGACATCGCCGAGCGCAACCGGTCGGTTGCGAAGTCGAGGAAGACCCTCATCTTGAGCGGCAACAGCCCGCGCTCTCCGTGGATGAGACTGACAGGAATCGACTCGACATCGAACTTCGGAAGGACGTGGACAAGCTCCCCGGTGCGGAGCGCGGCATCGCAGTGGTAGCGGTACACCCTCGTCAAACCGGTGCGACGGAGCGCTGCCTGTACGGCAGCCTCAGCGGTGGTGACGGACAGGCGCGGAATGATGTTGACATTGAAATCACGTTTGGTTGCCGGATCCCGAAACCACCACGTTGCGGTGGAAGGGCCAGTGAAGACAACGCACGGAAGCTTTTCCAGGTCAGTCGGGTGTTTGGGTTTGCCGTGCGCAGCTAGCAGGTCCGGCGAAGCGCACACCAATGTATCCATAGTACCAACACGGGTTGCAATCATGTTGCTGTCCGGCAAGGTGCCGATGCGAACGGCCATGTCAACGTGGTCATCATAGAGATGAAGGTTCCGATCGGAGAGAACCAACCGGACGTTGATCTCGGGATAGGCAGCCAGGAAGTCCGTGACAATGGGCAGGATGTACATATGGCCAAACAGCACCGGCGCGGTGAGAACCAGCTCTCCGCGTGGAGTGGTGTACTCGCCGGCCGCAGCTCGTTCGATTTCCTCGATCTCTTCCAAGATGCGTTTGGCGGACTCGACGTAAGCCTGGCCGGCATCGGTCAAGGTCAGCTTGCGCGTTGAACGATGCAGCAATTTCGTGCCTAGGTACTCTTCGAGTTCCGTGACCTTCCGGCTGACGGTCGGGAGCGGCATGTTCAAAGCCTTCGCGGCCGCAGTGAGGCTACCTTTTTCGATCGTGAGCAGCACGATCGACATTGCTTCCAGTCGATCCACTTAATCTTCCACCCAATGAAAGATGATTCATGGATGCAAAAGTATCATTTTTCTGGGTGAAACATTCGGAGTGCGCCGAATGAATGCTGCGGATGGCTGCTTCTGGCCGAGCGCGGTCGGCGCCGCTCGGTGATGCATGACCGGCGCAGATCGACCCGATTCAGACATTTAGCTCCACCGAAGGCTGCCTTCCAATGCAGTGCCCAAGTGGCGGGTCGAGCAGCAGTGCGAGGGCGGTCAGCTGGACGCGATTCTGCTAGCGATCTGGGCTGCACTTGCCAATTTGAATGCTCAGATCATCGGGACGCTCGGCATCCCCGCCACGCCCCGAAGCCAGAAGCGACTCGTACTGCTTTGAGTCTTCCCGCTTAAGTTGTTGCCAGTAGCCTTGGCTTGTATACGCACCCCGATACACAAGTTCAAATCTGCGCGAATCCTTGTCAAAGTTAGCGTCGGCTAACCCGGGCCGACATAGCAAGCTGCCAAATGTGAAGTCGTTTTCGACACATGTCGCCAAGAGCATTTTTCCGTCAAAGAAGGCCCAGTTTGCCTTCGGATCGCGGTTGAGCAAAGTACGGTACTCGGCGATTTTCGAATCGTCTTCAGTTAATCGACGCAACACAAATTCCTTACCGGGCTTGAACGCTTTGGGCGCCCACGTGGTTGTCTTACTGTCGTAATGCAGACCTGCAGACTGTTCGACGACACAGGCATATGCGCTTGGCTCAGCCGAAACACTGTCAACCTTCGCCAATACCAGTAGTGCGAACAGTCAACACCTAATCATTTTTTGTCACCCTGAATAAGGCAAAGGTTAAGCGCGAATTCCGTTTCTTTAATCATTTGCATCTTATGACTTCACAGAATCGATCAGTGTCTTTCGAGTGAAATCCCGCCTATCCGTCAGTTCCATGTTCTTCCCAAAATTTTTAGGAGAGAGGCCCCCGGCCGAAAGCTCACCCTCGTGTTCTTCCTGGAACTTCCACCATTCGCGATATGCTTGGAGGAAGGTCTCCAGATTCTTGAAAACTGCCGGGTTGCAGGCTTCAATCATGTCGTAAAGTTCGAAAGGCATGTAAAACTCATAGTCCGAAACTTCGATATCACGAGCAACCGTCACAATCACTTGCGACTCAAACCACGCGACATTCTCACGAGTCATCGTCAACATGCTTGCTCCTTGTCTAAAAGATTGAAACCCCGTTGCCCTGCATTCGGCCGTACAGGTGGCAATTATCAACAATTTAGATGCGAGTGTGAAGGTCCGCTTCTGGCCGAAGCCCGGCGCATCTCGCTGTGGCCGCGTTCAGAATACCTCGAACGAGCACCAGTCTGGCACAAACCCCTCGAAGATAAAAAAGTCTTCGATATACGTGAGGCCAAGCTTTTCCAGAGATCTCATGCATTCGTCGGCTGCATCACCTCCAAAAAAAGGTCCAAGCGATACCAGATTGTCAGATTCGTCAAAGTATCTACCAAGATTGAATTCGGTCATGACCATTGACAGGTCGACGTTCTTGGCCGAAAGCGCGGCCCGCCGGACAACAATTCCGAAATCCCGGGATACTTTCATCGATGTGGAGCTTGAGTGAATGAGTCGCCACGATTGTCGGCGCTCTATGTGCCGAGGTCGAGTGACCGAAACTGGTCGAACGCGGTCGCCCAGCAGTAGGCGTCGCATCAGGCGAAACCAAGTTCGAGACGCTCAAATTGGATACTCGAACATTCCGATGTAGACCAGTTCGAATCCTTCGCCTTGCACTGACCTTGGCGATTTTATCTGTTCGCAATTTATGAAAATCAGCGCGTTCGCATCTCCCAAATTTGCGGCGCGCGCCGCTTCACATAGCGCTTCCGACCATTTGTCCGAGTACGAGTGAGGTGCAAAGAACTCTTCCAGTGAAGTACCCGACTGTCGCAGCCCTGTTTCCATGAAATCATGATCACAGAAGAACTCCCCCTGGGAGCCGTAGAACTCGGAAACGGGTCGACTTTCATCCTCGCCGTAGTGTTCTGCGAGAAAGCTTGAAAATCGGGAGGCGTCAGTTATCCGGCCAAGATAGAAATGAGAAGCTTCCATTCTATGCATCGTTGGTTGACTCCCCTTGAGCGCAAAGAAAATTGCATTCCTTCACCTACTGAGCGGCTGCCTCAAGCCGACTGTCAACGTAGACATTACGTTGCAGCCAGCGCGGAGCAGGGCTTCCGCGCCTCCCCCCCAAAAACTCGGCCCACTGCGGATCTACCGACTATCCAGCTTGCCTTGTCCTCGTGAATCGTACGTGTTGCACAAACGCGCGATGCCGCAGCCTCTGCGGAAAGCGGCGGTTCTGGGAAATTTCTTGCAGTATGCCGGCTATCTCGTCGTCAACGGCCAGGCCTTGCTCCAACCAACCGATCGCGAGGTCACACCAATATGGAGTTGGCCATCGTAGTCCAGCGACAGCGACGTCGCGCGCGGAATCGATGTTCGAAGCGAAAGCCGTCAAGGGGTGTTCAAGTGGCTTGACTATTGAGGGCGATTTCATCTCGGATCTTGTTCAACTTGGTAGGGGACGTCGCGTGCAAGGTGAGTCTGATCGATTGTCATCCGTGTAGGCGCCCACGTCGACCGACAGCTTCTGGCCGAACACCGACCGTCTCCCCAGCATTCCCCGGAAAATCGCAATACCCCCGAAAGCCCGCCGCCCAACACGGCGGGCGCTTCAAGTCCACAGCTACGCAGGCCGGACAACGCGCGACCCGCCCAGCCGCTCAGCCGCGCGCCGGAATATTAAGCCCACGCGCAACAGCCGGACGCGCAACAAACGCATCGAGCACCCGTTTGACGTTCCGGAATTCACTGAAGCCGACCAGATCGCCCGCTTCGTAGAAACCAACAAGATTTCGCACCCACGGGAAGATCGCGATGTCGGCGATCGTGTAGGCATCGCCCATCACCCACTGGCGGTTCGCGAGATGCGCGTCGAGCACGCCGAGCAGGCGCTTCGACTCGTCGACGTAGCGGTCGCGCGGGCGCTTGTCCTCGTAGTCGCGGCCGGCGAACTTGTGGAAGAAGCCGACCTGGCCGAACATCGGCCCGATGCCGCCCATCTGGAACATCACCCACTGGAGCGTCTCGTAGCGGCCCGCGAGATCCTTCGGGATCAGCTGGCCCGTCTTGTCCGCGAGATAGATCAGGATCGCACCCGATTCGAACAGCGGCAGCGGCTTGCCGTCGGGGCCGTCCGGGTCGATGATCGCCGGGATCTTGTTGTTCGGGTTCAGCGACAGGAACGCGGGCGAGAGCTGGTCGTTCGTGTCGAAGCGCACGAGGTGCGGCTCGTACGGCAGGCCGGTTTCCTCGAGCATGATCGACACCTTGACGCCGTTCGGCGTCGGCAGCGAGTAGAGCTGGAGACGGTCGGGATGCTGGGCCGGCCACTTTTGCGTGATCGGGAAGGCGGACAGATCGGGCATGAAGGTTCGCTCGTCGAAGTGAATGACTTGCGCACCGTCCTTGCTGCCGCGCGCCACGGACGGTGGCGCGGCGGCGGGACGGCGCGCGCTGAAAACGCCCACTGTAGCCGATCCCGGCGATCGATGCTGGCGGCGGCTGCGCGCGACGGCATCAGCTCCGGCACAATAAATTTTGGAAATGCCAGCGAAGCTGGGAACGTTGACGAGGTGACCCGCAAAAAATTGGTTCATCGCAGGAAACCGCGGAGAGTTTTCGAGCGATTGCGTAATCCGACACCTGATTCTGAGGATAAGCGATGAAGTCAAACGAATTCAAGCAAGGTATATTTGCGTCTCTAATGGAGCGCGGCTTCCTCCGGCGAGGTAATTTAATGTGCTTTTCTGGAAATGGAGCACAAATTGCGGTCGGAGTGGAAAATGGTTTTGGTCAACAGTGGTTTGTTAATGTGGGATTCTGCCTTGACCGCATCGGAATCGGCGAAATAACTCGTATCGAACAGTCACACATGTACTTTCGGCTTGATCGTTTGTTTGCACAGCATCGCGAGTTGATTGTCTGGGCGGGGGCGCTTGATGATATGGAGCAGTCGAGAAAATATGAAGTTTTCCTCAGTCTACTGGCAAGCGAAGTTGGAGAAGAGTTGAAGCAATTTTCTAGTGAGCAAGCGATTGCTGATGCATATCGTGCCGGAAGGTTTCGGGAAGGCCTTATTACTAAGTCGGCTAGAGATTTAATTTCTTCTTCAACTTAAAATTTCATAGTAACTGCGGGGCCGACTTACTGAAAAATTTTAAATCTCTGGAATAAATTGACAGTATCCAAGCACTAGAGCGCCCGATGCATCGCATCGGGCGTTTTGTATTTCAGGGCGATATATGGCCGCTCATGGTTGTAGGTAGATATGCACCACCTGCTCGACCATCTTGGCAGCCTGTTCAAGGCGAATTCAACCGGTCGTCGCAGGTTCAAGCCCTTGCCCGGTTCAATCGTCACTTCTTCCTTGCGTTTGCGAGGCATAAAAGTGGCTCCTTGGTCGCCAGTTTATGCCTCGCACACAAAGTTTCGAATGAACTCGGCGGGTAACCCAGATGCATATTCATCTCGGCGCCCATCGCGCATTCGATGACGGCCTCGTCGAACTCCTGCATCAGATCCTGAACCTCGGCTGACGACATTGGCGCTTTGATCAACCATTCGAGCAGTTTCTTGGGCAGTTCAGGCAGCGGCACGCGGGCCGCTGCCTGAGACGCTACGTTCGTCTTTTCTTTTTCATCAGCATATCCATCGCCTTTGCACCTCATGATATGCCTCGCCTACAAAATGACGGATAGGTCCACTTAATTGGGAAATACCCCAAACTTTATTGCCACGAAACAGCCACCACATGCCCCGCAGCCGTCAAAAATTGTGCCGCAGCCCGACCATCGCGGCCGTCGTGCCGACGCCCGGCGCGACCGGCTGCCCGTACACGAGCATCTGGTCCATCGTGCCGCGATTGTTCACGTGGCCGACCTGCGCATAGACCGTCGTGCGCTTCGACAGGCTGTAGTCGGCCGCGAGCACGACCGACGTCGACTTGTTCGCCGAGACGTTGCGATCCTTCAGGTAATACACGGCCGAGCTCACCTGAAGGAAAGGCGTGAAGCGATAGCCGATGCCGGCCGACAGCATGTCGAGGTTCACCTTGTCCGCATGCGACGGATTCCGGCCGTTGCCGTACAACGCCGACACCGAGAAATCGCGGATCGTGTATTTCGCGCCGACGTAGACGAAGCGGTTGTTGTCGACGCCGGTCGGCGCGACGCCCGGCGCCGGGTTCGTGTCGTGCCCGTTGTAGTAGACGGCCGACGCGTTCAGCCCGTAGTTCGCATACTTGAGCACGACCGATTCGCGCGTGCCGCCCTGGAACTGCCCGGCCACGCCGCCCGGCGCGTATTCGAGCGCGATCGACGCGCCCGCGAACACCGGCGACTGGTAGACGAGCGCATTGCTGTCGTACAGCGCGCCGATCGCGCCGTTGGTGCTCGTCCCGGGCCAGCCGGCCGCCGTGTTCAGGCCGAGCCACGCGGTCAGCACGCTGCCGAAGAACTGCGCGTTGCGCACGTCGGTGTCGGCCATCGCGTAGATCATCGGCACGATCTGGCGGCCGGCCGTGAAGGTGCCGAACGGGCCCGACACGCCGAGCGACGCGACCTGGTTGAAGATCGCGACGGCGCCCGGCGTATCGCTCAGCTGCAGCTTGCCGGTGCCGCTGTCGAACGAACCCTGCAGCTTGAAGTTGACCTTGTAGCCGCCGCCGATGTCCTCGCTGCCCTTGATGCCCCAGAAGCTCGAGTAGATGCCGCCGTCCTTCATGCGGAACACCTTGCCCGTATTCGGCGCGGTGGGGCTGAACGACGCCGCCGACGTGCTCTGGTACAGCAGGCCCGTGTCGATCACGCCGTAGAGCGTGACGGAGGATTGCGCGTGCGCGAGCGCCGAGCAGCCGGCAAGCGCCGCGAGCGCGGCCAGTTTCGTCTTCATGAAGTCTCCAGGGTCGTATTGGACCGGACGGGGTCGAGCCCGTCCGGGTGAAGCGGGGAAGCAACGAGGCGGGCGGGAAGACGTGACAGGCGGCGCCCGCGTGAGCCATGCGGAAAGACTACGCAACGGCGGGCGGCCGCTCCCCCCCATGCGCGGGGGGCAGGGTTGCGGAGAATCGCGGGAGGTGGGGGCGGGAGCGCCGCCCGATCGGCGGAACCGGCGTTACGGCGCGCTTTCGAGCAGGCCGAGCACCAGCGCGCGGCGCACCGCATGCTTGCGCGAGCTGGCGTCGAGCTTGCCGAACAGGTTCTTCAGGTGCCACTTCACGGTTTCCTCGCCGACGGCGAGCGCCACCGCGATCTCCTTGTTCGACAGGTTGCGCGCGAGCAGCTCAAGAATCGCGCGCTCCTTCGGCGTCAAGACGACGCTCGGCACCGCGCGCGGGCTGGCCGCGCCGCGCGGGGCGGGCGGCACGATGCGCGGTGGCGGCAACGCGTGCCGCGCGGAGCCGGCGCCGGCGGCCGCTTCGTCGCCGGCGCGGCGCGCCCAGTCGGCGATGGCCGGATGCGCGTCGGCGAGCGTGCGCGCGAGCCCGAACAGCTCCGCGAGGTTCATCGCCTCGTCGAGCAGCGCGCGGCCGCCGCCCCCGGACTGTTCGCGCGCGAACGCGCCGAGCGCCATGATCTCGATGCGCGCCTGCCCCATGCTCATTTCACGGGCCAGCACCGCCGCTTCGTCGAGCGCCGCGCGCGCGTCGTCCCAGCGGCGCGCGGCCAGCGCCGCACCCGCATGCGCGCTCGCCTGCAGCAGCACGACCGGGCGCCGCCACAACGGCCCGTGCGACGGAAACTCGGCGGCCGCGATCGCATCGATCCGCTCGACGAGCGCATGGCAGGTCGCCTCGCGATAACGCGCCGCGTGAATGCGCACCTGTTCGGCGAGGCTCGCGACCGACAGGCGCGGCAGGCGGCGCGCGACGCCCATCGCGTCGAGCGCTTCGAGCAGGTCGATCGCGCGATGCTCGACGCCGCGCAGCAGCGCGATGCGCGCGGCGGTGCGATAGCCGAGCAGCACGGTATCGGGCGTGCCCGCATGTTCGAGCACGTCGAGCCGGTTCGCGAGCAACGCGGCGGCCTGGTCGACGCGGTCGGCCTCGTACGCGAGCGCCGCGCACATCGCCGCGAGCATGCAGGTCAGCGGATGGCGGCGCCCGAGATCGGCTTCCGCGCGTGCCAGCGCGGGCGACAGCGTGTCGTCGGCCAGCCGGACCTGGCCTTCGCGCAGGTAGCTCAGGCCCGTGATCAGCTCGCCCCAGCGCGCGACGTAGCCGAACCCGGCCGCCGTCTCGCCGCGCGGTGCCGCGTGCTGGAAACGGCGCGCCTGCGCCGGTTCGCCGACGATGATCGCGCGCGCCGACAGCCGGTTCGCGTGCATTTGCGCGAGCCAGGTCGCCGCCGGCGGCGTGAAGTCGGCCCACGGTTCGAACAGCTCGACGAAACGGTCGATTTCGTCGGCGTAATACGCGGCCGCGCTGAGGATCAGCGCGCATTCGTAGCGCATCGCCGCGGGCGTGCCGGTGTCCGCGAGGATGCCCGCGATCTGGCGCTGCGCCTCGACGTGGCGTTCGCCGAGCGCCAGTGCCCACGCGACCGCGATGCGCAGCGTCGGGCGCTTGTCGAGCTCCGCGTCGGGCAGCAGCGCGAGCCAGTCGAGCACGTCGTTGATGCGGCCCTGCTTGATCGCATCCTCGAGGCAGCGCTGCGCGAGCGCGTACGCCACCTCGAACTGGCCGGCCGCGTACGCGTGGCGCGCGGCTTCCTCGGTCATCCCGTGCGCGTTGAGCCAGGCGGCCGCACGCGCATGCAGCGCGCTGCGCTCGGCGTCGGGGCCCGCGGCGAGGCGGTCGCGCAGCGTGTCGCGCACGAGCGGATGCAGCCGGCACCAGTCCGAATCGTCCGACGCGATGAACAGCGGCGTGTCGCGGGCGAGCCGCGCGAGACGGTCGGGTGCGTCCGCGTCGTCGAGCAGCGCGGCGCACAGCGACGGATGCAGGCGATCGGCGACACTCGTGCGGATCAGGAACGCCGTGTCGTCGGCCGACAGGTTCGCGAGCAGCAGCTCGACGAGGCGGTCGCGCGTGCCGTCCACGCGGGCGGCGAGCGCGTCGACCGCCTGGCGCGGATCGGCCGAGCGCGCCATCGCGGCCATCGCGAGCTGCAGGCCGAGCGGCCAGCCGTCGACGCGTTCGAACAGCCGCGCGCACGCATCGGCGTCGACCCGCTGCGCAAAGCGCGCGCCGACCAGCGCGATCGTCTCGTCGAGCGTGAAGCGCAGCCAGTCGGGGCCCGCGAGCGTGCATTGGCCGCCGGCGAGCAGGTCGCCGGCCGTGTGGTCGAGCCCGCGCCGCGCGGCGACGACGACATGCAGGTTTTGCGGCGCATTGTGCAGCACGTAGGTCAGCGCCTCGAGGCCGGCCGGCGGCAACCGCTCCGCATCGTCGACGATCAGGAGCGCATCGATCGACAGTTGCGCGACCTCGGCCAGCCAGGCGGTCACGCCCTCGAGCGCACGCGCCGTGTCGGCCGCGCCGGGCGGGATCAGGCGCCCGAAGCCGGGCCGTGCGCAACCGGTCCGCACCGCCTGCACGAGCCCCTGCAGCAACCGGGGCGCATCGTCGCGCTCGTCGGCCGACAGCCATACGACCGCGCGGCCGAGCGCGAGGGTCTCGCGGCGCCATTGCGCGAGCAGCGACGTCTTGCCGTAACCGGCCGGCGCCTGCACGAGCGTGACCGGCCGGCCGTCGAAAGCGGGCGACGCGAGGCTCAGCCGCGCGCGGGCCAGCAACTGCGCCGGCACACGCGGCGCGGTCGTCTTCAGGACCAGTTCGGTGGGAGGCGCGTCGGCGCGAGCGGGTGGGTGGGCCATCGGGCAGCAGTGGGAATCCGGCGGTGCCGTGCGGGCCAGCGTCCGGGGTGGGTGTGGGGGGAAGGATCGGCCGAAGCGCGTTCGCGCGTCAATCCCCCCCGCGACGAGTGGGGCCGTGCCGGCACCGCGTCGATAGCATGGGTTCCGATCCATGACGAACGCAACGAGGAGAGGGCCATGAACATCGCATCGACCGGCACACGGCGCAACGCGTCGCTCGCCGGATAAACGGAGCGGCACGATGTACCGCCATCTGCTCGTGACGGTCGACGGCGCGCCCGGCGGCATCGACGCGATCGGCCATGCGCTCGAACTGGCGCGCGCGGTCGGCGCCCGGGTCACGTTCCTGCTGGCCGGCGCCGCGCCGGCCTCGCGTTTATCCGGAGCGCGGCTGCCGGAACACGGTGCGAAAGTGGAAGCCGCCGCGCGGGCGCAGGGGTTGTCCCATGCGATCGCGGGGGCCGGCCATCCGGGGGCCGGCGACGCGGCACCCGGCGCGCTGGCGGCCGAACTCGGCTGCGACCTGATCGGCGTCGCGGCGCTGCCGCACGATGCCGATGCGGCAGCCTGCGCGCAGCGGCAGCACCTGCTCGCGACGAGCGGTGTACCGGTGCTCGTGTGCACGTCGCGGCGAACGCCGGCCGAGGCGCGCGTGATGGCGCGTTGCCTCGATGCGCATCGCGCGGTCGGCGGATTGCTGCATGCGCTGATGGCGTCCGGCGTGGACGCGGATGCGGACGTGGATGCATGGCAGCGGCAAGCGCAGCATGGCCTGATGGCTTCCGCCGCACACGCGAACGTACCGCAGCGGCACGCGGCCGACGCACAGCGTGCGCTGGCATCGCTCGCCGCACTGCAGCGCGCCCGTGTCGGCACGGCCGCCGAAGCGCACCTCTTCGCGGCATTGCGCGTGCGCGCGGAGTGCGTCGCGGCCGAACTGGACGAACTCGACCGCCAGCGGCAGCGCGATGCGCAAGCGCTCGATGTGCTCGAGCGGATCGCCGCGGACGGGCTGCCGTCGGCCGCGTTCGACGCGGCGCTCGCCCGTTATGCACACGGCGCGTTCGAGCAGATGGGGCGGGTGGAAGGCGTGATTTTCCCGGCCGCGCGACGCTATCTGGGCGACGCGGACTGGGCCGGACTGGATGAACCGCTGGCGGACGGCGCAGCCGCGACGCCGCCGGACATGAACGAACCCGACGATGCGCGGCGCGCATCCGACTGACAACATACGGAGAACACGATGGCACATGCAGTGCGATTCCACGAAACCGGCGGTCCCGACGTGCTGCGCTGGGAAGCAGTCGACGTCGGCGATCCGGGCGCCGGCCAGGTGCGCCTGCGGCACGAGGCCGTCGGGCTGAATTTCGCCGACACGTATTTCCGCAGCGGCCTGTATCCGGTGCCGCTGCCGGCCGGTATCGGCGTCGAGGCGGCCGGCGTGGTCGACGCCGTTGGCCCGGGCGTGACGAACGTCGCCGTCGGCGACCGCGTGACCTACACGGGCTTCCTGAACACGCTCGGCGCGTACAGCACCGAGCGGCTGATCCCCGCCGCGCCGCTCGTGCGGCTGCCGGCCGGCATTTCGTGCGAAACGGCCGCGGCGATGACGATGCGCGGCCTGACGTCGGCCTACCTGCTGCGCCGTATCCACGCGTTCGCGCCGGGCGACACGATCCTGCTGCACGCGGCCGCCGGCGGCGTCGGGCTGATCGTGTCGCAATGGGCGAAGCTGCTCGGGCTCACGGTGATCGGCACGGTTTCGAGCGAGCACAAGGCCGCGATCGCCCGCGCGCACGGCTGCGACCATACGATCGACTACAGCCGCGAGGACGTCGCGAAACGCGTGCGCGAACTGACGGACGGCGCGGGCGTCGACGTCGTGTTCGACAGCGTCGGCAAGGACACCTTCGAAGGCTCGCTCGATTCGCTGAAGCGGCGCGGGCTGATGGTGTGCGTCGGCACCGCATCGGGCCCGATCCCGCCGTTCGATCCGCAGCGCCTCGCGATGAAGGGCTCGCTGTACCTGACGCGCCCGGCGCTGGCCGACTACATTGCCGATCCGGCCGAGAAGAACGACCTGGCCGGCGAACTGTTCGCGCACGTCGCGGCCGGCCGCATCAGGATCGGGATCAACCAGCGCTACGCGCTGCAGGATGCCGCGCAGGCGCACCGCGATCTCGAATTGCGCAAGACGACCGGTTCGTCGGTGTTCATCGTCTGAGGAGACGCGCATGCGAGTCGAACCCCTGACCTGTGCGCTCGGCGCGGAACTGCTGGACGTGAGCCTCGCCGACGCCGTGCACGACGACGGCCTGTTCGCCGAGATCCGCGCGCAGCTGCTGCGGCATCGCGTGCTGTTCCTGCGCGACCAGGACATCACGCGCGCCGAGCACGTCGCGTTCGCGCGGCGCTTCGGCGAGCTCGAGGATCATCCGGTCGCCGGCAGCGACCCGGAACACCCGGGGCTCGTGCAGATCTACAAGTCGCCCGACCAGCCGAACGACCGCTACGAGAATGCGTGGCACAGCGATGCGAGCTGGCGCGTGGCGCCGCCGTTCGGCTGCGTGCTGCGCTGCATCGACGGTCCGCCGGTTGGCGGCGACACGATGTGGGCGAACATGGTGCTCGCCTACGAGCGCCTGCCGGACCACGTGAAGCAGCAGATCGGCGACCTGCGCGCGCGCCACAGCATCGAGGCGAGCTTCGGTGCGGCGATGCCGATCGACAAGCGCCTCGCGCTGAAGGCGCAGTACCCGGACGCCGAGCATCCGGTCGTGCGCACGCACCCCGAAACCGGCGAAAAGGTGCTGTACGTGAACGCGTTCACCACGCATTTCACGAACTACCACACGCCCGCGCGCGTGCGGGTCGGGCAGGACGCGAATCCCGGCGCCGGCCAGCTGCTGCAATACCTGATCAGCCAGGCATACATCCCCGAATACCAGGTGCGCTGGCGCTGGAAGAAGAACAGCGTCGCGATCTGGGACAACCGCAGCACCCAGCATTACGCGGTCATGGACTACCCGCCGTGCGTGCGCCGGATGGAGCGCGCGGGCATCGTCGGCGACGTGCCGTTCTGAGCGCGCCGGCACCTTAACCGATTCGCAACCTGCACACGACGCGCCGGGCCCGCCGCCCGGCACGGCGGGATACGCACGCCCGTACGCCTGCACCAAAAACGATTTCCACTGGAGGACGACATGCAATTTCTCGACGATTCGCTGCACCCGGAAAACCAGGACAAGGTAGTCATCACGGTCGCGCCGTATGGCCCCGAATGGATGCCCGCCGATTTTCCGGAAGACATTCCGGTGACGATGGACGAGCACGTGCAGAAGGCCGTCGACTGCTACAACGCGGGCGCGACGGTGCTGCACCTGCATGTGCGCGAACTCGACGGCAAGGGCAGCAAGCGGCTGTCGAAGTTCAACGAGCTGCTCGGCCGGCTGCGCGAGGCGGTGCCCGACATGATCCTGCAGGTGGGCGGCTCGATCTCGTTCGCGCCGGAAGGCGACGGCGCGGAAGCGAAATGGCTGTCCGACGACACGCGCCACATGCTCGCCGAGCTGACGCCGAAGCCCGACCAGGTGACGGTCGCGATCAACACCGTGCAGATGAACATCACCGAGCTGATGAACCGCAAGGACATCGCCGGCACGTCGCTGAACGAAGCCGCGTTGTGGGACGCGTACCGCGAGATGACCGTGCCGGCCGGCCCCGGCTGGGTCGACGAGCACCTGCGCCGCCTGCAGGCGGCCGGCATCCAGCCGCATTTCCAGCTCACCGGCATGCATGCGCTGGAAACGCTCGAACGGATCATCCGCCGCGGCGTCTATCGCGGCCCGCTGAACGTCACGTGGGTCGGCATCGGCGGCGGCTTCGACGGCCCGAATCCGTACAACTTCATGGAATTCGTGCGGCGCTGCCCGGACGGCGCGTGCATCACGCTCGAATCCCTGATGAAGAACGTGCTGCCGATCAACACGGTCGCGATGGCGCTGGGCCTGCATCCGCGCTGCGGGATCGAGGACACGATCATCGACCAGAAGGGCAACCGGATGACGTCAGTGCAGCAGGTCGAGCAGTGCGCACGGATCGCGCGCGAACTCGGCCGCGACATCGCGACCGGCAAGGAGGCGAAGGCGATCTACCGGATCGGCGTGCAGTACGACGGCATCGACGAGACCCTCGCGCAGCTCGGGATGGCGCCGAACCGCCGGCCGGGCCAGCCGAACGTGCCGCTGCGGGCCGCCTGACGCGCCGGGCATCCGCGCATCCGGGACTGCGGCCATGGCGGCCGCGGCCCGCCGATCGTTGTGGCGTGGCACCCATCCCCGCGCGTGATGCGGGGGCGGACTCCGGTCAACGGAGCGGGGCCACGCAAGCCGCGCCGGAGCACGATCGCTCCGGTGCCGGAGGAGACACGCATGCTGATCCATCATGTCGAGCCGTCGATCCAGGACGTCGCCGCCGCCGGCCGGCGCGCGCCTGCCTATGCGTGGCTCGTGTTCGGGCTGACCGTCGGCCTGCTGCTGTCGGACTACATGTCGCGGCAGGTGCTCAACGCCGTGTTCCCGCTGCTCAAGCAAGCATGGGCGCTGTCGGACACGCAGCTCGGTTCGCTCTCCGGCGTCGTCGCGCTGCTGGTCGGGCTGCTGACGTTTCCGCTGTCGGTGCTCGCCGACCGCTTCGGGCGCGTGCGCAGCATCGTGCTGATGGCCGCGCTGTGGAGCGTCGCGACGCTCGGCTGCGCGCTGTCGACCCAGTACACGGAGATGCTCGTCGCGCGCGGCCTCGTCGGGCTCGGCGAAGCCGCGTACGGCAGCGCCGGCGTCGCGCTGATCCTCAGCATCTTCCCGGCGCGGCTGCGCGCGACGCTGACCGGCGCGTTCATGGCCGGCGGCGCATTCGGCTCCGTGTTCGGCATGGCGCTCGGCGGGCTCGTCGGCGCGCATCTCGGCTGGCGCTGGTCGTTCGGCGTGATGGCCGCGCTCGGTATCGTGCTGCTCGTCGCGTATCGCTGCGTCGTGACCGAACGGCGGCTCGCCGCATATCGCTCTGAATACGGCACCGAATGCGGCACTGAATACGGCGCCGAACCCTGCCGGCGCGACACCGACACGCCGCGCGACCTGCGCGGCAGCGTGCGCGTGCTGATGTCGGGGCTGTTCGCGTCGCGTTCGGTGATCTGCGCATATCTCGGCAGCGGGCTGCACCTGTTCGTGCCGGGCGCGCTGTTCGCATGGCTGCCGAGCTACCTGAACCGCTACTACGCGATGGCGCCCGACCGCGCGGCCGTGCTCGCCGCCGGTTTCGTGCTGCTCGCGGGTATCGGGATGGTCGGCTGCGGGATCGTCACCGACCGCGTCGGCAAAACCGACGGCAAACGCAAGTGGCTGACCGCGATCGCGTATTGCGTGCTGACCGGCGTCTGCCTCGCGATCGCGTTCCGGCTGCCGCCCGGGCCGCTGCAGCTCGCGCTGATCTGCGCGGGAATGCTGGTCGGCGCGGGCGCGTCCGGTGCGTCGGGCGCGATGGTCGCGAACCTGACGCCGGCCGCGATTCACGCATCGGCGTTCGCGACGCTCACGCTCGCCAACAACCTGCTCGGCATGGCGCCGGGCCCGCTGCTGACGGGGTGGGCCGCCGATCGCGCCGGCCTCGTCGGCGCACTCCAATGGATTCCCGTCGTGCCGCTCATGGCCGCCGTGCTGTTCGCGATCGGACGCGCGAGCTATGTGGCCGACCTCGCGCGCGTCGAACGCGAACGGCGCGCGTCCAGACTTTCCTGAACGCTTCGGAGGCTGCATGACCCTGACGACCGCACCCACCATCCTGATCGTGCCCGGCTTGCGCGATCACGTCGAAGACCACTGGCAGACGCACCTCGAACGGCGCCTGCCGAACGCACGATCCGTCGCGCCGCTCGAAGCCGACAAGCTGAGCCGTGCCGCACGCGTCGCGGCGCTCGATGCGGCGCTGGCCGCGATCGACGGCCCCGTGATCCTCGTCGCGCACAGCGCGGGGGTGATGATTGCCGTGCACTGGGCGCGGCAGGCCACGCGCAAGATCCACGGCGCGCTGCTCGCGGCGCCGGCCGATCTCGATACGCCGATGCCCGCCGGTTATCCGGCGCCCGACGCAATCGACGCGAACGGCTGGACGCCGGTACCGACCGGGCGGCTGCCGTTTCCGAGCATCGTCGCCGCGAGCCGCAACGATCCGCTCGCGCGCTTCGAGCGCGTCGAAACGCTGGCGGCAGGGTGGGGCAGCAGGCTCGTCGATCTCGGCGAGGTGGGGCACCTGAATCCGGCGTCCGGGTATGGCGAGTGGCGTGATGCGGAACGGTTGATCGACGAGGTGAGGGCGTTGGGTGAAGGCGATTCAGGCTTGAGGAATTGATATTCGGGCATTGTTTGCCGGCCTTGCGGCCGTTTTCGTCCATTCATCGGACGCCATGATTGACAGCGACGCGACCGCTGCATCCGATTGACGGACAAGCGGTCAATCACTGTCATTTTTTGCGGAATGCCGTCGTGGATCCCAAACGAAAGGTGCTGTACGGAGTCGTGTTGAAACCCTGCGCGATCATCCGTCCCACCAGCGAGGCCAAGGCTTCGACCGAAGCCGAGGAGGGTGACGTGCCGCGCGCAGCGCGAAAAGTCATTTCCGGACACCGGGACGAGTTGATCGCCCTGAAGAACCGCTGATATGCCGGGCCTGCCGAACGCCGACGGCACCGATCCAGTCGGGGCCCGTTGTATCCGCTTCGCCCGGATTACCCCCGCAGAGATATGACGTCGCAAGACGATTTGGCATCCAGCCGCGATCCCCGGCCCATCTTGCCCGGTAACCAAATTGGCACTCACCGGAAGGTGTTTGTCAGGGAAAGTCCCGCCCCACGCCGATCGGTTTTTTGTTGACCGACATCGTATAACGCCGTCATGATTTCCTGAAAAGAAAGGTCCCATCCACCGACCGAAGTGAGGAGACATGAACGCCACCACGATCGCTCGCCGTGTCCGCCGGATCGCACTCGCCGTGGGCTTCACGCTGTCGGCCGCGGCAGCCGTTGCCGCCCCCGTATCGCTGAACATCGTCGATGTCGCGGGCAACCTGCAACTCACGCAGAAGGCCATCGAAGCCTTCAGGGACAAGAACTCGACCCTCGTGTCGAGCGTCACGTTCACGAACGCGCCGGCGCCGCAGCTGCCGGGCAAGATCAAGGCGATGCAGGCGGCGGGGCGCGCCGACATCGACCTCGTGCTGACGGGCACCGACGCGCTCGCCGCCGGCATCGAGCAGAACCTGTGGCTGAAGGTGCTGCCCGACAACGCGGGCGCATTCCCCGGCGTGCTCGACAGGTACGCACCCGGCCCGCGCAAGATGCAGGACCTCGCACAGGGCTTCGGCCTCGAAGTCACCTACATGCCGGCCGGCCCGCTGCTCGAATACAACCCGGCGAAGGTCAGCGACCCGCCGAAAACACCCGATCAGTTGCTCGCGTGGTGCAAGGCGCACCCGAACAAGCTGATCTACGCGCGCCCGGCGAACTCGGGCCCCGGCCGCACGTTCCTGATGGGGCTGCCGTACGTGCTCGGCGACAAGAACCCGCAGGACCCGATCAACGGCTGGGACAAGACCTGGGCGTTCCTGAAGCAGCTCAACGACTGCGTCCCGTACTACCCGGGCGGCACGTCGGCGGTGATGAAGGAGCTCGGCGAAGGCACGCGCGACATGACCGTGACCGTCACCGGCTGGGACCTGAACCCGCGTGCGCTCGGCATCGTGCCGGCCGAGTTCCGGGTCCAGGCGTTCGACAACATGACGTGGGTCAACGATGCGCACTACATGGTGATCCCGAAGGGCGTGCCGAAGGACAAGCTCGACGTGCTGTTCAAGCTGATGAACTTCCTGCTCGAACCGGCGCAGCAGGCGATGACCTACGACGACGGTTACTTCTATCCGGGCCCGGCGGTGAAGGGCGTGACGCTTGAGATGGCGCCCGCGCACAGCCAGGAAGTGATCCGCAAGTTCGGCCGCCCCGAATACGCGAAGCTGCTGGCGGATCGCCCGCACGTGCAGCCGCTCAGCGCGCAGGCGATGGTCGCCGCATTCCAGAAGTGGGATCGCGAGATCGGTTCGCAGAAGTCGAAGTGACGCATGGGCCGGCGGGCGCCGCGGCGCCCGCGTCGATGGAGTTCGCGCAATGAAGCAGAGTTTCGAACGGCTGCGGCTCGATGGCGTCAGCCGCAGCTTCACCAATGCGGAAGGTGCGCAGGTCGCCGCGCTGAACGGGCTCGACCTCGAGATCCGGCGCGGCGAGTTCATCGCGCTGCTCGGCCCGTCGGGCTGCGGCAAGTCGACTGCGCTGAACTGCATCGCGGGGCTGCAGCCGCTCACGAGCGGCGGCATCTGGCTCGACGACACGCGCATCGACGTGCTGCCGCCCGAGCGCCGCGGCTTCGGGATGGTGTTCCAGAACTACGCGCTGTTTCCGCACCTGTCGGTGCTCGACAACGTCGGTTTCGGCCTCAAGATGCGCGGCGTGCCGAAGCAGGAAACGCGGCGGCGCGCGCAGCAGGCGCTCGAACTCGTGCAGCTCGTCGGCCACGAGGGCAAGCTGCCCGGGCAGTTGTCGGGCGGGCAGCAGCAGCGCGTCGCGATCGCACGCGCGATCGTCATCGAGCCGCCGCTCGTGCTGATGGACGAACCGCTGTCGAACCTCGACACGAAGCTGCGCATCGAGATGCGCGCCGAGATCCGCCGCATCCACACGCAGCTCGAACGCGCGACGATCTACGTGACGCACGACCAGGACGAGGCGCTGTCGATGGCCGACCGCATCGTCGTGATGAAGGAGGGTGTCGTACAGCAGGTCGCGACGCCGAAGGACGTCTACACGCGCCCGCACAACCTGCACGTCGCGCGTTTCATGGGCTATCGCAACGTGCTGCCGTTCACGCTCGACGGGATGGCCGGCGGCCACGTCAACGTCAGCGCCGCAGGCGTGCGGCTCACGGGCGTGCCGATGGCCGGCTTCGACGCGAAGGACGTCGCGGTCGCGCTGCGCCCCGACGACATCGAGCGCGCGGCAGACGGCGCCGGCAACGCATTCGACGCGACCGTCGAAACGGTCGAATACGGCGGCCGCGATTCGCTGATCCGTGCGGCCACGCCGTTCGGCCCGATCTGGGCGCGCGTGGCGGGCGAATTCGCGGAGGGCGAGCATTTGCGGTTATGTGTTGCGCCGTCGCGCACGCTCGTCTATGCCGGAGACGCGCGATGAACGGCCGCCGCATCGCGTGCGCTGCAACGCGTCACCGGGAGGCCGCGTGAGCACGCTCCCGGCCGGCGGCACACCGCGCGACGCGAAAGCCTGGCTCGTCACACCCGCACTCGCGTTCATCGTCGCGCTGTTCATCTATCCGTTCGCATACGGTCTCGTGCTGTCGTTCCAGCCGATGAACGGCGGCGGCGCGCTCGCGAACTACGTGCAGTTCTTCACCGACACCGCGATGTGGCCCACGGTGCTCGTCACGCTGAAGCTGGCGGTGCCGGCGACGCTGCTCAACGTCGGCGTCGCGGTGCCCGTCGCGTTCGCGCTGCGCCGCAATTCGCCTTACCAGAAGTTCGTCACGACGCTGCTCGTGATTCCCGTCACGCTCGGCACGGTGCTCGTCGCCGACGGGATGCTCACGTATTTCGGGCCGAACGGCTGGTTCCCGCAGGCGTTGCAGGGGCTGCACCTGTACACCGACGAAGTGCGTCTCACGCACAACTACTGGGGCGTGCTGCTGTCGCTGATCGTGTCGGGCTTTCCGTTCGCGTTCCTGCTGATGCTCTCGTACATCAGCGGCATCGACCCGACACTCGCGCGCGCGGCGGCGACGCTCGGCGCGAACCCGTGGCAGCAGTTCCGGCGGATCTACCTGCCGCTGCTCGTGCCGGGGCTCACGATGGCCGCGTGCCTGTCGTTCGTGCAGGCGTTCTCGGTGTTCCCGTCGGCCGTGCTGCTCGGCGCGCCGGCCGGGCCCACGCGCGTGATCTCGATCGCGGCAGCGGAAGCGGCGTTCGAGAGCTACGACTATTCGCTCGCGTCGGCGATCGCGATCGTGATGGGTTTCGTGCAGCTGCTGGTGGTCGCGTCGATGCTCGGCGCGCGCCGCTTCTTCTATACCGGCGCGGTGACGGGGGGCAAGGGCTGATGGCGACCGACAATCATGCCGCCCGCGCGTGGCCGCCGAAGCACGACGCACCCGACCCGCCCGACGTGCGGCCCGCCGACGCGAGGAAACCACGGAAGATGGCAGGCCATCTCGCCGGCCGGGCGTGGCACGCGCTCGTCTGGGGGCTGATGGCGTTCTTCCTGCTGAACGTGATGCTGCTGATCGCGACCGTCGCGGTGAACTCGGTCGCGACACGCTGGTTCGGCACGCCGCTGCCGCAGGGTTTCACGCTGCACTGGTACGCGAAGGCGTGGGCGGACTTCCAGCTCGCGAGCGTGCTATGGGTGACCGTCGAGGTCGTCGGCGCGGTCGTGCTGCTGTCGATCGCGCTCGGCGTGCCGGCCGCCTATGCGCTCGCGCGCGTGCAGTTTCGCGGCAAGCGCTTCGCGCTGCTGGTGTTCCTGCTGCCGCTGATGGTGCCGCCCGTCACGTACGGGATCCCGATGGCCACCGTGATGTACAAGGTCGGGCTCGCGGGCACGCTGCCCGGCGTGATCTTCGCGAACCTCGTGCCGGCGCTGCCGTTCGTGATCCTCGTGATGACGCCGTTCATCGAGCAGATCGATCCGAATCTCGAAGCCGCCGCGCGCATCTTCGGCGCGAACACGTGGCGCTATTTCCGCCATGTGCTGCTGCCGCTGCTCGTGCCCGGCATGCTCGCGGCGGGGCTGCTCGTGCTGGTGCGCACGATCGGGATGTTCGAGCTGACCTTCTTCACCGCGGGGCCGAGCACGCAGACGCTCGTCGTCGCGCTGTATTACGCGGTGTTCTCGACCGGCGTGCGCGCGCCGCAGTCGATCGACGCGATGGCGATGATCTACATGGCCATCACGCTCGTATGGGTGGTCATCGCGCTGCAGTTCGTGAGCCCGACGCAGCTCGTGAGCCGCGTGAAGCAGGAGCGGCAGTAGGCGCGTCAGTAGGCGAGGGAGAAGCGGAGGGGCGATCGCGCCCGTGCAATTGGTTACAAATGGATACCGCGCACGATACGCGGACGTTGCAGACTACGCGGCGTTCCCCCGATAACGGATATCCATGAAGTTCCAGACGCTGCTGACACTCGCCGGTGCATCGACCCTCCTGGCCGCCTGCAACCTGCTCCACGACGGCCCCGGATCGGGCGACGTCGATGCCGCCGTGCGCCGCGCGCTCGAGGCGGAAAACCACGGCGGGCTGAACGCGCTGTTCGGCCAGCCGCTGCCCGTCTCGGCCGATGTCGTGTCGGCGAAGCCCGACGGCGACTGCAAGAAGGTCGGCGATCGCACCTACTCGTGCGACGTCGTGGTCACGTGGCGCAATACCGACTACAAGCCGTCGCGCGCGAACCTGACCTTCGTGAAGGCCGCCGACGGCTCGTGGCAGACGTCCGGCGTCGACGCGGCGATCGTGACGGGCACCGCGAAATCGCTGGTCGACCAGATCGGCAAGGCATGGCCCGGCAATGCGGCAAGCGGCGCGTCGGCGCCGCAGTGACGCGGTGACCTGCGAGAGCGACGGGCGGGGCGTTTCCCTCCGGTAATACGCGGCCTGTCGCGCCCGAACGCCGCGCCGCGCCTTCCGCCGACTTCACGCCACCGACCGATTGCCCGCGAGCGCATCGCCGGATGCACCGGGGCTGGCGCAGCGGCGGGGCGGCGCCAGCGACCGGCCCGGTGGCCGGACACGGTTGCCGGCAGCGCCGGTAGGGCACGAACCCCGCAACCGGTGGCCCCATCCTGTTCGACCGACACTCAGGCGCGGACAGGCAGGGAAAAAGGGCGCGAGCATCGCGTCCGCGCGCGACCGAATGCATCCTCGGTATGCGGGCCGACTTATAGGGAAAACCCTTATTTCGAGATATAATCACGGCCTAAGTGATAGGTCGAACCATGCCTGAACGTTTCCAAACCCTTGAAAAATTTGTGTTTTCCCTCGTCGTGATGTCCGCGGTCGTGTGCTCGGCATTCCTCGCGTACGAGCGTCACCCCGAGATCAAGATCGCGCTGCACGAAGGCGAAGCGCTGATGCGCGAGAGCGCCAAGTATTCGGTCATCTGCTCGCCGTCCAAGGTCGATCCTTGCGTCGAGATGTCCGCTTACTGAAACGCGCGCATTCGGGGCGGGATCAGCGTGCCGGGTGGTGCACCGCAGCCAAAGCCGGCGAGTTCCAGTGCGGGGCCCGGCCAGCGCCAGACCGGCCCTGCAGCATCGGCGGCCCGAGTTCCCTGACGTAGCGCTCGTCACGCATTCAGAAACCCGCTGCAGGACAGGGTGGATGCACAAACCCGCTACGTGCCGGGTCGCCGGCGTAAGCAACTCCCAATCCAAAGCCCCGCTTCGAGCAATCGAGCGGGGCTTTTCTCGTAGAGCCGTCGAAACGATCCCCGCGGCTGCGCATCACACTACATGCGTCGGAGCGCCCTCGACGAACGCGGCGACATTGTCGACGAGCTGATCGGCGAGCGCCTGCATCGCCTCGTCGCTCGCCCACGCGACGTGCGGCGTCAGGATGAAGGCCGGATGCGACAGGATCGCGTGGAACGGATGCGCGGCCGGCAGCGGCTCCTGCGTGACCACGTCGAACCCCGCGCCCGCGATCTGCCCCGACTGCAATGCGTCGACGAGCGCGTTTTCATCCACGAGCCCGCCGCGCGCGGTATTGATCAGCAGCGGCCGGCGCGCCATCCGCGCGAACGCGGCCGCGTCGATCAGGTGCCGCGTCGCGGGCGTGAGCGGACAGTGCAGCGTGATCACGTCGCTGTCCCGAAGCAGCGTGTCGAGCGGCGCGTAGTCGTTCCCCGACGCATCGCCGTGCGCGGCGAACCGTACCCGCATGTCGAGCGCGCGCGCGATGCCGGCCACCGCGCGCCCGAGCACGCCGTCGCCGACGATCCCGAGCGTCGAGCCGGCCAGGTCGCGAATCGGATGATCGAAGAAGCAGAACTGCCCGCTGTCGAGCCAGCGCCCCGCGCGCACCGCGTCGCGGTACGCGACGAGGCTGCGGCGCAGCGCGAAGATCAGCGCGAACGTGTGCTCGGGCACCGTGCGGACCGCATACCCGCGAATGTTGCTCACGACGATGCCGTGCGCGGCACACGCGTCGAGATCGACGATGTCGGTGCCCGTCGCGGCGATCGCGATCATCCGCAGGCGCCGCGCGCCGGCAAGCGCCGCCGCGTCGAGCCGCACCTTGTTGGTCACGACGATGTCCGCGTCGCCGATGCGCGAAGCGACCTCGTGCACGGCCGTCCGCTCGAACGTGCACAACGCGTGCGGAAACGGGAACGGCTTCAGCACGGTTTGCGGCGACAGCGTCGCGCGGTCGAGGAACACGATCTTCGCGGGAGAGGAAACGGAAAACATGGCGGGCCTCGCTGGCAGGCGCCCGGGGCGGGCGCGGAACGGGTTCGATTCTGCCGGCGGCGCGCGGGCCGTCGTTTGACCGTTGCGCGAGTGCGCTTTCCCGGATGGAAAGGCTGGCGCACCGCATATGTGAACGGCCGCGGCACACGCCTTTCCGTTTCGGAAAGGCTGGTTGAGCATCGATCGATTTTCGCCGGTCGGGAACGCCGTCATGATCGCCGTCATCGACAACACGATTTCATCGGAGACAGCCATGACACGCCCCCTCGACGGCATCCGCGTGCTGGAACTCGGACAACTGATCGCCGGCCCGTTCGCGGGCAGGATGCTCGCCGAATTCGGTGCGGACGTGCTCAAGGTCGAGCCGCCCGCGCTCGGCGACCCGCTGCGCAAATGGCGGCTGCTGCACGACGGCACGTCGGTCTGGTGGGCCGCGCAGTCGCGCAACAAGCGCTCGCTGACGCTCGACCTGCGCACGCCCGAAGGGCAGGACGTCGTGCGCCGCCTCGTCGCGGAAACCGACGTGCTGATCGAGAACTTCCGGCCCGGCACGCTCGAAGCCTGGGGGCTCGGCTGGGACGCGCTGTCCGCGATCAACCCGGGGCTCGTGATGCTGCGCGTGTCGGGCTTCGGCCAGACGGGCCCGTACCGCGACCGGCCCGGCTTCGGCGTGATCGCTGAGGCGATGGGCGGCCTGCGGCACCTGACCGGCGAGCCGGGCCGCACGCCGGTGCGCGTCGGCATCTCGCTCGGCGATTCGCTGTCGGCGCTGCACGGCGTGATCGGCGTGCTGCTCGCGCTGCGGCATCGCGAGCAGCAGGGCGGCAAGGGGCAGGTCGTCGATGTCGCGCTGTACGAGTCGGTATTCAACATGATGGAAAGCCTGCTGCCCGAATACTCGGCGTTCGGTGCCGTGCGCGAGGCGGCCGGCAGCAGCCTGCCCGGCATCGCGCCGACCAACGCGTATCGCTGCCGCGACGGCCGGTATGCACTGATCGCCGGGAACGGCGACAGCATCTTCCGGCGCCTGATGGAGCTGATCGGCCGGCCCGATCTCGGCAACGATCCCGCGCTCGCGCACAACGACGGGCGCGTCGCGCAGGTCGAACGCATCGACGCGGCGATCGGCGCATGGAGCGCGCGGCACGATCTCGACGCCGTGCTGGCCGCATTGAACGACGCACGCATCCCGTCCGGGCGCATCTACGACGTGGCCGACATCGCCGCCGATCCGCATTACCGCGCGCGCGACATGCTCGTCGATGCCGCGCTGCCCGACGGCACGCCCATGCTCGTGCCCGGCATCGTGCCGAAGCTCGGTGCGACGCCCGGGCGCATCGAGCGCCCGGCGCCCGCGCTGGGCGCGGATACCGACGCGGTACTCGAAGCGCTCGGCATCGATGCGGCGACACGCGGCGACTGGCGCACGCGCGGCGTGATCTGAACCCGAACCAGGAGACGGCGACATGAGCGGGCAACGCACACGGCTCTACATCCACGAAGTCGCGACGCGCGACGGTTTCCAGAACGAAGCGGCATTCGTCGACACCGACGACAAGATCGCGCTCGTCGACGCGCTGAGCGCCTGCGGCTACGCGAAGATCGAGGTCACGTCGTTCACGTCGCCGAGGGCGATCCCCGCGCTGCGCGACGCCGAGGCCGTGATGCACGGCATCGCGCGCGCACCGGGCGTCGTCTATACGGTGCTCGTGCCGAACGTGCGTGGTGCCGAGCGCGCGCTGTCGTGCGGCGTCGACGAAGTGAACCTCGTGATGTCGACGAGCGAAAGCCACAACAGCGCGAACCTGCGGATGACGCGCGAGCAATCGTTCGCACAGCTGCGCGACGTGATCGACGCGGTACGCGGCACGGGTGTCGCCATCAACGTCTCGCTGTCGACCGCGATGGGCTGCCCGATGGAAGGGGACGTCGCGGCCGAGGGCGTGCTCGCGTGGATGCAGCGCTTCGCGGATCTCGGCGTGCACGGCTTCACGCTGTGCGATACGACGGGCATGGCATTTCCGTCTCAAGTGCGCGAACTGTCGGCACGTGCACGCGAGCGCTTCGGCGCGCTGCAGCTCACGCTGCACTTCCACAACACACGCGGGATGGCGCTCGCGAACACGCTCGCGGCACTCGACGCCGGGATCGACCGTTTCGACGCATCGCTCGGCGGCCTCGGCGGCTGCCCGTACGCGCCGGGCGCGACCGGCAACGCGTGCACCGAGGAACTCGTGCACATGCTCGAACTCGACGGCTACGATACGGGCGTCGATCTCGCGGCCGTGCTGGCCGCGTCGGCGCGGCTGCCCGCGCTGATCGGCCACGACGTGCCGAGCCAGATCCTGAAGGCCGGGCGCCGCTCGGACCTTCATCCGCCACCGCGCGCGGACGCCGGCGACATGCCCGCGCAACGCGCTTTCTCGTGAACGACCAACCGGAGCGAACCTCATGGCACTGATTGACCACCTCGACCATCTCGTGCTGACCTGCGTCGATCCCGACCGGACGACGCATTTCTACACCGAGGTGCTGCAGATGCAGCTCGAAACCTTCGGAGCCGGCCGGATCGCGTTCCGCTTCGGCAACCAGAAGATCAACCTGCACGTGCGCGGCGCGGAGTTCGAACCGAAAGCGCATGTGCCGGTGCCCGGCGCGCTCGACCTGTGCTTCATCGCGTCGGTGCCGCTCGACGACGTGATCGCGCACCTGAAGCGCGTCGAATGGCCGATCGTCGAAGGGCCCGTCGAACGCACGGGCGCGACGCAGAAGATCCGCTCGGTCTACGTGCGCGATCCCGACCTGAACCTGATCGAGATCTCCGAGCTGATCTGACTCGATCCGACCGCCGGGCGCGCCGGCGGGCATCTCGTGCCATCGCGCATGCGGCCCGGATCGTACCGGTGCGAACGCATGCCGCGTCGGTCTGCCGCCGAAAACGGACAGCCGGTTTCCGCGCTCGCCGATTCCGGATAGCCGGCCCGTGCCGCGCTGCGGATAATGCGTGCTTCGGCGACTGAGAAGCCGCCTTCGCACCGGACGCGACGCCTGCGTCCGCGCTTCCGCAACCCGACCCATACGATTCCGATGACGATCCTCTATCGCGGCATGGACCGCGCGGCACTCGACGCCGCCTATCTGAACACGAAGGTGGTACCCGATTTCCCTGCGCTGCTGGCGTCGATGCAGGCGCGCAGCGCGGCGCTCTACGACACGACGCGCGGCCGGCGCGACCTGCGTTACGGTGCGCAGCCCGCGCAGCGATTCGACTGGCTGTCGTGCGGTCGGCCCGATGCGCCGCTGTTCGTGTTCATTCATGGCGGCTACTGGCAGCACTGCGCGAAAGAGGATTTCGCGTACGCGGCGAGCGGGCCGCTCGCGCGCGGTTTCGACGTGATACTCGCGGAATACACGCTGGCGCCGGTCGCGACGATGACCGGCATCGTCGGCGAGATCGGCGCGCTGCTCGACTACCTGGCGAACGACCCCGACGCAATCGGTACCGCCGGGCGGCCGATCCACCTGAGCGGCCATTCGGCGGGCGGCCACCTGACGGCCGTGTACCGCGCGCATCCGGCCGTCGTGTCGGCGCTCGCGATCAGCCCGCTCGTCGATCTCGAACCGATCTCGCTGTGCGTCCTGAACGACAAGCTGCAGCTCAGCGCGCGCGAAGTCGACGCGTACAGCCCGTTGCGCCATGTCGGGCCCGGCGCACCGACGGTCGTTGCGGTCGGCGATGCCGAGCTGCCCGAACTCGTCCGGCAGGCACGCGATTATGCGACGGCATGCGAAGCGGCCGGCGAACGGATCGTCCACGTCGGGCTCCCCGGCATGCGGCACTTCGACGTGCTCGACGATCTCGCGAAGCCGGACGGTGCGATGCTCGCCGCGTTGCAGTCGATCGCGCCGCGCTAGGCGCTGTTTTGCGCCGTAGTGCACCGTATCGCGCGGGGTCGGCCGGGCGTATGATCGGCGTCAGGCCGCCGCGCTGACGGCAAGCGCCGGCCTGGCCTCCCCAGGACCCACGACATGGTGAATCCGCTTCATTTCGATCTGCAATCGCTGCGCGTGTTCGCGCTCGTCGCCGAGCACGGCAGCCTGACGAAAGCGGCCGAGCACGGCCAGCTCACGCTGTCCGCGGTCAGCAAGCGCATCGCCGAGCTCGAAAGCGTGACGGGCAGCGCGCTGTTCGTCCGGCATGCGCGCGGTGTCGAGCTGACGCCCGCGGGCCGCGCGCTGCTCGACCATGCGGCGAAGGTGATCGAGCAGGTCAACCGGATGGCGCACGAGATGAGCGACTACGTCGCCGGCGTGCGTGGCCACATCCATGTGTGGACCAACACGTCCGCGATCGTCCAGTTCCTGCCCGCCGATCTCGCGGCGTTCCTCACCGACAATCCGGGTATCAAGGTCAGCCTCGAGGAGCGTTTGAGCCACGAGATCGTCGACGCGCTCGCGTCCGGCAAGGCCGATCTCGGCGTGTTCGCCGACAACGTGCCGGCCCCCGGTATCGAACGAAGGCTGTACCGCCGCGACGAACTCGTGCTGCTCGTGCCGCGCACGCACCGGTTCGCCGCGCGCGACAGCATCCGCTTCGCGGACACGCTCGACGAGGACTACGTCGGGCTCAGCGACGGCAGTTCGCTGCTCGCGCGCATGACCGACGCCGCGTTCGCGGTCGAGCGTTCGCTGAAGCTGCGGATCCAGGTATCGAATTTCGACGGCGTGAGCCGGATGATCGAGGCGGGACTCGGGATCGGCATCCTGCCGCGCGACGCGGTGACCGGCGAGCGCGCGGCGCGGCTCGGGGTCGTGAAGCTCGACGATGCGTGGGCGACGCGCACGCTTTGGGTCGGCGTGAAGGCCGGAACCGTGCTGACGACCGATATCGCGAAGCTGTTCGACTTCATGTCGGCGCGTTGAGGCCGGCCTGCGAGCTGGCGGGGATTGTCGCGGTGCGGCTTCGGGGAAGGGCGATCGTCGGGGCGCGTTCGGCTCGCCGCGGCGGGAAGCCGATGCCGTTGCGGGAAGCCGATTCGTAGCAGCCGCGTCAGACCGACCGGCGGACGACCGCGAACAGCCGGCGAGTAGTACAACCCGGATGCAGCCGACAGTCGCGAGCACGGCACGTACTTTCCTGTCTCGCCCCGGCAACGCCCGTGCCTGCCGCCCGCACACTTCGCCTTGTCGTCGCGGGTTCGTTCCTTGCACTATCGTTACACCGTTCCCGCTCGTGTCGGCGATGACCGTCGGGCCGGACCAATTCCTGCCCGCCGGACGGGCTGTGTGACCGATCTCTCCCTTGAAGCCGCCGCGTTGAGCAGTCATTTTTCGCACTCGACACAATATTCCCGCGCCTGAAACGTCTTCAGGTGCATGGAATCGCCACCCACTTCACGCACATGACCGACCCAGACCGCGACATCACCGCGATAGTGATGCGTGAACGAACGAGGCTGGTGAGCTTCATCCGGCGTCGGATTCGCGACCCGGACGATGCCGAGGACATCCTTCAGGACGTGTTTCACGAATTCGTCCAGGCCTACCGGCTTCCGGCGCCGATCGAACAGGTGAGCGCGTGGCTGTTCCGCGCGGCGCGCAACCGTATCGTCGACCGCTTTCGCAAGAAGAAGGAGCAGCCGCTGACCGATCTGTCCGAGGCCGACGACGACGCGGACAGCGAGTACCGCCTGGATCTCGTGCTGCCGGCGCACGATGCCGGCCCCGAAGCAGTCTACGCGCGCACGCTCCTGCTCGAAGCCTTGCAGGATGCGCTCGACGAGCTGCCGGCGAATCAGCGCGAGGTATTTATCGCGCACGAACTGGAGGGCCGTTCCTTCAAGGAGATGGCCACGCAAAGCGGCGTTGCGCTCAATACGCTGCTCGCGCGCAAACGCTATGCGGTCTTGCATCTGCGTGCACGACTGCAGCTCATTCATGACGAACTGGACAATATCTAGAGGAGTCGACAAATGAATTTTCGAATCAGATGCGCGGGCAAGGCGGTGCTCGCGTTGATTGCCATAGGCGTGCTCGGATGGGTCGTCATGATGTTGTGGAACTGGGTGATGCCGGCGCTGTTCGTCGGGGCCCGTACGATCGATTTCGCCCGGGCGCTGGGCCTGCTCGTGTTGAGCCGCATCCTGTTCGGCGGATTCCGCGGACACCACGGCTGGCGCGGCCGGCGCCACTGGCGCAAGTGGGAATCGATGACGCCCGAGGAACGCGAGCATTTCCGCAACGCGTGGCGCTCCGGCGACGACCGGCCCTCGGGAGCGTGAACGTGCGCGAAAAATCCACGGGCGACTGCAAACAGCAACCGGGCGTGATCGCGCCGGTCGTCGATCTGAAGCGTTGCGAAGGCAAAGGGGATTGCGTCGCGGTTTGCCCTGAAAACGTGTTCGAGGTCAGACGCATCGACCCGGCCGATTACGTCGGCCTCGGCCTGATGCATCGCCTGAAGCTGCGCGTGCACGGCATGGAAGTCGCCTACACGCCGAACGCGCATGCGTGCCGGTCATGCGGACTGTGTGTGACCGCGTGCCCCGAGCGCGCCATCACGCTCGCCCGAATCGCATGACAACCTCCGCATGTCGCCGATATCGAGCGACCGCGCCGAAACCCTGGCGGAAGAGGCGCCGCCGAATACATCGTCGACGTGATCAATCTCGTCAAGGAACGCACATGGCTTCACCTACCGCCGTTCTTCTGCGACGGCTCCACGAAGAGAGCCGGACCGAAATCATCGCCCGCGCCCGCGCGCAGTTCCCGGGATCGAACGAGGAGCTTCTGTCGTTAGCAGAGGAATACGAAGCGATCGCCCCCCGTCTGCGGGGGCGGTTTCTCGAAACGTTCGGGCTGTTCACCGACGACTTCGAATCCCCGGAAGGCAGCCGGCTATCGTTGGCCGTGTCGCCGGAAACGGGCGGGTTCTTGCGCAACATGGTGCTCTCGCAACGGCCGGCCCGCATCCTCGAACTCGGCAGCTCGTGCGGCGTGTCCACGCTGTATTTCGCCGAAGCACTGCGCACGTTGGGCCGTGGCGTGGTCGTCGCGACCGAACGCGACCCGCTCAAGTGCGCCCGATTGCGCGATCACGTCGGCACGGCGGGCCTGGATGCCCATGTCGACATCCGGGAGGGCGACGTATTCGAGACCGTTGCCGAACTGGACGGGCACTTCGACATGGTATTCATCGACGTCTGGGCCGACGCCTACCTGAAGTTGTTCAGGCAGATCGAGCGCCTGCTGCGCCCGGGGTCGATCGTCCTGGCCGACAACATGTACACGGCCGAGGACGCCGTTCGACCGTACAAGCACTATCTCGATGACGATCCGCGCTTCTCGACCATGACACTGGATTTTGAATCCGGGATCGAATTCACGGTCGTCGTTTCTCGCGCGGACATGGCGTCGCAGGGCCCTTGCCGCGACGGCGCGTAGTGAAGGGCAGAACCGTCGATCGCCGGGCATCCCGCTTCGGATTTCGCCCGCCAGCGGTCGGCGCACGCGGGCGTTGCGTGACCGCGGCCGTAACCGTGACCGTGCGCGGAAGATGCGCCCGTCTGCCGTGGGCCGCCGGGCAACCGATAGCCCGGCCATCCGCGAAGCATCAGGAACGATGCGTGAGCGCGTTCCCGCGCCAGCATCGACACACGCTCAAACCGGATTGATCTCGTCCTGGCTGCGCCGCGTCGTCAGCGGCCCGAGCACGCGCAGCGTGATGGCGACCATGCCGAGCGCAACCGAGATCACGCCGAACATCGCGCCCGCGCCGTAACCGCCGAGCACCGGCAGCAACACGAACGGCAGCGCACCGCTGACGATGCGCGACAGCGCATAGGTACTGCCGATCGCCGTCGAGCGTACGTGCGCCGGAAAGATCTCCGCCTGGTACACGTGATACGCGTTGCTGAACACGTTCGACGCGCAGGTCGTCAGGAACCCGAAGCCGACGATCAGCACGGTTTGGCCCGAGTACGCGAAGCACAGCCCGAACGCCGCGATCGACAGGATCGACGCAATCACGAGCGTGCGGCGCTCGATCCAGTTGAGCAGCGGAATCGACAGCAGCGAGCCGACCGGATAGCCGATGAACGACAGCGCGATGAACAGCGTACTGTCCGTCACGTCGAAGCCGCGGCTCTTCACGACCGTGCCGGCCAGCGTGCCGAAGCCGTAATAACCGAAGCCCTGGAACAGATGAAAGATCGCGAGCATCAGGTAGCGCGCGCCGTACGGTTCGCGCCGCAGCAGCGCGATACGCTCGCCGAGCCCGAGCGGCCGTTGCGGCTCGACCGGTTCCGCGAATTGCTCGGGCACGCGCACGCCGGTGCCCTCCGCGAAGCGCCGCAATGCCGCGCATGCATCGGCGGTGCGGCCCTGCGCGAGCAGCCAGCGCGGGCTTTCCGGCAGCCGGTGCTGGACGAACAGCACGTACACCGCGCCGAGGCTGCCGATCGCGAGGATGATGCGCCAGCCGGCCACGCCGCCCACGTGCAGCGGATTCAGCCACAGCGCGAGGAAACCGACGAGCGGCACCGCGACATAGGAAGTCGTATAGGCCCACGCGGCGAGGCGTCCGCGCTTTTCCTTCGGCAGGATCTCGGACAGGAAGCTGTCGGCAACCGGATAGATCGCGCCGACGCCGATGCCGGTCAGGAACCGGCACGCGACGAGCATGTCGGCGTTCACGGAAAACGCGCCGACCAGCGAGAACGCGCTGTACCACGTGAGCGTCAGCAGGAACGCCTTGCGCCGGCCGATGCGGTCGGCGAGGCTGCCGAGGCACATCGCGCCGACGAACATGCCGATGAACGCCGAGGCCAGCAGCAGCTTGAAATCGGTGCTCTGCCGGCTCAGCCCGTATTCGTTCTGCAACGCGGAACCGATCGTGCTGACGAGGAAGATCTCGTACATGTCGAAAAACAGCCCGATACCGATCACCCAGACGACGAACCGGTGCAATGCGCCAACCGGCAGGTCGTCCATGAAATCGCCGAGCGTGACGCGGCGGGCGGGGAGGGCCGACCCGGCAGCGCCCGTGCCGGCGGCGGCCGCAGGTCGTGCGGGCGCGGGTTCGCCCGCGTTGCCGCCGAGATCGAGGGAATGGCTGTTCATCGTGTCTCCTGATTATCGGTACGCCGTGGCGCGAAGCCCGGCCGTTCGCGACCGGCGCGATGCATCCGGTCGCACGACGTGGCGGCAGGCACCGCAAGGCCGTTGAAAGGCCGGACAGGCGGGCTGTACCGATCGTCCGGCACATGGTGGGCAAATCCGCGGCACGTGATAATTGCGGATGTTTCAAGCATCCTTTCCCGCGCAGAAAGGGTGCGGAACACGCGGCAGCCGGCATCCGCGCGTGAGGCCCGTACAGCCTGCGTGGCGTGCGGTCGCGCACCGGAACCGCCGGCGCGCTCACGCAACCGGCTGGCCGGGAAAACCATGAGGCCCGTTGCGCGACTGCCGGCGAAACAACCGCCGGCAGTCGGGCCGTCATGCTCAGTCGGCCGGCACGAACGCCGCCCCGTGAAACACGCGCACGGGGTTGCCGCGCTCGAGCGCAAAGTGCTGCATCCGCCGCTGCCGGCGCGCGTCGGACGCGTGACGGTCGGCTTCCTGCTGCAGTCGAACCTGCAGCAACTGCAGCGCGAGGCGCTTGTTCGCGTGCTGGCTGCGCTCGCTTTCCACGCGCACCGACAGGCCGGTCGCGACATGAGTCGCACGAATCGCCGAACTCGTCTTGTTCACGTGCTGGCCGCCCGGCCCGCGTGCGCGCATCGCTTCGAACCGCACGTCGCCATCCGGCAGCGGCTGCGCGTCGGCGCAGCGCGTGACACCGATGAACCAGTTCTTGCGCGGATGGCGCAACCGGTACGGGCTTGCGCAAATCCATTGCAGCGTGCCCGTCCAGCGGTCCGCCAGCGCTTGCGCGCCGGCACCGTCGAGATCGAGCAGCGCCGAGCGCAGCGTGCCGGGCCGTTCGCCCGGCTGCACATCGAGCACCGTGACGACGACGCGCTGCGCATCGGCTTCCGCCTGCAGGCGCCGCAACGCATTGGCTGCGGCGAGCTGGCACTCCAGCGGCCCGTGCGCGGAAGAAATCTGCATCAGCATCGGCCGGCCTCCCCGGACGTCTTGTAGGTCAGCACCGGCGCGAGCCGCGCGAGCTTGCGCAGCAGGCCGGCCGCCTCGAGCGCGTCGACGACGCTGTCGATCGGCTTGTAGGCCTGCGGCGCTTCCTCGTACAGCAGTTCGCGGTCTTCGCAGACGACGTGGCTGCCGAGCGGCGTACGCGTGAGCTGCGACGGGGTGAAGCGCCGTTCGAGACGCCCCTTGCAATCGCCGCGCGCCCACTTGCGGCCCGCGCCGTGTGCAAGCGACGCGAGGCTGGCCGCATCGTCGGGCCGCACGGGGGCGACGAGATAGCTGTAGTCGCCGCGCGACCCGGGAATGACGACCGGCCCCGCATCGGCCGGCGTCGCACCTTTGCGATGCAGCCAGCCGGGCTCGCCGTCGACGCGCGCGCGGCTCACCAGGTTGTGGTTCACGTCGAGCACGCACCGGCCGTCGCTGCGCCAGCGCGCCAGCATGCGCCGCGCGATCAGGTCGCGATTCGCGATCGCGTAGCGCAACGCCGCGTCGTGGCGCGCAAGGTAGGCCGTGCATGCGGCATCCGTGTCGTCGAGCCCGTTGTAGCCGTGCTCGCGCATGTGCTGTTCGAGGATCGACTGGCCGAAACCGCGCGACCCGCTGTGCACGAGCAGCAGCAGGCGCTCGCGATCGAGGCCGAGCGCCTGGACGGCATCAGCGTCGTACACCGCGTCGATCCGCTGCGCTTCCGAGAAATGATTGCCGCTGCCGATCGTGCCGAGCGATGCCGCGAACGCGTGATCCGCGAACCCGGCGGCCGCGATGAGCGGCTGCCAGCTTGCATCGGGCGTGGTGTCGATCGAGCCGAGCCGGCTCGCGAGCTTCGACGGGCTGACGCGCCGCGCATCGAGCGCGGTTTGCCACAGCGCCATTCCGCAGCCGATATCGCCGCCGATCAGCGCCGGGTACAGCCGGCCCGTCGAAAAGAACGCGGCGCCGACCGGGTAGCCGCGTCCGGGGTGAAGATCGGGCATGCCGGCGACACGCCGCATGCCGGGGAGGGCGGCAGCGTGTTCGAGCTGCCGGATGGCCTCACCTTCGATCCAGGTGGTGGCGCAAGCGCACAAGGTGACGCGCTCGCCCAGGTATTGCATGGAATTGCCCATGGAGGTTTCCGTTCGATGAAAAGGTAGAACGGCGGGCCATGGCACAGGCAGCGCTCGAATGCGCTGCCTGACATCGGAAGTCGGGAAGAGGGCGGCACGACCGGATCGGAACGACCCGGCTCATCGCCGTGACGGCGATACGGTGTGCGGCTGCGTGGCGTGAACGATGAAACGGACGGACGCGAAAAACCCGGACTACGACCCGCGACGGGAGGAGCGTTGGCGTGACGTCATGATGTTCTTCTCCTTGCGGGTGAGGGGTTGATCGGAATGGCGGCGACTCTAGCATGCACGCAGCGGGCGCAGCAAGCGGGTAGCGCGGCGGCGCCTACCGAATCGTCGCCCGATGTGGCGAAAAACACACATATAGACATCCTGACAATGTTCGTGCCGATGGCGCGTGCGGCACGCCACAGCAGGCACTCAACGCATGCAGGCGGCTGCATCAGCGGGCTCCGGCAGCGCTTGACAGTGCAAAAGCCGTTTCGTAGCATCCGCCTGCTTCATCCCTGAACCCTCATCGAACCGGTGATCCAAGTGCCCGCAAACATTCGTCCCTTCGCCTGATACGCCGACGACTGCCGTCCCGGCCGCGTGTCGTCCTGCCCGTTTCCGCCCGCCTCGCGGCGCCGGAACGTCGACTGCGGGAACGCGCCCGGACAAGCACTGACACCGCAACGCACACCAGACCGTTCGTTCACGTCGTCGGCTTTTCCCCTGTTTCCGGAGAAAGACCATGACGCTGGATTTTCGCGCATACGCGCAATCGCTCGACCTCGCCCGCTACCCGCGCACGCCGCATCTCGAAGGTTCGCGCCTGCAGGACGGCGACGAAGGTCGCGAACACGTTCCCTATCGCACCCTCGCGGGCGCACACATCGTCGTCGAGGAAAAGCTCGACGGCGCGAACACGGGCGTCAGCTTCGGCCCGGCGGGCGAACTGCTGCTGCAGTCGCGCGGCCACTATCTGGCCGGCGGCGGCCGCGAGCGGCAGTTCGGTTTCGTGAAGACGTGGGCCGCCGCCCATGCAGGCTGGCTGCTCGACCGCCTCGGCGATCGCTACGTGATGTACGGCGAGACGATGAGCAAGAAGCACGCGGTGTTCTACGACGCGCTGCCGCATCACTTCTTCGAATTCGACGTGTTCGACCGCACGACGGGCCGTTTCCTGTCGACGTGCGCGCGTCGTGCGCTGCTTGCCGACGGGCCCGTGCTGTCGGTGCCCGTGCTGTACGAAGGCATCGCGCCGGCGCGGCTCGCCGACCTGAAGGCATTGCTCGGCCCGTCGCTCGCGAAGACGCCGGACTGGCGTCGCGCGTTCGAGGAAACGGTGCGGCGGCAGGGGCTCGACCTCGCGCGCGCATGGCAGCAGTGCGACAAGTCGGCCCGCGCGGAAGGGCTCTACGTGAAGGTCGAGACGGACGACACGACGACCGCGCGCCTGAAGTGGGTCCGCCACGATTTCGTGCAGGCGATTCTCGAATCGGCGCGCCATCACTCGGAGCAGCCGTTCATCCCGAACCTGCTCGCACCGGATGTCGACCTGTATGCGCCGCGGCCGACGGTCACGTGGCGATCGATCGCCGCGACGCGCGCGCACCCATGAATGCGGAACGGCCGTGCGCCGTTTCGAGAGGAGTCTTGATCATGAAGTACGAACAACTGCAGGCACTCGTGCCAGCGCCCGGCCGGCAGCCGGACTATCGCGCCTGCCTCGCGGCGTTTCCCGCGCTCGAACAGGCGAAGACGACACCGCAGGAGCCGGCGCATCACGGCGAAGGCGACGTGTGGACGCATACGACGATGGTGATCGATGCGCTGCTCGCGTTGCCCGGTTATCAGGCCGCATCGCGCGCCGACCAGGAAATCGTGTTCCTGGCCGCGCTGCTGCACGACATCGCGAAGTACCGCACGACGGTCGTCGATCCCGTCACCGGCGCGATCGGTCATCCCGGCCACTCGCGCAAGGGGGCGATCGATGCGCGTATCGCGCTGTGGGATGCCGGCGTGCCGTTCGCGGTGCGCGAGGCGATCTGCCGGATGATCGCCGTGCACCAGGTGCCGTTCTTCGCGATGAGCGGGTCGCGCCGCGGCACGCCCGAGTTCATCGCGCGTGAACTGTCGTGGCAGGTGAGCCTGCCGCTGCTGTGCCTGCTCGCCGAAGCCGATATGCGCGGGCGCATCTGCAGCGATACGCAGCGCGTGCTCGACAACATCGAACTGTTTCGCGAACTGGCGCGGGAAGAGGGGTGTTATGGCCAGCCGCGCGCGTTCGCCGATGCGCACACCGCGCTCAGCTACTTTCGCGGCGCGGACGTGCATCCCGACTATCCGCTGTTCCGCACGTCGGGTTCGCGGGTCGTCGTGATGTCGGGCCTGCCCGCGTCGGGCAAGAACACGTGGGTCGCGCGGCATCATCCGGACCTGCCCGTCGTGTCGTTCGACGATGCACGCGATGCATTGGGGCTGCGCCATGGCCAAAACGAGGGCGCCGTCGCGCACCATGCGGTCGACGCGGCGAAAGCGCTGTTGCGGGAGAAGCGGCCGTTCGTGTGGAACGCGACGAACCTGTCGCCGCTGATGCGCAAGAAGACGCTCGACCTGCTGTTCGCGTACGGCGCCGACGTGACGCTCGTCTATCTCGAGCAGCCGCGCGCGGAGCTGTTGCGCCGCAACGCGCGGCGCGACACGTCGCTGACGAACCGCGCGCTCGAGGCGATGCTGCCGCGCTGGGATCCGCCGCTGCCCACCGAAGCGCATGTGGTGCGGTACGAAGTCTGATGCGGCAACGTCGCGGCAAACGTCACCGCACGAACCGGTACACCGCCCGTCATTGCGGCATACCGGCTCGCATCATTTCAGCGCGGGATTCTGCTGCGTCGCACACGCGCGCAACACGGTGACGAGATCGGGCTGGCCGAGCTTCTCGAACAGGTCGGCCATTTCCATCTGCGCGACCGGATCGCCTTCGCGCGCCGCGCGCCAGCGCAGCGACGCGATCATCCCGCTCATGCCTTCGCCGGGCGTTTCGCCGTCGTAGCCCGACATCGCCTGCAAGACATCCGCGAGCTTGTTGTAGCCGGCCGGCACGTGATGAACGAGCAGCCACGCAATCGCCGGCTGCGCGCCTTCCCAATCCTCGTCGTCGAGCGAACTGCTCGCGAGGCGCGCGGCCGCACGCCACGAACCGAGCGATGCGGCCTTCGCGTAGGCCTTGTCGGCGTCGCGGCCGCGCGACGACGGCGCCGCGTCGAACGCGGCCTGCGCTTCGGCCGACGGCGGCGGCAGCGCGAGCTTCGTGCAGCTGAACGCACCGGCATCCGGTGCGTTGCCGGGCAGGCCGGCCCAGCGCGCCTGGTCCTTCAGCGCGCGATCGAGCGTGGGCCGCACGTCGCTTTCCTTCATCGACGCGAACACCCAGTCGGTACGGACATGGCGCGCGGCGTCCCAGTCGCTTTCGGCAGCGGCATGTTGCGCGAACGCGAGGCAGGCCGCCGCGCAGCCGATGCGGAACAGGTTTCGGACAGGAGATTTCATCGCCGATCGCACCTCAACTCGCCACGATGATGAAGGTGGTGAGCGCGATCGGAAACAGCGCGAGGCCGAGCAGGCCCAATGCGCCATCGGCCGCCATCGCGATCGGCGACAAGGCCAGCTTCGCGCCGCGGCCGACAGCCGTCAGCTTGTCCGTCACCGTGACCTCGTACGGCCGATTGAACGCCTGCGGGACTGACGAAGACGTGACACCGTTCGGCAGATAGCGCTTGCCGCTGATCCTGCCTTCCGACTCCAGGTAGGCACCGTCCTTCTTGAAGCCGTCCGCGAGCGCACGCTCGCGCACGTCGGAACCGGTCGGCGCATCCGCGTAGTCCAGCCGCATCGTGTATTGACCGGTAATGGCGTCGCCGTGCGCCTCGAAATCGCTGAACGCCGTGTGAATCTTGGGGCGATAGGGGGCGTTGAGCACCGTCGCAAGGCTCAGCGGCATCTCGAAGATGTAGTGATACTTCTTGCCGAGCACGACGAGCTGTTTGCCGTCCGCGGTAATCAGGAACGTCGACAAGGTTTCGTCGTATTTCGAATCGCTCATCCACGCCTTGGTGACGGGGCCGAAATTGGAGCAGCCGGCAAGCATGCCGGACGCGGCCACGGCGGGCAGCGCGAGAAATGTTCTTCTTTTCATGAGTGCTGGTTGGTTGTGGTTCGTTATTCAGCGGAACCGCTTGAATGTCAGACGCTGCGTTCGATGAACGCGGCACCCTGACGGCCGTTCGTGCGGTTTTTTCGCCTGCGCATTGTAGGGCCAAAGCGGCAAGTGCAGCATCCCCCGGGCCGGGCATCGCACCGGTGTGCGGTAGACTGCTCGCTCGCTTGCCTGCCGCCCATCACACGGCCGTTCGCACCCGGCCCGCTCAAACAATGGATCGAATCGACGCGATGAAGGTGTTCGTCGCCACGCTGGACGAAGGCAGCCTCGCGGGCGCGGGCCGCAAGCTCGGCCGGTCGCCGGCGGCGGTCAGCCGCGCGATCGCGTTTCTCGAGGCGCACACGGGCACCGCGCTGCTGTACCGCACGACCCGGACGATCCGGCTCAGCGAAGCCGGCGAACGCTACGCCGCCGCGTGCCGCCGCATCCTGTCCGATCTCGAGGAAGCCGACATGCTGGTCGCCGACGAACGCTCGGCGCCGCGCGGCATGCTTACCGTCACCGCGCCGGTCGCCGCGGGCGAGGACGTGCTGCGCGCGCTGCTCGACGAATTCATCGAACGCCATCCCGCCGTGTCGATCCGCCTGCAGTTGCTCGACCGTCCCGTCAGCCTGATCGACGAAGGCATGGACGTCGCGCTGCGGATCGCGCACCTGAGCGATTCGACGCTGGTCGCGATTCCGGTCGGCGCGGTGCGGCGGGTCGTCGTGGCGTCGCCCGATTACCTGGCCAGGCATCCGGCCATCGAGACGCCGGCCGATCTCGCCCGGCACCGGATCATCTCGATGACGCATTTCGGCCTCGATTCGTGGAGCTTCCCGCCGTCCGCGCCGGCGGCGCTGCCGCAGGTCGTCCAGTTCGCGCCGCGCTTCATCATCAACACGATCCGCGGCGCGGTCGCGTCGGCCGTCGCCGGCCACGGCGTCACGCGGCTCTTTTCCTATCACGTCGCCGAACCGGTGCGGGACGGCATGCTGCGGATCGTGCTGCGCGACAGCGAACACGCGCCGTTGCCGATCCATCTCGTCACGCCTTACGGGCGCCTTTCCGTACCGAAGGTGCGCGCGTTCGTCGATTTCGCGGCGCCGCGCCTGCGCGAGCACTTCGCGCGGCTGGCGGCCATCACCGACGGCGATTGAACCGGGATGCGGAAGAATGGCTTTCGAGTGACGGCGATTCACTCGGCAATCGGCTCAATCTAGACTTCCTTCAACCAACGGACGCGCATGGCGCCCGTTCAGCGAATGGAGGTCAACATGGATCGAGCGCTTCCTGGCCGGCACCGCGCCCGTGCGTTCGGCGCGCGCCGCGCCGGATCCGGCATCGGCGTTGCGCGTTTCGCCTTGGTGCCGTTGCCGGCGCACTTCGTCGCGCAAGGGTTTGCCGCACCGACGACCGCAACGGCGAGGGCGCAATGAGCACGATCTCGCCAGCCCCCGCCGCAGCACGGGCCGAACGGCCCGCCGCCAGCTACGCCGAACGCAACGCGCGCTACTGGCGGCGCAATCTCGCCGTCTGCGTGTTCGGGTCGTTCACGACGCTCGTCAGCCTGAGCATGCTGCTGCCGTTCCTACCGCTGTACGTGCGGCAACTCGGCGTCGAAGCGCAGTCGGCCGTGATCCAGTGGTCGGGCGTCGCGTTCGGCGCGACGTTTCTCGGCACGGCCGTCACCGCGCCGCTGTGGGGCCGGCTCGCGGACCGCTTCGGCCGCAAGCCGATGCTCGTGCGCGCGGCGATCGGCATGGCGATCGTGATGTCGCTGATCGGCGTCGCGCACAACGTGGTCGAACTCGTCGTGCTGCGGCTGCTCGCGGGGCTCGTCGGCGGTTACGCGTCGGCCTCGACCGTGATGGTCGGCACGCAGGCGCCGCGCGAACGCGCGGGCTGGGCGCTCGGCATCCTGTCGACCGGCGCGCTCGCGGGCAACCTGGTCGGGCCGCTCGTCGGCGGGCTGCTGCCGGGCTGGCTCGGCATTCGCGGCACGTTCTTCGCCGGTGGCGCGATGATCGCCGTCGCCGCGCTGCTGACGATCTTCGTCGTGAAGGAGGATTTCCACGCGGGCACCGACGCGAAACCGCGCACCGCGAGCGCGACGGCCGGCACGTCGCGCGGCACGAATCGTGCGGCGGTGGCCGCGCTGCTGGTGACGGCGATGATGGTGCTGCTCGCGAACATGTCGATCGAACCGATCATCACCGTCTATATCGGCGGCCTCGGTGTCGGTGGCGATCATCTTGCGCGTATCGCCGGCGTCGTGATGGCGTGCTCGGCGCTCGGCAGCATGCTGACCGCCGCCCGGCTCGGCGCGCTGGCCGACCGGATCGGCAGCTGGAACGTGATCATCGGCTGCCTGTTGCTGACCGCGCTCGCGATGGTGCCGCAGGCGTTCGTCACGCACTGGTGGCAGCTCGCCGCGCTGCGCGCGCTGATGGGCATGACCCTCGCGGGGTTGCTGCCGTCGATCGGCAAGCTCGTGCGGCAATCGGTCGACGAGCACGCGACCGGGCAGATGCTCGGCTACCTGCAGTCCGCCCAGTTCAGCGGGCAGGTGATCGGCCCGGTGATCGGCGGGCAGATCGGCGTCGCGCTCGGGCTGCATTCGGTGTTCTTCGTGACGGGTGCGCTGCTGGCGGCTTGCGCGGGGCTCGCGCATTGGGCGCGCGGCCGATAGCCGCTGGCCGGCGGGCCACGGGCGGGCGTAGGATGGGCGCAGCAGCAGGTGCCGCGCCGCGCAACGCGCGATGTCGTACGCCGTCGCCGCGACGGCAAACACCGCACCGCACGGCTGCGCGCCTTTTCGACAGAACTTTCATGCGACCGGCTGCGCGCAAGGCACGACTCACGCGCACCGATCCGAACCCGACGCACGCGCTTCGGCCCGCATCCGGTCGAGGCATTTCGATTGCGGATCTTGCAGGAGGCCAGCGACATGAATCAATCGACCGACAACCGTACGCTGTTGCGCGCGCTCGGCGTGCGCACACCGATCGTCCAGGCGCCGATGGCCGGCGTCAGCACGCCGGCGCTGGCGGCCGCCGTGTCGAATGCGGGCGGGCTCGGCTCGCTCGGCGTGGGCGCGACGAACGCCGCAGGCGCCCGCAAGATGATCCGCGACACGCGCGCGCTCACCGACCGGCCGTTCAACATCAACGTGTTCTGCCACCGGCCGGCACGCGCCGACGCGGCCGTCGAACGCGCGTGGCTCGACTGGCTCGCGCCGGCGTTCCGCGAATACGGCGCGACGCCGCCCGCATCGCTGTCGGAGATCTATACGAGTTTCGTCGCGGACGACGCGATGCAGGCGCTGCTCGTCGAAGAGAAGCCGGCCGTCGTCAGCTTCCATTTCGGGCTGCCGTCCGCGGACGTGATCGACGCGCTGACGCGCGCGGGCGTCACGCTGTTCGCGACCGCGACGAACCTCGACGAGGCGCACCGGATCGCCGCCGCCGGCATCGACGCGATCGTCGCGCAGGGCATCGAAGCGGGCGGCCACCGTGGCGTGTTCGATTCGACCGCCCATGACGACCGCCTCGGCGCGTTCGCGCTCACGCGCCTGATCGTGCGCGAATGCGCGCTGCCGGTGATCGCCGCCGGCGGCATCATGGACGGCGAGGGCATCGCCGCCGCGCTCGCGCTCGGCGCGCAGGCCGCGCAGCTCGGCACCGCGTTCGTCGCGTGCCCGGAGACATCGATCGATGACGGTTATCGCCGCGCGCTGCTAAGCGACGCTGCACGGCGCACGACGTTCACGGCCGCGATCTCCGGCCGGATCGCGCGCGGGATCGCGAACCGGCTGACCGCGCTCGGCGACGACCCGCAGGCGCCGGCCACGCCCGCGTACCCGATCGCCTACGACGCCGGCAAGGCGCTGCATGCAGCCGCGAAGGCAAAGGGCGAATTCGGCTACGGCGCGCAGTGGGCCGGGCAGGCGGCGCCGCTCGTGCGGCAGTTGCCGGCGGCCGAGCTGTTCGCCGCACTCGAACGCGAGACGCGGGCGGCGATCGAGCGGATGCAGCACGTGCTGGATTGATCGCGCGATCCGCGCTCCACACGCGGCGGGCCGCATGCGCATGCCGGCGATCGGAGAATGCAACGCGATTGCAGCGCCGCCGATTTGAAACGTCCTGTATCTGCGCGAACTGCGGATACATCGCGATACATCGCAGGTTCGGGCGTCCGCTATAAAGCAGGCATGACCTCTTCTGGAGTGCACGATGTCTGCAACCTGGCTCAAAGGGTCCTGCCATTGCGGGGCCGTCAGATTCGAAGTCCGAGCCGCCGTGACGCCGGCGGTTCGCTGCAACTGCAGCCTGTGCCGCCGGCGCGGCGCGCTGATGAGCCCGATGTTCGCCGCGAGCGAACTGAAGATCGTCGAAGGCGAGGGCGCGCTGACGTGCTACCGCTTCAACACACACACGGCGCGCCACTATTTCTGCAGCCATTGCGGCGTCTATCCGTTCCATCAGACCCGCAAGGACCCGGCCTGCTGGCGCGTCAATCTCGGCTGCCTCGACGGTATCGACCCGTATGCGCTCGACGCGACGGTCGCCGACGGCGCGAGCCTTTCGGTCGTGGAGGACGCATGAAACGCTGGCTGATGATCCTGCTGTTTGCGGCAGGCGGAGTCGCGACCGAAATCGCGCATCCGGTGCAATGCACGCTGCTGTCGGCCAGCCGCGTGCAGACCGGCAAGCGCCGCACGCCGCATTGACGGCGCGCGGCGCCCGTTGGTTCATCGAGACCGATTTATCATGCTTCCGATAAGATCGCACGCGATATATAATCCGTCCATCTGCGGCCGTTCGCGTCGCTGGAGGACGTTCATGAAACCGACCGAAGCACCATCCACCGCCGCGCCGAAGCTGTCCGAGTTCCTGTGCTTCGCGATCTACTCGACGAACCTCGCGTTCGGCAAGGCCTACAAGCCGATCCTCGAAGAGCTGGGCCTCACGTACACGCAATACATCACGATCATTGCGCTGTGGGAGCAGGACAACCAGACGGTCGGCCAGCTCGGCGAGAAGCTGTTCCTCGAATCCAATACGCTGACGCCGATCCTGAAGAAGCTCGAGGCAATGGGCTACCTGGAGCGGCATCGCGATCCGTCGGACGAACGCCAGGTGCTCGTCAGCCTGACGAAGAGCGGGCGCCGCGTGCGCGAGAAGGGGCTCGACATGAACCTCGTCGAGGCCACCGGGCTGAAGCCGGACGAATTCGCGAAGATGCAGAAGGCGATCGTCACGCTGCGCGGCAACCTGATCCGCTCGACCGACGAATAAGCCCACGGGCTACCAGCGGCCGGCACGTGCATCGTGCCGGCCGCGTCGTCATGCGTGCCCGTCGCCCAGCACCAGCAGGTGCATCTCGCGGCGCACGACAAAACCCAGTGCGAGATAACGCTCGATCGCGACCCGGTTGGACGTGAGGACGTGCAGGAAAGGCGTTTCCGCGCGCGCATCGATGGCCGCGATCAACGACCGGATCAGACGTGCCGCCAGCCCTTGCCGCCGGAACGCGGCATCCACGCACACGGCGCTGATCTCGGTATACCCGTCGACCTGCATCCGCTCGCCGGCCATCGCGGCCAGCCTGCCTTCGTTGCGGATGCCGATATAGCGGCCAAGCTCGAACGTGCGCGGGCCGAACGGGCCGGGCTGCGCGGCCGTGGTCAGCGCGAGCATGTCCGGCACGTCGGCTTCGGCGAGCGTGACGTGGCCCGCTTCAGGTGCCGGGGCGGGCGTCCCTTGCCAGACCATTTGCAACAGGGTCGCGCGCCGGATCGCCGACAAGCCCGCCGGCAGTTCGATCTCGTCCGGCATGACGAGTGCCGCCGGTCCGTGTGCGGCGACCAGTGCGCGCAACGCGTCGAACGATGCCGCGCCGGTATCCTCGATCGCGGCAAACGGCGCGATGGCGGCCGGAAACCGCCATGCACGGCCGTCGCCGAGCGCAAAGCGGCGCTGCCTGCCGGTCAGCGCGTTCCACACCACATGGTCGAGCGGGTGCGTACTGCCTGTTGCGCCTGTCGCGTTTCCGGTCGTTGCATCGGACATCGGCTGCTCCTCGATTGAAGGTTTCGGTTGCACAGCATAGACCGGGACCGGAGAGGCAGGGCGCGGCGCAACATCGATCGTGTCACCGGCACGGTGCGGGGTGCGCGGCACGTGTTGCCGAAGCCCGGGCCAGCGTTGCCGGCGCGCCGGCTCCGCCCTGACTGGAAACGACAGGATCACCGCCAGCCCGTGCCCTCCGGTACCGGCAGTCACCTCGACGAGATGCCGCTTGTCGCGATGCCGGCCGAACAGGCCGTCGCGATCGTTCACTGCGCGTTCGTGCGCCACCTGGCCGCGGATGGCGTGTTCTACCCGTTCACCTACGTGCCGCGCTACCTGGAGGCGATGCACATTCGCGCCATCCGGATCGGCATCGCGTGGATGAACTTTCCGCCCGCCGTCGTGTACCGCGTTCGAACGCCGGGTCGATGCAATCGGCCGTCAATGGCCCGATGCACCGCCGCAGCGGGATGCGGTTGCGGAAGCAACGATCCTGCACGGCGTCGATATCACCCGGTTGCGCCATACGCCGTCACTCGATTCGAGCGGCGCCGGGCCATCGGCAGACGTGCGTTCATCATCGTGAACGCGTTTGGGAATGGGATGTTGTTCGGCCTGCCACGAATGCTGTCTCTTCTTGCATGCGCGCGGGTCGCGAGAACCGGCGGCCGCATCGGTGCCGCGCGCGATCGAATCCCGGGCCGACGCAAGTAACGGATGTACATCAACCTGCATCGCTGCTTGCCGCCAAAAGGCGACGAGGAGCGCGTCGTGCTCGCGCGCCCCCGTTCCCCGCACGTCGTACCGCGCCGCCCGGACGGGCGTAACGATTCCGGCGACGCATGCTCAATGGCCGAAGTAGATCGAGCGCTCCGCCATGCGAATCACGCTGCGGTTTCCCGACTGCGTTGCACCGACGGCATCGCCGCCGTAACCGGACGCTTGCGACCCGACCGCGACCGCATCGTTGTCGTGGACCCGGCGCAGCGCGGCCTGCAGATTGTCCGGATAGTTCGGGTCGTTGGGACGGTTCGGCAGGTAGCCGGCCTTTTGCAGTGCGGCCAGTTCCGCACGCACCTGCGCACGCGACACGGTGCTTTCGCCAGCGTACGTCGGCGCGGCAACGGCGGCCGACACGGCAACAAGAAGGGCGGCGATCAGTGGGGTCTTCATCATTCACCTCGACAAAAAAATGGATTCAGCGGTTGCGCATCGTGCGCCGGCAGCCGGCGCCGTTCGCGGTTTCGTTCAATGACCGAAGTAGATCGAGCGTTCGGCGACGCGTGTCGCGGGCCGGCGGCCCGACTGCGTCGCGGCGACGGTTTCGCTGCCGTAGCCGGATGTCGCCACATCGGCCACCACGGCGTCGTTCGCGTGAATGCGCGTCAGCGCGGCCTGCAGGTCGACCGGATAGTGCGGATCGTTCGCGCGGCCCGGCCGATAACCGGCCTGTTCCAGCTGGACGAGCTCGGCACGCACCTGCGCGCGGGACACGACGGCTTCAGCGGCGAACGCCGGTACGGCGGCGGAGGCGGACACGGCGACGAGAAGGGCAGCGATCAATTGGGTTTTCATCATTTACCTCGACAGAACAGGGATGGAAGGAATTCAGGGTTCGCGTTTCGACGGACGGCGCAAGCACGCTCAATGTCCGAAATACACCGAGCGGTCGGCCACGCTGACTGCATGCCGGCGGCCCGATTGCGTGGCCGCATCGCCGTTGCCGCCATAGCCGGACGCCTGGTCGTTGCCGGCGACCGCATCGGCCGCCTGGATCCGCGTGAGTGCGGCCTGGAGATCGTCCGGATAGGTTGCGTCGGTCGCGCGATTCAGCGGGTAGCCGGCGTGTTGCAGCTGGGCGAGTTCGGCGCGCACCTGCGCACGCGTCACGGTGGTTTCGCTGGAGAACGCCGGTGCGGCAGCAGAGGCCGAAACAGCGACGAGAAGGGCGGCGATCAGTCGGGTATTCATCATTCACCTCGAAAAAAAGAATAAGAACCGGGCATTCGGTCAGGCGGCGCCAGGCCGCCCGACGTGCGTTCAAGCGATACGGATGTCGACGTCGATGTTGCCGCGCGTCGCCTTCGAATACGGGCAGGTCTGGTGCGCGGCATCGACGATGCGCTGCGCGACGTCGCGATCGAGCCCCGGCACGCTCACGTTCAGCCGGGCCTGCAGGAAGTACGCGTTGCCGGCGGTGCCGAGATCCACTTCGGCGTCGACGGCGAGATCGGCCGGCAACGTCACCTTCGAGGCACGCGCCGCGAGCTGCATCGCGCCGATGAAGCAGGCCGACCAGCCCGCTGCGAACAGTTGCTCGGGATTGGTGCCGGTGCCGGCGCTGCCCGGCGACGACAACTGGATGTCGAGGCGGCCGTCGGAACTGCGTGCCGCACCGTCGCGGCCGCCGGAAGTCGTATGCGTCTTGCCCGTGTACAGCACTTGTTCGATCTTGCTCATCATTTGCTCCGTCAGTTGAGGTTTTTCTCAGATGCGATTCGATCGCATGCGACGCAGTTTGGTCTTGTCGCCCGCCCACGTCAAGCGCATTCGATTAAATCGCATGCGATATTTTGTATTTCAATGTATCCGGAATGCGGGGCGCCTTCCAGGACAAGGCTTTCCGGCGATCGATCCCTGATAACCGGGGAACACGGAACGACGCCGAAACAGACACGGAAGCGGGGAGTTGCCGGCCTGACTTTCCAGAAAGCGAACAGGCTCCTTGTCATTATTTCGCTTTCTACAACGCAATGTCTCTTCTACCCTTGCCACACCCGATCGCAAGCGGCCCGCCCACGGCCGGCACTTGCACGGATCACGAGCACAATCGAAACGGAGACATTACGTGTCGCGCGTCAGCCCTCTTGCAACGGCCACGGATTCCCGGCCGACCGGAACCCTCGCGAACCTCCGATCCATCTTCAGCGGATCGGTAGGCAACCTCATCGAGTATTACGACTGGTACGTGTATTCCGCGTTTTCGCTGTATTTCGCGAAGGCGTTCTTTCCCAACGGCAACCTGACCGTGCAGTTGCTGAACACGGCGGCCATCTTCGCCGTCGGCTTCGTCATGCGCCCGATCGGCGGCTGGCTCGTCGGCCTGTACGCGGATCGCAACGGACGCAAGGCCGCGCTGCTCGTCTCGGTGCTGGCGATGTGCGTCGGCTCGCTGATCATCGGCCTGACCCCCGGTTACGACACGATCGGCCTTGCCGCGCCGGTGCTCCTGGTCTTCGCGCGACTGCTGCAAGGGCTGAGCCTCGGCGGCGAATACGCGAGTTCGGCAACCTACCTGAGCGAGATGGCCGACAAGTCCCGGCGCGGCTTCTATTCGAGCTTCCTGTTCGCGACCCTGTCGCTCGGCCAGTTGCTCGCGATGGGCGTGCTGGTCGTGCTGCAGCAGTTTTTCCTGACCACCGCGCAACTCGAAAGCTGGGGATGGCGCATCCCGTTCCTGCTCGGATCGCTGCTGGCCTGCAGCGCGATCTTCCTGCGCAGCAACATGCAGGAAACGGCATCGTTCGAGCAGCACCGCCGCAGCAAGCGCCGCCACGCGTCGATCGCCGACCTGTTCCACCACAAACGCGAGTGCCTGATCGTGGCCGGCCTGACGCTCGGCGGCACGGTCGCGTTTTATGCCTATACGACGTACATGCAGAAATTCCTCGTCAACAGCGCGGGGATGAGCAAGGCCGACGCATCGATGGTCTCCGTGATCAGCCTGCTGGCATTCGTCGCGATGCAGCCGATCTTCGGCAGCCTGTCCGATCGCGTCGGGCGTCGCCCGCTGCTGATCGCGTTCGGCGTACTCGGCACGCTCTGCACCGTGCCGATTTTCCAGGCGCTCCGCGGCGTTCAGACAACCGGCGCCGCGCTGGCGCTGATCGTCGCCGCGCTGCTGATCGTCAGCCTGTATTCGTCGGTCAGCGCCGTGGCCAAGGCCGAACTGTTTCCGGTCGGCGTGCGCGCACTGGGCGTCGGGTTGCCGTACGCAATCACGGTGTCGCTGTTCGGCGGAACGGCCGAATACGTCGCGCTGTGGATGAAGAGCATCGGACACGAAGCGTGGTTCTTCTACTACGTGTCGGCGTGCGTGCTCGTGTCGCTGCTGTGCTACCTGTGGATGCCCGATCCCAAGCAGGTCTCGCGCATCGACGAAGCGTGACGACGGCACGCTTCGTCGCGATCGCCCGGGCCTGACGCCGGGCGGCAAGCACGGGTTCAGCGGAAGTCCGCGTAATGCCGCACCAGCGACAGCATCGACGGAATCAGCCCGCGCACGTCGCCGCGGCGCCACTGGAACGCATATTGAAGCGGCGCCAGCGGCGGCTCGCTCGTCAGCTGCACGAGATGGCCGCCCGGCCGCGCGCGCGCCCAGTCGACGGGCAGGAAGCCGATGCCGACGCCTTCGCCCAGCATGCCGGCCACCGCACTCCAGTTGTTGCACTCGATCCTGCGCGCGTGATTGACGCCGCACGCGAGCAGCCAGTCGTCGAGAATGCGTGTCACGCCCGAACCGGACGGCAGCAGCACCAGCGCATGGCTGGCGAGCAGCGCCGGCGTCAGGACGCGCTCGCGGCCGACCAGCGCCTCGGCCGCCATCCACGCGAACCGCGCTTCCGCCACCGGCTGTGACAGCACACTGCTGCGCGACGACCGGCCGGCGATCACCGCGAAATCCAGTTCACCGGCATCGACTTTCTCCTCCAGTGCCGCGCCCACGTCGACATGCGGCTCCAGCGCCAGCTTCGGGTGCTGCTTCTGGACCGCCGCCACGAAGCGCGGCAGCCACGTCAGCGCCGACAGTTCACCGACGCCGAAGCGCAGCCGGCCGCTCAACCCTTCGTCCCTGGCAACCGATTCCTGCAGGGCGGCGACGGACTCGAGCACCCGCACCACGGCCGGCAGCAGCGCCTCGCCGTCGTCGGTCAGCACGGCCCGATGGCCGCTCCGGTCGAACAGCGTGCGTTCGACGACCTGTTCCAGTTCGTTGATGCGCTTGGACAGCGACGACACCGACAGGTGCAGCCGTTGCGCAGCGGTCGAGAAGTTAGCGCAGGTCGCCGCCCAGTAGAACGCGTCGAGCTGCTTGAGAGTCGGGGTCGCCATTGTCTTTCGCTTTTATCGAACAAATTCATTGGAAGATTATCGCTTTTTAAGCATGCCGCGCGTACCTAAAATTCCGCCATCGATTCGAAAACAGGCTTCAGACATGACTCCTTCCGCCTCATCCGTTCCCGGAACAAGCCGCCCCCTGGCCGATACGCGCACGCCGCACATGCCGCGCGTGCTGCGAAAGATGCTGTGCCTCCACGATTTCGAAGCCGCGGCACGCCGCGCGCTGCCGCGCCCGATCTTCGGCTACGTCAGCGGCGCCGCGGAAGACAACCGCACGCGCGACGACAATCGTGCCGTGTTCGACGAGTACGGGTTTGCGACGCGCGTGCTGCGCAACGTTTCGCAGCGGGAGCAGGGCGTCGAGCTGTTCGGACGACGCTACGCGTCGCCTTTCGGCATCGCGCCGATGGGGATCCATGCGCTGTCGGCCTATCGCGGCGATATCGTGCTGGCGCGTGCCGCACAGCGCGCGGGCATCGCGTCGATCATGAGCGGCTCGTCGCTCATTCCACTGGAGGAGGTCGCCGCCGCCGCGCCGGAAACCTGGTTCCAGGCATACCTGCCCGGGGACGCAGGCCGCATCGGCGCGCTGCTCGAACGCGTGGCGCGTGCCGGCTACCGGACGCTCGTGATCACGGTCGACATCCCCGTGTCCGCCAATCGCGAAAACAACGTGCGTACCGGTTTCACCACGCCGCTGCGCCCCGGGCCGCGCCTGTTCTGGGACGGCATCGTGCGCCCGCGCTGGCTCGCCGGCATCTTCGCCCGGACGTTGCTCGCGCACGGCATGCCGCATTTCGAGAACTCCTTTGCCACCCGCGGCGCGCCGATCCTGTCGTCCACGGTGCAGCGGGATTTCTCGGCCCGCGACCATCTCGACTGGGGCCACCTGGAACGAATCCGGCAGGAATGGAAGGGCGAACTGGTGATCAAGGGCATCCTCAGCATGGACGATGCCGTCATCGCCCGCGACGCCGGCGCCGACGGCATCATCCTGTCGAACCACGGCGGCCGCCAGCTTGACGGCGCGGTCTCGCCGATGCGGATCCTGCCCGACGTGGTTCGGGCGCTGGGCGCGGACTATCCGGTGATGATCGACAGCGGCTTTCGACGCGGGTCGGACGTGCTGAAAGCGGTCGCGATGGGCGCGCGCATGGTGTTCGTCGGGCGGCCGTTCAATTACGCGGCGGCCGTGGCCGGTGAAGCCGGCGTCATGCACGCGATCGGGCTGCTGCGCGACGAAGTGGACCGGAACATGGCCATGCTGGGCGTCGAACGGTGCAGCGGCCTGACGCCCGACGTGCTGATTCGGAAAGGCGGCGTGCCGGCGTCGCTGACGGCCGTATAGCGCGGGGGAGGCCGTTTGCGGCCTTGCGGGGCGGCCGAACCGTCACGCCGGATCGATCGCGGCGATCACGACGAGGATCACGGCCGCGTCGGCCGGCAACTGGCGCTGGGAGAACGCCGAGCGCGCGTGTCCCGCCTTGTCGCCGAGCACGGCGGCGAACAGGTCCGACGCGCCGTCGATCACGGCCGGTTGCCCGAAAAAGCCGTCGGCCGAACTGACGTGCCCCTCGACGCGCACGATCTTGCTCAGGCGCTCGAAGCCGCCCAGGTGCCGGCGGATCTGCGCGAGCACGTTCAGCGCCGCGAGCCGGGCGGCATGCTTGCCGTCGTCGACGCTCAACTGTTCGCCGACGCGGCCGGTATACGCGACCTTGCCGTCGACGAGCGGCAGTTGTCCCGACACGAACAGCAGGTTGCCCGCTTCGCTGACGGCCGTATAGCTGCCGAGCGGGTTCGGCGGTTCGGGTAACGCGAGGCCGAGGTCGGCCAGCTTCTGTTCGACGGTCATGTCATGCTCCTTGCGGGAAAAGGGTCGGGCGATCGGTACTGCCTGCGAGTCACTGCACTGTAGTCACGCGGCCGAAGCCGGTAAATGTCGGTCGCGCAATTGATTCACGACGCGGTGTAACGAATCGCGCCATGCGCGCCCGCTGGTTTCCCGCACGGGATTCATGCACACTCGTCGCTCCATCGCGCGCCATCCGCCGGAGACCGCAGGAACCATGCAACGACAATTCGACGATCTGCTGCTGGGCAGCATCGAGCTGTTCTGTCTTGCCGCCGAACTCGGCAGCTTCACGCTCGCGGCAAACGCGGCGAGCGTCACGCCGGCCGCGGTCAGCCGGTCGGTGGCGCGGCTCGAGGAGCGTCTCGGCGTGCGGCTGTTCGTGCGCACGACACGCCAGATCCGCCTGACCGATCCCGGCCGCCGCTACTTCGAGCAATGCCGCGACGCGCTGGCGCAACTCGTCGACGCGGAGCGCGAGGCAACCGGCCAGCAGGCCACGCCCGCCGGCCTGCTGCGGATCAGCATGCCGACGCCGTACGGGCACTATCGCGTGCTGCCGCTGCTGCCGGCATTTCGCGAGCGGTACCCGGACGTGCGCGTCGAAACCCACCTGAGCAACCGCAACATCGATTTCGCGGAGGAAGGCTACGATCTCGCGATTCGCGGGCGCGCGCCGGCCGATTCGAACCTGGTCGCGCGCAAGCTGGAGGACGCCGAACTCGTGGTCGTCGCGACGCCCGGCTACCTGAAGCGCGCGGGCATGCCGGCCGCCATCGACGATCTGCATGCGCACGAATGCATCCAGTTCGAGCTGCCGAGCAGCGGGCGGCCGATTCCCTGGCTGTTCAACGATGGATCGGAGGAAGTCGACGTCGCGACGACCGGCAGCTACGGTACGTCGGGCGACGTCCTCGCCGGTGTGACGCTCGCGCGCGGCGGTGCGGGCCTGTTCCAGACCTACCGCTTCATCGTCGAGCAGGATCTGCGCGCCGGCACGCTCGTGGAAGTGCTGCCCGGCCTCGGCGGCCGGTCGCGGCCCTTCATGCTGCTGTATCCGCATGCGCGCTTCCTGTCGTCGCGCGTGCGCGTGTTCGTCGATTTTCTCGTCGAGCAGCTGGCGCGCGAGCCGGCCAGGCGGCCGGCCGGGACACGCGCCAGGCGGGCCGGCGCGTCGCGATAGGCGCGCCGGCTCGCGGTTTCGACGCCGCGACTCAATGCCCGGCGCTCTGGCCGCCGTCGACGTGCAGGATCTCGCCCGTGACGAACGGTGCCGAGTCCAGGTACAGGATCGCGTCGACGATGTCGCTCATCTCGCCCATGCGGCCGACCGGATGCAGCGACGCAAGCGTCGCATGGGTGTCGGGCGCATGCATCGGCGACTTGATGATGCCGGGCGACACCGCATTCACGCGAATGCCGGCCTTCGCATACTCGATCGCGAGCGACTTCGTCGCCGCATTCAATCCGCCCTTCGTCAGCGATGCGAGCACCGACGGCACGTTGCTGTTCGCATGATCGACCAGGCTCGTCGTGACGCTGACCACGTGGCCGCTGCCGTGTTTCTGCATCGCGGCGATCGCATGCTGCGTGACGTGGAAGAAACCGCTCAGGTTGACGCTCGTGATCTGCGCATAGTCGTCCGCGGTGTACTGCGTGAACGGCTTCGCGATGAACACGCCGGCGTTGTTGACGAGCGTGTCGACGCGGCCGAAGTGCTCGATGGCCGTGTCGACCACGCGCCGCGCGACGGCCGGATCGCCGATGTCACCCGCGACGGTGACGAGATCCGGATCGTTTGACGGGCCGATCGAACGTGACGTCGCGACGACGCGATGGCCGCGAGCCCGGAATGCGTTGACCGTTTCCGCGCCGATGCCTTGCGATGCGCCGGTGACGATGATGACCTTGGATGCGCTCATGATTTGCCTCGATAGGTGATGGGTTCCCGGCTTCAGTGCCGAACGGATCGATGAATCCGATGGGCTCACTGTAGACACGCCGGTCACGATCTCGAACACCCACCATGGCGCAACAGTCTTGCGTCTCGGGAACAAATGCGGCGGAGGGCAGTTGTCGCCCGTTGGCGCGAGGCGCAGTCGTTGACGAACCGCGACCCGCGAAGCTCGCCGGAGACGATGCGCCAATTCGTGAAGGCAGGCAGCCGCCATTCATTCCCGAGGTGCTCCGGAAAGCGGACGAAACGACGCGCATCGGCGGCATGCCGACGCACATCCGGCCGTGCCGCGGAAATTGCGCTCCGATCGAAGCGCCGGCCAGGAAATCCGGCATGAAACAGCCCACGTTTAAGCGACGCCTGCCCAGCGCTTTTCGGTTCACTCCCGTATCATCGAGATAACTTTTCTTATCACAATAACACGATTAAAAATCCAAACTCGTCGTTTCGAAAACGCGTCGGATACTCAAAGTCCGCGCCACGCCCATGCGTCCCGCCATCGCTTCGGGGGCAGGGAAGCGAACGTCCGCCGCACGCGCCGTCAATCCGGCGCATCGATCCGCGCCAGCAGCACCGTCAACACGTCGGCCGTCGCGCGCGCGACGTCCTGCGCCGTCGTATCGACGAGCGCATGTGCGCATTCGCGATACAGCGGATCGCGCATCCGGTACAGCGCGGCGAGGGTTTGCCGCGGGTCGGCCACCTGCAGCAGCGGCCGCCGCGTGTCATCGCGCGTGCGGCGCCACAGCGCATCGGGGTCCGCATGCAAGTAGATCACGCAGCCGCGCTCGCTCAGGCGCGCGCGGCTGCGCGGATTCAGCACCGCGCCCCCGCCGGTCGCCACGACGACGTTCGGGCGCTGCGTCAGTTCGTCGACGATTTGCGTTTCGAGCAGACGAAAGCCGCCTTCGCCGACCCTGTCGAACAGCTCGGCGACCGAGCGGCCGGTGCGCCGCGCGATCTCGTCATCGCTGTCGGCGAACGTCCAGCCGAGCGATGCCGCGAGCGCGCGGCCGAGCGTCGATTTGCCCGCGCCCATCATGCCGACCAGGAACGCGCGGTCGGGCAGGGCACGCGCGTCGACCGCCGTGGCGACGGCGCTCATAACCGTCGCGCAAGCGGCCAGCCGGCCCGCGTCGCCGCGCAGATCCGCCGCGCGCGTACCGCGTCCGACAACGTGTCCAGCGCCGCGTCGGTGGCTGCGTCGTCGGCGTCGAGCAGCGCGCCGAGCACCTGCCCGTCCGGATCGCCGGCCGCGATGTGCTCGGCCGCATCCGCCGCGATCGTTTGCGGCGTGCGTTCGGGCGCGTCGTCACGTTCCGGCCGCCGCCACCCGTTGCGCAAGTCGCGCCATCGCACGACCAGGCCGCAGAACAGCCCGCCGCCCGGCACGGCAGCATCGTCGCGCGGCGGCACCGTGTCGCCGGGCGTCGCGCACTGCGTGACCCAGCTCGCGAACTCGAGCAGCGACGCGTCGTGAGCGAGCGTCGCCGCGTCGAGCGCGACGGTCACGCCGGCATCCCGCAACCGCCCGAGCAGCGGGCGCACGCCGTCGTGCGCGCCACCGCACGGCTGCAGCAGCACCTCGAGTTCGTCCTCGTGACGGCTGACGAGCGAACGATGCCGCTCGAGCGCGGCCGGCTCGAGCAACGTCTGCGCCGCATGCCGGACGATGACGATCGCGCGGTCGTCGCGGCGCTCGACGATCGCACCGATCCGGCGCCGGGCGCGCGCCACCGCGGCGCTCACGTGTCGCTCCCGAAATGGCGCGCGCGCATCACAGCGAACCCTGGAATTCGAGCACGCGCGCCTTGAACTCGTCGGGCACGGCCTGCGTCGTGTTGTTCGCGTAATCGAACATCACGTGCGTCGACATGCCGCGCGCGACGATGGTCTGGTCATCGCGTTCCATCAGGTGTTCGAGATCGAAGCTCTTGCTGCCGAAACGCACGATGCTCGACCGGATCGTCAGGTTGTCGCCGAATTGCGCCGGTGCGAGGTACTCGCACTGCGTCTTCACCATGATGTGCGGCAGCTTTTCGCTCCGCGGCAGGCCGAGGAGATCGAACATGTAGCAGAGGTAGGAATGCTGCAGATAGTCGTAATAGACGGGACTGCTCACATGCCCCATCGAATCGGTATCGCGATACTTGACGTGAATCGGCGTTTCGTAATGACGTTTCGACATGGTGATTCTCCGCAATAACTGGGTTGATTTATATATATGAACCTGATTGGCCTGTCAGGAATCTTAAAATTAATTGAACGCCTATCGCGACGCCACTATCAGAACGAATAGCAACCCGCTTCGAAAGGCTGAACAATCGGCAGCCGCGCGTCATAAAATGCTCCAGAATCCAGAATAAAAAATCGCATTCCCGGCCCGGAGCGCGTCTCGAAATCAGGCAAACCCAATGCCTCAATTTCCGGTTGCCTTGCTTATTTCTGTCATTCATAAGGTTATGAATTAGAAACTGGCAACTATGTTAGTTGCGCACCAAAAGCGCCATTCAATACAGTCGCGCTGTAGTAAAAAATCCCCCGAATTATCGACAGGAGGGCAGTCCCCATGCATGCGAATACCTGGACGACGAACCGTGACGCCGAGCTGCACCTGCCGTCCCCCGCGGATCTGGCCGGCGCGCTGCAGCCTGCGTTGCGCGCGTCGCGCACGGTTCATCTGGCTCGCCACGCGATCGTCGACGTGCTGAACGGCACGGACGACCGTCTCGTGGTCATCGCCGGCCCGTGCTCGGTGCACGACCCGGCCGCGGCGCGCGACTATGCGGCACGGCTCGCGCTGCAACGCGCGCGCTTCGCGGACGAGCTGGAAATCGTGATGCGCGTGTACTTCGAGAAGCCGCGCACGACGGTCGGCTGGAAGGGGCTCATCAACGACCCGCTGCTGGACGGCAGCGAACGGATCGACACGGGACTGCATACGGCCCGCGCGCTGCTGTGCGACATCAACGGCGCGGAGATGCCGGCGGCGACCGAGTTTCTCGATCCGCTGTCGCCGCGCTACCTGGCCGACCTGGTCGCACGGGGGGCGATCGGCGCCCGCACCGTGGAATCGCAGGTGCATCGCGAGCTGGCGTCGTCGCTGCCGATCCCGATCGGTTTCAAGAACGGCACCGACGGCAATGTCCAGGTGGCCGTCGATGCGATGTGCGCGGCCGCGCGCGCGCATCGCTTCCTGTCGGTCGACACGGGCGGCCGGCTATGCGCGGCGGCCTCGCCCGGCAATCCGCATACGCACGTCGTGCTGCGCGGCGGGCGCGAGCCGAATTTCGATGCAGCCGCGGTGAATGCCGCATGCGAACGCATGGCGGCCGCGCGCTGCGCGCCGCGCGTGATGATCGACGTCAGCCACGGCAACAGCCGCCGCCAGTTCCGCAATCAGTTGAGCGTCGGCACGGCCGTCGCCGCGCAGGTCGCGGCCGGCGATACGCGCATCGTCGGCGTGCTGGTCGAGTCGAACCTGATCGAAGGGCGCCAGGACCTCGTGCCCGGCGTGCCGCTGCGCTACGGGCAGAGCATCACCGACGCGTGCCTCTCGTTCGCCGATACCACGCAGCTCCTCGAGACGCTCGCGCACGCGGTTCGTGCGCGCCGGCGCGGCCATGCGCCGGCGCCGGACGTCGAGTTCGCGCACGAGCCGCTCCTCGCGTGCTGCGCATGAGCGGCCCCGCGCGACGCGGTCAGATTTCGGCTTCGTCGTAGATCTGCGTCGCGTCGCCGGCCCACGCGTCGCGATAGCGGGCAAGCCAGTGTTCGGCCTGGGTCGGCGCACCGGCGACGATCTCGTCGAGCGGCGCGAGATACACGGATTCGTCGCGGCCGGCTGCATCCCTGCGCGCCCGCGCGCGCAGGCCGCGATGCGCGATCGCGAGTGCATCGGCCGCGAACGCGCGCAACGGGCGGCCGTCGACCGACGCGCCGAGCCCGAAACGCGGCACGTCGCGCCGCAGGGTCAGCAGCGTGCCGCGGTCGATCGCGGCGGCCAGCGTCTCGGCCTCCGACAGCGCGGTCGGATCGTACAGCAGGCCGGTCCAGAATGCAGACAGCGCGACCATCATGGCGGGCGAACCCGCATCGGCGCCGCGCATCTCGAGATAGCGCTTGAGCCGCACTTCGGTGAAGACCGTCGTCAGGTGGTCGGCGAAGTCGCCGAGGGTCGGCGTCTCGCCCTCGAGATGCGGAATGCGGCGTCGCATGAAATCGCGGAACGTCCATCCGGTCGCGTCCGCGTAGCGGTCGCCGCGCCGCACGAAATACATCGGCACGTTGTCGAGCAGCCAGCTCACGTAGCGCTCGAAACCGAAGCTGCGCGACAGGAACAGCGCCGGCGCCCCGCAGCGATCCTCGTCGGTGTCGAGCCACGTGTGCGCGCGCGTCGACAGCAAGCCGGTCGGCCTGCCTTCGGCGAACGGCGAGTTCGCGAACAGCGCGGTCGCAACGGGCTGCAACGCCAGCGACACGCGCATCTTGCGCGCCATGTCGCTTTCCGATGCGAAATCGAGGTTGACCTGCACGGTGCAGGTGCGCTGCATCATGTCGAGCCCGCGCGTCCCGACGCGCGGCATGTAGCGCTGCATGATCCCGTAACGCTGCTTCGGCATCCACGGCAGTGCCGCGCGCGCAAGGTGAGGGTGAAACCCCAGCGGCGCGCAGCGCAGGCCGAGCGGTTCGCACGCGTCGCGCACCGCGGCGAGATGCGCATGCAGCTCGGCATGCGTATCGTGCAGCGTTTCGAGCGGCGCCCCCGACAGTTCGAGCTGGCCGGCCGGCTCGAGCGAGATCGCGGCGCCGTCGCGCTGGATCACGCCGACGATCCGCCCGGCATCGACGATCGGCGCGCCGTCGCCTTGCAGCCCCGCGAGCACCGCGGCGATGCCCGACGGCCCGTCGTAAGGCGCGGCTGCGTGCGTCGCACGCGCGACGACGAACTTCTCGTGCTCGGTCCCGATCCGGAACTGCACGGCCGGCTTGCAGCCGGCGGCCAGATGATCGGCGAGCTGCTGCTCGGAGACGATCGGCGTGTGGTCCGACCCAACGGCATTCGACATCGACACCCTCCACAAGTCACATTGAGCGACCGACCGGCCGGTCGCACGGCGACTATAGCGACGTCGATGCGGGTGCTGTACTGGCAGGGGTGATAGGGGCAGGGCCGTATCGCGCTACGGCTGCCTGCGCTTCGCGAAGTAATGCGCGGGCGAATCGCCGAACGCGCGGCGGAACATCGCGATGAAGTTGCTCGGCGTCGCATAGCCCAGCGCGTCGGCGATGTTGGCGACGCTGTCGCCGCTCGCGAGACGTTCGAGCGCATGCGTGAGGCGCGCCTGCTGGCGCCATTGCGCGAAGCTCGTGCCGGTTTCGGCGACGAACAGCCGGCTCAGCGTGCGGGCGGACAGCCCGGCCCATTCGGCCCACGCTTCGAGCGTGCGGCTGTCGTGCGGCTGCCCGAGGATCGCGTTGGCGATGCGCAGCAGCCGCCGGTCGCGCGGCATCGGCAGGTGCAGCGGCTCGTGCGGCGCGCGGCGCATCTCGTCGAGCAGCACGACGCTGATGCGTGCCTGCTCGACGTCGAGCCTGTCCTGGTCCGCCCACGACACCGCGCGCCGCACGAGCGCGCGCATCAGCTCGGTGATCGCGATCACGCATGGCTGCCCCGGCATCCGCCGGCTTGCGGCCGGTGCGATCACGACGCTCCAGCCGCTCAACGCGCCGCTGATGCTGACCTTGTGCTGCTCGCCGGGCGGAATCCAGCCCGCGCGATGCGGCGGCAACAACCACGAACCGTGCGGCGTGCGCACGTGCGCGAAACCGCTTTCCACGCAGAACACCTGCCCGCGCAGATGGCTGTGCCAGTCGACCTCGCGGGTGCCGAGCCGGTACGTGTTGCTGCCGTCGTCCTCCCCCCAGACGGCGATCAGTGACGGGCCGTCCTCGCGTTCGCTCGGATCGGAATCGGCGCGCTGCACGGTGCGCGGTGGAGAAGTGTCTCGGATGGGCATGGCCGGAATTCATTATTTTTTGTCTAAACAACATTATCAGCTTTGCCCGGGGGCGTCCAACAATGCGTGTCGTGTTCAAACCGATACGAAGCAGAGGAATGCGATGCATGCAGCACTTGCTCCCTGGACACGCGATGCCGGCGCACTGCGCGTCATGTCGCGAATCGCCGCCGCCGCCGCGCTCGTCGTGCTCGGCGCGTGCGCGAGCCGCGACGGGCTCGCACCCGCAGGCACGCTGCGCGGCGCCGATACGCTCGCCGCATCGCGCAGCCTCGCGCATGTGCCCGCCGCCGACTGGCCGGCCGCCGACTGGTGGCGCGCGCTGAACGATGCGCAACTGAGCGCGCTGATCGACGAGGCGCTCGCCGGCAACCCCGATCTCGCGACCGCCGATGCGCGCGCACGCGAAGCGCAGGCGCTGGTGATCGAAGCGCGGGCCGCGCGGCTGCCGCATCTCGACGGCCGCGCGAGCGCAAAGGCCGAGCGGCTGTCCGGTACCCAGTTTTCGTCGGGCGAGGGCGGCGGCTTCTTCAGCCACACGCGCGAGGTCAATCTCGGCCTGAGCTGGGATCTCGATCTGTGGGGCGGGCGCCGTGCCGCGTGGGAAGCCGCGCTCGGCGAAGCGCGCGCCGCGCAAATCGATGCGCAGGCCGCACGCGTGCTGCTGTCGGTCAACGTTGCGCGCGCCTACGTGAATCTCGCGTATGCGTTCGATCAGCAGGACGTCGCGCGGGCCGAATACGCGCGCGCCGACGAAGCGCTCACGCTCACGCGCCAGCGCGTCACGAAAGGCATCGACAACGTCGCGCAACAGCGCCAGGCGGAAAGCGAAGTCGCGGCCGCGACGCGCGAGCAGGCACGCACGGCCCAGGCGATCGACAGTGCGCGCATCGCGCTCGCGATCCTGCTCGGCGCCGGCCCCGACCGCGGCCTCGCGCTCGTGCGGCCCGCGCCGCTGCCGACCGCCGCGCTCGCGGTGCCGGCCGACCTCCCGGCCGCGCTGCTCGGCCGGCGCGCCGACCTCGTCGCCGCGCGCTGGCGGGTCGAGGCGGCCAGCCGCAACGTCGCGGCCGCCCGTGCGGATTTCCTGCCCAACGTCAGCCTCACCGCGCTGATCGGGCTCGCGACGCGCGGGGGCGCATCGCTGTTCCAGGCCGCATCGCGCACCTACAACGTCAGCCCGGCCGTGAGCCTGCCGATCTTCGACGGCGGCGAGCGGCGCGGCGTGCTGCGCCGGCGTGACGCGCAATACGACCTCGCGGTCGCCGGTTACAACAAGACGCTGATCGGTGCGATCGGCGAGGTGGCCGACGATCTGCACCGGCTGGATTCGCTCGCCGTGCAGACCGATGCGCAGCAGCGTGCGTTCGACTCCGCCACCGATGCGTGGCGGCTCGCGGACGCGCGCTACCGGGCCGGCGTCGGCAGCTACCTCGACGCGCTCGTCGTGCGCCAGCAACTGCTGGTCGCGAGCCGCGAGGTCGCCGCGCTGCGCGCGCAGCGCGCGGACCAGTCGCTGCAGCTCGTCGCCGCGCTCGGCGGCGGCTTTCGCGCCGAGCCGGACGACGTCGCGCTCGCCGCCACTCCTTCCCAACGTCCTTGATATCGAACCATGAGCAGCGACAACTCCCTGCAGACTCCCGCGCGGCCGGCCGCCGCCGATTCCGCCAGCGCCCGCCAGCAGCCGGCGGCCGACCACACCGGCGCCCCCCGCGCGCCGGGCGCGCCTGGCGGGCCGGACACCCGCACGCCACCGGCACCCGGCGGTGCCGCACCCGCGACGCCGCCGGCACCGCCGGCACGGCGCAAGCATCTGGTGCGCGCGCTCGTCGCCGTGTTCGCGCTCGGCATCCTCGGCTGGGGCATCTGGTACGTGATCGTCGGACGCTGGTACGAATCCACCGACAACGCGTACGCGCAAGGCAACGTCGTCGAGCTGACGCCGCAGGTGACGGGCACCGTCGTGTCGATCGACGCGGACGACGGCAACCTCGTCCGCGCCGGCACGCCGCTCGTACGCCTCGACCCGAGCGACGCGCAGATCGCGCTCGCGACTGCGCAGGCCGATCTCGCGGCAACGGTGCGCAAGGTGCGCGGCCTGTACAGCAACGAACGCGGGCTGGCGAACAGCATCGACGGCGCACGCGCCGAACTCGACTCGCGACGCACCGCGCTCGACAAGGCGAAGGCCGACTACAGCCGTCGCGAGGATCTCGGCCGCTCCGGCGCGATTTCACGCGAGGAACTCGCGCATGCACGCGACACGCTGACCTCCGCGCAAAGCGCGTACGCGGCCGCGCAAAGCGCGCTCGCCACGTTGAGCGAGCAGCACCAGACGAGCAAGGCGTTGATCGACGACACCGCCGTCGCGTCGCACCCCGACGTGCAGGCCGCGGCCGAACGGCTGCGCGCCGCGTACCTCGCGCATGCACGCACCGACATCGTCACGCCCGTCACCGGTTATGTCGCGAAGCGCACGGTGCAGGTCGGGCAGCGCGTGTCGCCCGGCGTGCCGCTGCTGGCGGTGGTGCCGCTGCGCGAGCTGTGGGTCGATGCGAACTTCACCGAGAAGCAGCTCGAGCACATGCGCATCGGGCAGCCGGTCGAACTGACCGCCGACTTGTACGGCGACGCGGTGCGCTATACCGGCCGCGTGCAAAGCCTGGGCGTCGGCACCGGCAGCGCGTTTTCGCTGCTGCCGGCGCAGAACGCGACCGGCAACTGGATCAAGATCGTGCAGCGGCTGCCGGTGCGCATCGAGCTGACGGAGCCGGCCCAGCTCGACGCGCATCCGCTGCGCATCGGCCTGTCGATGCACGCACGCGTCGACCAGCACGACCGCAGCGGCGCGATGCTGTCGCGTCGCGAGCAGCGCGCGCCGGTCTTCCGCACCGACGTGTACCGCGACGAGCTGGCCCGCGCCGACAGCCTGATCGCCGACGTCATCCATGCGAACCTGCCGTCGGCAGCGCGCGCGGAGACGGTGCGATGAGCGGCCCGATGGCGGCCGCCGACAGCGGTTTTCGACCGTCGAGCGTCGGGCTCACGACCTTCGGCCTCGCGCTCGCGGTCTTCATGCAGGTGCTGGACGGCACCGTCGCCAACGTGTCGCTGCCGACGATCGCCGGCAACTTCGGCGTGAGCACGACGCAGAGCGCGTGGGTCGTCACGACGTTCTCGGTCAGCAATGCGATCGCGCTGCCGCTGACCGGGTTTCTCGTCAAGCGCGTCGGGCAGGTGCGGCTGTTCGTGTGGGCGACGCTCGCGTTCACGTTCGCGTCGCTCCTGTGCGGCCTCGCGCAAAACCTGCCGCAGCTCGTTGCGTTCCGCGCGCTGCAGGGCCTGGTGGCCGGGCCGATGATCCCGACCACGCAGGCGCTGATGCTGTCGATCTACCCGCCGCAGCGGCGCGGTTTCGCGCTGTCGATGATCGCGATGGTCACGGTCGTCGCGCCGATCGCGGGGCCCGTGTTCGGCGGCTGGGTCACCGAGCATTACTCGTGGCGCTGGGCGTTCCTGATCAACCTGCCGATCGGCGTGTTCGCCGCGATGTGCGTGTTCGCGCAGATGCGCGCTCGCGTCGAGACGACCGTTGCCGCGCGCGTCGACTATGTGGGCCTCGCCGCGCTGATCGTCGGCGTCGGCGCGCTGCAGATCGTGCTCGACAAGGGCAACGAAGCCGACTGGTTCAACTCGACGTTCATCGTCGTGATGTCGGTGGTCGCCGCGTTCGGCATCGCGCTGTTCCTGATCTGGGAGCTCAACGAGCCGAACCCGATCGTGAACCTGCGGCTCTTCGCGCATCGCAACTTCGCGGCCGGCACGCTGACGCTTGTGCTCGCGTATTCGGCGTTCTTCGCGGTCAACGTGATCGTGCCGCAGTGGCTGCAGCGCACGCTCGGCTACACCGCGTTCTGGGCCGGGCTCGCCGTCGCGCCGATGGGCGTGATCCCCGTGCTGATGACGCCGTTCATGGGCAAGTACGCGCCGCGCTTCAACATGCGCGTGCTCGTGTGCTGCGCGTTCGCGATCCTCGGCACGTCGTCGTTCCTGCGCGCGGGTTTCGTGCCCGACATCGACTTCACGCACATCGCGCTGATCCAGCTGCTGCAGGGCCTCGGCCTCGCACTGTTCATCATGCCGATCAACAGCATCCTGCTGTCCGACCTGAAGCCGGACGAGATCGCCGCCGGCTCCGGCCTGTCGACGTTCCTGCGCACGCTCGGCGCGAGCTTCGCGGTATCGATCACGTCGTTCCTGTGGGACCGGCGCGCGATCCTGCACCACGCGCAGCTCAGCGAGCACGTGAGCGCGTTCGACCCGGCCGTACGCGCCGAAGTCGCACGGCTCGGCGGCGGCGATCCGCAGCGCGCGGCGACGCTGCTGGGCAACCTGGTCGATGCGCAGGCGTACCAGATCTCGTTCAACGACGTTTCGTTCGCGCTCGGCTGCGTGTATCTCGCCGTGATCGCGGTGGTCTGGCTCGCCCGTCCGCCGTTCGGCCCCGGCGCCGCCGCGAAACGATGAAGCGGGCGCTGCGCGGCCCGTTCCGACCCATGCTGTTCAATTCGATGGAGGTTGACCCGATGCCCACCCACCACGCTGGTGCCATGCCCCCCGACCTGGCGACGCTCGCCGTGTTCGACGTCGCGGAATTTCCGTTCGTCGTCGTGCGCAACGACGCGATCGCATCCGCCGGCTACGCGCAGCGCTGGCTCGACGACATGCACGCGCTGATGCGGCACGGCGAGCCGTTTGTCATGATCTTTCCGCCGGCCCGCCCGGATGAAGCGCACGACGACCGCAAGGAACGCGGCATGTGGCTCAAGCAGAACCGCGCCGCGCTCGCCGCGGTCTGCCGTGCGCTCATCACGATCGAACCGGACCCGGCCGAGCGTGAAGCGGCCATCGCGAACGCATCCGGCATCGAAAAGGCGTTCGGCATTCCGTTCGACGTGACGGCGTCGCTCGACGACGCGAGGCAGGCAGGCCGGCGACGTCTGGCCGAGGCGGTCTAGCGCGGCCCGTTCGCGCGCAACGTCTCGAACCGGTTGCGCAAGTCCGCCTGGCTGCAGATTCCAACTAAACGAACGGGGTGGCTTGTATGAATGGACTGGATTGTCTGAAATGGTTGGTACCCGGCGACACGGACGCGTCATGGCAGAGAATGACCGACGCGGCCGCCGGAATGGGGTTCGACAAGGTCGTGCTGATCGTGTTGCCGTTTACCGGCGCGTCGTTCGATCTCGCGCGCAAATGGAGCAGCGGCGTGCCCGGCTGGACGGCGCTGTACCGGCAGCGCCAGTTCGACCGCGTCGACCCGATGCTGCGGCATTGCTTCCGTTCGGCACTGCCGCTCGTCTGGGACGACGCATTGTTCGCGCTGCCGGAGCAGCGCCCGTGTTACGAAGCGGCGGCCGCATACGGCATGCGCAGCGGCGTCGTGCTGCCGGTGCGCGGCGCGAAGGGGGAGGTCGGCATGCTGTTGTGTGCGAGCACCGACGAGCTCGCCGCCACGCGCGAGCACTGCGACCGCCATCTCGCGGCGCTGACACTGCTGCGCGACGTCGCGTGCGAAGCGATCGCCGGCACGCGCTGCCATGCACCGCCCGACAGCGTGCCGCGGCTCAGCCGGCGGGAAGTCGAATGCCTGCGCTGGCACGCGGCCGGCAAGACGTCGTGGGAAATCGGCCACATCCTGAACGTGACCGAGTCGTGCATCAATTTCCACTTCATGAACATCCGCCGCAAGTTCAACGTGTCACGTCGGCACGAAGCCGTGCTGCGAGCGGTCGAGTGGGGGCTGATCAGCATCTCCGACGTGACCGTGCCGACCTGATGCGGGCGCATCGTCGAGCCAGCGGTCGAGAAACGCGCTGAGCCACGCGGCCGTCGCCCGGTCGTGCCGCCGGCCTTCGCGTGCCTGCGTCGCGAGATCCTGCGCACCGGGCGCCGACAGCTTGTGCGCGGCGGCCGTGCTCCAGCGCCGCATCATCGGATAGCTCACTTCCGGATGGAACTGCACGCCGTACGCGCGCGGCCCGTAGCGCACGGCCTGGTTCTCGAAGTGCTCGCCGGTCGCGAGAATCTCGAGCCCGGCGACGCGTTCGAAGCCCTCGCGATGCCACTGGTAGACGTGCGACGGCCACGACCCGAGACGCCGGCCGGCGGGCGTCGCGGCGATCGGCCAATAACCGATTTCCGCGCGCCCGTCGCGATGCGCGCTCACGCGGCCGCCCAGGTGGCGGATCATCATCTGCGCCCCCAGGCAGACACCGAGAAAGGGTGCCGCCTCGCGCAGCGGCACGCCGATCCAGTCGATTTCATCCTGAATCCAGCGATCGCCGTCGTTGGCGCTCATCGGGCCGCCGAACACCACGGCGCCCGCGTGGTCGGCCAGCGTCGCCGGCAGCGGATCGCCGAGCGGCGGGCGACGAATGTCGAGCGGATGGCCGCGGGCGGCAAGCAGCCGGCCGATCCGGCCGGGGCTCGACTGTTCGCGATGCAGGACGATCAGGATCGGACGAAGGGCGGAGTGCGTCATGTCGTGTCGAGAGGGTCGTGAGTTCGTGAAACCGCGAGGCCGTGTGAGTCGTCACGCGCAGAGTCAGCCCGGCTGGCCGCGCAACGCGTCGAACGACACCATGACCTGTTCGCGATAGGCGGGGCGTCGGCTCAGGCGGGCGTACCAGGCCTCGACGTGCGGCAACGGCGGCCGCTCGACGTCGAGCGAGAAATAGCGGAACAGCGTCGCGCCGGCCGGTATGTCGGCCAGGCCCGGCGTCGCACCGCCCAGGAAGGGCTGGGTCGACAGCAGCCGGTCGAGCAGCTGGAAATGCGTCGCGCTGCGCGCGGCCTTGTCGCGCACGAGCGCATCGTCGCGCCGCTCCGGCGGCGTTCGCACGAGCGCCCAGAACAGCCCGGTCATCACGTCCGGTTCGAGCGCGGTCTGCGACCAGTCCATCCAGCGCTCCGCGCGCGAACGGGCGAACGCGTCGCGGCACCAGAACGGATTGTTCGGCACCCGCGCGGCGAGATAGCGCAGGATCGTGTGCGACTCCCACACGACGTCGCCATCCCAGTCGATCACCGGAATCCGGCAGGTCGGATTCAGCGCCGCGAACGCGGGCGTCTGCAGCGAGCCGTGCTCACCGCCTGCCGCGATGTGCCGGTACGGCACGCCCAGCTCGCCGATGAGCCATAACACCTTCTGCACGTTGAACGACGTGCGGCGGCCCCAGACGGTCAGCATCGCGCGGCATCCTCGCAGGCGGCGGCCTGCCGCGCGCACGCCGCATAACGATCGAGACCGGCCGCGAGATCGGCGATCAGGTCGTCCGGGTCCTCGAGCCCGACATGCACGCGCACGCCGCGGCTGCCGGCCGGCCAGCTCGCGGCAAGGCCGTGCGCGTCCAGTTCGAACGGCAGCGCGAGGCTCTCGTAGCCGCCCCACGAATAACCGAGCCCGAACAGCGCGAGGTGGTCGAGAAACGCTTCGACCGCGTGCGGCGGCGCCGGCTGCAGCACGACCGAGAACAGCCCCGATGCGCCGCGGAAATCGCGGCGCCACAGCGCATGTCCGTCGTCGCCGGGGAGGGCCGGATACAGCACGCGCTGCACTTCGGGGCGCGTCGCGAGCCAGCTCGCGACCGCCAGTGCGTTGCGCTGGTGTTGCCGCAGCCGCACGCCGAGCGTGCGCAACCCGCGCAGCGCGAGATAGACGTCGTCGGGGCCCGCGCACAGTCCGAGATCGCCGTGCAGTTGCTTCAACGCGGGCCACGCGCGCTCGGTGGCCGACACGGTGCCGAGCATCGCATCGGAATGCCCGACCAGGTACTTGGTGCCGGCCTGGATCGACAGGTCGATGCCGAACGCATGCGGTTGAAAGAAGAGCGGCGTGGCCCAGCTGTTGTCCGCGACGACCAGCGCGCCGTGTGCGTGCGCGAGCCGGACGAGCGCCGGGATATCGTGCATGTCGAACGTATAGGAGCCCGGCACTTCGACATACAGCGCGCGCGTATTCGCACGGAATGCGGCAGCGACGGGCGTGCGGCCGTCATACCAGGTCGTCTCGACGCCGAGCCGCGCAAGCACGCCTTCGCACGCATGGCGTACCGGGCCGTAGACCGATGCGGTCATCAGCAGGTGATCGCCGGGCTTCAGGCACGACAGCAGCGCCAGCGTGCACGCGGACAAGCCCGACGGACACAGCACCGCACCGGCACCGCCTTCGAGGCTCGTCACCGCGCGCTCGAGCGCGTCGGTCGTCGGCGTGCCACGGCGGCCGTAGATATACGGCTGCGTGCGGTTCAGCAGATCGGACACCGTCGGGCTGAGCACGGTCGACGCATGGTAGACAGGCGGATTGACGAAGCCGTGCCAGGCCGCGCTGTCGCGGCCCGCGTGCATGAGGCGCGTGTCTTCGTGCATCCGGTCATTCATGCCGTCGTGCAGGGTGCCGCCCGGTCGCGACGGGAGTGCGGCGGATTTCAAGGCCATAGCGCACACCGTTCCCAGCACTGACCGTCACGACGGTACGCCTGCCGCGCAAAACGGCGTGCGCTGTCGGCACGCCAGAATTCGGCTTCGTCCGGTGCGAGCGTGTACAGGTGCCAGTCCTCCGACACAAGTGCGGGGTCGGCGGCCAGCCGCGCGAGCTGCGCGTCGATCGCGCGCGTCAGGTCGGCGGGATCGTCGAGCCGTTCGCTTTGCCGGCCGGCCAGGATGCTCGCGCGCGACCGCTCCGGGCGGCCCGCGAAATCGGCGCGGCCTTCGGCGGCCGGCAGCCGCTCGACCGGGCCGCTCAGGCGGACCTGGCTCGCGATCACCGGCCAATAGAACGTCAGCGCGGCGAACGGCCGGTTTTCGATCTGGCGCCCCTTGGGGCTGCGCGTGCTCGCCGCGAAATGCCAGCCGCGCGCGTCGACGTTCAGCAGTACGACGGAGCGTGCGTCGGGCCGTCCGTCCGGGCGGACCGTCGACAGCGTCATCACCTGCGGTTCGACGGCGCCTGCGACAACGGCCTCGTCGAGCCAGCGTTCGAATTGCGCTTGCGGCGTGTCGGGCCAGTTTTCGGCCGGAACGTGCGGCGCCGCATGCGCGAGGGTTTTCAGCGCCTTCAGGCGCGTGGCGATCGTATCCATGGCGGGCTCAGGCAATGCCGAATTGCGTCGCGCGGGCGATCAGCCGGTGCGCGGCGAGATAGTCGGGGACTTCCGCGAGGAAACCGTCGACGACGGCCGCGGCCACGCGGCGGCCGCCGGACGCGCGCCGGGCGGTGTCGAACGCGTCGATCACGCGACGGGCGAGGGCGACTTCGTCGGCCGTCGGCGTCAGCACGCGATTGACGACCGGCACGAACTGCGCGTTGACGATCGCCTTGGCCTGGTATCCGAGGCCGCGCGACACGCGCATGTCGAGCTCCGCGCCTTCGTTATCGGCATAGCTGTACGGGCAATCGATCGCGGTGACGCCGACGGCCGCGCATTCGACGCGAAAGCGCGAACGCACATAGTCGAGTTCGCGGCCCGCGCGGGTGCGCTCGGCCCCCATGTCGGCCACCATGTCCTCGGTCGCGACGAGCACGGCCGACACGCGCGGGCTCGAACGCGCGATCGCCATCGTGTTCACGAGCCCGAGCGTCGACTCGATGTTCGGCACCAGTTCCGTCGAGCCGGGCGCAATATCGTATTCGCGCTCGAAGCGCGTGACGGCTTCGTCGAGCGCGACGACCTGCTCGGGCGTCGCGACGTACGACATCATCACGATGTCCGGCCGGCCGCGCATCGCCGCGCGCAGGTCGTCGATGCCGCCCGCGTCGAGCGGGTTCACGCGCACGGACGCGAGGATGCCGGCATCGCGCCAGCCCGCGAGCACCCGCTCGCTGAGTTCGCGCGCGGCCGGACGCCGGTCCGGCGGCGTAAAGGTCTCGAGTTCCTGGATCAATACGTCCGCGCCGCTCGCGGCGCCGTCGACGAGCGCATCGTGATCGGCGCCGGCGAGGAACAGCCAGGAGCGGCGCAGGCGGGAAGGGCGTCGGTGGGTCGTTGTCATGCTTGGATTCCTGTAGGGTGCGTCGTACGCATGTCGATGGCGGGCGTTCAGCCGGCGCGCATCATCTGGTTGAAGATGTTCTTGCGATGCATTTCCTCGGTTCCGCCGACGCTCATGAAACCCAGCGCATCCGACGCGAATGCGGCCACCGGCCCGGCCTGGTAGCCGAGGCTGCCGTACAGCCGCACGAGGCCGAGCGCGCCGTCGACGAGATCCTGCGCGCCGACCAGCTTCGCGATCGAGCAGGACATCAGCGCTTGCGGGTGATCCGTCAGCAACTGCGCGAGCGCGCCGCGCGCGAGCCACGTGCCGCGCTCGATGCCGATCTGCAGGTCGACCAGGCGACGCTGCACGTACTGGTGCGCGTCGATCGTGCTGTCGAAGCTGCGCCGGTCGCGGCAATAGGCGATTGCGTCGCGCAGGTACGGCGCCGTCACCTGCGCGGCGACGAGGCCGTAGTAGAGACGGCCGAGCGAAATGATGTCGATCAGGTTGCCGAGCCCGGCGCCCGGTTCGCCCAGCAGCTGGCCACGCGCGATCGGGCAGTCGTCGAAATGCAGCGCGCCGGTGGGCAGGTCGTCGAGGCCGAGCTTGCAATCGGGCGCCGCGACGGTCATGCCCGGCTGGTCGCGGTCGACGATCACGAGCGCCGTATTGCGCCGGCCGAGCGTTTCGACACGCGTGACGACGAGGATGAAGCGCGCGAGCGGCGCGTGCGCGATGTTGAATTTGCTGCCGGTCAGCCGGTAGCCGTCGCCGTACTCGACCAGCTTCGTCGCAATGCTGCGCACGTCGGTGCCGGTGCCCGGTTCGGCGATCGCCGTCGCGCTCAGTTCGCCGCGCAGGATCGCGCCGAAATAGCGGTCCTGCTGGGTTGCCGTGCCATAGCGTTCGAGCGCGCGCACCATGCCGGCCTGCGCGATCACCGACAGCAGCAGCGCCGGGCGGCGGATCGTCGATGCAAGCCCCTCCAGCGCCGCGGAAAAGTGCCACCAGCCGTGACCGTCGCCGCCGTAGGTCTCCGGCACGATCATGTCCCACAGTCCTTCCTGGCCGAGCCGGGTCCAGCCGGCTGCATCGAATCCGGCAGGCGCGCGAGCGTCGCGTTCCACCGCGGCGATCTCCGTGCCGATGTCGCGAAAGCGCGCGAGCGTCGCATGCTGTTCCTGCGTCCAGTCAAATGGCATCTGTCGTGTCTCCGGTCGAAGCGGCGCGGCCTCGGACGGCGCGCCAGCGATGCCGACAAGAGTAAGGGGGCACGGACAGCGGAGGTACTGGCAGTAGTGGTAGTTGCCGGGCGGGGTGTCGCGGCAGGGGTAGGCGGGCGTGGATCTTCGCAGGGTGCGTTCGAGTGCACGCGTCGCGGTGTGCGCGCATCTCGGTCGGGGCGCGCCGGTTTGATCCCGGCATCGCATTTCATCCCGCGTCGCGGGACGATATCGAATCGGAGCAGCTGTTCACGGAGCGACTCGTTCTGGCGGTCGGTCATCATCTTCTCGCGAAGAAGCGCCGGATCCATGGGAAGCGCTCGACTCGATCCCGTTGGTATTGCTCACTTATTGCCGGGCTTCGCTCGGTGTCCCGATACCCAACACGCCGCGCCATGCTCTCGAAGCCAGGCGACCAGTCGGTGGACCTGTCGGGTCGTCAATTCCAGCCGTTCCGCTGCACGCCATGGTTTGAGCTTGCCGTCGGCTACGTCCTGAATGACCTTGAATCGATCCAGCTCGCGCATCGTCATGGTGATCGTCCCAGTCGCGTTCATCGCCGGCGCTCCCAAGGGTGCAGGCGATCAACCTACAGGCCAAAACACGACATTTTTATTTAGCGGAAACGCGACATCTGAACTTGGGACCTACACACATGTCATACCCGGATTCAGATGTCCACCTTCCAGCCATTTAGAGATGTCCGGTTCTAAGGTTGGTTTTGCTGCGTTTCTTTCTTCGCTTTAACCGTTACGCAGAGTCGAAGGTCGGCGCCTGAAC
>NZ_SSWO01000028.1:0-77237 GCF_004803625.1 Burkholderia sp. LS-044
CCCGAACAGGACCGTGAAACGACTCTACGCCGATGATAGTGCGGATTCCCGTGTGAAAGTAGGTAATCGTCAGGCTCCCTAAGCCAGAAACCCCCGCCCGAAAGGCGGGGGTTTTTGCATTTCGGCGCAGAAAATGCGGGTGGAGTATTCGACAGGGCTGCATGTCGTGCTGCACACACTGACGCTTGGGATGCCGTCGGATGCGGAGAGGACTGAACGCAACTTTTCGTCTGTTGTGACGATTGTTGACGTTACTTGCAGCGTCGCCGCGGACCATTTGCGTCTAGGCATGTGCCGAACGCTTCACGCCGAACCATCACCAGACAACGGAGCGGCGCAAAGGGGGCAGCGCTGCGTATTCCAGATCCTTCTCTTCTTGCGCAGCTGCACCATAGGGCTGCTCGCGCCAGTTCAGCGCGCTGTAGTCGGGCGTGATGATGACCCTTCGGGAATCAAAGTTGAACCGAAGATGGACGCGATCACCCGGCTTGAATCCGAACATCTCGAAATGCGCGTCAATGGCGCGCATCCATGGCATGTACGGTTGGCCATCCTGGGGAAGGTCAGGCTTGTTGCCGAGGGGCAGCTCAACCGTTGGATACTGTTTGAGCTTCTTGGGACGTGACTTACTATAGGCGTTAGCCATCTTCCGACTCCGGTAACGAGTTGGTTGTGGTCAGCGGGTCGTATGGGTGGCAGCCCATGCGGCCCGCGCTTTTTGCGGTGACGCCGTTTGAGTCTATCTAACTGGGCATCTCGAAATATGGAAAATTCGACGAGTGACCAATCGGTATAGTTGTGGACGGGGTGCGCCGCACCCTGAAGTCAAACCGACGGGACTTGCTACTTTGATATATCGATGCAGAACTTAAGGAGACTGATAACACGATCTTGCCGCTGAGTCATGGCGAATGTTGTTGTGTTGAGTATGTAAAATGCAAAAATTAAAAAAATTAATGAACTTGCCCATCCTTGAAGAATGGAGAGCTTCGATAGGCTAAGGGATAGCGCTCCAAGACCAGCGAGCGCCGGAAAGATTCCGATTCGTTCTACCGACCCACACAGTAAACTTGAACGCTTTTCCAATGAGATTCTTTCTCCTTCATAATACGTCAGAACGTAGCGAAGTGCCGTGTGATCACATTGTGAAAGCGCATCAATATATTTTGTATCAAATTCTGCTGATGATTTTGCTATATAAAAAAATTGATGAAATGGTTCTTTGAACAATCGATATATGAATGGCGCGGAAACGAGTGTGACGGCGATGCCTAGTGGAAGTATGAAAAGCTCCACAAGAGTGAGCGTTGCGAATGCGGTATGGGCAACGGTGACATCGTCGGAGAAAAATGCGATGGCTGCGAGCAGCAAGGATGCTATAAATCCCGTTAGTTGATGAGAGACGAGAAATTTCGTAAATTTTTCTATTCGCTCTTCATATTTTGTAAGCGGTCTCGCCGGTCGTTTATCAGTGGTGGCTCTTTCCAAAATTTCGAAAATTTCGTCTATCTGTTGTTTGGATGGAATTGTCTTCATTTTGATGGTATCTGTGCTTTTTTTTGTATTTGAGAAACTAAGCCAAAGCAGATTATCCAAAATGCATGCTGCGATGGCAGTTCGGGCACAACGCTACGGCATTCTCAAGCGAATCGTCACCACCCTGCGCTAACGGGACGCGGTGATGTACTTCAAGATATGGTGTTCCATCCTTCTTGCGCAAGAACGGTGATGGATTGCCGCACTCCTGGCAAAAACCTTGGGCGCGACGTAAAACGAGTGCAATGATGTTAGGGTCACGATTGAAGGCCGTAGTGTGAACTAAAAAGCGTTCAGGCTTCTTGGGTGCCTCTCTCGCAAGACGTTCCAGTTCATTGTCTGGAAGTGCGAAGGATTTCTCGATTCTTGTAGTCAGATCATCCTGTATGAGCCTGGCGTTAATGACTTCGCCGAAACTGTCAAGTTTGTCGCGATCCAACTCAAACCATTTGCTTCCATCACTTTCGCGATGAATTTTCTTGTACTTAAAGGCTCCTGCATATGTGAACGGAAGTTCGTCGTTGTCACGAACGAACGTAAGAATGGGTATATCGGAAATGCCAAGTATTACTGCATTTGGTTTGTAGTGTTCGCCAAAGACGTTGCCTTTGCTCTTAAGAAAATATTTTAATTTTTTGTCACGTACGAGCCATTCGTTTGCATAGCGGCCGCCGTTGAACGTGGCTTTGATGACGACAAAATTTGGCTTGCCATCGCTGTCGAGCACAAACATTCCACCCGATCGCAAGTCGTAGTTCTGGACGAATATCAATATATCGTAAGGGCTGTAATTTTCTCCGACTACGAAATCGCTCGGCCTTGTTGCATCTGTTACCCATCTAGAAAATCGTCGATTAAATTCACTCGATATATCCTCGAATGTTGTTAATCCATGGGCTTTCATTGCTGAATAGACCGCGGAAGATCGGTCGCCGTCGAATCGAGATAGATAGATCGACAAATCTCCAACGCGCTTGAAATTCGGTAACCATCGATTGATGTGTTTTACTTTGTTTTTTATCTCTAACGGAAGGGCGCTATTTAGGGCGGGCGATAGAACCGTTGAGCGTATGTATTCGATAGCACGGTCGACCGGTGACAACTGGGTGTTTCGCATTGTTTTGATCCCGAGTTGGTGAAAATTATTTTGAGATAGTAACTCGAGGATGGTAGGTCGTGAATGGCTAAGGGTGTGAAGCGTGTAAATTTTTTGATTCGGCAACTACTGGCGATCACTCTAGATTTCTCGGGCTCCACTGTCCACAGAGCGACTGCAGCGACAGCCCAGGGTGCATTGATCTGTGACCTGCCCCCTGCAGACAGGGCCAGCCGGAGTCTAGTAAAGTTCGTTTTCAGAGAAGAAGACGAACATGAAGAAGCGCTTTACGAACAGCAAATCATCGGGTTTCTGAAGGAAGCCGAGGCCGGTGTGCCGGTCAAGGAACTGTGCAGGAAGCACGGGTTCAGTGACGCGTCGTTCTACACCTGGCGCGCGAAGTTCGGCGGCATGGAAGTCTCGGAAGCCCGCCGGCTCAAGGACCTCGAGGTGGAGAATGCCCGGCTGAAGAAGCTACTGGCCGAAGCAATGCTCGATATGGAAGCGTTGAAGGTCGTCGTCAAGGGAAAGCCCTGAGCCCGCAAGCCAAACGCGAAGCAGTATCGGCGATTCGGGAGAAGGTCAACATCTCCGAGCGCCGCGCCTGCCGGCTTGTCGGGCTTTCTCGCAGCGTGCTGCATTACGACGCGAAGCCAGACCACGAGAATGAGGTGCTAGTGGCGCGTCTGGTGGAGTTGGCACACGAACGTCGTCGATTCGGCTACCGCCGATTGCACGCCCTAGTGGAACGCGAAGGCACGCACGCCAATCACAAGCGCGTCTATCGTCTGTACGGTGAGGCAGGGCTGGCTGTGCGGCGCCGTCGCAAGCGCCACGGCGTCATGATTGAGCGCGAGCAACTGGCATTGCCGGGCGCGCCCAACGAGGTGTGGTCAATCGATTTCGTGATGGATGCGCTTTCCAACGGCCGGCGCGTGAAGTGCCTGACCGTCGTCGACGACTTCACGAAAGAGGCTGTCGACATCGTCGTCGACCATGGCATCTCAGGTTAGTATGTCGCTCGGGCATTGGACCGCGCAGCTCGCTTCCGTGGCTATCCCAAGGCCGTGCGAACAGACCAGGGCCCCGAATTTGCGAGCCGCGCGCTTGACCAGTGGGCGTATGCGAACGGCGTCGCTCTGAAGTTGATTCAGGCGGGCAAGCCAACGCAGAATGCGTACATCGAATCGTTCAACGGCGAGTTCCGCGACGAATGCCTTAACGAGCACTGGTTCACGACGCTCGCGCACGCTTGGGCAGTCATCGCGGCATGGCGTCAGGACTACAACGAGCAAAGGCCGCACAGCGCACTGAACTACCTTGCGCCGTCAAAGTTTGCGGTGAAGCACCGGGCAACCGCGGATACTGCTGCCGCTTTCCAGGAGTTGGTTTAATGGGACTGTGCTAGAAGCCCATTGGCCCTATTGATGGGGGCAGGTCAGTCAGCCATCGCAACCATTCTCTGACGCCACCGGAAATGCGAACGGAGGCTATGCTCCCAGGCTCGAAGAGGGACCTGAACGAGCTCGTAGCGCCTCATAGAGTTGAGCAGGCCCCAACAGTATGTCTTTCAGGCCGTCGCGCACACGCTCGGAGTCGAGCGCCTGTCTGCTCATGGTCGTATGAGCATCGAACGCATTAATGATGGCGTGCATCAGCGCGTCCTTAAGGTCGGGGGAACTCGCGAACCGCTCCTTGCTGTTGCTCGCAGCTTGCTGGACCAGCAGTTCGTTTTCGAGCAGCTTGCCCTTGAGCACGCCGTTTACGTATAGGAGCTGGTCGTCGTTGGTCAGCTCTCCATCGAAGAGGCCGTTGACCTTCTGGATGATTTCGTCGAGGAGCACCTTTTCCTTCTCCTGAACTGCGCCACTGCCAACGGCGTCCATCGGAGGCAACTTAGGTGCGTCGCCTTGACTCAGATTCAGATTCTGGCGGCCTGTATTTTTCAGGTTATGGTGCGTCAGCGTGACCTTTGACAGGTCTACGAAGTCGCGCTCGCGACCGAACTCCAGCAGCGGGATGAGCCGCTTGTAGAACAGAAAGCGCTTTTCGATGTCCGTATTACCGTAGTCAAAAATCTGCGAGAGGAACGCGTAGAGACGTACGAACGCTCCCATGTCATTTTTAAACAGCACCAGCGCGTCGAGCGTGTCTTTGGCTGCCTGGGTGGCCTTCCCGTCCTGCTGAGCCTCTGCAGCAACCTTGTCCAGTTGTGCCGCCTTGTAGCGCTTGAGTAGCCGGTCGGCTACGGGTGCGATTGCGGCCTGCAGTTGAGCCTGCGTACCTTTCGGGTCCACCTCGACCTTGACCACCCTGTCGACCTCAAAGTCGTCGTAGTAGCCACCGGAATCGAGTTTTGCGCGCAGGTCATAGACATGATGCGGGTCGGTGGTGGCTTCGAGTTCGGCGGTCTCGTAATAGGCCTTGAACGCCTTGAGGATTTCATCCGCGTCGTTCACGAAGTCCAGGATGTAGGTGGCGTCCTTGCCCGGATGTGCGCGGTTCAGCCGGGAGAGCGTTTGCACAGCCTGGATGCCGCCAAGCATCTTGTCGACGTACATGCCGCAGAGCAGGGGCTGGTCGAAGCCAGTCTGAAACTTGTTGGCGACAAGCAGCAAGTGAAACTCGGGCTCGGCGAAGGCATCGCGAATATCGCGTCCTTTGAGGCCGGGATTCAGCTCCTTGCTTGTTTCCGTCACTGGCACGGAATAGCTCTCGGGGTCGTCGATTTCGCCCGAGAAGGCCACGAGCACGCCGAGCGGATAACCCCGGTTCTCGATGTACGCGCGAATGGCCTTCTGCCATCGCACCGCCTCCTTGCGGCTGCCGACGACCACCATTGCCTTCGCCTTGCCGTCGAGCAGGGGCTGCACGTTCTCGCGGTAGTGTTCGACGACAATCTGCACTTTCTGCGTGATGTTGTACGGATGCAGTCGGACCCACTGCATGATGCCCTTCATCGCAGTGCTACGCTCGACCTCCTTCTCGTCATATTCCTCGCCGTCGTGAGCAAGCCTGAACGCGAGCTTGTAGGTCGTGTAGTTCTTCAGGACGTCGAGAATGAATCGTTCCTCTATGGCTTGGCGCATCGAATACACATGGAACGGTTGCGGCAACCCATCCAGACCTGGCCGGCCGAACAGTTCAAGCGTTTTCTGCTTGGGCGTGGCCGTAAAGGCGACATAGGTCAGCCCCTTGCCGCCGGCGCGCGCTTCCATCTGGGCGGCCAGCAGGGCCTCGGTGTCGATTTCGCCGCCATCCTGGAGGGCGGCCCATTCTTCGGCCGACAGCAGTTGCTTGAGCTTCGCCGCCGCTTCACCGGTCTGCGAACTGTGGGCCTCATCAGCAACGACCGCAAACTGCTTGCCCTCGGTCGCCGCGAGTTCCTGCACGGCCTGCAGGGCAAAGGGGAACGTCTGGATGGTGCAAACAATAATTTTCTTGCCGCTCTTGAGCGCTTGGCTCAACTGCGCACTCTTGCTTCCGTGCTCATTGGTAATGGTGGCTACGACGCCGGTCGTGCGCTCGAAATCAAAGATGGCCTCTTGCAACTGGGCGTCGAGCACGGTGCGGTCCGACACCACAAGCACGCTGTCGAACATCTTCTTGTGCTCGGCGTCGTGCAGGTCCGCGAGGAAGTGCGCGGTCCAGGCAATGGAATTCGTCTTTCCTGAGCCAGCGGAATGCTGAATCAGGTATCGCTGGCCAGGTCCCTGAGCGAGGACGTCCGCAACGACCTTTCGGGTCGCGTCTAACTGGTGAAAACGCGGAAAAATCACGGTCTTCAGTTGCTGCTTTTCGTCCCGCTTACCGATGAGATAGCGATGCAGAATGTCGAGCCAGCTGTCACGTGCCCAGGTGTCCTCCCAAAGATAAGCCGTCGCGAAGCCGTCCGGATTCGGCGCGTTGCCTGCCGCGCCGTGGTTGCCTCTGTTGAACGGCAGAAACCGGCTGGCCGCGCCTGCGAGCCGGGTGCACATCCTGACCTCTGTCTGGCTTACTGCGAAGTGCACCAGCGCACCGCCTGGGAAGCCAAGAAGCGGCTCAAGCTGCCCACCCTTGGGCTGGGGGTTCCGGTCGAAGCGGTACTGGTCGACTGCATCTTCAACGTTCTGCGTGAAGTCAGACTTCAGCTCGGCGGTTGCAACCGGTATGCCGTTGACGAACAACACGAGGTCCACCGCGTCCTGCGGGTGATTCGGCGAATGGCGAACCTGGCGCACGACGCGCAGTCGGTTCGCTGCGTACCGCTGCTGGATGGCAGGGTTGATGGCCAGCGCCGGCTTGAACTGGACGAGCGAGAGCGTCTCCTTGAGCCCCAGCATTTCGACGCCCCGGCGAAGCACATCCAGAGTGCCGCGTTCGTTGAGGCTCTTGCGCACCCGTTCGGCGAGACGCTCAGCGAGCGCTGGACCATGCGTCTTGGTCAGACGCTGCCAGGTGTCAGGCTGCGTCGCCTCCACCCATGTGAGCAGGTCTGGCAAAAAGAGCGCGCTGACGCGGTCGTAGTGGGCGGCATCGCCTTCCGCATAGAACCAGCCATTGGCTGAGAGGGACTGGCAGATTGCTGCCTCAAAGTGATGTTCCTGGTGCAGGTTGCTCATGGACGCCTCAATGCGGTCGATTTTGTTTTTTCTGATAGTCAGCGCAGGCCGGTAGGCCGGCTAGCCCTCGGCGTAACTTCGCTCGAGCAGCGGCCTGGCGCGTGCCAGGTCGGCTTGCTCGCGCAATGTCAGTTCGACGTCGCCGGTGCCCCAATGTCCGACTTGGCTGACGTCACGGCTGAACCCTTCCTCCAGCTCGACGGAGGCAGGGTCTAGCTTGAGCGTCACGAGGAGTCTGTTCGGATAGGCGATGACGCAAGCGAAGTTCTTCAGGCGTCGGAAGGCGGTATAGAGCTTCAGGCGCTTTTCTTGCACGTCGTCACCCAACGAAGTCAGGACGCTGGTGACTTGTGCGTACAGGTCACGAATTTCGGCGGACGCGATGGCAAGTTGCTCGTCTACCGACTTGTCCTTGCCTGCCGCTTTCGGCTTTTCAGGCTCAGCTGCTAGGTCGGCCTGCGCAGGCTTGACCGCTGTGACGTCGGGAACGCTTTGCGCATTGACGAGTTCGAGCAACAACAGGTCATCGCCGAACAGCTTGTAGCGAATCAGCTCGATATTGCGCGGAATTTGCTGGACCGCATGCTGGTCATAGCGCGTGAAATCGGCAGCAATGCACAGCAGGCGCGTGCCCGTCCACTCGATTTGGTCTGCCACGTCCTTGCCGAGCTTTTCCATAACCAGCCAGCGGAACTCCGCCTGGTGGTCCAATAACCAGTCCAGATAGAACAGCCCCTGGTTGATGACGTTCTCGTTGCTGTGACGCTTGTACTCGATGATGACCGGGCAGCCGTTCTCGTCGAGGCCCAGCGAGTCGATTCTGCCCTTGTGTGTTTTCCCAGTGACGTACTCGCTGGCCAGAAAGCGAACGCCGAGGAACGTTTGCATGTTCGCTTCGACGAGGCCTTGTAGCTGCTTCTCCAGTTTTACGGCCTGGGTTGGTAGCTCGCGTGCGTTGCCATTCGACAGGCGAAACAACTGTATGTCACTCATGCGGCGAGCTCCCGCAGTACGGCATTGCGGACGTCGATTCTGCCGGTGACTGCGGCGGAAATCAGGGCGCTGCGTCGCTCCTTGAGTAGACTAATCGTCCGTTCGACATTCGCTTTAAGCTTGTCGAGTTTCGTGATTTCAATTTCCAAGAAATCTGCAATTGACCTTTGCTCATCCAGTGGCGGTCGCACAATCGGTATATTCCGAATTAGACCTTGGCTTATGTTGGGGTCTTTTCTCGAACTTTCAGCTCCAAACATCCAATGTGGTCTATAAAATTGAATATACCGAAACGTGAACTCTTCAATAAAACTCGTGTTCGGTAGCAGTGCGCAGACAGCTTGGTTGATGCATGCTTCGAAAGCTAGAAGCGAATTCTTTCCGATTGTGCCCTCCCCGCCGTACATTGCCACTAATACACTGCCGATGGGCAGGAGTTCGCACACTGAATCCTGAATCGCGGCGTCAGTAATTGCAACCTCAAACGTGTAAAGAATAGCGTTATTCAGGTCAGTGGTTCTTATCCACGGATACCCCCCGTTCTCCGTGTAATAGTCGTCCTGACGTCCTGTATCAGGTGTTCCGCCGCTGGTTGTCTCAAACCAGTGCTTTATCGCGGCAACCTCCCAATGTGCCGGTATCATCCCAAGCCAAGTCACGCCGGAGTCCTTCATCGAAGCGTCGGGGTTGAGACCTCGGGTGACAGCGTGCGAGATGGTCGCTTGGCGCTTTTCTGCCAGCAGCGTGAGCAGCTTTTCCTGTTCGCTAACCAGCAAATCAATCTTTGCGGTCTCGTGGTCGAGGAAGGCTGCGATGATGGATTGCTCTTCAATTGGTGGTAACGGAATATGAAATTTGTTCAGGTCCTCTTGGAAGAGGTGAGGAACACCCATCCCGCCCTTAATTCGCTGAATTGTGTTAACGAGAAAATCGCTCTGCAGTAGGTAAAGCAGAAAAATGCCGGACAGCGATGCGTATGGCGTAATGACCGCAATTGAGCTGTTCACAGTCGCCGGAGATGGTAGCTCACGAACTACATTCACTGTACCCAGTGTCGAGCCGTCCTTTGCCAACAATACGTCGCCTACTGCCAGCTTGATTTCTGGTGACTCGTCGTATCGTTCCTGCGTAATGTAATTGACATTTTGGAAGTCAATAGCCTTTCCCTTGATGTTTGGGGTGGCCAAGAATGCATAACCGGTGTCAACGTACTCTTCTGCCTTCAATCCTTTCCAGCCAAGCCTTGCACGAACCCAAGACTGGAAGCCGAGACGTGACAACTCCCAATTTTTCGGCACAGACGTGAGCCATTCGATTCCTGTGTCTTTATAGGCGGGGTAACTCGGGAGACTCACTCTGCTAGCTCCTCAAGCATTGTCATAATATTGGCCGACACAGCCTTCAATTCCTCGTCAATAGTGTGCAAGTCACGCGGCGGCTCGAACACATAGAAATGCCGGTTGAATGGAATCTCATAGCCAACCTTGCTCTTTTCTTCATCCACCCACGCATCCGGCACGTGTGGCAGCACCTCCCGCGCGAGATACGCTCCGATATCCTCCGCGAGCGGCACGTTCTCGGTATCGCGCAGCGCACTGTCCGCCTGCACCTTGCCTTTCTGCTTGCCCTTGACGCCCAGCACAACGTTGCCCTGTTCATCGCGTAGCGGGCGCTCCACCGTAATCGTCGTGTAGCCGAAGTCCTGGTTCCGGAAAATCCGGGAAATCGGGGCCGACTTCACTGTGCCGCCCGCAGGCACGTCAGGCGCGTTGCTGCCCGCTGGCACAACCCAGCGTCCGACCTCGACACCTACCGCGTCCAACACAGTTGTCAGCTCGGCTTCAACAAAGTCGCCGAATAACCGGGTAACTGTCGCGATTTGCTCGTCCGACATTTCCCGCCGTTTGCTGCCCAGACTCTTGCGCATCTTCTGCCAGAAGCTCGACGCATCGATGAGCTGGACGAACCCCTTGCGCGCCACTGGCTTCCTGTTCGACAGTATCCACACGTACGTGGAGATACCCGTGTTGTAGAACATATCTGTCGGCAGACCAACAATGGCCTCGACCAGGTCGTTCTCCAGCACGTAGCGCCGGATTTCGCTCTCGCCGCTACCCGCACCGCCCGTGAACAACGGAGAGCCGTTCAGCACGATGCCGAAGCGGCTACCTCCTTCCTGCGCCGGACGCATCTTGCTGATGAGATGCAGCAGGAACAACATCGAGCCATCTGAGACGCGCGGCAGGCCGGGGCCGAAGCGCCCATCGAAGCCTTTCTGCTCGTACTCCGTTCTAATAGCTTTTTCAACCTTTTTCCACTCGACGCCAAACGGAGGATTGGAAAGCATGTAGTCGAACTTGCGCCCGGTGTGGCCATCGTCGGACAGCGTATTGCCCGCAACGATGTTCGCGACATCCTGGCCTTTGATGAGCATGTCCGCCTTGCAGATGGCGTATGACTCGTCGTTCAGCTCCTGGCCGAACATGGTCAGCCGCGCAGCCGGATTGTGCTCACGCAGATACTCGTCGGAAACTGAGAGCATGCCGCCCGTACCGGCCGTCGGGTCGTAAATCGTTCGCACGACGGCGTTGCCTACCGTGAGTACGTCGTTGTCCTCGATAAACAGCAGGTTCACCATTAGTCGGATGACCTCGCGCGGGGTGAAGTGCTCCCCGGCCGTCTCGTTAGAGATTTCCGCGAATTTCCGGATGAGTTCCTCGAAAACGAGGCCCATCTGTGTGTTGTCGACCACATCTGGGTGCAGGTCAATGTTCGCGAACTTCTCGGTTACGAGATAGAGAAGGTTGGCCTTGGCGAGCCGTTCGACCTGTGTGTAGAAGTCGAACCGTTCAAAAATATCTCGCGCAGCCGGCGAGAAGGCCTGAACGTACGCATACAGGTTCTGGCGAATGTTGTCCTGGTCGCCCAACAACCTGACGAGGTCGAGCGGTGAGGTGTTGTAGAACCTCGTGCTGCCGGCGACACGCAACAGGAAGGGCTCTGGATTCAGCCCCAACTTTGTTTTCGCTTCGAATTCCGCGAGCACGGCCGGCTTCGTGGATTCGAGCACGCAGTCCAAACGCCGCAGCACGGTGAAGGGCAAAATCACGCGCCCGTACTCGGATTGTTTGTAGTCACCGCGCAACAGGTCCGCTACGGACCAGATAAATGACGATAGTGCCTGGTGGTTCATTCTATTTTGGCTTTGTCTGTGTGCTCGTTACTGGAGCGACCGAATGCAAGGGGGACCGCTGCCGGTGTGCTTGCGGCAGCGGTGGAAGTAGCGTCGATTTTACCTCCGACTCGCCGTTGATTCCTGAGGGAGGAAACATGCGCATCGGGGGCGGACTGAAGCGGATTCCCGTCCCGCGCGGGCTCGCCCTGAACCCCAGATACTCGCAAGCGAGCCATCAAGCTTCCACGATGGTGTCGAGAATCGATTCAAAATAGTGTGGGTACTGCTGAAGAACTTCTCGTACTTCGAATTGCACATTTCGAACGCGGCCAATCACCTCGGCGCGCACTGCCTCGACACCGATTAAGCTCGGTTGCAAATCTTGCACAAGCATGCGGTCTGAAAAGCCCGTTTCGTGAATTGCCACCAGCAGGGCATTAGGTAATCCATACTTCAGGCCGCTTTGCAGTTGTTTCAGCAATTTGACAGTCGGCGGTCTATCGGCCTCGTCCCCTCGCTCGAAGAAAGTAACCAGTGCCGTGAGATAAAGTGAAAACTCGTATCCGAAGCAGTTGTCGCAGATGTCCACAACGTCCCCGGACGTGAACCGACGTTGGCCTGTCCCATGGCGTTTTGCAATGCGCCTTCTGTGTACTTCCTCCTCAATTCGGTAGTACGGCTGACCCGAAAGCCACAGTTGCGCGATATGTTCAAGGTGCTCCTTGCCGATGCACTTTGAGAATAGCTCGTCTTCGCTGACTGCGGCGAGGAGAGGCCATATTGTCGACAGCAATTGCTCTTGTGTAAGCGACGCCAGTACATCTTCGCGATGGTCCTCACACCATCTGTAAATCTTCGCGAGCGCGTTAAGGCCGAGGAGCGTTCTGGAGTTGCGTCGTTGCGCAACCGTATCCGGCTCACGGTCATGCACAGCTCGTGCAACCTCGACGAATATCCGCTTGAGCAGGTCCTTTTGGTCGTCTGACGCGAGCATAAAGGCGAAAGTGCTTTCAGCGAGGCCTTCGACTTGTTGAAGGAACTGCTCGAACTCTTCGTCGCCGCGACTAGCCTGCAAAAAGCTGGCAACAGCGTTCAGCAATCGGGCCTTATGTTTGACCTGTCGCGCAACTGCCTCAGGCGTGGCACGCACCGCGCGCAGATAGACGGGGTCGTCGTTGATTTGCGCCAGTGCATTGTCTTCGTCGGCGAGCAAAGCAACGGCTACATCGAACGCATTCTGGACCTCCTCGGAACCGTCATCGTTCACAATCGGTTCGACGAGAGCCAGAAGCGAGCTACCAGTTGGCTCCACGTTTCGAGCATCAAGCAGTTCTCTAACGGCATCCCATCGCCACCGATTCCGACGTTGCCGAGCATCTTTGTCGTCAAAGACGCGGGTATCGGCGAAGATGACGGAGCCTTCGATATGCATGCCCGCGCGTCCAGCACGGCCCATGAGATTATGAAAGTCTCTAACCTTCACACGCTCACCACCTTGGTAAATGCTTGAGACAATCAGGTATCTGAGCGGTAGATTGACTCCCTGTGCCAGAGTCGACGTACATACCACGAGAGAAATCAAAGATTCTTTCATCGCGTGTTCAATGCACACGCATAGGCCTTGCGGCGTGTTGCCGTGATGAGCAAGGATGCCGAGCCTAGCGCCCATTGTGACGACAGCGTCCCCGCCAAAATGCTTGACGTGCAAATAGACGAGCCGTCGCAGTTCATCCGAGTCCGCAACGGTACTGGGTGCATCAAATGGCACACCACGCGAGAAGTATTCGACCGCCTTTGCAATAATATTCGCCGCACTATCTTTTCGGCCGCAGAAGATTGCGGAGCTACCTTGAGGCGCTAGCTTCAACCCTAGGTACAGCGCAACGTCAGCTGCATCATCTTTTTCAGGGAATACCCGATTTCGCCGCTCGCGACCTTGTAGAGTCAATCTGACCGACTCAATAATCCGTGGAACAAAGTAAGGAAAGTCTTCGGGTGAATCCAAGGCATTGAACTGCAGCGTTCCAAGTGCTGTCTTCCAGCTTGCAAACGCTACGGAACGTTGCGTAGGGGCAAGGTCTTCGCCTCGGGCAACGCGTGAGCGCTCGCCCAGCAGCCATCGTCCGACCACTTCGCCGTTCGAAATCACAGCCGAGACGAGAATTACCTGCGAGTTCCTCGGCAGGGCACTTTTCAAAGCTGTGAGCAGCAGCTCGTAGGTTACGCCTCGAGCTCCCGAGTCGAATTGATGTCCCTCGTCGTAGATGACAAGGCCTATCTTTTCCGCAAGCTCCGGAGATTGGCGCAGCACGTACAAGAACTTTTCCGGCGTGAGCACCAAAATTTGAGGCCGAGGTTGGTGCTCCTCTCCGAGCAACTCAGCCAACAGCTCCGTAAAATCTTCCTGCAGAACGTCGGACAGTTCATTGATTGAGACCTGCTCCCCGGTAAAGGCCTGTCGCAGTGACTTCGAAATCTCGTGGCAAAGGGCCCTGAAGGGCGCAACCACCACAGCGGTGCGCGCGTTGTTCGCCAAGATTGCGCTTCGTATCACTAGTTCGACCGCCCGAGTTTTCCCCGCACTCGTCGGCATCTGCACAACGGCCGACGCGCCGGCGAATATGCCCGATTCCCCCAAGAGCCGTTGTGACGGCCAAAGCTCCGACACGAAGTCTCGTTTGAGAAATACGTCCAACCATGCCTCATCGTCGAGCCTAGAATATCGAGGCAAATTCAAACGACTTGAGTTGCTGACTTTGCGAAGAATGGTTGCTACGCACACGTCGACGAGTGCTACCTCACGGGCACTCCCTCTTGCATAGACCACCCGACGAAGAATTGCCGCATTGCGCAGCAAAATGCGCTCGTCGCCGCCGACGCGAGTTAGCAGTTCAGCCGCAGCCGCTGACACCGCTTGCAGTTCGAGCGAGAACCGGTATTCAGGGGCAACGTACGCGTCTGTCAAGCGATTCGCCAGTGCAAACTGTAAGACCGTCGGGAGTGGGTCATCCACCGGAAAACCTCGGTCCGCGAGAAGATTACTTATCACCAAGCTACTGCCTGGCGTCTCCGACAGGTAGAACGATGCCGCAGCGAGCGTCAGAACCTCATCGTCCAACTCATCGTCGAAGCGTGCGGCGACGTAGGCATGAAAGAAAGATGCCGCAAAGCGCAGACCTTGTCGGTCGGTCGGAACACCAGAGGCGACAAGGGTCGCTCGTTGTTCGTACTGCTCGCACAGCGCGGCCGCTTCGTCCCCCAAGATTCCAATGGTGAGAAGAAAGAGGTCTTCGGGATGGGTGCCGGGAGGGATTGCAAGATGGTGGTTTTCTGGTACCGCATATTCGAACATACGCGCCTTTGCCTGCGTAATGCCGAATAAGCGTCGAGAACTGGCCTCAGGCCTCATTTGCGGCTCTTTCATAGAGGTTGTGAGCGAGCGTCATCAAGTCTTCGCCTCGGATGACCAGCAAGAGAAGAGCTGTCCCGGGCGGATGCGCAACTGTCGAGGTCGCAGCTATCTGCTCAGCGTCGAACACCAAATTGTTGACGACAGCGGCGGCACCGACTTGTTCTGTGAATGGTCTATCAGCTTTCAGCTGAAAGCGTTCCACCAACGCCACTCGTTCGGTATCGCCAATCAGATGCGCTCTGCGCTTCATGGCTAAGAGCGTGTACGCTTGCCTTACCCGGTCTTTCGCGGCATCGTCGACGGCATCCTGCAATCTAGCTCTTGCACGACCACCAGACAACTGAGCCTTCACTTCGAACGTCGTCAGCGTGTCTTGAAGAGCATTTCCGTTCGGACATATTCGCAGTCCGATGATGTCAGTGCCTTTGACCGACTCATTTGGGGTGGCTTTTTCAGAGAATCGCCAGCGAGGCACCCAGTGGTCCAGGCTGTACTCGAGAAAGTCCGAAACGAGTATCTCCGCGAAATCGCCCGCCCGAACGGCGGGTCCTGGATTTTCCGCGTTCGGAAAAATCCGCTCAATCAAAAACTGAGCACGCGAAAGGCCGGTGCCACCTCTAAGGACATCGATGTCGGCATCTAGGCAATAGTGTTCCCGAAAATGACGAGCCCATGCAGCCAGGATTGCATCGTCCGGCTGATGCGCGAACTCGAAAATGCTAACGCTTCTGCCTGCTGTCGTGTTGATTGATGGGTGAGCGACAAACCAACCCATGTGCTCAGGAGGCGGCATCGTCGAGCCTCCGCAACGGTGGAGCGTGAAGCATGAACTTCTCTTCTAGTAAGAATAGCAAACGTACCTCTGCACTTTCGTCAATCTGCAGGGCCGTAAAGCTGGCGATTTCGCAAGCGCCCGTTCTTCAACGGTCGTAGCCAAAACCGGCAATCGACCTTGAGGCCCGACATTCAAAGCTTTAGTGATATGAGATACGTCATCGAGCTCTCAGCAAAAAACGTCGAACACGTTGCGTGTATCTTGCCAGCGTCACCGACTTCGCCCGATTCCACGACTGGTCGACGTCGACTTGAGAGGCATCCTTCCAGAAATATGCGCCCTCCGGAAGGCTAGCTTCTCCACGCCGCTACCGATTTCTTAGACGCTCACTCGCTCTCGGAGATATTTGGGAAGTGCAGGTGCACGTAAATGAATCGTCCATAGTTCCGCACTATTGATGCGAAAAACCCATAAGTTTCTCAACTTATGGGTCTTTTTTTCTCAGGTTATGCGTCTACCTACACATGAGTTAAACGTCAATATTCCCCGCCCGCAATGCATTCGACTCAATAAACGCCCGCCGCGGCTCGACATCATCCCCCATGAGGGTAGTAAAGATCCCGTCCGCAGCAATCGCATCCTCGATCTGCACACGCAGCAGACGCCGCACTGCCGGATCCATGGTCGTTTCCCACAGCTGCTCGGGGTTCATTTCGCCGAGCCCCTTATAGCGTTGTTTGGAGACGTTGCGTTCAGCATCCGCCAGCAGCCACTTCATCGCGCTCTTGAAGTCCGCGACGGCCATGCTGCGCTCACCGCGCTTGATAACCGCACCTTCCCCAATCAGCCCCTTGAACGTATTCGCCGTCGTCACGAGCTGCTGATAATCCGCCGTGTGCTGGAATTCCTGGTCGATGACCGAAACGCGCACGTTGCCGTGATGCGTGCGCTCGACATGCAGCGCCCGCTGTTCGCGAACAGCGTCATACGAAGGCACAACCCGCACTTCGTTCTTCAGCGCTTCATCATGCAACGCAGCGTGCAGCGCCTTAGCCGAAGCCTCGGTCGAAGCCTCGTTGGAAAGATCGATCACCACCCCATCCATGACGGCTTCCAGCGCGGCCGGGTCATACAACCGGCTCAACCGCTCGATGACGCTCTGCGACAGCAGATAAGACCGAGCCAGCTCCCCAAGCGCATCACCCGAAATCGCCGCAGCATTCTCACCCGGCACCAGCTCCGACCCTTGCAGCGCCAACCGCAGCATATGCGCGTTGAGCTCCACGTCGTCCTTCAGATACCGCTCGTCCTTGCCCGCTTTAATCTTGTAAAGCGGCGGCTGCGCGATATACACGTACCCGCGCTCGATCATGTCCGGCATCTGGCGATACAGGAACGTGAGCAGTAGCGTCCGGATGTGCGCACCATCGACGTCCGCGTCGGTCATGATGATGATGCGGTGATAGCGCAGCTTGTCGAGGTTGTAGTCTTCCTTGCCGATCCCGCACCCAAGCGCGGTCACGAGCGTGACGATCTGCTCCGACGACAGCAGCTTGTCGTAACGCGCCTTCTCGACGTTCAGCACCTTGCCGCGCAGCGGCAGGATCGCTTGGAACTTCCGGTCACGCCCTTGCTTCGCCGAACCACCTGCCGAGTCACCCTCGACGATGTAGATTTCGCACTTAGCCGGATCCTTCTCCTGGCAGTCCGCGAGCTTGCCGGGCAGGCCGACGCCGTCGAGCACGCCCTTACGTCGCGTCATCTCACGCGCCTTCCGCGCAGCATCCCGCGCCCGAGCAGCTTCAACAATCTTCCCGCAGATGATCTTCGCGTCGATCGGCGTTTCCAAAAGGAATTCTTCCAGAGCCTTCGCCACAACCTCTTCAACCGGCGCACGAACCTCGGACGAAACCAGCTTGTCCTTCGTCTGCGAGCTGAACTTCGGCTCCGGCACCTTCACGGACAGCACACACGACAGCCCTTCGCGCATGTCGTCGCCGGTCGTCTCGACCTTCGCCTTCTTCGCGATTTCGTTGTCGGTGATGTACTTGTTGATGACGCGCGTCATCGCGGCCCGCAGGCCGGTCAGGTGCGTGCCGCCGTCGCGCTGCGGAATGTTGTTCGTGAAGCACAGCACGTTTTCGTTGTAGCTGTCGTTCCACTGCATCGCGACTTCGACGCCCACGCCGTCCTTCTCGCCGTTGGCGAAGAACACGGTCGGGTGCAGGTTGGTCTTCGTCTTGTTGATGTACTCGACGAAGCCCTTCACACCGCCGGCGAACGCGAAATCGTCTTCCTTGCCCGAGCGCAGGTCGGTCAGGCGAATCCGCACGCCGTTGTTCAGGAACGAGAGTTCACGCATCCGCTTCGCGAGGATGTCGTAGTGATACTCGACCGTGCCGAAAATGGTCGGATCGGCCATGAAGTGCACTTCGGTGCCGCGGTTCTCGGTGTCGCCGGTCACGAGCATCGGCGACACTTCCACGCCGTCCACCACCTCGAGCACGCGATCCTGCGCGACGCCGCGGTGGAACTCCATGAAACGCTTCTTGCCGTCGCGGCGCACGGTGAGGCGCAGCCAGCTCGACAGCGCGTTCACGCACGACACGCCCACGCCGTGCAGGCCGCCGGACACCTTGTAGCTGTTCTGGTCGAACTTGCCGCCGGCGTGCAGTTCGGTCATCACGATTTCCGCGGCGCTGCGCTTCGGCTCGTGCTTGTCGTTCATCTTCACGTCGGTCGGAATCCCGCGGCCGTTGTCGGTCACGGAAATCGAGTTGTCGGCGTGAATCGTCACGTGGATGTCGTTGCAATACCCGGCCAGCGCTTCGTCGATCGAGTTGTCGAGCACCTCGAACACGAGGTGGTGCAGACCGGTGCCGTCAGACGTGTCGCCGATGTACATCCCGGGGCGCTTGCGCACCGCTTCCAGACCTTCGAGGATCTGGATCGACGAGGCGCCGTAGCTGCTGTTATCGGGTTGCGAATTGTGCTGTTCACTCATGGATATCTTCCGGTTCTGCGAGGCCACTCTAGTGGCGGCGCGGTGCGTTTCAGCGAAGGAAATCGCCGGGCCGCTCCAGTTTCCTGGCCCATCCACGGTGCCGGTCAGGCACCGAAAGGACGGGTTGTCGGTTCGCCATAAAAACGCCAAAGGGGCTTGCCGCCCCCTGGTGTGTGTCTTGATGTCGTGCGCGTCAGATGCGCATCGGCATCACGACATACTTGAACTCGTCGTTCTCGGGCACGGTAATCAGCGCGCTCGAGCTGGCGTCGCCGAGGCTCACCTGCACGGTGTCGACCTTCAGGTTCGCGAGCACGTCGAGCAGATACGTGACGTTGAAGCCGATGTCGACGGTATCGCCCTGGTAGGCGATTTCGAGTTCTTCCTGCGCCTCTTCCTGATCGGCGTTGGTCGACATGATCTTCAGCTGGCCCGGCGCGATGATGCAGCGCACGCCCTTGAACTTGTCCGAGGTCAGGATGGCCGCGCGCTGCAGCGAGCGCTGCAGTTCTTCACGGCCGATCTCGAACGTGTTCTTGTGCGCCTTCGGGATCACGCGCTGGAAGTCGGGGAACTTGCCCTCGACGAGTTTCGACACGAGCTCGACCTGGCCGAACGTGAACTTGGCCTGGGTTTGCGCGATGTCGATGGTGACGGTGTCGTCGATGTCTTCGAGCAGGCGCTGCAGCTCGAGAATCGTCTTGCGCGGCACGATGACTTCCTGGCGGCCGAACGTGCCGCCTTCGAGCTTCATCGACGAGAACGCGAGGCGGTGGCCGTCGGTGGCCACGGCCATCAGCTGGTCGCCGTCGACGACGAGCAGCATGCCGTTCAGGTAGTAGCGGATGTCCTGCTGCGCCATCGCGAAGTGCACCATGCCGAGCAACTGGCGGAACGACTTCTGCGGGACGGTCAGCGTGGCGCCGAAATCCTTCGCCTGTGCGACGGTCGGGAACTCGTCGGCCGCCAGCGTCTGGAGTGCGAAACGGCTCTTGCCCGATTGAACGGTGAGGCGCTTGTCGGCGAGCGACAGCGTGACCTGGCCGTCAGGCATCGCGCGCAGGATGTCGAGCAGCTTGCGGGCCGCGACGGTGGTCGCGACCTGGTCGCCGCCGACGCCGAAATCGGCGCGCGTGGTGATCTGCAGCTCCAGGTCGGTCGACAGGAATGAAACGTCCGGGCCGTTCTTGGTGATCAGCAGGTTGGCGAGGATCGGCAACGTATGGCGGCGTTCGACGATGCCGCTGACCGTTTGCAGCGGCCTGAGGAGGGTGTCTCGTTCGGTCTTGACCAGTTGCATAGAGTTCCTTCGTTGAGTAACGGCCTGCAGCGCAGCAGCCTCGCAGCGCCCCGCCGGCCGGGCTCTTGGCCCGCCACCACCGGGGCGGTCAAACCAGTATTGTGCCTCAAAACCGAACCGCCCCCCTTAAATTGGGGCGGAGGCCGAATTATCAAGCGCGCCGCGCGCTCAGCCCTTCAGCGTTTGTTCCAGCACGTGCAGCTCGTGGTTGAGCTGCGCGTCCTTGCTGCGCTCGTCGGCGATCTTGCGCACCGCGTGCAGCACGGTGGTGTGATCGCGCCCGCCGAACAGCTCGCCGATTTCCGGCAGGCTCTTCTGCGTGAGTTCCTTCGCGAGATACATCGCAATCTGTCGCGGCCGCGCGATGTTCGCGGGGCGCTTCTTCGAGTACATATCCGCGACCTTGATGTTGTAGAAGTCGGCGACGGTCTTCTGGATGTTCTCGACCGAAATCTGCCGGTTCTGCACGGTCAGCAGGTCCTTCAGCGCTTCCTTGGTCAGCTCGATCGAGATCTCGCGGCCGTGGAACTTCGAGTACGCGAGGATCTTGCGCAGCGCGCCTTCGAGTTCGCGCACGTTCGAGCGCAGGTGTTTCGCGACGAAGAACGCGACGTCTTCCGACAGGTTCACGCCTTCCGACTGCGCCTTGCGCATCAGGATCGCGACGCGCATTTCCAGCTCGGGCGGCTCGATCGCGACGGTGAGGCCCGAGTCGAAACGCGAGATCAGGCGATCGTCGATGCCCGAGATTTCCTTCGGATACGTGTCGCTGGTGATGATCACCTGCGCCTTGTTCGCGACGAGCGCCTCGAACGCGTAGAAGAATTCCTCTTGCGTGCGCGACTTGCCGGAGAAGAATTGAATATCGTCGATCAGCAACAGGTCGAGCGAATGGTAGTAGCGCTTGAAGTCGTCGAACGCCTTGCGCTGGTACGCCTTCACCACGTCGGACACGTACTGTTCCGCATGGATGTAGCGGATCCGCGCGCCGGCCTTGTCGAGCAGCAGCTGGTTGCCGATCGCGTGGATCAGGTGGGTCTTGCCGAGGCCGACGCCGCCGTACAGGAACAGCGGGTTGTACGAGATGCCCGGATTGTCCGCGACCTGGATTGCCGCGGCGCGCGCGAGCTGGTTCGCCTTACCGGTCACGAAGTTGTCGAACGTGAGCACAGGGTTCAGCTTCGAACGCTCGTACATCGAATCGGCTTCGCCGCCGTTCGCGGGTGCGGCACCCGGCCCCGGGCGCCACGTGCGGCGGCCGGCGGCCGCTTCGTGCGCGGGCAGGCTCGGCAGGTCGATGTCGGCGTCGTCGGCGTTCAGGTGGTGCGCGGCAGCCGCCGACGGCGTCATCGGCACGTCGGCCGGCGCGGTGGGCGCAGCGCCGGCGTTCGCGGCCAGGTTGGCGGCGATCGCGGCCACCGTGGCGGCCGGGCCGCTCGGTGCGAGCGGCGCGCGCGGGGCGGCTGCGCCCGATGCGGCGCCGGCCGCGGCACTGCGCATGCCTGCCTTGGGATCGAGGACGAACTGGACTTCGATCGGCGTGTTCCAGAATTCGCGGGCCAGATCGGAGATCCGTCCCGAAAACTGGCTCTTGACCCAGTCCAGCTTGAAGCGGTTCGGCGCGGCGATGGACAGCGTGTTCGCCGACGCATCGAAGGCCACCGGGGCCAAGGGTTTGATCCACGTCACGTACTGCTGGGGCGTCAGCTCGCGCTCCAGCAGTGCGGAACAGTGTTGCCAGAAATCGTTCATCAAGTAACTGTCGTTTTTTGCGTGCACAGCGCGGCTCGCCGGCGCCCTTGTCGCGGTTGCGCAACAAGGCCCGAAGCGGTCGTGCGAGCGTGCCTCGGACGCCTGCGTCACAGTGTTGGAGGGGCAGGCGCGGGCCGAGGCGGCGTGCGGGATTCTTGGAGATAAGGCGAGATTCTACCGCCAAACGCGACCACAGCGCGAGTTATCCACAGGCCGGGATTGTGGATCGCGGGGCCGGATCGGCGCGGGCCGGCACAGGCGAGCGACTCCTAAAGTATTGACCGTCAAGAGAAAAACGGTTTAAATAGCGGGTTCCGCGAAAACCAATCCTGTATTCCCGGCGATTGCGTTCGCCCGAATGCCTACGGTTAAGGGCACGCGGTCCCCTGAATTTCGACATTCTCGAACAAGTGAGAACATCATGAAACGTACTTACCAACCGTCCGTGACGCGCCGCAAGCGCACCCATGGCTTCCGTGTCCGCATGAAGACGGCAGGTGGCCGCAAGGTCATCAACGCTCGCCGCGCGAAGGGCCGCAAGCGCCTCGCCATCTAAGGCAGGTTGCGCGCTGTGTCCGCCGTCCGCAGTCCTGCGGAAGGTGCCGTCGAGCCGGGTGCGAATCCGTCGCAGACGAAAGCCGCCTTCCCGAAAGCTGCGCGACTTCTGAAAACGGATGAATTTTCATCCGTTTTTCGTTTGCGCCCCTGGCGGCGTTCCGCGCACTTCGTGATTTACGGCAAGCCGACCGGTCAGCCCGCGCGTCTGGGGCTCGTCGTCGGCAAGAAGTATGCGCCGCGTGCGGTTACACGTAACCTCGTGAAGCGGCTGGCGCGCGATGCGTTTCGCTTGCGCCGGGCCGAGTTCGCCGGTTACGACCTGCTGCTGCGGCAGCACACGCGCTTCGACAAGAAAGCGCTGCCGAGCGCGGCTTCAGCCCCGCTCGCGGCGATGTGCGCGGCCGAGATCCGCGAGCTGCTCGACAGGGCAGTCCGGGAAATCGCCCGCCGTGCGTCGAAGCCCGCGTCCGAGTGACGCATCCGTGCCCGGTGCGGCGTTCGCGCCTGCCCGGCCGGTTTTGACGCGGCGTCGTACGGCGCCGCCCAAGGTATGGAAACGGTATTGATCGCCTTGCTGCGCTTCTACAAGGTTGCCGTGAGCCCGATGCTCGGCAACCGTTGCCGTTTTTATCCTTCCTGTTCGGATTACGCGCGCGAGGCAATCCAGTATCATGGCGCCGCGCGCGGCACGTATCTCGCCGTCAGGCGCGTGTGCCGATGCCATCCGTTTTCCGCGGGCGGCATCGACCTCGTCCCGCCGCCCAACTCCGACACTCGCGCTCGCGGCGAAGCCGACGCGCGGTCCCATCGACTCTGAGACAACGCATGGATATCAAACGCACCGTCCTATGGGTGATCTTCTTCATGTCAGCTGTCATGCTGTACGACAACTGGCAGCGGTCCCATGGACGCCCGTCGATGTTCTTCCCGAGCGCCACGCAGACGGCCCCCGCGGCCGCTGCCGGCGGTGCATCGGGCACGGGCGCGACGACGACCGCAGGTGAAGTGCCTGCCGCCGCAGCCGGCGCCGCCCCGTCGACCACTGCTCCGGCCGCCCAGGCGCAGCTCGTGAAGTTCTCGACCGACGTGTACGACGGCGAAATCGACACGCGCGGCGGCACGCTCGCGAAGCTGACGCTGAAGAAGCAGGGCGACGGCAAGCAGCCCGACCTGTACATCACGCTGTTCGACCACACGGCCGGCCATACGTATCTCGCACGCTCGGGCCTGCTCGGCGGCGATTTCCCGAACCACAACGACGTCTACACGCAGCTGAACCCCGGCTCGACGTCGCTGACGGGTGACCAGAACGCGCTGAAGCTGTCGTTCGAATCGCCGGTGAAGGGCGGCGTGAAGGTCGTGAAGACCTACACGTTCACGCGCGGCAGCTACGTGATCGGCGTCGACACCAAGATCGACAACGTCGGCACGGCGCCTGTCACGCCGACGGTCTACATGGAACTGGTGCGCGACAACACGGCCGTCGAAACGCCGATGTTCTCGCATACGTTCCTCGGGCCGGCGGTCTACACGGACGCGAAGCACTTCCAGAAGATCAACTTCAGCGACCTCGACAAGAACAAGGCCGACTACGTGACCTCCGCCGACAACGGCTGGGTCGCGATGGTGCAGCACTACTTCGCGTCGGCCTGGATTCCGCAGCAGGGCGTGAAGCGCGACATCTACGCTGAAAAGATCGATCCGACGCTGTACCGCGTCGGCGTGAAGCAGCCGGTCGCCGCGATCGCGCCGGGCCAGTCGGCCGACGTGCAGGCACGCCTGTTCGCCGGTCCGGAAGAGGAGCGCATGCTCGAAGGCATCGCGCCGGGCCTGGAACTCGTGAAGGACTACGGCTGGGTGACGATCATCGCGAAGCCGCTGTTCTGGCTGCTCGAGAAGATCCACGGCTACATCGGCAACTGGGGCTGGTCGATCGTGCTGCTCACGATCCTGATCAAGGCGGTGTTCTTCCCGCTGTCGGCTGCGAGCTACAAGTCGATGGCGCGCATGAAGGAAATCACGCCGCGCATGCAGGCGCTGCGCGAACGCTTCAAGAGCGATCCGCAGAAGATGAACGCCGCGCTGATGGAGCTGTACAAGACCGAGAAGGTCAATCCGTTCGGCGGCTGCCTGCCGGTCGTGATCCAGATCCCGGTGTTCATCTCGCTGTACTGGGTGCTGCTCGCCTCGGTCGAAATGCGCGGCGCGCCGTGGGTTCTGTGGATTCACGACCTGTCGCAGCGCGATCCGTTCTTCATCCTCCCGGTGCTGATGGCCGTGTCGATGTACGTGCAGACGAGCCTGAACCCGACCCCGCCGGACCCGGTCCAGGCGAAGATGATGAAGTTCATGCCGATCGCGTTCTCGGTGATGTTCTTCTTCTTCCCGGCCGGCCTCGTGCTGTACTACGTCGTGAACAACGTGCTGTCGATCGCGCAGCAGTACTACATCACGCGCAAGCTCGGCGGGGCCAAGAAGAAACCGGCCTGACGCCCGTTGCACACGCGGGCGGCGAGCCGCCCGCGATGCACGCAAAAAAAGCCGCATGGTTCGCGCCATGCGGCTTTTTGCTTTTGCGGTTCCGGTGCGGGTTCAGCCTTTCTTCGATTCGCCCGAGTCGCCGTAGAACTGCTCGACCAGTTCCTGTACAAGGTAGCGATGATGCGGCGACAGCGCTTCAATCTTCGACGCGAGTTCGATCGTCTCGGGCGTCGGCGGATAGCGCTCGTCGCGCGGCAGCGGTTGCGGCGTCGGATGTTCGATCACGCTCGGCGACGGGCCGTAATGCAACCAGTGGAGTTCGACGCGCAGCCATTCGGCGAGCGTGGCGAGTTTGTCCGACGTCGGAATCGTGCGACCCGTCAGCCACTTATGCGCGGTTTGCGGCGAAACGGGTTGCGCTCCGCGGTGACGCAGATTGAATCGGTTCGCCAGTTCGGTCGCACCGGTGACCTTCTCCGGGCTGCGCCGCAGGGCGAATTTCAGGCGTTCCGAGAACGCGGCTTTTTCTTCGGATGTCGGCATGGGGGAGATTGTGCAATTCCACCACCACGTTTCAGACAACCATTCGGGCTAAACGTATCTCGTTCAGACGAATCCCGATCTCGATCGGAGTGGGATGCAAAATTGAGGGCCACAGTGTTGGGCCGCTCCAGCAGGCATACTCGTCCGAAACGGCGGCTGTGACATTGCGCTGGACTGATACTTGGCTTATCCCCGGCGGGATAAATTCGGGCGCGTCCGAATCCAGCGCGGCGACCGATGGCGTGTGAGCCGGCACGCTACAATGCCGGCGTTCCGATGCCCGAACTGTTGCGCGGGCGCACCATATTCACTGATCACCCGACTCAACCGATTCCCATGCTCGCTACCGATTCCGATCCGATCGTCGCCATTGCCACTGCTGCCGGCCGGGGTGGCATCGGGGTCGTACGTGTCTCGTTCGGGCGCGGCGGCGAGGCGGCCGCGTTGCCGCTGATCGACGCGTTGTGCGGGCAGAAGCTCGCGCCGCGCCATGCGAGCTACGTGCCGTTCCTCGACGAGCACGGCGCGCCGCTCGACCGCGGGATCGCGCTGTATTTCCCGGCGCCGCATTCGTACACCGGCGAGCACGTGCTCGAGCTGCAAGGGCACGGCGGGCCGATCGTGATGCAGCTGCTGCTGCAGCGCTGCCTGGATGCGGGGCGCGGTTTCGAGCTGCGGCTCGCGGAGCCGGGCGAATTCACGCGACGCGCGTTTCTGAACGACAAGCTCGATCTCGCGCAGGCCGAGGCCGTCGCCGACCTGATCGAGGCGAGCACCGAAGCGGCGGCGCGTTCGGCCGGGCGCTCGCTCGACGGCGCGTTCTCGCGGCAGATCCATGCGCTCGTCGACGACGTGATCACGCTGCGGATGCTGGTCGAGGCGACGCTCGATTTTCCTGAAGAGGAGATCGATTTCCTGGAAGCGGCCGATGCGCGCGGCAAGCTCGCGAAGATTCGCGCGCAGCTCGCGCACGTGCTGGGTGATGCGCGGCAAGGCGCGCTGCTGCGCGAAGGATTGTCGGTCGTGCTCGCGGGGCAGCCGAACGTCGGCAAGTCGTCGCTGCTGAACGCGCTGGCCGGCGCGGAGCTGGCGATCGTCACGCCGATCGCGGGCACGACGCGCGACAAGGTCGCGCAGACGATCCAGGTCGAAGGGATTCCGCTGCACATCATCGATACGGCCGGGTTGCGCGAGACGGAGGACGAGGTCGAGCGGATCGGCATTGCGCGTACGTGGAGCGAGATCGAGCGTGCGGACGTCGTGCTGCATCTGCTGGATTCGCGCACCGGGATGACGGCGGATGACGAGACGATCGCCGCGCGGTTTCCGGGCGGCGTGCCGGTGGTGCGTGTGCTGAACAAGACGGATCTGACCGGCGTGGCGGCGTGCGTCGAGCATCCGGCGGCGGAAGGCGACCTCACCGAGGTGCATCTGTCGGCGAAGCGTGGCGACGGGATCGACATGCTGCGCGCGGAGCTGCTGCGGATCGCCGGGTGGCAGGCGGGGGCGGAAGGCGTGTATCTCGCGCGGGAGCGGCATCTGATCGCGCTGCGGGCCGCGCAGGAGCATCTCGCGCAGGCGGCGGATCATGCGGAGCAACGCGCTCAGTCGCTCGATCTGTTTGCCGAGGAGCTGCGGCTCGCGCAGGAGCAACTCAATTCGATTACCGGGGAGTTCACTTCGGATGATCTGTTGGGGGTGATTTTCAGCAGGTTTTGTATCGGGAAGTGATGCAGTAGCCCGAGGGAGCCGGAGTCGTTTGGCGAAGTCGGTGTCTGTCCTTTATCCAGTGCCGGTGAGGCAACGGACATTCTTCGCAACGGCGTGAATTCGTCATTGCCAGCTTTTCGAAATTCTGAAGATAAATTGTGTCGAAAAGTGAATTAATCACGCCGGGCGATCAGGTTGTGTCTTGAGCGGAAATGTATGGCGGATTTAGGAATCTCACGCGTGCGATAAAAATCTTGCTTCATTTGTGTGAACAAATGTAGGATTGCGTCGCGCAGGTTGATGTGAAGAAAGAAGAGAATTATCAAACTCAACTGATTCCGGGGGAACGCGTGAAAAAGCTGTCTGCTTTTGCTTTTATCTTCTTGGTTTTTCAATCGCTTGCATTTGCAAAGCGTCTCGAGCCTGGTGTTACGATGTGGGCAGGGCAGTCGGTGTGCTCTGATAACAATCAATATTGTCTGACGCTGCAGAAATCAGATGGGAACCTGGTTCTCTACGCATCCAACGGCCAGGCTGTCTGGCAAGCAAAAACCAACGGAAAAGGCGTGACACGTGCGGTTATGCAGCCGGACGGGAATTTCGTGCTTTATACCGATGACAATCGTCCGATCTGGGTAGTCAAGACGGAGCGCTCCAACTCATTTCTGAATGTTCAGGATGACGGAAATATTGTCTTCTACTGGATGCGTCCTATTTGGGACAGCAAGACGAGCGATGTTTCGAGTATGCAATCAAATGAGGCTCGTGTCCTTTACCCGAACACCAAGTTGACGGCTGGGGTGAGCTATACGATCGGACAATACTTTTTCATTCTGCAGGCCGATGGGAACTTGGTGCTGTACAAGAATGGCGCTGCGATTTGGAACACCGGTACGGCAGGCAAAGGTGTGACGTCTGCATGGATGCAGAACGACGGGAATTTCGTGTTGTATAACGATGCAGGCACACCGATTTGGAAAACCAACACGGGCGGGAATGGCAATGCCTTGTTCGCATTCCAGCCGGATGGCAATCTGGTGATCTATGTGCAGACGCCCAGTTGGGATCGTTTGGCTGGGTACAACCACCCGGACTACAAGGACCATCGCGGTCCTGGCCAGGGGTGGTGCATCGGCGCGTGTGGTGGATCGATCATCTCTATTCCTTTCTGATCGACGCAGCCGATGCGAGATTGGCCAGAGTGATGCGTCGTGACCTGCGCAACGGACGCTGACGATGGCGGTCATCATGAGCAAGGGGCGGGTTTGTCCCGCCCTTCTCTTCCAGTAACCTCGTCAGTACAAGGTCGTCATCCCGCCTCAATCCCAATGCCGGTGATGGTAATACCCGCCACCACCGTAATACCCACCACCGTCAGGCACCACGATACAGCCGCTCAACAACACGGCGACGCCGGCAATCAGCAAAAGGGTCTTCTTCATCGGGTTCACCTGCTCGGGTTCAATATGAAACCCAGCATAGCGAGCGCCCGCAACACCGGCTGTAAGCGATCGTTTCCCTGCTCCGCAATCCGTAACGGCGGATTATTCCGGTCACAATGACCGTAACAAATCCCCAAACAGCAGACGTTTTCAGGCAGTGACGACCCTGTTTCGCCCCGTATCCTTCGCGCGATAAAGCGCGGCATCGGCGGCTTCGATCAACGCATCGGGTGTGGAGAGATCGTCGGCCGCCACGGTCGCGCATCCGACGCTCACGCTCACGCGCCCGGCGGGTGATGTCGGCATCGCGAGATCGAGCCGCAGTACCGCCTCGCGGGCTTCCTCGGCGACGACCCGCGCGCCGCGCGCGCCCGTGTTCGGCAGCACGATCGCGAACTCCTCGCCGCCGTAACGCGCGACCATGTCCGCGGGCCGCCTTACCGCGCCGGCCAACGCGTTCGCGACGGCAATCAGGCATGCGTCGCCCTTCACGTGACCGAACGCGTCGTTGTATGCCTTGAAGTGGTCGACGTCGACCATCAGCAGCGACAGCGGTTCGCCTTGCCGTCGCGACTGCAGGAACAGCGTGTGGAAGTGATCGTTGAAGTGCATGCGGTTGAATGCGCCCGTCAGGCCGTCGCGCGCAGACGAACGGATCAGCGTCGCGTGCGCCTCGAACAGCCGCTGATACAGCATCGTCACTTCCCATGCGAGCACGCACACGAGCACGCCCGGCGTGAACATGCTGAACACGCGCGCGAGATACCAGCCGACCGTGAAGCGATTGGTGCTCATCAGGTTCAGCGTGGTGTCGGTGAGGCACGCGAGCACCGCGATCGCGAGCCACAGGTCGAGGGTCGTGCGCAGCCGGCCGGTGGCCAGCACGGCAACGAGCGCCAGCGCATTGAGCAGCCACACGACCAGCGCGACGGCGTTGACGGGCAGCACGGCCGCGTCGCCCGGCGGATGAAACGCGGGCGGCAGCGACACGTTCAGCGCGAACAGGCACAGCAATCCCGCGACGACAGCCGGCCCGCCGATCAGTGCGAGCGTCCACCACCGTGTCTGCCGTGCGCCGACCGGTGCGCGCGCCAGCCGCGCGCGCGCGAGCAGCGCGACCATCACGAAACTCGGGAAGCCGGCATGCCAGAAGATCCACATCCACGCGGCGCTTTGCGGTTGCGCACCGAACAGCCCGTGCGGCGCGAATACGCCGGGAAAGGTGAGCAGTTGCAGCGCGACGGCGAGCGCGGTGAACGCGTAGGCGCCGCCGAGTGCGCCGAGCACTGGCTGGCGGGTCACGGTGAACTGCGCGCCGAGAAAGAACGCCGCGATGCTCGCGGTGGTGAACACGGTGAGCGCGCACATCGGCATGAACGGCTCGACGGCCGGCAGCGCGACGTTCGCGTGCGGCGCGGCGATCCCGAGCGCGAGCACGATGACGAGCGCCGTCAGTGTGCCGAACCAGAGCTGACGGCGTGTCGTGTGCTGGATCAGGATGCCTTCCATGGAGTTCCCCGGGCACGTACGCGGAAACGCCCGGTCTTGCGCCGGGCGACAGGCAGCCGGCCGCTGCGCGACCGGTGCGGCCTGATCCTATCGCGTTATGGTTGTGCGCTCAAACCCCGAGGCCGGGACCGAAGTTGCCGGCAACCCAGTGCGTGACGGCGTCGACGTCCGCGTAGTCCTGTTCGGGCAGGCCGTCGAGCATCGACAGCACTTCGTTGCTGGCGCCCGCGTCGCGCGCGGCATCGACGATCGCATCCTTGTTGGCCGGATAGCGGACGGCCGCCAGCACGTCGGCGATCTGCAGGTCGATCGTTTCGTTGGGAATGTCGTGCGGAGGCTGGGCGGGCTGGTCGTTCACGGCGGCGTCTCGCTGAGTGAGCGGGTTGAGCGGGAATCGGATCGAGGCGGAATTCGGGCGTGTAACCGGGGGCGTACCGGGGCGCGTCATGCGTTCACACGCCAGGGCGGCCAGGCCGGCGCGCCCCGCGGATGAACGCCAGTCGACTCAATGCCCGCGTCGCACGCGGCGCCACGGATGCTTCCAGTCGATGTGCGGCGCGTTTTCGTCGCGCGGATGCTGGCGCCGATGTTCCTGCCACAGTTCGTCGGAAAACAGCGCCGCCACGATCACGAGCGGCAGCACGAGGAAAATTCCGAGTATCACTTGCTCGATCACGATAGCCTCCTTGCGGTGGCAGGAACCCTTGCTCCCATTCTAGGCTCTGAACTTCGCCCGCGTTCAACTTCTTACAGTGCGGAACAGGCCCGGAAGCGGCCTTGCCCGCACGTGCGCCGGCATCAAAAAGGACATGAACATGCAACTCCAGAACGATACCAACACGCTTGCGCTGCGGCCGCTGGAGCGCCAGGACCTGCGCTTCGTCCACGAACTGAACAACGACGCAAAGATCATGCGCTACTGGTTCGAGGAGCCGTACGAAACCTTCTCGGAACTGTCACAACTGTACGACCGTCACGTGCACGACCAGCGCGAGCGCCGTTTCGTCGCGGTCGACGCGCAGGGCGAACTGGTCGGCCTCGTCGAACTGATCGAGCTCGACTACATCCATCGCCGCGGCGAGTTCCAGATCATCATCGCGCCGCAATGCCAGGGGCGCGGTTACGCGGGCCAGGCGACGCGCCTCGCGATCGAGTACGCGTTCAAGGTGCTGAACATGCGCAAGCTGTACCTGATCGTCGATACGTCGAATGCGGCGGCGATTCATGTGTACGAAAAATGCGGATTCCAGCACGAGGCCGAGTTGAAGGAAGAATTTTTCGGAAACGGCGCGTATCACAACGCTTATCGCATGTGCATCTTTCAACGCGATTATTTCGAACACCAGCAATCCAGTCCGAACAGGGCAGGGTAAACGCGCTGGCGAAAGGCGCTTGCAGCGGGTTTTCGCGGGCACCGAATACATTCGGGGAACTACGGATAAATACGGATTCGCTTATACCTGGCATTTTTCTTGTATCAGGTATTTGCGATTCCGCGCTGCGGTAAAGTCGATTCGTTTCGAATGACTTTATGTGCGGCGCATCAAAATGATCCGGATGACGAAATGGATTATCCAAACCGTTCAATCGCCGTAATGTAACTTGGATGAAAGCCCTGCCGGATAACGCTTTCCGCCCGGCGTGACGGGCCTGTCCGCCACGCAACGGGTGTTGCCCGCCGCGCGTGCCGCGCGAAAAACAGGCTGCGCACGGGGTGCGACAATCCGCCGCTATTGCGGTCGCACAACAAATGTGCTTGCTATCGCTTGCCGGTCTTCTAAAGTGAAAAACGCGGGTTCACGATCACCTTTAAACACATAGCTAACCCAAGCCTGGTGCCCGCAAGCCTGGAGACAGAACATGATGAAGCGTACCGGTATCCTTTTTGCCCTCGTCGGCGCATTTTGCGCGGTGTCGATTGCCCAGGCGGGCGGCGATTCGGCCGTCAAGCCGACGCAGGAAATCCAGTTGACGAAGAATGCATGGGGCTGCCTGTCGAAAGACAATCTGGATTCCGTACTGAGTCACGAACGTGACGGCAAGTCGCAGGCGAAGCAGCAATACTTCGACGACTACCGTTGCCTGTCGGTACCGGAAGGCCAGCGTTTCCGCGTCGTCTCGGTCGACCAGGGCGACGTGCAGTTCGTCAGCGCCGACAACAGCGACCAGCAGGGTCTCTGGACCGATTCGCGCTTCGTCAAGCAGTAACCGTCCATTCACCGCGCAGTCGCACGACGCGCGAGCGCGCCGGCCCGATGAGCCGGCGGCGCGAACCGAACACGGCCCGGCACATGCCGGGCCGTTGCGCTGTGGGTGACGCATGACACGCGCCGGACGGCGCGCATTCGGTATCATCACGGCCCGACCGAACCGAATGCCCGCCCGGGCCGCATCCGCATGGCGCTGAAATCCACGATCTACAAAGCCGAACTGCAAATCGCCGACATGGATCGGCATTACTACGCCGATCACGCGCTGACGGTGGCGCGCCATCCGTCGGAAACCGACGACCGGATGATGGTGCGCATCGTCGCGTTCGCGCTGTTCGCGCACGAGCGGCTCGAATTCTGCAAGGGGCTGTCGGACGTCGACGAGCCCGATCTGTGGCAGAAGGACCTGACGGGCGCGATCGACGTCTGGATCGAAGCCGGCCAGCCCGACGAGCGGCGCATCTCGAAGGCGGCCGGCCGCGCCGGGCAGGTCACCGTGATCGCGTATGGCGGCAAGACATCGGATATCTGGTGGCAGGGCGTGCGCAGCAAGGTCGAGCGGCTGCGCAACGTGCAGGTGCTGTCGCTGGCCGACGGCGTCGCGGCCGCGCTCGGGCGGCTCGCGGAGCGCTCGATGCGCCTGCAGTGCACGGTGCAGGACGGCACCGCGTGGATCTCGAGCGCCGACCACGATCCGGTCGCGGTCGAATGGACGGTGATGAAGGCGCGCGCGGATGCATGACGGCCCGCGCGCCGATCGCGTTCAGCCGATCGCGGCCGGCGGCCCCTTGAATTCGAGCATGTTGCCTTCCGGGTCGAACAGGTAGATCGACGGCCCGTAGCCGCCGGCGCCGTAGCGTTCCGCAGGCGCGCCCGGCCGTGCGCCATGCGCGGTGAAATGGGCGGTCAATGCGTCGGGATCGAACGGCTCGACGCGCAGGCACAGGTGATCGAGATTGCGCCCCGTGCCGGGCGGGCCGCTGTCAGGGCGGTCGATCGGGCCGCCGACCGACAGCAGGTCGATCAGTGCATCACCTGCGCGCAGCTGCACGAGGCCCAGGTCGGGCTGTTCCTTTTCCACATGGCAGCCGACGGCGTCGCAGTAAAAGCGCGTCATCGCGGCCATGTCGGTCACGCGCAGCACGATGTGATCGATCGCGCGGATGGTGGGTTTCATGGACGGGCGCTCCTTCGCAGTCGACGAGCATCGAGTGTAGACGCATCGCGCCTGCGCCGCCTGCCGGAACGCGGCACAATCGACGGACGAAAAAAAGCCCGTTCACGCGGAGCGGAACGGGCTTAATCCATATCAGGAGGAGACATGGAGGAGACAGTTCCAACTATACACACGGCGATGGTGCGGCGCAATATTCCGAATGAAAAAAAACGTCAGGACGGCGATTTGTCGCATCTGCGGTGCAGCAAAGGGTGACGGGACGGTGACGAAAACCGCGCTGCAGCAGCCGGCGCGCGCGTTTCGCCGGACTTATTTTCGGGTGATTCGCCCCTGATTATCCGGGGCGAATCACAGAGCAAGATTCAGGGCGCGACGGCACGTGCCGATGTCTAGAGTAGGCACCATCTACACTAGAGAGTGCGAGGTTCAGATGAAAACCGCCTATCCGACCGATGATGCCCGCTGGGACGCCGTGACCGAGCGCGATCCGCATGCGGACGGCGCGTTCTTCTACGCCGTGAGCACGACCGGCGTGTTCTGCCGTCCGACCTGTGCGTCGCGGCTGCCGCGTCGCGAAAATGTGTCCTTCTTCGCCGATCCGGCCGCCGCGCGCGCGGCCGGCTTCCGGCCCTGCAAGCGCTGCCAGCCGGAAGGGCTGCCGCGCGAGCTCGAGATCGTCAACCGCGCGTGCGCGGTGCTCGACGCGCATGCCGAGCGGCTCACGCTGCAGCAGCTGAGCGATGCCGTGCACGTGAGCCCGTTTCATCTTCAGCGGCTCTTCAAGCGCGTGGTCGGCGTGTCGCCGCGGCAGTACCAGGCCGCGCAGCGCGGCGCCGCGCTGCGGCAGGCGCTGCAAAGCGGGCAGCCGGTCACGCAGGCGGCCGTCGACGCGGGTTTCAACTCGCCGTCGCGACTCTATGCGTCGGTGCCGCGCGAGCTCGGGATGGCGCCGTCGGCGTTCCGCCGCCAGGGCGCCGGCCTGCGGATCGACTTTGCGACCGCCTCGACGTCGCTCGGCACGGTGCTCGTCGCGGCGACCGGGCAGGGCATCTGCCGGATCGCGTTCGGCGACGAACCGGCTGCGCTCGTCGGCGAGCTGAAGGACGCGTTCGCGCGCGCCGAGCTGGTCGAAGCGTCGGCACGGCTCGCGCCGTTCGTCGCGCAGATCCGCGCGTACCTGGACGGCACGCGGCACGCGTTCGACCTGCCGCTCGACATCGCGCCGACCGCCTTCCAGCAGCGCGTGTGGGAAGCGCTGACGCATATTCCGTACGGCGAAACACGCAGCTACTCGGAGATCGCCGAGGCGCTGGGCGCGCCGCGCGCGGTGCGCGCCGTCGCGTCCGCGTGCGCGTCGAACCCGGTCGCGCTCGCGATTCCGTGTCACCGCGTCGTACAAAAGGGCGGCGCGCTGTCCGGGTATCGTTGGGGCGTGCGCCGCAAGGCGACGCTGCTTGCCGCCGAGGCGCGTCACGTGCACGACGATGAAACCGAATCCGTCGCGGAGGGCAGCGCAGTTTGAGCATCGCAAGAACGACGATTACGTCCATCGTGAACGGCGGCCGTGTGCCGCCGTCCGCGCAAATGGAACTGCGCTTCAATGCGCCTTACGACTGGGCGCGCGTCCTGCGCTTCTTCAGCGGGCGCGCGATTCCGGGCGTCGAGCAGGTGGCGGACGGCGTGTATCGCCGCATCGTCGACCTGCACGGCGACGCCGGCCGGCTCACGGTCGCGAAACATCCGCGCAAGCATTGCCTGGTCGCGACGGTCGAAGGCGCGGTCGCGCGTCATGTCGATGATGCGTTCGCCGCGCGCGTCGCGACGATGTTCGACCTCGGCGCCGATCCGGCCGTCATCGGCAGCGGGCTGGCGCGCGATCCGTGGTTCGCGCCGCTCGTCGAGGCCGCGCCGGGGCTGCGCGTGCCCGGTGCATGGTCGGGGTTCGAGCTGGCCGTGCGCGCGATCGTCGGCCAGCAGGTGAGTGTGAAGGCCGCGACGACGATCGTCGGCCGGCTCGTCGAGCGGGCCGGCGAGCGCGTGGTTCATGAAGACGACGGTGCGCCCGCATGGCGTTTTCCGACGCCGGAGGCGCTGGCCGCCTGCGATCTCGACAAGATCGGGATGCCCGGCAAGCGGGTGGCGGCACTGACGGGCACGGCGCGCGCGGTGGCGGCCGGCGACGTGCCGGTCGATCGCGAGCACGCCGATCTCGCGACGCTGCGCGGTGCGTGGCTCGATCTGCCCGGCATCGGCCCGTGGACCGTCGAATACATCGCGATGCGCGCGTGGCGCGATCCGGATGCCTGGCCGGCCTCCGATCTCGTGCTGATGCAGTCGATCGCCGCGCGCGATCCGGCGCTCGACCGGCTCGCGACCCAGAAGCGCCGCACCGAAGGCTGGCGGCCGTGGCGCGCGTACGCGGCGCTGCATTTGTGGAACGAAGTGGCCGACCGGGCGGGCGGCGCGCGCGGCGGGTGAGGGCAACTGCCGATCACCGAGTTTCGCGGCCGGGTGCGACCCGGCGAAGCCGCGATGCAACCCGTCGCGCAGGCCGTGCCGGTGTTCGCAGGCGACCGGCCGGACTTCGGCCGTCACGGCCATTTCTCGAATCCGTCGTCCGCCCGATGCAGGGCGCACGACGCACACTTTCGCCTCTCTCCGCGGCCGATTCGGCGGCACGGTTGCACCTGCCGTCACCCGTTCACGCGTCACGTTCAGTCGGACGAATGCGCTCAACCTGCGTGCCTGTTGCCGCCGCCTGGAACCGGCGGGAGATGAGGCGATTGCCGCGGCCGGCCCGTCCGGCGGCCCGCTCCGGCCCGCGCACCATGCCCGGCGCCACCTCAAGCGCGGGTTTCGGCGAGATGTTAAAGTGCCCGCTACCAACGAAGCGACCAACAATCCAGCCGGCCGCGCGCGGCGTTCTGCGCGCGGCCGTCACGCACTTGCGTCTCCATGTCGAACACCATGACTCACCGCCAGTCCGAACTGCTGCTGAATCGCCTCGAAGCACTGAGCTCGGGCCCGACGCGGCAGCATCTGCCCGACGGCCTGCGCGGCATCGAAAAGGAAAGCCTGCGCGTGACGCGCGACGGGATGATCGCGTTCACGCCGCATCCGCGCGCGCTCGGTTCGGCGCTCACGCATCCGGCACTGACGACCGACTATTCCGAAGCGCTGATCGAGCTGATCACGCCCGCGGAACGCGACGCCGCGATCACGCTCGAACGCCTCGACGATCTGCATCGCTACGTCTATGCGTCGCTCGGCGACGAGATGCTGTGGAACGACTCGATGCCGGGCCTGCTGCCGGCCGACGACCAGATCCCGATCGCCGACTACGGCACGTCGAACATCGGCCGCCTGAAGACGGTGTACCGGCGCGGCCTCGCGTATCGCTACGGCCGCACGATGCAGTGCATCGCCGGCATCCACTACAACTACTCGCTGCACGAGGAAGTGTGGCGGCGCCTGCATGCGGACGAAGGGTCGACGGCCACGCTCGTCGATTACCAGTCGGAGCGCTATCTCGCGCAGATCCGCAACTTCCGCCGCCGCAGCTGGCTGCTGATGTACCTGTTCGGCGCCTCGCCCGCGCTCGACACGAAGTTCCTGCGCGGCAAGCCGCACAGGCTCGACACGTTCGACACCGATACGCTGTACCTGCCGTATGCGACGAGCCTGCGGATGAGCGATCTCGGCTACTCGAACACGACCGCCCAGGCCGCGCTGCACGTCGACTACAACACGCTGCCCGGTTATCTCGACGCGCTGTCGAAGGCCGTGAGCGAGCCGTATCCGGCGTACGAGGCCATCGGCACGCATCGCGACGGCGAGTGGATCCAGATCAACACGAACGTCCTGCAGATCGAGAACGAGTTCTATTCGACGATCCGGCCGAAGCGCGTCACGTATTCGGGCGAGCGTCCGCTGCATGCGCTTGCATCGCGCGGCGTGCAGTACATCGAGGTGCGCTGTCTCGACATCGATCCGTTCGAGCCGACCGGCATCGCACTGGAAACCGCGCGCTTCATCGACGCCTTCCTGCTCGCGTGCGCGCTCGACGAGAGCCCGGTGCTCGATTGCCCCGCGTACCAGGAGGCGAACGCGAACTTCGGCAGCGTGACGATGGAAGGGCGCAAGCCCGGGCTCACGCTGCAGCGCGATGGCGCGCCGGTCACGCTGCAGGCGTGGGCGGACGAGCTGATGACCGATATCGAAACCGTCGGCCGCCGTCTCGACGAAATCCGCGGCGGCGACGAACATGCGCGCGCGATCGCCGCGCAGCGCGAGAAGCTCGCCGATCCGGAGCGCACGCCGTCCGCACGCGTGCTGCGCACGATGCGCGAGCACGGGCAATCGTTCCTCGGGTTCGCGCTGGCACAGAGCGAAGCGCATGCCGCGCATTTCCGCGCGCACCCGCCGTCGGCGGAGACGCTGCGCACCGAGCAGGCGCTCGCCGCGAAGTCGCTCGCCGAGCAGGCCGAGCTCGAAGCGAAGGAGGCCGGATCGTTCGACGCATTCGTCGCGGCCTATCGCGCATATACGCTGAACCGCTTCAGCGTGTGATGCCTGGCGCACGCGCACCGCGTCGGTCGGCGCGGTGCGCGATGCGTCCTCCGTCGCCGGTCGGTGTGCGCCGTGGCGCCCCCGATCCGGGGCGATCCACCGTCAGTGGTGTGCGTACGTGCCGCGATCGATCGCGTGCGGCAGCGCCGGCTTGCCCGATTCCACGTTTGCCCTGCCGTCGCTGCCGTAGCCGGCGTCCCCGCCGCGTGCCTGCGCGGCACGGTGCATGATCGCCTGCATCTTTTCCGGAAAGTCGGGACTGCTTGCCAGGCTCGTCCGGTAGCCGGCGGCCTGCAGCTCCACGAGTTCCTGGCGGACCTCGGCGCGCGTCAGCGTCGACGCGGCCTGCGCGTGCGCGGCGAAGGCCGCGCCGATCAGCACGCATGCGCATACGGCTTGTTTCATCGTCTTCATCGTGTTCACTCCGTGAGGTTCCGGTGCCGTGCCGTGGCCGGCGCGGGCGGAATCGATGCAGCCAGTCTAGGCTCCGGACGCCAGACGAAACATCCCGCCCGCCGTCAGGCACCTTTGCCGCATGTGCAACATTGCGCGGGTGAGCCGCGCATGACGGGCATCCTGTCGAACGCGACAGCGGCCCGCCTGCTGCCTGTCAGCCTGCGGCGGCGGGCCCGTATCGGGTCGGCACGCATCGGGCTTGTCCTCCTTGTACAAGCGCCCCGCGCCTCCTAACCTCTTTTAAGCGACCGATCGGTTGGCCGTGCGACGTCGTTGCGTGCACAAGCGCCTGAACGTCGTCGCGATTGCGGAAGGACCGCTTTGCACCGAATCCGGGGGCGCCGCCGCGCCAGCCCCGGGTCGACTTTGGAGACGCGATGAATCCCACCGACGCCCTGCCGCCCGGCATTGTCTTCGCGCAGCCGTTGACGCCGGTCGCCAACTCGCTGCTGCTGTCCTTCCTCGTCGCCGCGATTCCGATCGCCGTCGCGCTGATCGCGCTCGGCGTGCTGCGCCGCCCCGCGTGGCAGGCGTCGCTCGCCGGGCTGATCGCCGGCCTCGCGGTCGCGATCGGCGCGTGGGGGATGCCGGCCGGGCTCGCGTTCAACGCGGTCGGCGCGGGCATGGCGCTCGCGGTCGTGCCGGTGATGTGGATCGTCTTCAACGCGCTGCTGCTGTACAACATCGCGGTGAAGTCGGGCCGCTTCGACCAGTTCCGGCAGTGGATGCTCGACAACCTGCCCGACGATCGACGCCTCGTGCTGCTCGTCGTCGCGTTCTCGTTCGGCTGCTTGCTTGAAGGGATTTCCGGCTTCGGCACGCCGGTCGCGATCACGAGCGCACTCCTGATCGCGCTCGGCTTCCCCGCGCTCGAAGCGCTCACCTATACGCTGCTGTTCAACACGGCGCCGGTTGCGTTCGGCGCGCTCGGCGTGCCGATCACCGTGCTCGGCGCGGTGACGTCGCTGCCGCCCGCGACACTCGCGCAGATGGTCGGCCGCCAGTTGCCGTTCTTCGCGCTGCTGTTGCCGTTCTACGTGGTCGGCGCGTACGGCGGGCTGCGCTCGATCTCGAAGCTGTGGCCCGCGCTGCTCGTGTCGGGCGGCAGTTTCGCGATCGCGCAGTTCGTCACGTCGAACTTCCTCGGCTACCAGCTCACCGACGTGCTGTCGTCGCTCACGTCGCTGATCGTCACGATCGGTTTCCTCCAGGTGTGGAAGCCGCAACCCGATCCGCAATACGCGCTCGCGCGCAGCGTGCCCGCAACGGCCGGTGCCGCCCGCGCGGGTTTCGGCGGCTGGCTGCCGTGGCTCGTCGTGTCGGTGGTCGTGATCGTGTGGGTGCACGCGAACGTCGCGGCGATCGGCGACGTGAAGATCAAGTGGCCGGGCCTGCACAACGCGGTGTTCGTGTCGCTGTACCACAAGCCGTATGCGGCGATCTGGGACTTCCAGCCGCTCGGCACCGGCACCGCGATCCTGCTCTCGGCGATCATCACGGCCGCGCTGACGCGCACCGGCGCCGGCGCGTTTCTCGAGTGCGTGGTCAAGACCTGGCGGCAGACGTGGATCGCGATCGTCACGGTGATGATGATCGTCGGGCTCGCGTACCTGCTGAACTACTCGGGAATCAGCTATACGCTCGGCACCGGCGTCGCGTCGACGGGGGCGCTGTTCCCGCTGGTGTCCGCGTCGCTCGGCTGGATCGCCGTGTTCCTGTCCGGCAGCGACACGTCGGGCAACGCGCTGTTCGGCAACCTGCAGGTCGTGGCCGCGCGGCAGCTCGGCCTCGATCCGGTGCTGATGGCCGCGACCAACTCGTCGGGCGGCGTGATGGGCAAGATGATCTCGCCGCAGAACATCGCGACGGGCGTGTCGACGACGGACCTGAAAGGGCAGGAAGGTGTCGTGTTTGCGCGCACCTTCTGGCACAGCGTGATCCTCACGCTGCTGCTCGGCGTGCTGGTGTTCCTGCAGCAGCACGTGCTGACGTGGATGATTCCGGCACTGCCGAAATGAGGTGAGCGCGACGACAGAAGGAAGGCACGAGGAAAAACGAGGGAAGGCGCGGGAAAAGCGCCGGCAAAGTGCGGAACCGGCGAACGCGCGGCACGTCAGCGCGCGTTCGCCCGCCGCGCCGTTCGTCCTGCTTCATCCGCCCCGGCTGCCGAGGCCGCCGCGGCCGTGTTGCCGTCGGCCGGCAGGATGCACGCGAGAAACGCGTCGATCGCGGGGCTCTGGCGGCGCGCCTTCAGGTAGTACACGTATTCGTCGATCGTCGTGTCGACGCCGCGCAGCGCGATCACGCGCAGGTCAGGATGGCGCTCGGCCTCGCCGAGCGGAAACAGGCTGCCGCCCACGCCGTGCAGGATCGCCTCGCGGATCGCTTCGCGGCTGCCGATCTCGGCCATCGATACGGCCGCGACACCGGCCGCCGCGAGGATCGTCTCCGTGCAGCGGCGCGTCACCGAGCCTTCCTCGCGAATCAGCAGCCGCATGTCGGCGAGCTGCGCCGGATCGATCGCGTCGAAACGCGCGAGCGGATGCGTGCGATGCACGACAAGCACGAGCGGGTCGGTCGAGATCACCTTGCGTTCGAGGCCTTCGGCGTCGTTGCGCTGCGACGATACCGCGAGATCGATGCGGAATTCCTGCAGCGCCTGCAGGATTTCCTCGGAGTTGCCGATCCGGCACGTGAGCGCGATCGACGGATGCGCGTTCGAGAAGCGGCCGACCGCGTCCATGATGTAGTACGGCCCCGTCGCACCGATCCGCAGATGACCTTCGAACAGGCCGCCGACGTTGCGCAGCATGATGTCGGCCTGCGCCTCGAGCGCGATCATCTTCTCGACGAGCGGCAGCAGCTCGATACCCGTCTCGGTGACCTCGAGCTTGCGGCCGCTGCGGTAGAACAGCTCGACGCCGTACAGCTGCTCGACCTGCCGGATCTGCGCGGCAATCGTCGGCTGGCTCACGCCCAGGTGGCGCGCGGCGCGCGTGATGCTGCCCTGCCGGACGGTCGCGTGGAACGCCTTCAGCTGATCGAACACGACTCGGCTTCTCCCCTCTTCATCGCGCGTCAGCGTAGCGCATGCGTGTGTCGGCCGCATGAAAGGCGCGTCGTGCGCCGCTTCGAAAAAAAGCTGGGGGTGAGCGCAAGAAAGCTGCTGGAACCGGTCACGGCCGGGACATGCGGGTGCGGGGTAATAGCGCGTAACACACCGACCGCCGGCCCCGCTCGACCGGCGCCCCACTCCTACCGACAACAGGGTTCCCTTCATGTCTTCGAACAATCGACGCGATTTCCTGCGCCTCGCCGCGCAGTCGGCCGGTGCGATGGCCGCCTACGCGGGCTTCCCGCCCGCGATCCGCAATGCGCTGGCGATGCCGGCCGCCTACCGCACGGGCACGATCCGCGACGTCGAGCACGTCGTGATCTTCATGCAGGAAAACCGTTCGTTCGACCATTACTTCGGCGGGCTGCGCGGCGTGCGCGGCTTCAACGACCCGCGCCCGCACCTGCTGCCGAGCGGCGCACCGGTGTGGCAGCAGCCGCCGGCATCGGTGTTCACGAAGAACTACCATTCGCGCGGCCTCGATCCGTCGGCGCCGTACGTGCTGCCGTTCTACCTCGACCCGAAGCAGACGACCGAATTCCAGCCGGGCACCAACCACGGCTGGAGCAGCGGCCACCTGTCCTGGAACAACGGCCAGTGGGACCAGTGGGTGAACCAGAAGCAGGACGTGCTGACGATGGGCTACCTGAAGCGCCAGGACCTCACGTACCACTACGCACTGGCCGACGCGTTCACGATCTGCGATTCGTACTTCTGCTCCGCGCACGCCGACACCGCGCCGAACCGCATCTACCTGTGGACCGGCACGGTCGACCCGCGCAACATCTACGGCACCCCGCCGAACGGCCCGGGCATCGGCGAGCGCGACGACGTGAACGGCTACACGTGGACGACCTACGCGGAGCGCCTCGAGCACGCGAAGATCAGCTGGAAGGTGTACCAGGGCGGCACGGGCATCCCGGGCGACCCGACCGACAACTACACCGACAACTCGCTGATGTTCTTCAAGAAGTTCCAGGTGAAGGAAGGCGCGAGCGGCCCGCTGGTCGACAAGGGCGCGTCGGACCACACGCTCGCCGAGCTGAAGGCCGACGTGCAGGCGAACCGGCTGCCGCAGGTGTCGTGGATCGTCGCGCCGTACAAGTACAGCGAGCACCCGCAGGCGTCGCCGACCGACGGCGCGTTCTACATCAACATGGTGCTCGAGGCGCTGACGTCGAACCCGGAGGTGTGGGCGAAGACGGTGTTCATCCTCAACTACGACGAGAACGACGGGCTGTTCGACCACGTCGTGCCGCCGGTGCCGCCGGTCACGAGCGGCGTGGGCGGCCAGGGCATCGTGTCGTCGAACCTGCTGTCGAACCTCGGCGACGAGCTGCTCGACCTGAACAAGTACCCGGGCGAAATGAGCCCGCTCGTGCCGGGCGCGGACCCGGGCGGCATCCAGCCGATCGGCCTCGGGCCGCGCGTGCCGCTGATCATCATCTCGCCGTGGACGAAGGGCGGCTGGGTCTGCTCGGAGACGTTCGACCATACGTCGGTGCTGCGTTTCCTCGAAGCGCGCTTCGGCGTGAAGGAGCCGAACATCAGCGCGTGGCGCCGCTCGATCTGCGGCGACCTCACGTCGGCGTTCGACTTCTCCGCGCGCCCCGACACGCGCACGGTGAGCTTCACGGTGCCGCAGCACATCGCGACGGCCGGCCAGGCGTACCAGGTGCCCGCGCAGCAGGCGATGCCGGCGCAGGAACCCGGCACGCGGCCGGCGCGGGCGCTGCCGTACGAGCTGTTCGTGCACAGCCGCGTGAGCGGCCATGACGACAGCGTGTCGCTCGACTTCGCGAACACCGGCGACGCGGGTGCGGCGTTCTACGTGTACGACCGCCGCAATCCGGCAACGCCGCCGCGTCGTTATGCGGTGTCCGCGCACGATCGCTTCGTCGACACGTGGAACACGTCGGCCGCGCGCGGCGATTACCATCTCGCGGCATACGGCCCGAACGGCTATCTGTGCGAGTTCCAGGGCAACACGCGGCTCGCGGCCGACGGGCGGCACGCGAACCCCGAAGCGCGGATCGGCTACGACGTGCGCAACCGTCACGTGTACCTGCAACTGCGCAACAGCGGGCGCGCGACCTGCCGCGTGACGGTCGACAACGCGTACAGCCATGCGCATGCGCGCACTTACACGCTGGAACCGGGCGAACGCGTCGAGGATCACTTCGCGCTGTCGTCGAGCCACGGCTGGTACGATCTGACGATTACCGCGACGACGCTGCGCGGCGGCGACGACAAGGTCGTGCGCCGCTTCGCGGGCCACGTCGAGACGGGCCGGCCGAGCCACAGCGATCCGGGGCCGGTGAAGCACACGACGGCCTGACGGCCGTCACGCGTCGCGCGATGCGGGCGAGGCCGGCCCGCCGCGCGAGCACCGCCTGCCGGCTGCATCCCGATTGCATCCCGGCACGTGGAATTGGCTTTTGGAAACTGAAAACTGTTGACAATGTGTCGGGCCGAGGATATACAAGGATCATTCGCCGATATGGCGCCCTCGTTCCCTACCGCAGCCTTGCTGCCTGCCCGACCATGACAGCCCCGAACGCGCTCAGCGCCATCGAACTCCTGCAAAGCCAGTCGCTCGCGATGATCGTCCAGGACATGCTCGAGCGCGCGATCGTCTCCGGCGAATACGCACCTGGCGAGAAGCTCAACGAAGTCGAGATTGCGACCCGGCTGAACGTGTCGCGCGGCCCCGTGCGCGAAGCGTTCCGGGCGCTCGAACAGGCCGGCCTGCTGCGTAACGAGAAGAACCGCGGCGTGACGGTGCGCGTCGTGCCGCTGCGCGAGGCCGAGGAGATCTACGAAGTGCGCGCGATGCTCGACGAGTCGGTCGCGCGCGCGCTCGCGAAGCGCATCTCGCCCGACACGCTGAAGGTGCTGAAGGGCATCATCCAGTCGATGAAGGACGCCGCGAAGTCCCACGACGTCACGCGCTATACGGAGCTGAACGTGCAGTTCCACGACGCGATGGTCGTCGGCGTCGGCAATACGCATCTCACCGATACCTACCGCCGGCTGGTGCGCCAGCTCGGGCTGCTGCGCCAGGCCGCGATCGAGGCCGAGGAAGACGCGATCGCGGTGTCCGCCGCCGAGCACGACAAGATCGTGCAGGCGCTCGCGCGGGGCGACGAGGAGCAGGCGGTCGCGCTGGTGCGCGAGCACGTTTCGCATGGCCTTGCGCGGATGCGCCGTACGCACGAGCAGGGGCTGCCCGCGACGGGCAAGGCGGCGCGGGAGAAGGCCGGCGCGTGAGTGGGGGCGGTGCGCGTCATCGCACATTGATGACGAAAGAGCGTTGACCGGGCGCTCACCGCCTTCCGTTCTTGCATGGCGAGTTTCGGCTGGCTTGCTTGCCGCATCGGACAGGCGTAGCTCCGGTCGAAATCGAGGGCGCGCGGGCTGAATGCAAGGATCGCCGGCAGGCGATCATTTGCCGCGTCGTTTATCAAAGGCATCGTCCAGAACCCAGCCCGTGCCGGATTCGCAGTGCACTTGTGTGTATGCGTAAATTTTGGCAACACGATCCGTCAATGGAATACAGGATTCACCTTTCCTGACCGTAAAGATCGGCTGGGTTCTATCGTCGTTTGGCTCGGCAAACGCAGGCATGTTCTGAAGCGCTGTCCACTTCTCGTCTTTATATTTCGAGCACGCACCGATCGTCATGGTGAGTGCGGCGAATAACAGAAGGCGCATCATTTTTTGGGATATCGTCGGATTCCAATCAGGCGTTTCGAGTGGCGCAGGCGGCGCGTGCCCATCGCGTCGGCGGCCTCGTAGAGCCGGCCGTCGGCCAGCGACAGCGCGGTGACGAGGATCATCAGCACGTGCGGGAATGACGCGGACACCCTGCTCAGCACGATGCCCGGCAGCCCGTAGATCGAATGGCCGTGCAGCAGCGGCTTCAGCAGCCCCGCGTTGCCGAACCGATAGATGAACAACGTCGCGGACAACAGCGTCGGCGCGAGCAGCGGCAAGAGTGCGATCGGGCGCGCGGCGTTCTTCAGCGGCATGTACGAGCGCGTCAGCGCATACGCGAACGTGAACATGAACGCCATCGGCACGACGATCATCATGACGAGCGCGCCGACCGTCAGCGAATGCAGCATCGAGCGCAGCACGCCGCCGTCCTCGAGGTAATCGACGAAATTGTGCGCGCCGACGAATCGGCCGTCGGCATCGACGAAGCATTTCTGCACGACGAGCGCGAGCGGCAGGAGCAGGAACAGCGACATCAGCGTGGCCAGCGCGAGACGGGCCGCGCCCGCCGGCCATGCATCCAAACGCCTGTTTACCGGCACTTCGTTCATCTTCAGACCCCTTGACAGTGGCGCCGCGGCACACGGCGGATGACTGGAGGCCAGCCCTCTTGCCGCTTCGTTGTTTTGCTTTCTGTCGTCTGCATGTTGTTGACAATCAACAGATCATCAATTTTAATGTCGAGCATGGAAAGCACCTCCCTTCGGCGCGACGTGGGCGCCGACGGCTCTACCCTTCGAACTGAAAGGAATGAACGTCGTGACTGAAACGCCTGTATCCGTGGAAGTGAACGGCCGTCGCTACAACTGGATGAGCCGGCCGGTGGTGGTCGTCTGTGTCGACGGCTGCGCATACGAATACCTGGAGGAAGCCGCCGGGGCCGGCGTCGCGCCGTTCCTGCGCACGCTGCTGAAACCGGGCACGGCGCTCAAGGGCGAGTGCGTGGTGCCGAGCTTCACGAACCCGAACAACCTGTCGATCGTGACGGGCGTGCCGCCGGCGGTGCACGGGATAAGCGGCAACTATTTCTACGATCGCGACACCGGCGCCGAGGTGCTGATGAACGATCCGAAGTACCTGGTCGCCCCCACCGTGCTCGCGACCTTCGCCGAGCAGGGGGCGCGCGTCGCGGTCGTCACCGCGAAGGACAAGCTGCGCCGCCTCCTCGGCAAGGGGCTGAAGGGCATCTGCTTCTCGTCGGAAAAGGCCGACGAGGCGACCATCGAGGAAAACGGCATCGACAACGTGCTCGAGCTGGTCGGCAAGCCCGTGCCGAGCGTGTACAGCGCGGACCTGTCGGAATTCGTGTTCGCGGCCGGCGTGCGCCTGCTCGAGACGCGCCCGATCGACCTGATGTACCTGTCGACCACCGACTACGTGCAGCACAAGTGCGCGCCCGGCACGGAAGGCGCAAACGCGTTCTACGCGATGATGGACACGTACCTGCAGCGCCTCGACGAACTCGGCGCGATCGTCGCGATCACGGCCGACCACGGGATGAACGCGAAGCACGACGACGAAACCGGCGAGCCGAACGTGATCTACCTGCAGGAGCTGTTCGACGAGTGGCTCGGTCATGACGCGGCGCGCGTGATCCTGCCGATCACCGATCCGTACGTCGTGCACCACGGCGCGCTCGGCTCGTTCGCGACCGTCTACGTGCCGGCGTCGGCCGATGCCGAGGCGCTGCGCGCGCGGCTCGCCGCGGTCGACGGCATCGAGGTCGTGCTGACGGGCGCCGAGGGCTGCGCGCGCTTCGAGCTGCCGCCCGCGCGCATGGGCGACCTGATCGTGATCTCGAAGCAGGACGTCGTGCTCGGCACGCGCCGCATCAAGCACGACCTGTCGGGCCTCGACGTGCCGCTGCGTTCGCACGGCGGGATCTCCGAGCAGATCGTGCCGCTGATCTTCAGCAAGCCGGTCGCCGGCGACGTCACGGGCCGCGCGCGGCTGCGCAACTTCGACATCATCGACATCGCGCTCAACCATCTGCAGTGATGCGTACGCATCCGCAAGGGGACACACTCATGAACGCCATTGCAGCATCGACGGACGTCCGCGAGATTCGTCGCGAAGCACTGCGAATCGACGGCGAACGGATTCATCGGGACGCGGTGATCGAAGTGCGCAACCCGTACGACGGTGCGCTGGTCGGCACCGTGCCGAAGGCGACGCTCGACGACGTGCGGCGCGCGTTCGCGGCCGCGCGTGCATACCGGCCGGCGCTCACGCGCCACGATCGCGCGGCGATCCTGCGCCGCGCGGCCGACATCGTGCGTGCGCGCACCGCCGAGATCGCGGCGCTGATCACCGCCGAGGCCGGGTTGTGCATCAAGGATTCGACGTACGAGGCGGGCCGCGTGGCCGACGTGCTGACGTTCGGCGCCGGCGAAGTGCTGAAGGACGACGGGCAGATCTTCTCGTGCGACCTGACCCCGCACGGCAAGAAGCGTCGCGTGTACACGCAGCGCGATCCGCTGCTCGGCGTGATTTCGGCGATCACGCCGTTCAACCACCCGATGAACCAGGTCGCGCACAAGATCGTGCCGTCCGTCGCGACCAACAACCGGATCGTCGTGAAGCCGTCCGAGAAGGTGCCGCTGTCGTGCTACCTGTTCGCGGACATCCTGTACGAAGCCGGCCTGCCGCCGCAGATGCTGCAGGTGATCACCGGCGACCCCAAGGAGATCGCCGACGAACTGATCACGAACCCGGCGATCGACCTCATCACGTTCACGGGCGGCGTATCGATCGGCAAGTCGATCGCGGCGCGGATGGGCTACCGGCGCGCGGTGCTCGAACTCGGCGGCAACGATCCGATCATCGTGATGGAAGACGCCGATCTCGACGAAGCGAGCACGCTAGCGGTGTCGGGTTCGTACAGGAACTCGGGGCAGCGCTGCACGGCGATCAAGCGGATGCTCGTGCACGAGTCGGTGGCCGATCGCTTCACCGGGCTGGTCGTCGAAAAAACGCGTGCGTGGTCGTACGGCAATCCGGCCGATCCGTCGGTGGACATGGGCACGGTGATCGACGAAGCGGCCGCGAAGTTCTGCGAGCAGCAGGTGAACGACGCGATCGCGCGCGGGGCGCGGCTGCTGGTCGGCAACGTTCGCGACGGCGCGCTGTATTCGCCGACGGTGATCGATCGCGTGACGCCCGACATGCCGCTCGTGAAATACGAAACCTTCGGGCCCGTGTCGCCGATCATGCGTTTCCGCGACATCGACGAAGCGATCCGGATGTCGAACAGCACCGACTATGCGCTGTCGTCGTCGGTGTGCACGAACCGCTTCGATCACATCACGCGCTTCATCACCGAACTGGAAGTCGGCAGCGTGAACGTGCGTGAAGTGCCGGGCTACCGGCTCGAACTGACGCCGTTCGGCGGCGTGAAGGATTCGGGGCTGGGATACAAGGAAGGCGTGCAGGAAGCGATGAAGAGCTTCACGAACACGAAGACGTATTCGCTGCCGTGGTAAGCGGTGTGTAAGCCGCGCGCACCGGTTTCGCGGCCGGTGCGCGCGTCGATCGGTGCGTTGAGCGGCGCATTGATCGACGCGTTATTCGATCGGCTCATATCGATAGCCGATTTGCGTTTTTGCCGTGCCTCGACGCGTCGGTAGAATTCGCGGACTTCTCGAACGGCACGCGCGTGCCGCGGGATCATTCCCTCCAATCATTCGGGGTCCGCACCATGAAAATCCTTCGCTCCATCCTGGTCGTCGCCATGCTGCAGGCCGTTTCGGTCACGAGCGCACTGGCTGCCGACGACCTGTCCCAGATCAAGTCGTCCGGCGTGTTCCGGGTCGGTACCGAAGGGACGTACGCGCCGTTCACGTACCACGACGAGACCGGCAAGCTGACGGGCTTCGACGTCGACATCGCGACCGCGATCGCGCAGCGTCTCGGCGTGAAGCCGCAGTTCGTCGAAGGCAAGTGGGACGGGTTGATCGCGGGCCTCGACGTGAACCGCTACGACGCGGTCGTCAACGAAGTGTCGATCACCGACGCACGCAAGGCGAAATACGATTTCTCCACGCCGTACATCACGTCGCGCGCGGTGCTGATCGTGCGCGCGGACAACACGACGATCCGCTCGTTCGACGACCTGAAGGGCAAGAAGTCCGCGAACACGCTCACCAGCAATTTCGGCAAGCTCGCGGCCGCGCATGGCGCGGACGTCGTGCCGGTGCAGGGCTTCAACGAATCGATCGACCTGCTGAGCTCGGGGCGCGTCGACGCGACGATCAACGATTCGCTGTCGTACCTCGATTTCCGCAAGCACAAGCCGGACGCGAAACTGAAGATCGCGGCGACCGACGCGGGCGGCGCCAGCGATGCATCGGGCGTGCTGCTGCGCAAGGGCAGCCCCGCGCTGGTGGCCGCGATCGACAAGGCGCTCGCGGACATCAAGGCCGACGGCACCTACGCGAAGATCTCGCAGAAGTATTTCGGCCGCGACGTGTCGCAGCCGTGACGCGAGGCTGAACGATGCCGGCCTGGCTTCACCTGATGGCGGAATCGCTTAAGCCCCTGCTCGTCGCGGGGCTCGTGTTCACGGTTCCGCTCACGCTCGCGTCGTTCGCGATCGGTCTGCTGCTCGCGTTCGGCGCGGCGCTCGTGCGGCTGTTCGGGCCGCGCTGGGCGCAGGCCGCCGTGCGGTTCTACATCTGGCTGTTTCGCGGCTCGCCGCTGCTCGTGCAGCTGTTCGTGATCTTCTACGGCCTGCCGAGCGTCGGCATCGTGCTCGATCCGCTGACGGCCGCCGTGATCGGCTTCTCGCTGAACGTCGGCGCGTACAACGCGGAGGTGATCCGCGGCGTGATCGAATCGATTCCGAAGGGGCAGTGGGAGGCCGCGTACTCGATGGCGATGACGCGCCCGCAGGCGCTGCGCCGCGCGATCCTGCCGCAGGCCGCGCGCGTCGCGCTGCCGGCTTTGTCGAATTCGTTCATTTCGCTGGTGAAGGACACGTCGCTCGCGGCCGTGCTGACCGTGCCGGAGATCTTCCAGGCCGCTCAGCGGATCGCGGCCGTGACCTACGAACCGATGATCCTCTATACGGAAGCCGCGCTGATCTATCTGCTGCTCAGTTCGGTGCTGTCCACGCTGCAGCGTCGCCTCGAAACCCGCTTCGGCCGTCACGCGCTGTTCCAGGCGGAGTTGCGATGATCCGGCTCGAACGCATCGACAAGTCGTTCGGCACGCAGCGCGTGTTGCACGGGATCGACCTCGCCTTGCAGCCCGGCAGCGTGACGGCGCTGATCGGGCCGTCCGGCAGTGGCAAGAGCACGCTGCTGCGTTGCGTGAACCTGCTCGAAGTACCCGAGGCAGGTGCGCTGACGGTCGGCGACGCCCGCATCGACTTCTCGCCGACGCACCGGCCGGCGCGCGACGCCGTGTTCGCGGTGCGCCGCCAGACCGGCATGGTGTTCCAGAACTTTCAGCTGTTTCCGCACCTGAGCGTCGTGCAGAACGTGATGGAAGGGCTCGTCACCGTGCAGCGCTGGCCGCGCGAACGGGCCCGCGAACGCGCGCTCGCGCTGCTCGAGAAGGTCGGTATCGCGAACAAGGCCGACGCGTGGCCCGGCACGCTGTCGGGCGGCCAGCAGCAACGCGTCGCGATCGCACGTGCGCTTGCACCGTCGCCGCAGGTGCTGCTGTGCGACGAGCCGACGTCGGCACTCGATCCGGAGCTGTCCGTCGAAGTCGTCGAGGTGCTGCGCCAGCTCGCGCGCGAAGGCACGACGATGCTGATGGCGACGCACGACCTGCGCCTGGCCGCGTCGATCGCGCACGACGCGGTGTTTCTCGCGGAAGGGCGCGTGGTCGAGGCCGGTGCATCGCGCGACCTGTTCGGCGGCCCGCGCGATCCGCGCACCGCGAAGTTCATCTCGACGCTCGCGCAGGGCGTGCCGGTGTTCTGACGCGGCACGCGACAAGCGACACGCGGTACAGGCGGCGTCAACCTTTCCCTGGCCGGTCGAGCACCGCCGCGACGATCGCTTCCGGCGCATCTTCCTGCACCAGGTGGCCCGCGCGCGGCACCCTGATCAGCTGGCCGCCGGCGATGCGATCGGCCAGCGCCTGCCCCTGTTCGAGCGGAATCCACGCGTCGTCCTCGCCCCACACGATGCGCACCGGAAAGTCCGGTGGCGCATAACGGGCCTCGGCTTCCTCGATGTAGTGCTGGCGCATCTGCGCGATCTGGCGATAGAACGCGGCCTGGCCGGCGGGCGTGAGCCACGGCGCGCGGTAGATCGACAGCGCCTCGTCGCTCAGCGGCCGGGCGACGGCGTTGCCGAGATAGGCCGACACGAGTGCGTGATGCGCATACGCGGGCAATCCGGTGAAGGCGGCTTCGTGCTGCGCGACGTGGCGCACGAACGGCGAACCTTGCGGCGCAATCGCGACCGGGTTCACGAGCGTGAGATCCGCATAGGCGACGCCGTCGAGGAAGTGCGCGCGCAGCACGGTGGCGCCGCCGTAGTCGTGCGCGAGCACGCGCGGTCGCGAAATCTTCCACGCGTCGAGCATCGCGCCGAACAGCGCGTTCTGGCGGCCGAGCGACACGTCCGCATCCGGCATGTCGGATTGACCGTAGCCGAGCAGGTCGTAGAAGAACACGCGATGACGGCGCGCGAGCCACGGTGCGATCCGCCGCCACACCTGCGACGAAAACGGCGTGCCGTGCACGAGCACGAGCGGCGGGCCTTCGCCGAACGTTCCCCAGGCAATCCGGTGGCCTTCGAAAATGAAGCGGTTGGCGAGTTCGAGCATCGGCATCTCCGTGCTAACCTGTTTTGGTTGTTAACAGGTTACTCCGGATCGTCCGGGTGTGAAACCGATAGGTGAAAATAAATGGTTACTCGACACGAACCCGTGCGACATGCGCATGAATGGGGGGCAGCCGATTTTGTCGGCGGCCATCCGGCGCTCGACTTCCTCAACACGGTGGCCGACACGGGCAAGACGCGCGACGCGGACAAGTTCGTCGACTGGCCGGCCGTGCATGCGTGGGCGGAGCGATCGGGGTTGCTGGCGCCGGCCGATCTGGCGCGGCTTCTGCGTCATGCGCGGCAGGACGACGCCGACGCACTGGTCGCGCTGCATCGCTTTCGCGAGGAGGCTTACGGCGCGATCGCACACCTGACGGCCGGCAGTGGCGGCACTGCCGGCGCGCGCGCGGCGGGCCGGCTCGCCGTTGCGATCCGCGAGGCGATCGGGCGCAGCGCGTTCGATGCGGTCGACGGCCGGTTCGCGTGGCGGCCCGACGCGCGCGTCGCGTCGCGCTGGGTCGACGCGGCCGCACTCGGGTTCGAGCATCTGCTGCGCAGCGACGATTTTGCGCGCGTGCGCCAGTGCGGCCGTTGCACGTGGTTCTTCGTCGATCGCGGGCGCGGCGTCGGGCGGCGCTGGTGCGACATGCGCACCTGCGGGAACCGCGCGAAAGTGGAGGCGTTCAGGGAGCGGTGACGTGCACGCCGAGCCGGTCGTCGTGCCGCGCGGTGCGCGGCCGGCACGCGAACGTCATGGCGCGGCTTCGTGCGGCGGATGTTCCGGCCACAGCGTCGCGGCGATGAACAGCCCGGCCGCGAGGAACGGCGCGCCGATCGCGAACAGGATGGCCGTGAGGCCCCAGTGATCCCAGAAGCGGTCGACCACCGCGCGCTCGGGTGTGACGGGGTCGTACAGCACGTTGACCGCTTCGCCTTCGTGCAGTCCCGGATGCGACGACGCCGAACCCTGCGCGAACTTGATCTGGCGTCCGCTGTCGGTCGTGAACGCGACGATCGCCGAATACAGCGACGTGCGCGCGCGGGGCGAGTGCGCGTTTTTCGCGATCTCGACGACATGGCCGGTGGAACGCGCATAGTGGTGGATGACCTGCCACTGGCGCAGGCCGGCCGCGCCGGCGCCGGCGATGAAGCCCGTGCCGATCGCGATCGGAATCAGCACGATCGCGATATCCCAGCGGCTGCGCACGTGCTTGCGGGCGCGGCGGGCCGGCGGCGGGGCGGACGACCGGCGGCGGCGCTCACCGGCGATCAGCAGGCCGCCGATCGCGAACGACGCGATGGCGAGCAGCGCCGGCACGATCGCCGGAAACCAGCGTTGCGCGAAATCGTCGATCAGCGCGGGGCGTTCGGGGTGGCCGGGGTCGAGCCATACCTCGACGTTCTCGCCGATGTCGTAGGCGGGGACGGTCGATGCGGTATTGCCGGCCACTTCGCGGCGCTGGCCGTCGTTCGCGAGGTACGCGACGATCGGCCGGTATGCGCGCATCGCGTCGCTGTCCTGCACGATGCGCACGACCGTGCCCGGTGCGCGGACCAGCTGGCCGGTCGCCTGCCCGGCCGTCACGGCGAGCATGCCGGCCAGGACCAGCAGCACGACGCCGAGCGCCATCGCGACGAGTGCGTCCCTACCCGGCATGACCGGATCCGGTTCTTCGTGCTTCGCACTGCGGATTCCGGCTTGATCGGGGGGATGGCGTGACCCGCCGAACCGGCCGATATCGGCGCAACCAGGCCCTCTGAATGGTCGCGTCCCGTTCACATGCTTCCATGTCTGACGTCCCATGCTCTCTCAGTGCCGGCGGGCGAACGACAGTGCCTGCGCCGGTCGTGTGATATTTGTCGGACGATTCTAGCGGAAACGATGCGGAAGATGGGTGCGCTCGCGTACCGCGAGAGGCGCGCAACGCGAAGCGAGGCGGCGTAAATGAACAACGGCAGGAAAGCGGCGTAAACGGAAAATGCCGGTCAGCTTGCGCTGACCGGCATTTGAAATTCCTGGTGGGGCGTGAGTGACTCGAACACTCGACCTACGGATTAAGAGTCCGCTGCTCTACCAACTGAGCTAACGCCCCCAACAGAAGAAAGATTATGCACGAGCATTTCAGGCTTGGCAAGTCCTTTCTGCAAATTTCCTGAGAATATTTCGTCACGACAACGGTGGCTGCCGGCCCGATAACGAGCGATCGCAGTTTTCGTGCTCCCGGTATGATGACGCCACACGTGTTGCGCGGCGGTCGCGCAACGCTTTCTGGGCTTTCGAAGATGGACGAAAACGCAGTCCGCGAATTGCTGGATCGCCTGCTGGCCCCCTGGGTCCGCTCGCTCGGTCTGGTCCCCGTGTCGATCGGCGACGACAGCGTCACGCTGCGCCTGCCGTTTTCCGGTGAATTCCGCCATTCGGGCGGTGTGATCTGCGGCCAGGTGTTCACGGCGGCCGCCGATACTGCGATGGTGGTCGCGATCTCGGCCGCGCTCGGCGAGTTCCGGCCGATGACGACCGTGTCGTTGAACACGAACTTCATGCGTCCCGTGCGCAAGGGCGACGTGCTCGTCACCGCGCGCGTGCTGCGGATGGGCCGCAATCTCGTATTCGGCGAAGTCGAGCTGTTCGACGAAGACGGCAAGATGGCCGTTCACGCGACGTCGACCTACGCGCTCGTCAGCTGAGCGGCGCGATGTTCGACCAGATCGTCTTTGCGGGCGGCGGCAATCGCTGCTGGTGGCAGGCCGGCTTCTGGGACGTCGCACAGCCGGCGCTCGGCCTGCGCCCGCGCGTGATCACCGGTATCTCGGCCGGCGCGGCAACCGCCTGCATGCTGTATACACGCGACGCCGCCTGGGTAATGCGCTATTACGAAGAGGCGCTGCGCCACAACCGGAAGAACGCGTACTGGGGCAACCTGTTCGGGCGCGAGCCCGTGTTTCCGCATTACCGGATTTATCGTCAGGCGCTGCTCGACATCTACGGCGAACCGTTCGCGAAGCTTGCCGCGGCGCCAGAGATCCGCATCGGCGTGTCGCATGTGCCGCGCTGGCTCGGTGCGCGCAGCGCAGTTGCCGCCGGTCTCGTCGCGTACAACATCGAGAAGTACGTGCGCAAGACGCTGCACCCGACGCTCGGGCGCACGCTCGGCTTTCGGCCCGAATTCGTGCGTGCGCAGGCCTGCACGCAAGTCGAGGAACTCGCCGACCTGATCCTGCAGTCGTCCTGCACGCCGCCGTTCACGCCGGTGCTGCGCCGCGGCGGCCGGCCGGTGCTTGACGGCGGGATGGTCGACAACGTGCCGGTCGACGCGCTCGACCCGACGCCGGGCGACGTGCTGGTGCTCGTCACGCGGCTGTATCCGCGCCCGCAGATGTTCACGGTCGCGCATGGCGAGCAGCGCCGGCTGTACGTCCAGCCTTCGAGCAAGGTGCCGATTTCGAGTTGGGATTACACGAGCCCGTCGCAGATGCGGCATGCGTACGATCTCGGTCGGCGCGACGGCGAGCATTTCCTCACGCGCGTCGACGCGATGACGGGCGGCCGCGTGGCCGCCTGACGATCGGGAATGGAGGAGCGGGGCTGCGGCGTGCGCAGCCCGCGCGGTCAGCGCTTGCGGATCGGCGTCAGCGCTTCCGGGTTGGCAACGCTCGACATGTCGCCGTCGTCGAACGCGAGGATGTTGCGGAACGCCGCGCTGAAGTAGAGCTCGTAGCTTTCGCGCTCGACATAGCCGATGTGCGGCGTGCAGATCACGTTTTCCATTCGCAGCAGGCTGTAGCCCTGCAGGATCGGCTCGCTCTCGAACACGTCGATCGCGACCATCCCCGGACGGTTGTGCGACAGTGCGTTGACCAGTGCGTTTTCCTCGAGCAGTTCGGCGCGGCTCGTGTTGACGAGCAGCGACGTCGGCTTCATCCGCATCAGGTCTTCCTGCTTCACGATCCCGCGCGTGTCGTCATGCATGCGCAGGTGCAGCGACAGCACGTCGCTCTGCTCGAACAGCGCTTCGCGGCTTTCGGCGGCCGTATAGCCGTCGGCGCGCGCGGCCTCGAGCGAATGCTCGCGGCCCCAGATCAGCACGTTCATCCCGAACGCCTTGCCGTAGCCGGCGACGAGCCGGCCGATCTTGCCGTAGCCCCAGATGCCGAGCGTCTGGCCGCGCAGCACCTGGCCGAGGCCGAAGTTCGGCGGCATGGCCGACGTCTTCAGGCCCGACTGCTGCCAGGCGCCCTGCTTCAGGTTCGCGACGTACTGAGGAATGCGGCGCTGGGCGGCCATCACGAGCGCCCAGGTCAGCTCGGCAGGGGCGACCGGCGAGCCCGTGCCTTCGAGCACCGCGATGCCGCGGTCGGTACAGGCTTCGAGATCGATGTGGCTCGACACGCGGCCGGTCTGGCTGATCATGCGCAGGTTCGGCAGCTTCGCGAGCAGTTGCGACGAAATCGGGGTCCGTTCGCGAATCAGCACGAGCGCCTCGACTTCCGCCAGACGGCTGGCGAGTTGTCCCAATCCGCGCACCGTATTGTTGAAGACCTTCACGTCGTGGCCGGCAAGCATCTCGAAGCAGTTCAGCTTGCGGACGGCGTCCTGGTAGTCGTCGAGGATGGCAATTTTCATGATGAGCGGGTGTCGCGCGTTGAAAGCGGCGGTGGCGGCGGCGCACCTCGCGCACCCGTCCCGCCCGGCCGGGGCCGACATGATGCTATGTCAGCCGCCTTCGTGGTGTCTTTTTAACAGGTTGTTACGCTCCGCCGCAATTGGCGGCAGCCTGCCCCGACGCCGCTCGCGCGACGGGCAGAAGGGTGCGCTGTTGTGTCGCATCAAATACGTCCTTCCTGATTCGGCCGCTTACACGACGAGGTTCACCCAATTGTTGTCCCAATCGGAATAATTGGATCAACTATCCGCAGAGGGCGAGGATTTTTGACTATTTTTATCGTCAACCGGGGCCTTGTTGAGCAACTCTGCATCATTTCCGCTGTCGTAGGAGAATTACGCATTTGCTTCATCTTTTTGAAGTTGTAACAGCGGCAGGAGTCGTTTATGGATCATTTGCAGTCGATGCGCGTGTTCGTCAAGGTTGCAGATCTCGGCAGTTTCGCGCGGGCCGCGAGTGCAATGGATATCTCCAACGCGGTCGCGACGCGTCACGTCGCCGATCTGGAGGGCAGGCTCGGCACGCGTTTGCTGAACCGCACCACGCGCAGCCTTTCCCTGACGGAGTCAGGCCAGGTCTATCTGGAGCGTGCCCGCCAGATCCTCGATGAGCTGGAAGATGTCGAGCAGATGGTCGTCGCGCGCAATCACGAGCCGGTCGGCACGCTGCGCATCGTCGCGCCGGTCGTGTTCGGCCTGCATAACCTCGCGCCCGTGTTGCAGTCGTACACGGAGAATTTCCCGAAAGTGGTGCCGGATCTCACGCTGGTCGACCGGCAGGTCGATCTGGTCGAGGAAGGTTTCGATGTCGGCATCGTCGTCACGCGCCAGATGCGCAGCGCGAGCATCGTCACGCGGCGCCTGACCACCGGCTGCATGACCGTGTGCGCGACGCCGAGCTATCTGGAGAAGCACGGCGTGCCGACCCATCCGGAGCATCTCGCCGAGCATCCGAGCCTGAGCCTGCCGACCGAATACTGGGGCGACGAGCGTGTGTTCACGGGGCAGGACGGCGAGGTGCGTGTGCGCCCGACCAACGTGATCGTCGCGAACAACACCGCGATGCTGCGCCAGTTCGCGCTGCTCGGGATGGGTGTCGCGATCCTGCCGAGTTACCTGATCGGCAGCGACATCGCGCGCGGTGCGCTCGTGCGGTTGCTGCCGGATTTCCGGCTGCCGCAGGTCGAGATCAACATCGCTTACCCGAGCCGGCGCCATCTGCCCGCGAAGGTGCGCACGTTCATCGACCACCTCGTCGAGCATTTCAGCCACGCGACCGACGCGACGATGGGTGAGCAGTGGGCCGCGCAGAGCTCCGCGCTCGCGCCGATCGGTGTCGAGACGCGTGCCGAGCAACCGGAATCGGCCGACCCGAACCTGTCGCCGCGCCTGCCGCGTTCGCCGCGCACGCGCGTCGCGGCGCCGTCGCCGCTGTAACGGCGCGACGGCCCGGGCGACCGGGCGTCGGTTACCGCCGGCACAAAGAAAAAACGCGGATCGAGCAGTCGATCCGCGTTTTTTTATAGCTGCCTGCCGAAGCAGGACGCGCCGGGAGAAAGCCCGTCCCGGCGTCCAGGCTGTTACGAGCCCGTCTTGCGGGCCGTCGTCTTGCGAGCCGCCGTCTTGGTGGCTGCAGTCTTCGCGGCTGCAGTCTTCGCGGCGGTCTTGCGAGCCGGTGCCGGTTTCTCTTCAGCACCTTCCGTCACGGTTTCGGCATCCTTCGTCGCCGATTTCGCAGTCTTCTTCGCGGCGGCAGCCTTCGGTTCCTTCTTCTCGAACTCGAAGCCGATCTTGCCGTCCGGCTGCTTCACGAGGAACGCCTTGAAGTTGCGGCCGGTGCGCGACGACTTGAAGTTCGGCAGCAGATCCGTGCGGCCGTCGGCCAACAGCTTGCCCATCTGCTCGCGCGTGATTTCCTGCTGCAGGATCACCTTGCCCGAGCGGAAGTCGCACGTCTTCGGGTTGGCCACCGAGTGCTCGCACACGTAGCTCATCCCGTGCTCGAACACGCGGCCCTTGCACTTCGGGCACGCGCCGACCGGCTCCTGCGTGGAGAAGTCGGGCGCCTCGCCTTCCTCGCCGCCCGTATCCTGGCCGAAATCGAACTCGAGCTTGTAGTTCTTCGTCTCGTCGTCGAACGAGAGCTTCAGGATCGCCGAGAACGGGCGGCCCATCTTGCTGCGGAATCCGGAAAGCGGACCGATCGTCTTTTCCCGCAGCAGCTCCTCGACTTCCGCGATCTCGAACTGTCGGCTGCCCGGGATCTTCGAGATCGAGAACTCGCACTTCGTGCACGCGAAGCGGCGGTAGTTTTCCTTCACCTGGCCGCCGCAGTTCGGACACGGCGTCTCGAGCGTCGCGTAATCGCCGGGGATCGTGTCGGAATCGTATTCCTTCGCGCGCTTGACGATCTGCTGCGTCATGCGGGCGATTTCCTGCATGAAGGCGTCGCGCCCGAGGTTGCCGCGCTCCATCTGCGACAGCTTGTATTCCCATTCGCCGGTGAGCTCCGGCGCGGTCAGTTCCTTCACGCCGAGCCCGCGCAGCAGCGTCATCAGCTGGAACGCCTTCGCGGTCGGGATCAGTTCGCGGCCTTCACGCACGAGGTACTTTTCGCCGAGCAGGCCTTCGATGATCGCCGCACGCGTGGCCGGCGTGCCGAGGCCCTTCGCGGCCATGGCTTCGCGCAGTTCGTCGTCCTCGACGAGCTTGCCCGCGCCTTCCATCGCGGACAGCAGCGTCGCTTCCGAATAGCGTGCGGGCGGCTTCGTGACGAGCGCGACGGCGGCGATTTCGTCCGTCTTCACCTTCTCGTCCTTCTGCACCGGCACGAGGTTCGCATCCGCGCCTTCGGCGTCGCGACCGTACACCTGCAGCCAGCCCGGCTCGACGAGCACTTTGCCTTCGGTCTTGAAGTGATGGCCGGCGACTTCGGTGATCCGCGTCGTGACACGGAATTCGGCGGCCGGGAAGAACACGGCGAGGAAGCGCTTCACGACCATGTCGTACAGCTTCTGCTCCGGCTCGGACAGCGACTTCGGTGCCTGCAGCGTCGGGATGATTGCGAAGTGGTCGCTGATCTTCGAGTTGTCGAAGATGCGCTTGTTCGGCTTCACCCAGCCCTTGTCGAGCACCTGCTTCGCATGCGGCAGGTAGTTGTGGCTCTCCTTGAGCATCTCGAGCGTGGACTGGACCGTCGACAGGTAGTCTTCCGGCAGCGCGCGGGCGTCGGTACGCGGGTAGGTCAGCACCTTGTGCTTTTCATACAGCGCCTGCGCGAGACCGAGCGTGTTCTTCGCGGAGAAGCCAAAACGGCTGTTCGCTTCGCGCTGCAGGCTCGTCAGGTCGAACAGCAGCGGCGACAGTTGTGTCGACGGCTTCGATTCCTCCGAGACCGTGCCGACCTGGTCGCGGCACGCGGCGACGATCGTTTCGGCGGCCGGCAGGCTCCACAGGCGGGAGTCGCGCTTTTCCGGATCGAATTCATCGCGCTTGAATTTCGGGTCGAACCACTTGCCTTCGTAGAAGCCGCCCGCGCACGCGAATTCCGCCTTCACTTCCCAGTAGTCGCGCGGGATGAAGCGGCGGATTTTCTCTTCGCGTTCGACGACGATCGACAGCGTTGGCGTCTGAACGCGGCCAACTGTCGTCAGGAAGAAGCCGCCGCCCTTGCTGTTGAACGCGGTCATCGCGCGGGTGCCGTTGATCCCGACGAGCCAGTCGGCTTCCGAGCGGCAGCGTGCGGCGTCGGCGAGGGGTTGCATGTCGGTGTCGCTGCGCAGGTTCGCGAAGCCGTCGCGGATCGCCTGCGGGGTCATCGACTGCAGCCACAGGCGCTGGACCGGCTGCTTCGCCTTCGCGTGCTGCGCGATCAGACGGAAAATCAGTTCGCCCTCGCGCCCCGCGTCACATGCGTTGATCAGGCGGTCGACGTCCTTGCGCTTCATCAGCTTCGTGAGCACCTTGAGGCGCGACTCGCTTTTTGCGATCGGGTTGAGGTCGAAATGCGGGGGGATGACGGGCAGATGCGCGAAGCTCCATTTCCCGCGCTTGACCTCGTACTCTTCCGGGGCGGCGATTTCCAGCAAGTGGCCGACAGCGGACGAAAGGACGAAATCGTCGCTCTCGTAATACTCGTCATGCTTGGTAAAGCCGCCCAAAGCGCGTGCGATGTCGTTCGCGACAGAAGGCTTTTCCGCAATGATCAGTGCTTTGGACATGACAGGTGTGTGTTGGTAGACCGGGTTCGCCGGTTGTGGGTCCCTTTAACGACCGCTTTATAGCACACGCCGACGCGACGGCGGCTCGGCGTGCAAAAAGCGGCTCATCATAGAGGGGGCCCGCAACGGCGGCAAGCGCCCGGCGCGGCGGCGCGCGCAAACGGGCGCAAAACCACCGGGCCGGCTCGTGAATTCAGGCTTCGACGGTCAGGACGTTGCGCAATTTCGGTGCGTGCGGCGCACCGGGTACCGCACTCAGGTCGGACAGCATCCGCTCGACGATTGCCGCATGCGGCAGCACCGTGCCGAAGAAACGTGCGGTGTGGGTATCTTCGATCAGGATCGTCGGGAAGTTCTCGACGTCGAGATCGTCGAGCTGGTCGGCATGCGTTTCGATGTCGATCCAGGCGAAGCAGGCGTCCGGATGCGCGTCGGCGAGCTGGTCGAAGGCCGTCCGGTAGTCGCGGCACGTGCCGCACCACTCGGCGCACAGGCAGGCGACGAGCAACGTGCCGGGATCGGCGAGGCGCTCGGCGATCCGATCCGCATCGGTGTCGAGGTTCAGCGCGGGCATGGATTTCCTTGGATATCGTCGGCGGCGTGGCCGCCCCTATGCGGGGGAATGTAGCACGCCGTGCGCGGCCGGGGTGGGCGCTGCGTCAAGGCGCGCGAAGCGTCCGCCGGGGACGCTCGCGACCCGACCGGCCAGCTCGAGCGCGAGCAGCGCGCCGTGCAGCACGTCGTCGGCCAGGCCGCTGTGTTCGGCGAGCCATTCGTAGGTGACGGGGCCGTATCCCAGTGCGGCGAGTACGGCCTGTTCGGACGGGCTGTGGGGTCGCGCTGGCGATGCTTCGATTCGCGCCGGCGGGCCGGCTGCAACGAGCGGATCGGCCTGCGCGACACCGGCGGCCTCGGTTCCGCGGAGGTTGGCGGCGCTGGCGAGCTGATTTCCGGTGCACGATGCATCGCCCGCCGCGCGAACCGCCGGTTCGCCCAGCCCGTACTCCTCGAGCACGTCGAGCGGCGCCGCCGTCAGCTTCGCGCCGTCGCGGATCAGTGCGTGGCAGCCCTGCGCGAGCGGCGCGTGGATCGAGCCCGGCATCGCGAACACATCGCGCCCCAGTTCGTTCGCGAGCCGCGCGGTGATCAGCGAGCCGGAGCGCGGGGCGGCCTCGACGACGAGCGCGCCGATCGCGAGCGCGGCGATCAGCCGGTTGCGTTGCGGGAAGTGTGCGGCGCGGGCCGGTGTGCCGAGCGGCCATTCCGACACGATCGCGCCGTGAGCGGCGATTTCGTGGGCGAGCGCACGGTGTCGCGCCGGGTAGACGAGATCGGCGCCGGTCGCGATCACCGCGACCGTGCCTGACCGGCCGTCGAGCCCGCCCCGATGCGCGGCGCCGTCGATTCCGAGCGCGAGGCCCGACACGATCGGAAGCCCGGCGTCGGACAGCTCGCGGGCGAAGCGCGTCGCGTCGGCGAGACCCTGCGGCGTCGCGTGGCGGCTGCCGACCACGGCGAGACCGCGCGCGTGCAGCAGGTCGAGACGGCCCTTTACATATAGCAGCGGCGGCGGATCGTGCAGGTCGCGCAGCCGCGGCGGGTAGGCCGGATCGTTGAGCGTGACGAGCGCGTTGCCCGGCGCGTCGAGCCAGGCGAGCACGGCGTCGGTGCGCGCGTCGAGGTCGCCGCGCTCGCTCGCGCGCACGGCCTGGGCCGCGGCGGGGCTGGTTGCGGCGGCGATCGCCTGGCCGGACGCGCGCAGCAGCGCATCCGGCGAGCCGAACGCGTCGAGCAGTGCCTGCAGCACGGCGGGTGCGAGGCCGGGCGCATGCGCGAGCTGCAGCCACGCACGCAGCGCGGAGGTGGTCAGCACTCGCGGCGACATGAGACGCTCCTCGAATGCGGCGGCCAGCGGACCGCGTGGCGCCATGATAAAATTTTCATCATCCGAAATACTCGACAGGGCCGCGCGCGCAGGCGCCCGGCCAATTGCAGGAGGCGTGATCCGCGGCATTGATTCGCCGCGCGTCCGCCTCATCTTCATTGCATCCCGGCGGCACCGCCAGCTGGCCGGATGGCCGATGCGGCATGCCGCCCCACCGAATACCGAACGCCATGGCTTTACTCAATATTCTTCATTACCCCGACAAGCGGCTGCACAAGGTCGCAAAGCCCGTCGACAAGGTCGACGACCGGATCCGCAAGCTCGTCGCCGACATGGCCGAAACCATGTACGCAGCGCCTGGCATCGGCCTGGCGGCCACGCAGGTCGACGTGCACGAGCGCGTGATCGTGATCGACGTCTCCGAGGAAAAGAACGAGCTGCGCGCGTTCATCAACCCCGAGATCGTGTGGTCGAGCGACGAGAAGCAGATCTACGAAGAGGGTTGCCTGTCGGTGCCCGGCATCTACGACGAAGTCGAGCGTCCCGATCATGTGCGCGTGCGTGCGCTCAACGAGCAGGGCGAGACCTTCGAGCTCGACTGCGAGGGCCTGCTGGCCGTGTGCGTCCAGCACGAGATGGATCACCTGATGGGGCGCGTGTTCGTCGAATACCTGTCGCCGCTCAAGCAGACGCGCATCAAGACGAAGATGAAGAAACTCGAACGCGCGATGTGACGCGCGTTCGCCCTGCCCGACCCCGAAAGCTGTCATGAACCATACGTTGCGCGTGATTTTTGCCGGCACGCCGGAATTTGCCGCGGCTGCCCTGGCCGCGATCCACGAGGCCGGTTTTCCGGTGCCGCTCGTGCTGACCCAGCCCGATCGTCCTGCCGGGCGCGGGATGAAGCTGCAGGCAAGCGCGGTGAAGCGCTACGCCGTCGAGCACGGGATGCCCGTCGCGCAGCCGCCGTCGCTGCGCCGCGCGGGCAAGTACCCGGCGGAGGCGGCCGACGCGATCGAGCTACTGCGCTCGACTCCGCATGACGTGATGGTGGTCGCCGCATACGGCCTGCTGCTGCCGCAGGAGGTGCTCGACATTCCGCGTGGCGGCTGCATCAACATTCATGCATCGCTGCTGCCGCGCTGGCGCGGCGCCGCGCCGATCCACCGCGCGATCGAGGCCGGCGACGCCGAGACGGGCGTCACGCTGATGCAGATGGACATCGGCCTCGACACCGGCGCGATGATCGAGGAGGCGCGCATCGCGATCGCGCCGGACGAGACGACCGCGACCCTGCACGACCGGCTCGCTGCCGAAGGTGCGCGACTGATCGTCGACGCGCTCGTGCAGCTCGAGCGCGACGGTGTGCTGCCGGCCACGCCGCAACCGGCCGACGGCGTGACTTACGCGGAAAAGATCGGCAAGCATGAAGCGGCGCTCGACTGGCGCAAGCCGGCCGACGTGCTCGCGCGCCAGGTGCGTGCGTTCGATCCGTTCCCGGGCGGCGTCGCGACGCTCGATGGCGCGGCGATCAAGCTGTGGGCGGCCGAGCCCGTGGCGGCGCGCGGCGACGCGCTGCCCGGCACGATCGTCGAAGCCGCGCCGGAAGGCGTGGTCGTCGCGTGCGGCAGCGGTGCGCTGCGCGTCACGCAGTTGCAGAAGCCGGGCGGCAAGCGGCTGCCCGCCCGCGAGTTCCTGGCCGGTTCGCCGCTCGCCGCGGGCCAGCGTTTTGCGCTGACCGACGCTGCCTGAGGCGGCCTGACCGCCATTCGACACGGCCTGCCGGGCGTGCGCAATCGGCCGGACGGCCGAGTCGCGCGGTGCGGCGGGCGCGCGTAGAATTTCCCTGCGCTCTCCGGTTTCGAGGTTTTCATGTTCGGCATCACCCATTTCGGCTTCTTCGTGCTGGCAGTCTTCCTGCTGAACGTCACGCCCGGCCCCGATACGGCTTATATCGTCGGCCGCAGTGTCGCGCAGGGCCGTGGCGCGGGGCTGATGTCGGCGTTGGGCATTTCGGCCGGCTGCTGCGTGCACGCGCTCGCCTGCGCATTCGGCCTGACCGCGCTGCTCGCGGCATCGGCTGCCGCGTTCACGGTGATCAAGCTGGTTGGCGCCGCCTACCTGATCTACCTCGGCGTGCGGATGATCATCGCGAAGCAGGCAGGCGAGCCGTCGGGCAAGGCGGCCGCGCAAGCCGCGAAGCCGCTGCGCCAGCTGTTCATGCAGGGTTTCTGGACCAACGTGCTGAACCCGAAGGTGGTGCTGTTCTTCGTGTCGTTCTTCCCGCAATTCGTGTCGGCCGACAGCCCGCACAAGGCATTGGCGTTCCTGACCCTCGGCGGCGTGTTCGTCGCGATGAGCACGGTGTGGACCAGCCTCGTCGCCTGGGTCGCGGGCAGTGTCACGGCGCGCTTTTCCGGCAAGCCGGGTGTCAGGAAGTGGCTCGACCGCACGGTCGGCAGCGCTTTCGTCGGCCTCGGCCTTCGTCTTGCGGCATCGCAACGCTGAGATTGAATTTTTCCGGCAAGACCTTATCTAACAAATCGCTTACAATTTTTCGCCGTGCCTTGTGATGAGCGGCGGGTCCCCTGACGGATAAGGAGTGGGTATGTTCAATTGGGTCAAAACGGCGATGCTGATGGCCGCGATCACGGCCCTGTTCATCGTGATCGGCGGGATGATCGGCGGCTCGCGCGGCATGACGATCGCGCTGCTGTTCGCGCTCGGCATGAATTTCTTCTCGTACTGGTTCTCCGACAAGATGGTGCTGCGCATGTACAACGCGCAGGAAGTCGACGAGAACACGGCGCCGCAGTTCTACCGGATGGTGCGCGAGCTGGCCACGCGCGCGAACCTGCCGATGCCGCGCGTCTACCTGATCAACGAGGATGCGCCGAACGCGTTCGCGACGGGCCGCAACCCCGAGCACGCGGCGGTCGCCGCGACGACGGGCATCTTGCGCGTGCTGTCGGAGCGCGAGATGCGCGGCGTGATGGCGCACGAGCTTGCACACGTGAAGCATCGCGACATCCTGATCTCGACGGTTACCGCGACGATGGCGGGCGCGATCTCGGCGCTCGCGAACTTCGCGATGTTCTTCGGCGGGCGTGACGAGAACGGCCGGCCGGCCAACCCGATCGCGGGCATCGCGGTCGCGCTGCTCGCGCCGATCGCCGGCGCGCTGATCCAGATGGCGATCTCGCGGGCACGCGAGTTCGAGGCCGACCGCGGCGGCGCGCAGATTTCCGGCGATCCGCAGTCGCTCGCGACCGCGCTCGACAAGATCCATCGCTATGCGGCAGGCATTCCGTTCCAGGCGGCGGAAGCGCATCCGGCCACGGCGCAGATGATGATCATGAATCCGCTGCATGGTGGCGGATTGCAGAACCTGTTCTCGACGCACCCGGCCACCGAGGAGCGCATCGCGCGCCTGATGGAGATGGCGCGTACCGGCCGCTTCGATTGAGCCTCGGCACCCCGTGCGGCAGTTGCCGTTCGGGGGCCGTCATGCCACCCCGCACGCTTCGCGCTGCGGGGTTTTCATTTGTGCGTGCCGTAAAGGGGCCAAAGGGGCTGCAACGTCGCACGCTACAATGCCCGGTTTGGGACCGCGGGCCATGCGAGTGCCGCGATCCCGCCGTTTGCCGTATTTGCTTGCCGCGCTTGTTTGCCGAATTTGCTCCGATGACACGAACCCGTTCTACCGCTCCGTCTTCTTCCGGCCGCCCGGCGCGCCTGTCCGCGCTGCATCTCGCGCCCGATTCGCTCGGCTTCGCGCTCGACGCGGCCGCGCAGGCGGTCGATGCGGTACGACGCGGCACCGCGCTGCCGGCGGCACTCTCGGCGGTTTTCGCGCAGATGGCGTCCGGTACGCAGGCACTTGCGCGCGGGGCGACGCAGGACGTCGCCTACCGGACGATGCGCCGTCTCGGCAGTGCGGACTGGCTGATCGGCCGGCTCGTCAGCAAGGCGCCGCCCGCGCACGTGCACGCAGTCCTTGCCGGCGCGCTCGCGCTGCTGCTCGATCCGGCGGACGAGGCCGCGTATCCGCCGTTCACGGTGGTCGACCAGGCCGTGACCGTAATCGGCGCCCGCCGCGAATGCGCGTTCGCGAAGGGGATGGTCAACGCGGTGCTGCGTCGTTTCCTGCGCGAGCGCGACGCGCTCGTCGCGGCGCTGCAGGACGATGTCGTCGCGCGCTGGAATTACCGCGCGTGGTGGGTCGATTCGGTGAAGCGCGCATGGCCCGACGCATGGCAGGCGATCCTCGCGGCCGGCGAGCGCCAGGGGCCGCTGACGCTGCGCGTGAATGCGCGCCGCGCGAGCGTCGACGCGTATCTCGATACGCTGCGGGCGAGCGGAATCGAAGCGACCGCGATCGGCAAGCATGCAGTGCGGCTCGCGTCGGCGCTGCCGGTCGATCACATTCCGGGGTTTGCCGACGGCGTCGTGTCGGTGCAGGATGCCGGTGCGCAACTCGCAGCCGAATGGCTTGGTGCGCGTGACGGCATGCGCGTGCTCGACGCATGCGCGGCGCCCGGCGGCAAGACCGGTCATATTCTCGAACTCGCCGATGCGGAAGTCGTTGCGCTGGAAAGCGACGCCGCGCGCGCGGCGCGGATCGGCGAGAACCTCGTGCGGCTGTCGCTCGCGGCGGACGTGCGCGTCGGCGACGCGGGTGCGCCCGACGCGTGGTACGACGGGCGCCCGTTCGATCGTATCCTGGCCGACGTGCCGTGCTCGGCGTCCGGTATCGTGCGTCGTCACCCGGACATCCGCTGGCTGCGTCGCGAGGCCGACATCCCGGCGCTCGTCACGGAACAGCGTCGCATCCTGTCGGCGTTGTGGCCGCTCGTGAAGCCGGGCGGCGAACTGCTTTACGTGACCTGTTCGGTCTTCCCCGAAGAAGGCGAATTGCAGGCCCGCTGGTTTGAAGCGGCCTGTGAAGATGCGGTACGATTGGACGCCCCCGGCCAACTGCTGCCGGGCGGAGTGCAGGGAGGGGCGGCCGCCGGCGCACTCGACCAGAACACCGATCACGACGGATTTTTCTACGCGCGGTTTCAGAAACGGTGACGATCAAACACCTTTTTCCACTTCGGCTCGCGGCCGTCCTGATGGTCGCGTTGACGCTGTGCCTGGCTGTCGTCCGGCCGGCGCATGCCGAGTCGATCGCCGTGCAGCGCGCGTCGCTCCAGGCCGATGGAAGCGGCTGGAGCCTCGATGCCCGCTTCGATTTCGAGCTGAACCCGAGCCTTGAGGATGCCGTCAACAAAGGCATTCCGGTGTATTTCACGACGGATTTCGAGTTGAGCCGTGCGCGCTGGTACTGGCTTGACGAACAGCCGGTATCGGTGTCGCAGACGATCCGCCTGTCGTTCCAGCCGCTCACGCGCGAGTATCGCGTGTCGACGGGCGGCCTGCAGCTCGGTTTCCCGTCGCTGAAGGATGCGCTTGCGGTCATCAGGCACATCACGTCGTGGCACGTGATCGACCGCAGCCAGGTGCGCTCGGGCGAAACCTACACGGCATCGGTGCGGATGCAGCTCGATACGGCGCTGATGCCGAAGCCGTTCCAGGTCGATGCGGTGAACAACCGCGACTGGACGCTCGGGTCGGACTGGAAGCGCTTCAACTTCACGGTGACCGAACGTGCTAAATAAAGTGCGCCGCGCGGCCAGCGGGAAGAGCCTCCTCGTTCGCGTGATCGTCTCGACCGTCGCGCTCACCGCATTGCTGCTGCTCGTGCTGCTCGCGGCCGCGAGCGCGAACACCGAATTCTTCGATCGCTACTACTCGTGGCTGTACGCGACGAACATCGTCGTCGCGCTCGTGTTCCTGCTCGTGGTGCTCGGGCTGATCGGGATGATCGTCGTGCGCCTGAGGAAGGGCAAGTTCGGCACGCGGCTGCTCGCGAAGCTCGCGGTGTTCTTCGCGCTCGTCGGCGTGGTGCCGGGCGGGATCATCTACATCGTGTCGTACCAGTTCGTGTCGCGCAGCATCGAGTCGTGGTTCGACGTGAACGTCGAGACGGCGCTGACGGCCGGCCTGAATCTCGGCCGCGGGATGCTCGATGCGTCGCTGTCCGATCTGCAGACGAAGGCGCGGCTGATGTCCGACCAGCTCGCGAGCGCCGACGCGAACACGAACGGCACGACGCTCACGCTGCTGCGGCTGCGCGACCAGTTCGGCGTGCAGGACGCGACGATCGTCGAGCCGAGCCGCGGCGGCTCGGGCGCGGCACCCGACCTGCATATCGTCGCGCAGGCGTCGGGCAATTTCGCGGCGCTGATTCCGGACGACCTGCCGACGCCGCTGATGCTGAGCCAGGCGCGCGAACACGGCGCGTATGCGGCGATCGAGGGCGAAGTCGACGGCGACCCGCGCGCGCACGGCGCGAAGGGCGCGCTGCGGCTGCGCGTCGTGCGGCCGATTCCCGATGCGTCGACATCGCTGCTGCAGCCGGCGGAGCGCTTCCTGCAACTCACCCAGCCGGTGCCGCCCACCCTTGCCCACAACGCGGATGCCGTGCAGCGCGCGTATCGCGAGTACCAGGAAAAGGCGCTCGGCCGCACGGGGTTGCGCAAGATGTACATCGGCACGCTGACGCTCGCGCTGTTCCTCGCGACCTTCATCGCGATGATGCTCGCGCTCGCGCTCGGCCAGCAGCTCGCGCGGCCGCTGTTCCTGCTCGCACAGGGCACGAAGGAGATCACGGAAGGCGACTACACGCCGAAGCGCGAGATCAAGACGCGCGACGAGCTCGGCTTCCTCACGCAGTCGTTCAACGCGATGACGCGCCAGTTGTCCGAGGCGCGGCTCGCGGTCGAGAAGAACCGCGTCGCGCTCGAGCATTCGAAGACGTATCTCGAGAGCATCCTCGCGAACCTGACGGCCGGCGTGTTCGTGCTCGACCGCCAGTTCCGGCTGACGACGGCCAATCGCGGCGCCGAGCGGATCTTCCGGCAGCCGTTCAACGCGCTGATCGGCACGACGCTCGACCGGATCGGCGTGGCCGCCGGGTTCGGCGCGATGGTGCGCAAGGCGTTCGCCGATCGCGAGGCGGCATCCGACGGCGGCAGCGGCGATCGCGGCCACTGGCAGCAGCAGTTCGCGATCGAGGTGCCGGGCGAAGCCGATCCGCTGACGCTGCTCGTGCGCGGCACGCGCCTCGTATCGACGATCGAGGGGCAGGCCGACGATCCGCAGACGTCCGGTTACGTCGTCGTGTTCGACGACATTTCCGACGTGATTTCCGCGCAGCGTTCGGTTGCGTGGGGCGAAGTGGCGCGCCGGCTCGCGCACGAGATCAAGAATCCGCTGACGCCGATCCAGCTGTCGGCGGAGCGGTTGCAGATGAAGCTGTCCGACAAGCTCGCGCCGCCCGACGCCGATGTGCTCAAGCGCGGCGCGACGATGATCGTCAACCAGGTGGCTGCGATGAAGCGGATGGTCGACGATTTCCGCGAATACGCGCGCACGCCGCCGGCGGTGCTCGCGAACCTGCAGTTGAACGAACTGGCGAGCGAGGTGCTCGGGCTGTACGGGGTGGGCGAAGGCAAGAGCGCGATCGTCGCCGAGCTCGCGCCGTCGCTGCCGGTGATTCGCGGCGACGCGACGCAATTGCGCCAGGTGATTCACAACCTGCTGCAGAATGCGCAGGATTCGGTCGCGGAGACAGCGCATCCGCGTGTGTTGATCGAAACCAAGACAGTAGAATATGGCGATCCCGACGCCGAGGGCAAAACACGCGTCGCGGTACGTCTTACCGTGTCCGACAACGGGCCCGGTTTTCCGGCGCGCATCCTGACCCGCGCGTTCGAGCCTTATGTGACGACGAAGGCGAAGGGCACGGGGCTGGGGTTGGCCACGGTCAAGAAAATCGTCGATGAGCACGGTGCGCGGATCGATCTGCGCAATCGCATGCACGGCGAGACCGTCGAGGGTGCGCAGGTGTCGATTCTGTTCCTGCAGATGGCGAGCGATGCGCCAGGCGCTGAATCGGGCGTGCAGGACGGGACGGCTCCCGCCAAGACAAAAGCAAGTGAGCAGACAAAGGCAGCGTAAATGGCAACCATCCTGGTGGTAGATGATGAAATGGGCATCCGGGAATTGCTCTCGGAGATCCTCAGCGATGAAGGACATGTCGTCGAGGCAGCGGAGAACGCGCAGGCCGCGCGGGAATACCGGTTGAATCAGGCGCCCGATCTCGTGCTGCTCGATATCTGGATGCCCGATACCGACGGCGTGACGTTGCTCAAGGAGTGGGCGGCGCAGGGGCTGCTGACGATGCCCGTGATCATGATGTCCGGGCACGCGACGATCGATACGGCCGTCGAGGCGACGAAGATCGGCGCGCTCGATTTCCTCGAGAAGCCCATCGCGCTGCAGAAGCTGCTGAAGTCCGTCGAGCACGGCCTCGCACGCGGTGCGGCGCCGGTGTCCGCGAACGCGGCGGCGAAGGCCGGTGCGGGGCAGCCGGCGGGCCCGGCGGCGGTCGCATCCGCGGCCGCGCTGCCGACGCTCGGCGACGACATGGCTTCGGCGCTCGGCCTCGCGGGCCAGACGGCCGCGATCCCGTTCGACATTCCGTTGCGTGAAGCGCGCGATGCGTTCGAGCGTGCGTACTTCGAATATCACCTCGCGCGCGAAAACGGCAGCATGACGCGCGTCGCGGAAAAGACGGGCCTCGAGCGCACGCACCTGTATCGCAAGCTCAAGCAGCTCGGTGTCGAGCTCGGCAAGAAACCGTCCGAAGGCGCCGTATAAAATATTTTGCGAAAACACTTGCTCAGGTACGAATAGCTCGATATACTTTCATTCTTCGTTGGCCCGGTAGCTCAGTTGGTAGAGCAGCGGATTGAAAATCCGCGTGTCGATGGTTCGATTCCGTCCCAGGCCACCAGAATTAAAACCCCAAGAATCGGAAGGTTCTTGGGGTTTTTCGTTTGTGGTGGGGTTGGCGTGATGAGGTCCGCGGGCCCGCGAGCCCGGCAGTATTCGAGATGGCATGATAAAATCCGTGTCCGCTCAATAACTTAGCGCATCGCTTCATGCGCACGGCAGGCTGCCAGCGTGGCGCCGCCGTGGCGCGCGGCAACGATGCCGCGCGATGGGCGGTATAAGCGCTCCGCCGCGTTCGCGGCCGATTGCGCTGCCTATACTGGTCGAGCCGGCCCAGGCCGGCACGCGTCGGGCCGCCCGGCGGCAGCCGGCCCCGGGGCGCAGCGCGACGCGAGCCTACACATTCACGGAGTATCACGGTGATTCGGACAGACGCTAAAGACGGCGCGCTCGTGTTGTTTTCCGGCGGGCAGGACTCGGCCACGTGCGTGGCCTGGGCTCTGGAACGCTACCAGACGGTCGAGACGCTCGGCTTCGATTACGGCCAGCGCCACCGCGTCGAGCTCGAGTGTCGCGAAGGCGTGCGCGAAGCACTGAAGCGCGATTTTTCCGCATGGTCGGACCGGCTCGGCGACGATCACATGATCGACCTGTCGGTGCTCGGCGCGATCAGCGATACCGCGATGACGCGCACGATCGAGATCGAGACGGCGGCGAACGGCTTGCCGAACACGTTCGTGCCGGGCCGCAACCTGATGTTCATGACGATCGCCGCGGCGATCGCCTATCGCCGCGGGCTGCGTGTGCTGGTCGGCGGAATGTGCGAGACCGATTTCTCGGGCTACCCCGACTGCCGCGACGACACGATGAAGGCGCTGCAGGTCGCGCTGAACCTCGGGATGGACACGCGCATCGTGCTCGAGACGCCGCTGATGTGGCTCGACAAGGCGCAGACGTGGCAGCTCGCCGAGCAGCTCGGCGGCGAAGCGCTCGTCGAACTGATCCGCGTCGAGACGCACACGTGCTACGTGGGCGAGCGCGCGGAATTGCACGAATGGGGCTTCGGCTGCGGCGAATGCCCCGCCTGCAAGCTGCGCAAGCGCGGCTACGAGGCTTACCTGAAGGGCGAGCGGGTGACCGAAGCGCCGCTGTGACGCGGGTGCGCCGGCAGCGCTGAATGAATAACGGATTCTGATCGACAACGAGCGGCGCGAGCCGGACGAAGCACGATGACTTACGCGGTCAAGGAAATTTTCTACACGTTGCAGGGCGAGGGCGCGAACGCGGGCCGGCCGGCCGTGTTTTGCCGGTTCGCCGGCTGCAACCTGTGGTCGGGCCGCGAAGAGGATCGTGCGGAGGCCGTGTGCCGCTTCTGCGATACCGACTTCGTCGGCACCGACGGCGAGAACGGCGGCAAGTTCAAGGACGCCGAAGCGCTCGTCGCGACGATCGCCGGCCTGTGGCCGGAGGGCGAGGCGCACCGCTTCGTCGTCTGCACGGGCGGCGAGCCGATGCTGCAACTCGACCAGCCGCTCGTCGACGCATTGCACGCGGCCGGCTTCGAGATCGCGATCGAGACCAACGGTTCGCTGCCGGTGCTCGAATCGATCGACTGGATCTGCGTGAGCCCGAAGGCCGACGCGCCGCTCGTCGTCACGAAGGGCAACGAACTGAAGGTCGTGATCCCGCAGGACAACCAGCGGCTGGCCGACTACGCGAAGCTCGACTTCGAATACTTCCTCGTCCAGCCGATGGACGGCCCGTCGCGCGACCTCAATACGAAGCTCGCAATCGACTGGTGCAAGCGTCATCCGCAGTGGCGGCTGTCGATGCAGACCCACAAATATCTGAACATTCCCTGAGCCACGGCTTTTGACATCGTGCTGATTACCCGAAAACTCGAATTCGACGCGGGCCACCGCATTCCCGATCACCGCAGCCAGTGCCGGAACCTGCATGGTCATCGCTACGTGCTCGAAGTCACGCTGCGCGGCGATCTCGTCGATACCGAGGGGGCGCCCGACCGCGGCATGGTGATGGATTTCGCCGACGTGAAGGCGCTCGCGATGGAGCACCTGGTCGGCAAGTGGGACCACGCGTTCCTGGTCTACGCCCGCGACGAGGTCGTGCGCTCGTTCCTCGAGCAGATGGCCGACCACAAGACGGTCGTGATCGACCGGATCCCGACCGTCGAGAACCTCGCGGCGATCGCGTTCGACATCCTCGCGAACGTGTACGACGCGCACTACGGCGTGAACCTGCGGCTCGAGCGCGTGCGCCTGTACGAAACGCCGAACTGCTGGGCCGACGTCGAACGCCAGCCCGGCCGCTGATCCCGCCTTCCCGGCAGCCCCGCCAGCCGGCGCGGGCTGCCTGACGCCGCACCCCGCGGCTTCGTCCCGCCCCCGTCCGTTCCCACATTCCGCGTAACGCCGCGCTATGATCGTTGCGTGGCGCCGGAAAACGCGGCCGTGCGCGATCGCGCGGCCGGCGCTGTCAGATCGGCCATCCACGGCCGACCAACGATCCAGGGCCCGGTCCTGGCGCCGCCGTGCTTCGCTGCACGGCGTGTCGCGCTCCGCTTTGCCCGTTGCTTGTCCCGTTCGATTGCCGTTCCGTCCAGGAGGCCGTATCGATGAGCACGCTCACCAATTCACTCAAACAACGCCTGCACGACGGCGACGACCCGTTGTACGGCCTGTGGCTGTCGCTCGGCAGCGACTCGGCCGCGGAAGCGCTCGCGCATGCCGGCTACGACTGGCTCTGCATCGACATGGAGCACGCGCCGAACGACAGCCGCGATGTTGCATCGCAGTTGCGCGCGATCGCGGCCGCCCATCTGCCGAGCGAACCCGTCGTGCGCGTGCCGGCGCGCGAGCCGTGGCTCGTGAAGCGCGCGCTCGATGCCGGCGCGCGCACGCTGATGTTTCCATGCATCGAGACGGTCGACGACGCCGCGCACGCGGTGCGGCTGACGCGCTATCCGTCGCCCGAATCGCCGGACGGGCTGCGCGGTGTCGCGGGCATGGTGCGCGCGGCAGCGTTCGGGATGCGCCGAGATTACGTGCAGACGGCGAACGCGCAGGTCGCGGTGATCGTGCAGATCGAATCGGCGCGCGGCGTCGACGAAGTCGAGCGGATTGCGGCGCTGCCCGGCGTCGACTGCCTGTTCGTCGGCCCGGCCGATCTCGCGGCGAGCCTCGGACATCTCGGCGATATCCGCCACCCGGACGTCGAAACCGCGATGGCGCGCGTGCTCGCGGCCGGCCGGCAGGCCGGCGTCGCGGTCGGCATCTTCGCGGGCGATACGGCGGCCGCGCGCCAGTATCGCGAGGCCGGCTACCGGATGATCACGCTGTCGGCCGACGTCAGCTGGCTGTTGCGCGCCACGCGGCAGGCGCTGCAGGAGGTACGGTCATGAACGATGGCGACGGTGCGTGCCGTGGGCGCGTGCAGGGTGGGGCCGGGGCGCGCAGGCGGATCGGCGCGATGCTCGGCCTGTGGTGCGTGTGTGGCGTCTATGGCGTGTGTATTGCAGCGGGCGCACCGGGCGCGCCGCAGGCGAAGCCCGATCCATCGCGCGAGACGCAGTCGGCGGTCGCCGACTACAACGCCGGCGACTATCGCGCGGCGCTGGTGCAGTTCCACGACGCGGCCGAGCGCGGCGACCGTCTCGCGCAATTCAACTACGCGATGATGCTGCTGACGGGCGAAGGCGTGACGGCGAACGTCGACGAAGGGCTGCGCTGGCTGAAGCGCGCGGCCGACGCGAACATGTCGCATGCGCAGTACGTGTACGGGCGGATGCTCGACGACGGCGAGTTCGTCGCGCGCAATCCGGCCGAAGCGCATCGCTGGTTCCTGCGGGCGGCGAAGCAGGGGCACGTGCAGGCCGCGCTGTCGCTCGCGAACCAGTTCCTCGACGGACGCGGCACGCCGCGCGACAACCGGCAGGCATTCGCGTGGTACAAGCAGGCCGCCGATGCAGGCGAGCCGACCGCGCAGTACGTGACCGCGTCGTTCTACGAGCGCGGGGGCGACGGTGTCGCGCAGAACCTGAACATCGCGCGGGCGTATTACGCGGCGGCGGCCGCGCAGGGCGACGAGACGGCCGGGCTGAAATTCAAGGAGCTGAGTGCGCGGCTGAAGGTGCAGGGGCCGGCGTCGGGTGCCGGCGCGGAGCCGGGCGGGACGCACGCGCCGGCGCCGTGAACGGAGGTCGCGCCACACCGCGCCGCGCGGCCGCGTTCGGCAAGGACGGTCGAAAAAAAACGGCGCCGCGGCGCCGTTTTTCTTTCTGCGATGCGTACCGCGCGGTCAGCTCTTCATCAACCGCCGCTGCCGCCCGACGCTCATGATCATCCCGATCGCGATGCCGAGCGTCGTGAGCGCCGTGCCGCCATAACTCATGAACGGCAGCGGCACGCCGACGACCGGCAGCACGCCGCTCACCATCCCGATGTTGACGAACGCATAGACGAAGAACGCGAGCGTGAGCGAGCCCGCGAGCAGGCGGCCGAACAGCGTCGCGCCCTGCGCGGCGATATAGAGCCCGCGTGTGATCAGCGCCATGTAAAGCGTCAGCAGCACGAGCCCGCCGACGAGCCCCCATTCCTCGGAGAACACCGCGAAGATGAAGTCGGTGTGCTTCTCCGGAATGAACTCGAGGTGCGCCTGCGTGCCTTTCAGGTAGCCCTTGCCGAGCACGCCGCCCGAGCCGATCGCGATCACGGCCTGGATCGTGTGGAAGCCCTTGCCGAGCGGGTCGGAAGTCGGGTCGAGCAGCGTGCACACGCGGTGCTTCTGGTAGTCGTGCATCAGCGGCCACTGCACTTCTGGCTGGCAGATGCGATCTTCGAACACGGCGATCGAGCCGACCGCGATCACGCCCGCGACGAGCACCGGCACGATCAGCTTGAACGACAGGCCGGCGAGGTAGATCACGAAGAAGCCGGCCGCGAACACGAGCAGGCCCGTGCCGAGGTCGGGCTGCTTGGCGATCAGCCCGACCGGCACCATCAGGATCCCGAACGCGGCGATGAAGTCGTACCAGCGCAGCCCGCCTTCGCGGCGCTGGTAGTACCACGCGAGCATCAGGGGGGTCGCGATCTTGAGGATCTCCGACGGCTGGATCACGACGCCGACGTTCAGCCAGCGCTTCGCGCCTTTCTTGGTCATCCCGAACAGCGCGACCGCGACCAATAGCGTGACCCCGAACGTGTAGAGCGGGACCGCGAAGCGCATCAGCGTCGTGGGCGGGATGTTGGCGATCACCCACATCAGCACGAACGTCAGCAGGATGTTGCGCAACTGGTCCTCGACGCGGCCCGGCATGTCGATCGCCGCGCTGTACAGCGTGACGATGCCGACGCACAGCAGCAGGAACACGATGAGGGCGAGCGGGCGGTCGAAGCCCGCGAACATCTGCTTGATCTTGTCGAGCCAGGCGCGCTTGTCGAATTGCATGCCTTTCTCCGTTAATGAGCGGTGCCGGCGTCCGCCGCCTTCGCGGAGGCCGTCGCACGGTGGTTGTCGTCGCGCGGCGTGGCGACGAGCGGCTGCGCGTCACTGGCGGGCCGGCGCGGCCGGTGCGGGCGCCGGATCGGCGGCAGGCTCGCGGCCCTCGGCGCATCGGCACCGGCGCTCGCC
>NZ_SSWO01000029.1:0-59348 GCF_004803625.1 Burkholderia sp. LS-044
ACGTGCTCACCCGACTGCCCACGCATCGTGCCAACGACATCGCGTCGCTGCTTCCGCATCGCTGGACGCTCGCCGTGGCTTGATCAGCGGCACCTCCCGAGCCTCGGTGCCTTTACCGGGTGCTTACGGCTCTGTGCCAAGGTTGCGTCGTACATCTTTCTAAGGAGCGGCGTCACTAGTGCCAGAGTGGCCTCCCAGTCTGTCTCGATGAGCATCCCATACTTCTGCGTGAGGATCACTTCGCGGTCGAAAGAGAAGTTGGTTGGCGTCTCTAGGCCGACGATGAGCTGCATGCCGGTAGGCAGATCCTTCGCGATGAAGCTTAGAACGGCCGGAAGGTTGAGATCGTCTTGAGCCTGCTGGTTGGGAGAATCAATAACCACCGGGACGTCGTACGTACCCGACTTTCCCTGCACGGTACGCCAGATGGCGGCGTAATAAGCCAGTATGGACCGCGGGCCGCCGCTGCCCGAAAGCGAAGGACGCGACGCCAGTTGCATGTTCTTGGTCGGCACGGGGTGCAATTGCAATGCAATACGACTGGCTGCATAGTGCTCGCGGAAATCCGTAAGGATTGCCTTCGTTCGTTTGAGCGAGCGAAGCTCGTTCATCTTAGTCTCAAGCGCATCGATGGTGAGAACCACGGCATCGATGCCAGCTTGTATCTGCTTGCGCTCCTCTTCGAAGGCCGCGAATGCGGACTCGGCGCCAAGGCTGCCGACGACATCAACCGGCAACGCGATAGTCTCGAACTGCTGCTCAAGTTCGGCGCGACGTTCGCCGTGAGGATGAGCAGATGCAACATACGCGCAGCACGCCGCGGACGTTGCTCAAGCTCGCGGATAAACGCAGGCAAGTCCTCCCAGGGTAGTGCAGGGTGATGGTTCACCTGCGAGCGTTTCTTCGACCGCGGCAACACGAGTTGCAAATGGTCAACATATCGTGCCGGGTTGCCGCCGACACGGTGACCCAGCACCGTCTCTGCGTCGAGAATCGCCTTGATGCGGCCACGCACACGGCGCGCAGTCTCTGCCTTCTTCGTCCAGATCGGCTGAAGGATTCGCACGATCATCGCGGTGTCAATGTCACGCACCCGGACGTCACCGATCACCGGATACGAGTAAGTCTTGAGCGTGTTCTCCCACTGCTGGACATGCTCGCGATTTCGCCACTGAGATTCGTGCGCACGGATAAACGCTTCAGTTGCTTCACGAAACGTCACGTTGGAGGCCGGCGATATGTCGAGCAGTTGCCTTCGCTGCTGCTCACGTCGCGCCAGGATGGGATCGATCAGGTCCCTGACCATGTCACGGTACCCGGCGGCCAGCTTGCGCGCCTCGCCCAAAGAGACCCGCGAGAGCGGACCAAGCCCCATCTCCCGCATGCGCCCGTTCAGTTTGAACCGGAACACCCATGAACGCGCACCACTGTTCGCGATCTGCATGTAGAGGCCGCCGCCATCCGCGTAATGACCCGGAGCTACTTCTTTTGCGACCCGCAGAGCGCTGAGTCGATGCAACTGTCGTCCCGCCATGTTGCCCTCCATACCCACAAACCCACATCGCTACCCATACTTCGTGAGGAAATTGTGCGGGACGTAAACGGTAGTCGCAAGCACGTCGTTACCCACAAACCGCTTTAAAATCAGCGATCTAGAGGACATCAACGGACGAGATCGGAAAAGCCAGGAAGGGCCGTGTGGCGGAAGGCAGCAGACTACAACCATCGCCCGCGGAAACCCGCCAGGTAAGACTCCCGCAATTGCAGATAGCCTCCCACCCACAATCCTACCCATGTTTGACTCAGCGGCAATCCAACATCGGCCGCAACGCCCTGACGACAAAGGGACACCGAGCGGTTTCCCGCCGAAATGCCGCGAAAATTGCCCTCGCGGGCTCGGTTGCATTCGGGACGCTTCCTACAAGCCACCACGATGCTGGCATGCGGTCCCGACCGCCTGATTTCTTCGGGCCATTTCAATCTTGGAGAACGGCTACGAGGCAAACGAAGCGGATCTTATTGTCCGTGAGCGGTTGTGGCTCGCCTCCATACGCCCTTCCAGCATCGCCGGCACCCATTGCTCGGCCGGGCAGCGACTCCAAGTGTCGGCAAGGAAAATCATCGATTCGTCACCACTCGCCTGCCGGGCCCTCTCCAGTTCCAACAACAGCAACGTATCTGCGGCGTAGGGGCAGCCACCCACCGTTCCGCTGGATGTCGCTTGACAAAGGACCACCCCCGGGGCAAAAAGGCAGCGTTGGCTGGCCATCTCGGGCGTGAGTGTCTGCCGCACCGAGATGTCGAGATAAAGACTGCGCATTTGATTCAGACCTCTTACGACGTTGTGTATTGCTACATCCCATGGCAGCCATCTGCGGATCAATATTGCGGGTTTCGGCAAACTTCGTATTCGCGTCGAGCGCCGACTCGATATTCATGTCGCGCTTCTCTTCCTCGCCGCCACCGTCATCTGCTCACGCTTCGTGGATAACTTGTGTTAGCGACTCTAAATTGTTGAACAGATCTCAGGGCTCGTCCAGAGCTTCGGCCAGGGTCTTCCAATCAAGCGTTTTCCGGGGCCTGGCATTCAATGTATTGGCAACGGCTTGAATCTCTCGAGCGCTCCACCGAGACAGGTCTGTGCCCTTCGGGGAGTATTGCCGTAGAAGGCCGTTCGTGTTTTCGTTCGTGCCACGCTGCCATGGGCTGTGCGGGTCAGCAAAGAAGACCTTCACACCGAACTCGATCGTGAAGCGGGCGTGATCGGACAACTCCTTGCCACCATCCCAAGTCAATGATCGCCACAACTGGGCAGGCAGGTCCGTCACGGTCTTCTTGAGCGCGTTGGCCATCGTGACAGCTCCGTAGCCGGCCAGCGGGGGCCCATTCTTCGTGCGCGGAATCAGTCCATAGCCGCTCTCCCGAGGTAAGTGCACGAGCATGGTGAAGCGACTTGATCTTTTCACCAACGTCCCGATGGCGGATCGGTATAGGCCAATGAGCAAGTCCCCCTCCCAATGACCTGGCACGGCGCGATCCTGCGCCTCTGCTGGGCGACTGGAACATCACATCCTCGCTTACGTGCGCCCATGCCTTGGCTCGCGCCGTGGCCCTGGGAACGCACTAAACGCCAGCATCGGTGTTGCATTCACCGGTTGAACCCGTCGCGGCCTTTTTTAGGATGTCGCGCTCCTCGGTCACCCGCTTGAGTTCGGCCTTCAGTCGCTTCACCTCGGTACTCTGGTCCAATTCCGCCTGCCGCACGACATCCGGCTTATCGAACTTCGCTCGCCAGGCATGCAGGCTATGCGTCGTAATGCCTAAACGCTGGGCCACATCTGCTACCGAATGGCCTCGCTCGGTGACTTGCTTGACCGCTTCGATCTTGAACTCATCGGTGTAATGCTTGCCGCTCATACTGATCTCCTCGGTTGCCATAAATTATGGCTCGAAGATGTCTACGGAAGGCTGGCCGGTCCAGTCGAACGGGTACCTCTCGTGTGCACGCGACATGTGCATCAACTAGCGATTCGACCCCTTGAGCCCTGAAGTCGATGTCGCCATCGAGGGCTGCTGGCAACATCGCTTGTTTCTTAGTTTCTCAGATTCAGCTTGAATCGGTCATGCAAGGATGACATACAGCGCGACATGAAGAAACGCCCACGCCAGCAACAGCGCAGCGATCAGACAAACCTTCTGTCGATGGGCCAAATAAAATTTGGCGAAGTAATTCGCGTGTTCAGAGGCGGATGGTGAATTCCATGTCAAACCTTTCACATCCCCTATACCTTTCTTATGATTTCTTTGCTCCACGGCCTCTTCCGTATAATGCACAACACTATTACTCATCGAAGCAGATCGCCATCATTTTATCGCATCAGAGCGACGAGACGATCATTGTCAAGCCCATTGTGTATTCTGTTTGGTAGAAGTCACTTATTGAATAGAGGAAACAATCGGTTCTAAAACTACGCACAACAAATCAGCAAAATCTGCGATCACAAACAGAACGCCGATTCCTATTCTAATTCTATTCCTGCATTCCACTACTTTTGATCCTCCATTCTGTGCCGCACGCTTCCAGCATCCGGCGGCACACCGTCCTTGACATCATTTTCCCCATCCGCGAACTCGCCGTTTGAACGCAGCGCATTTTGGTTAAACGTCTTCATCCGTTCTCCGACCACATAATGGCGCTGCCAATAGGGACTATATAGACTCTCAAGACGCACACGCCCTCCCTTTGACGGCGAATGCACGAACTCACCGTTCCCGAGGTAAAGCCCGACATGAGAGAACTTCCGACCGAGTGTATTGAAGAAAACGAGATCCCCAGCCTGTAGCTGACCCTGCTCGACCGGAAGCCCCTCCGTCGCCTGGATCGCAGCAGTGCGCCCGATCCGCGCACCCGTCGCAGCGCGCATAACGTATTGAACAAACCCGCTGCAATCGAACCCGTTTTTCGGCGAAGTCCCTCCCCTACGATATGGAATGCCTATAAGGCTCAGCGCCTTTTGTCGAACATAGGCAGTAGAATCCCTAATCGAATCGACAATTGGGACTTCAACGGCTGGCCGAATCCAGTTGCTGCTGTCAGCCTGCGACGCCGGCATTGTGTCTGCCCATACCGGACCAATGAGCAATCCTGGTGCTGCGACCAGACATAGTGCAATGCACCTGCCTGCCGCGCTAAACCACGGCAAAAAAATAGCTGACATTACTTACGATCCCGACTGGCTACTATCTAATTATCACATCATCACCGGTACCAAATTGATGAAGAATCATCCCATCATGGCCACGGGAAGTGATAATTTTATTGATACCATCGCAACGAAATTTCTGGCCTTTTCTTACGTTAAACGAGAAACCAGCTCGCCCACCATTTCAGTCAAACATTGACAATGCTACCCTACACAATGGCAAAACCGTCTCAACAACTGTCAAATCAGACATCCAACTCACATGAAGGGACGTTAACCAATCAATTAGTTACGCGCGAGGTAGTAAACCGATGCGCATCAAGCGTTTACAACTATCTTTTTGCGGAGACATCGGACGGAAGAGACATAAACCTTGATCATCGAAGACGCGTTCGGCGAGTTGCGCGATCCACGCAGCCGAACGCCTGCACATGACTTGTCGGAGATGCTGGTAGTGGCGGTGTGCGCAATCCTGTCGGACGCGGACAGCTAGGCGGCCATTCAGATCTGGGTGGAAAAGAAACTGGAGTGGCTGCGCGGCCACATGCCGCTGCACAACGGCATCCCGTCGCACAACACGTTTGGACAGGTGTTCGCGGCCCTCAACCCATGTCAATTCGAGGCGTGCGTTTCACGCGCTGAATGAGCCGTGCGTTTTCGACCTTGTCAGGCGAACTCATCGCGATCGAGAATACCCCAAGGTTGTTGAGTGCCTCAGCGTGATCAGGTTGGCGTTTGAGAACACAACCATAGTATGCACCTCCAGCACTCCTCTTCAGTGAGCGGAAAAATGGTCTCAAAGGCACACGCATACACTTCTGCAGTGTACGGGCGGCATTATCTTCTGTTTCGCCATATATGTACCGGCTCGTTGAACGGTATGAACGCTTCTCATTTGTCGATGCGCGCGGCGCGCGCGATCAGTAATTGACAGCTTGAGATAACACACTCTCACCTGCAGATACCAGCTTGTATCCCTCGCCACGCACTGACAGGAGATGGTAACCATACTCGCCATTCAACTTGAGCTTGCTGCGCAAGCGTGAGATATGAACGCAGACGGTGTGCCGTTGAGGCTCTTGCATCGAAACGCCCTCCCACATCGCGCGCCAAAGATCTTCAAATGTGACGACACACAAGTACCGGGAAAACAGCAAATGCGCGGCGCGACGCTCCATTCTCGTCAACAGGACCGGTTCCCGGCCGAGACAGACTCGGTCACTACCAGGAAAAAAAATGTAAGAACCATGCGACTGGTTTCTTGAACCGGGATGAGATCTGCGGACGCGACGTAGCAGAGCCCCGAGTCGGGCAATGATCAGCTCGTACGAGACCGGCCAGTTAAGATACACGTCTGCTCCAGCCATCAGAGCAGCGACCATCTCACTCTCAATCGCTCTTCCGACGATGGTTAACGGTGTTTCGGCAAAAGCAGAATCGTTTCTGAGTTGCTCGACCCATGGAGCGATCGGCTCGTCAAGCGTCGGTTCCATCACCAGAACAAGATCAACGACTATCTCGCGCATATACTCCACTAGCGCATCTCGCGTATCAAGCATGGCAGTCAAATAGCCGAACTTTGCTAGTGCATCGGCCAACTCACGCCGCCGAATCGAATTTCCATCCATTACCGCACACCGAACTACCGCACGACTGATCGAACACGACGGCATTAATACCCCCTTTTTCATTGTCATTGATTCGATGACGGTGCCTCATCTCATCGGATCGACATCGCAACCGTGTCGCCACCGGCGGCCCATGCGATCCACCGCACTCATCCCCCTTTCGTTTCGACATCCCCTCCGGTTGAATCGCTATCTGGTTGAAGCCGAAACTCCTCCGGATTGCGTCCTTGCATCCAACGCGGTCGCTTCCCGCGACCTGACCACGTGGCGCCCGTATCTGGATCCCAAAATCGTGGTGGAATACGCTTGCGTTGCTCAACGCTCAACAGTATTTCAACCTCTCGCGCGGTGATTTCATATTCCCGCATGAGCTTGACGATCTGCTCTACGACATCATTCCGGATTGCCGCGCGTCGCACCGCAATCCTTGCCTCCAGCGCAGACAGTTGCGCCAGCAGTGTCTGTAATGACTCACTCGACATCTGTCCTCCGTTAGCCCGTTAAATCCGAGCGCAATCCTTCTGCCAACCTTGTCGGCGTAGCGCCGTGCAAGAACCCTCATGCATCGGTCGCGCTGCAGAATCGAAATGAATCCGCAGCGCACCCAATCGGCGTCGCGAATCAGTCGAATTACAAACAGCAAGACCACGGCGCCCATCACTGCGATAACGATCGACGGCGGGATGCGGCCGCCAAGGCTGATGCCCATCGTCGATACCACCCACCAATGACGGCGCCGACAATTCCAACCAGCATGCCGATAACGAGACCAAATCCTCCACCATTCATGATCACGCCCGCCAGCCAACCAGCGACGCACCCTACAGTCAGCCAAACGACGAATAGCGATATTCCAGCTATCGTCCGGTAGCCAATCCGGTTGTTCACTGCATCTTCGTAATGTTCAGATATCTATTCGACGAACGGTCAAATTAGGAATGCGTTCATTGCTAGTTGTACGGAGCTGTTGAATGAGACGAACTGTCTTGTTTAGCTGCGCCTGTGACGCAAGTCGCTGCGCTTCGAGTTGAGCCACCTCCTTCCTAACTTGCTGTTGGCGGTTACTCACAAGGTGCGTCTGCTCGAGATGATTGTCGAGATCGGTGCGAAGCCGCTCCACCTGCGCTTCCGATTCCTCGATCATCGCGACCAGGTGCTCGTTCTGTGCTTCCAACTGCGTGCGTCGCAACTCAATGTCTGCGAGGCGTACCGCCTGCTCCTCGAAATGTCGAAAGGCCACCTCCGCTGATTCAAATTCCGCCGCATGCAACGCGCGCCAGAGCCGTCCGTCCTGGCTAAGCGTGATGTAATACGACGGTTCAGTGCGGTACAACAGTAGCGCCACGACGTAAGAAAACGTCTGCAACGTTCGAAGGCTGGTCAGGGCATTGCGAGTCATCATTGCCTCAACTTCTGCGATTTCCGCAGTCTGAACTACCCGAGAACCGCCTTGTGGTAATACTGCGCTCATCGGTCGAAGTGGCTGAGCAGTCTGCGCAGCACTCGCGAAAGCGTCTGCCGACTCCGGCGCTTCGATCGCCCCATACGCCGCATCGACCGCGCCAGCCTCCACGCCCGCAGTAGGAGGTCGCCTAATATGCAACTTCATGATCAATCTCCTCAATACAGGATGTCCGCAAAAATTCGCCCGCTAATTAACGGGCTTTATGGTTGAGCTTAAAATTCAATTCGACGATTCTCAAATCGTCAATGGTCGTTAAATTGTTCGATATGGGTATTTCCGCGCCGTATCCCCGCGCTGCAAGCAACGCATCAGCACCCGCCAGTTCGATTAATAAACCACGCAGCGCTAACCCTGCACCGCGAGCCGATTACAGTTCAAGAACGTATCGACATGATCAAACCAATCGGTGCGAATGCCGCGTACGACCGAGGCATCGGCAACAACTCGTTCATCTCCGAATCTGGTTTTGAGCGCGCTCAGTAACCTATCGCGTTACCGCTCGCTCGCGACTGTCACAGCAAGGTGAGGGATGCCCGAGGTATCGGCACGCAGTGCTGTGGCGGCACTCATTGCCACCGTGGAAGGCGTCGTTGGGTCAACCATGTCAGCTAGCCCTCTACGTCGACGATGTCGGTCTTGTTTGACTTAGCAAGCGGTCTGACGAACTGTGCGCGAACGATGCGAACCGTCTACCCCTGACCAATCGCTTTGCGAGCGAGCTATTTTCCAGCCATTTCAACAGGAATACGAAGTAAATACGCGACTTCCCGATATAAAGCATTTCGGAATCGAATGGACAGACGTCAGCGACTCGCACGAGCCGTGCGTATCGCGAACGAAGACCGCGACCGCATGGAGGCGATCACATCTTCTTTTTCAAACGGGAGGAGAGCCGAATCGTGCCGCGTGACGGCACATGGCGATTTCGAAATGGATTCCCTGTTCCGCTATGCTGCGGATCATGATCGGCATCGCAAAATACTGCGAAGACGGCTCTAGTATAGAGAGTCTTCACAGCGGAATGCAACAAAAACAACTGCCTATAACCTGCAGACATTGCATTACGCGAGACCGCTGCCCCAAACGTCAGCCCGTCCAACCTGGACGACGTGATCGGCCAGTTCGCCCAAGCCGATCCGGATGATGCGCAGCACGCCGTTGCCGCAGCATGCAAGGCGTTCGCCTCGTGATCGCAGTCGCCCCCACAACAACGCTTCGACGTGCTCGGTCAGGTGTTGCTCGACTCCGGCTGCCCGCCCCATTGCGCGCCGGGTTGTTCAAATGTTGCGGACAGGCGGCGATGAGGTGATGGGGGTTCGCGAAGCGACTCGCGAAGAGCGAAGCGTTGCTGCATGCGCCTCTGCCAGTGGGTACCGCCAGATTTCGCACCAATCGGACGATTACCCCGAATCGGACTTTCTCAAACGACGTTGCAGCGTTCGCTCACGGATGTTGAACGTCTTGGCGACCACGTCGTCCGGTTGCGTCTCGAGAAGGGCCCGCGCCTGCTCGCGCTGTATGGCGCTCAGCCCGGACGGACGCCCGATGCTGCTGCCTCGCTGGCGCGCCGCAGCCATTCCCGTGCGAGTCCGTTCGCTGATCAACCCTCGTTCGAATTCGGCGAGTGCCGCCAGCATATGAAAGGTGAAACGACTGGTTGTCGAGCCCGTATCGATGTATCCGCTCAGAGAAAGCAATCGGACCTTTTGCTGCTCGAGCTCCACAACGATGCGGGCCAGATGCGATAGCGAACGCCCCAACCTGTCCAGCCACCAGACGACGTGATTGTGCGACCATCGACGGCGTCGTGGAACACATAGTCGAGCGCGACGCCCACGAGCCAACCCTGAAGGACCGCCTGCAACCGGCATGCGTCGTCGTTCGGCACGGGCAAGCAGACCACACGCGCCTCAATTGAGATAGGTCACTCCATCCTGATGGCTCAGGTGTTGCAGCACGGGATCATCGGTGTGAGCAGCGATGAGATTCATCGATGCTGGGAAATAGCAGTATCCGAATTCGTCGAGCATGCCTTTGATTGCTGCCTGATCCGATTTGATAATTTCGATCGCCAGTATCGGCTTGAGCGTCTGCAGCGTGTGTCGGGCTCCGCGCAGCACGTCGACTTCCATCCCTTCGACGTCGAGCTTGAAGAAATCGACGCGTTCGAGTCCAAGCGAATCGATGCTGATCATCGGCACGCGCGTTCCGTTTGACGGGTCGTACGAAATGCGTTGCCCGATATCTTCGGTGTTCCCTTGTTGGCGCAATTCGAGACTGCCGAAGCTGGCGTGCGCGAAATAGTCCGGTTGTGGAACGATCAATTCGCCGTCGTGCTCGCCAAGAGCGGCAAGCTTCGCGCGTGCATTCAGGCAATTGTTGAGAGCGATGTTGCCCGCCAGCGCATAGTAGATGATCTCCTGCGCTTCGAAACTGAGCACGCGTCCCCAGCCGTGCATGTGACGAGCCCATTCGATCGTATGCACGCCGATGTTGGCTCCGCCATCGATCGCCACGACACCATCGCCGAAATACTGCTGCCGGCGGCTAAGCAGGCCAAGCGCGAAGGCGACTTCACTCGCGTCATAGCTCGACTGTTGCAGGATCTGCTGCCCGACACCGTAGACGCCTCCGGAGGCGTCGACGTTGTAGTCGTTGCGATTGACGATCATCGTGCCATGATTCGAGGCTGCGAGTATGAAGGCGACGGGGCGATGGGGGAATGACATGTGACGGTGAGCCCTTTCAGGAAATTGTTCTGGTTGTCCAGTTCATCAAGAATGTATCCACGCACTCCCTTCCAGCTCCATCCAACATCAATTGATCTATTTTCGATTGTTACATTTTGGTGCTGACTGACCTGGCACAAACGATGACGTCCCTGCTGCGACATCTTTCGACAAAGCGCCAGCGGGACCGGAAACTGGACACCTTGGATATCAATGCTTCACGGCGCGCATGCGCCGTGGGCAGCGAGATCACCCGGATCGCGTTGGCGAGAAGCGGAGGACCGGAAGCCATGACTGCCTGCCTCATCTCGCGAGAAACGAGATGCCGAACAACACCCCGAGCGCGACACCCACGAGCCGCCCCTGAAGGACTGCCTGCAACCGGCTTGCGTCGTAGGTCCTCGTGGGCGAGCGCTTCGCCCTGATCAGCGCGATGACGGGCGGCACAATCAGCACCGAGGTCACCAAGGCCAACCCGCCTGCGACAGGCCTCCATCCATCGGCAGGCAACCGCGTAAGGGACTCGATCGCGTAACCCGCGAGGGGCACGGCAGCAGCGCCGCAAACGAGTCCGAGCAGCGCGCCGCGGAACAGCGCATCGGTGTCGTAAGAGATATCCATGTCGTGCAGATCCTGATGGGCCGGGCGCGCCATGCCGACGTCTGCGCAACGGCCAGCACGGCCCCGGTGATGTTGGAGAAAGGTTGTCATGCCAGCACCTGCCGTTGCAGGGCGGTGCGCACGCGTTCGATCACGCGGGTCCAATCCCCTGGCGTCTCCTGACGGAATAGCCTTGCCGACGGGTACCACGGTGAATCGTCGCGACCGTCGAGCCATCGCCAGCAGCCATCGAAGCGACAGAGAATCCAGACGGGCTTCCCGAGCGCGCCGGCGACATGGGCGACGGACGTGTCGGCGGTGATGACGATATCGAGCGTGGAAATGATGGCTGCGGTGTCGGCGAAGTCGTCCACCTCCGCCATCGGATCGAGCGGACGCAATCCGGCCGGAATGCCGGCCATCTGACTGCGTGCCGCCTCCCCCTTCTGGAGACTCACGAAGGTCGCACCGCGCACGTCCAGTAGCGGCAACAGGGCTGCGGCGCTGAGCGAACGCCGGCGATCGATCGCGCTGGCGCCCGGCATGTCCGGCCGAGGATCGCCCGCCCAGACGAGGCCCACCCGGAATCCGCCCGCCGAGATGCGACGACGCCACCGTGCCGCTTGAGCATACGATACGCGCAGATATGGCACGTCCGCAGGCAGCGTCGCGAACGTCGTTCCCGCGTGCAGCGGCAAGCTCATCAGCATGCAGGCGTAGTCGTGTTCGGCCAGATGCGACGCGTCATCGTTCGGCACGCATGCGTCGACGCCCTCGAGCGTTTGCAGCAATCGACACAGGGTGCGCGGGCAGACGAGCGTCAGTCTCGACGCCCCTTGCGCCTTCAAGACGGGAAGGTATCGGGCAAACTGCACGCAATCGCCCAGCCCCTGCTCGGCCCACACCACCATCGATTTGCCCGCCAGCGGCTGGCCGCGCCATTCCGGGAACCGCAGCGCGGGCCGCACGTGACAGTGCGCGTCGTCACCCCAGTGCGCCGATTCGACGTATCGCGCCTCGTACAGCGCCCAGCCCTCTTCGTAGCGGCCCATTGCAAGCAGCACGAGGCTCAGATTGAACGCGGTGGGGGCCCGTTCCGGCGCGGCGGCCAGCGCTTCCCGCAGGTACCGTTCGGCTTCGGTCAGGCGCCCCGCATCGTGCAGCAGCCGGCCGAGGTTATTCAGCGCCTTGACCGACCCCGGATCGAGTTCGAGTACGCGCCTGTAGAGCACTTCGGCTTCCGTATAGCGCTGCTGGCGATGCAGCAGCGCGCCCAATGCACCCGCTGCGTCTTTCAGGTCCGGGGCGAGGCGCAATGCGTCGCGAAGGTAGACTTCGCCCTCCGAGGCCCGACCGATCGCCACGAAAAGCAGCCCGAGGCCATGATGCGCGACCGCGTCGCCGGGGTCGAGCGACATCGCGTGCCGGTAAGACCATTCGGCCTCGGCTGCACGATCCGTATCCTGCAACAGACCGGCGAGATAGACGTGAGCCGCGACGTGCCCGGGCATCGCCGCGATCACGCGCCGGTAGCAATCTTCGGCCTCCGCGAACTGCCGGTTTCCATGGAGAAGCAGCCCAAGGTTGTAACGCGCGTCGACGTAGTCCGGTGCGCGTTGCAGCGCAGCGCGGTAGCAGCGTTCCGCTTCGATCGCGTCGTCCGCGCGTTCGCGCAGCGCACCGAGATTGTTCAGGGCTTCCGGATGACCTGGGTCTAGCCGCAGCGCCATCCGGTACAGCCGTTCCGCGTCGGACGACGACAGGCGACCATGTGCCGCGACCGCTTCCTCGAAGAGCCGGTTCGCAGTGCCTGCCTGCCCGGGTACATCAGACGTGCGTGTCATCGCGCAATCCATCGCGAACGTCTCGAACATAACGCGGCCTGAACTGACTGCCCAGCCTGAAGGCAGGCATACGCCGGGCCGGCAGGCAGGGCCGCGAGCGCTGCAGGGCGCCGAGGCGCACGAGTTCATCGACCGCGTCGGTCCATCGTCTGACCGTGAAGCCGCAGACCGCACGCAAGTCGATGTCGGGAATGGGCCGCCCCTGGCCGAAATCGAGCAATGGCACGACCAGTAACGCGACCAGGAAGGCATCGTCACTCAATGCATGCTCGACGAGTTGCGCAAGGAAGGTCCGTTGCACATGCGAGAGTGCCTCATGCAATGTCTTGACCGACATCGCGCCCGGTATCGTGAAGTCGTCGGACACATCGATTGCAGTATCGCTTCGCATACAAGCCTCCCCACGCTCAAAGCGGCACGAACTCGACGCGCCGGTTGGCAAATCGGCCAGCGGCAGTCAGTGTGCCGGCCACCGGGCGGTCGTCGCCGACTCCCTGCGCGACCAGGGATGCAGCCGGCACGCCTGCCTTCACGAGAAAACCGCGGATGGCATCGGCGCGCCGCTGCGTCAACGCGAGCAGCCCCTCGCCGTCGTCCGCGCGGTCCGCATGGGCAACGATCGTGAGCCGCGGCGCCTGATTGCGCGCGGCACATGTCGTCATCAGCTGGGCGGACGTCGACAGGTTCTCGGTCGCGGACGATGGCAGCCTGTCGTCGCCGGCGGCGAAATCGACGACCTGCCGGTTCAGTGCAGCGGCCACCTGCCCCTGGTTGCACATGGAGTCGGCCTGAAGCAGCGCGGCCATGGCGTGCAGAAAGGAATCGGTGGCACGCGAGAGCGCTGCGGCCTTGTCGAACACCTGCACGTCGAACGCCGGCCCGAGCGTCTGCTGCAGACGCTGACGCCAGCCCTCCGCGTTATCCGGCGCAAGACCGCCGAGCATCACGCGATGGCGCTCAACGGTGAGTTCGGCGCCCGGCACCGCGATGAACGGCAAAAGCGCGTCGAGGTGGTCGAGCCAGACAGCGGCCCCCTTCCCGCCGGCCCTGAGCGACGCCGAAAAGTGCCCCTTGCCGAAGCGCGCCAGCAGCGGGGCCACCACGGCCCGACGCTGATCGTCGCTGTCGAGCAGGGCCTGGACGGCAGGCGCGCCCGAGGCGTTCGTGTGCGTGAGGAGCCACGTATCGGCCGCAAGCGCTTCCGTGTCCGTGGCCGACGCTTGGGCGGCAGGCCCGGCGGCGGCAGTAGCACTCGCGGCCTCCGGCGTGATCGCACCGGAAGCCATGGTCGCCTGGGCAGTTCGCGCAGTCGCGCGAGCCGCCGATGTCTCGCCTGCGTCTGCGGGCCGCCCGATTGCACCAGTCGCTCCTGCAAGGGGCGTGGATGAAACCGACGTAGCCGGCGTCAGCATGGCTATGACCTCGGCCAATCTTTCGCGCTTCGCCCAGACGGCAAGCGCAACGAGCGCGACGACAAGCATCAGCACCGGCACCCACAGCCGCGCACGTCGCCCGACCCGTGACGTCTGGCGAGACACGTCTGGATTCGAAGCCGCCGCATACGCAGGCGTCGCCATCGAGCCGATGTAGTGCACGTCGTTCGCATAAACTTTCCCGGCCACGAAACGGGCATAGTCTGGCGCACCCGGTCGTTTCGCACGCTGCGCGACCGTGACTTCGGCATCTACACCAGGCGTGGGGGCGGCGCCCAGGTCGGTCCGCAGCGGACGGCCTTCGGAAGCCGGCGCATCAGGCACGCGTGGATGGTCCGCAGCGAGGTGGTGGTCCTCGTCCTCCTGCGCACGCGGCGCGCTCGTATCGACGTTCGGTTCGTCGTCCGGATGCCGGGGGGACACTTGCCGCGGGTGGAAATCCGCCGTAACCGCTGCGAGCCGCACCGCGATCGTGTCGGTCAACGCATGAACACTCGGATACCCGAAGAGCGTGGCGACGCCGTCCTCCATGCCGCTCGCGACAGACGGAAGCTGGCTCGCCAGCAAGCCGGGAAGTTGCGTGACGTCGCCCTGCTCCAGCAATACGTGATGCTTGACGAGCCCTGCAAGCATCGCTGCCGCCATGGAACAGAGCACACTTGCCGGCTGCGTCGGCACGCCGGTGCGCACCGCGATGTGGTCGCTCAATGCCGCCATCGATATGTCGGTTGCGCGAGTCGCGAGCACGTGGCCCTGTTGCTCGAAGTCCTTGAGTCCGGCGGTCGTCTCGACGAGATGCGCGCACTCGCTGCCGATACGGGCATTGCTGTCGTGCGACATCAGCGCGTCGAACACGGCCTGCGTATCCCCGGACCCATGTGCGGCGCGCGTCGCGAGCGCCGCGATCAGCACCGGGCCGGCGCAGCGCAACACGTGCGCGACGACGTGCGGTGGCAGTCCCATTCGGTCCGCGATCCGTTCCAGTACAGTAGCGTCGGCGCACAATTCCAGCGCCTGCGCAAGATTGATCCGTTTCAATGCACACCCCCCGTAGTGCTTGTGGCCGTCATCTCGACAGCCGTTCAATATCAGTTACATCCGCAGTCGCTTCCCGCCCCTTCGCACGTGCATCGCCTGTCCAGACGCAGTTGACAGTTGCCGGCGCCGCGCGATCTCTGCGCGCAGTTCGCTGTCGTCAGTGAACCGCCAGTCGCCACACTCGCCGCGAATGCGCACGCATCCGGCATAGATCTGGATCACGACGTCGTCGCCCCATGCCTCCCGCAAGAGACGCAGCCGGGTCAGTTGGCTGTGGCTCAGGTAGAACGGCCAGTCGCGTTGCCGTGCATGGCGCTGCTCCACGTGCGGGCCGGGAAAGCGAAACGCATCCGGTTGCGTTCCGGCAGGACCGGAAAGCTCGTCTTCCATGAGTGCGTCACGCGGCAGTCCGGTCGGCGATCTCGGTGTGCTCGCGGTGCTCGCGCGCATGCTCGGCGAGGTCGCCCGCAAGCGCGTCGAGCACCGGGGACCACTGTCCATATGCCGGCTGGCGGTAAAGCCGTGCCGTCGGATACCACGGGCTGTCGGTACGCTCGCTCATCCATGGCCAGTGCGGGTTCACATCGAGCAGCAGCCAGACGGGCACACCGAGACCGCCTGCGAGATGGGCAACGGACGTACACACCGTGACGACCAGATCGAGACTGCCGACGAGCGCGGCCGTATCGTCGAACGACGTCAGTTCCTCGGTGTGGTCGACCAGCTCAAGGCCGGCGTCGCGCATACGCTGCACGTCGGCCGCCGCACCGAGCTGCAGATTGACGAACGTCACGTCTTTGAGGTCGGCAAATGCCTGGGCATAGGCGAGCGGATCGACCGAGCGCATGGCGTTGCGCTGATGGCCGTGACTGCCCGTCCACACGAGTCCCACGCGCAGTTGGCCGTCGCGCTTCAGGCGGGTATCCCAGGCACGGGTTTGCTCCCGATCGGCCTTCAGGTACGGCACCGGGCCTGACAGATCGGCGAGCCCGATGCCGAGCACGAACGGAATGCTGCCGAGCGGCATATGGAAATCGAACGATGGAAGCGGCCGCTGATCATGGGAGACGATCGTCGGCACGCAATCGCCCAGACTGCGCACGAGCAGCGCGTGCATGCTGTCGAAGCAACAGTAGACGAGCGTGCCGCCCTCCTGCTCGACGCGCGCAGCGATGGCCGGCACGAAACGTGCGAATTGCAGCACGTCGCCGTGGCCCTGCTCCCCCCATACAAAGAGCGTCTTGCCGGCCAGCGGCTCGCCTTTCCACCTCGGCGCAGGCAGGTTCGGCACGACATCACGTAGTTCGGGTGAACCATTCCAGCGCGCCTCATGGCTGCGCCAACCCTGTTCGTAGTCGCCCAGCATGAGTTGCAGCATCGCTCTCGTCCAGACGAGCGACGCATTCTGCGGGTCGAGCGCGAGCGCGCGCTCGGCGACGGCGAGCGCGGCCGGAAACGCCTGCAGCTCGCGCAGCACATACGAATAGGTCTGCAGCGCGGTGACGTAGTTCGGCGCAAGCGCACAGGCGCGTTCGGCCGCGACGAGACTGTCGTCGATCTCGCCCGTCCGCAACAGCGCGGTCGCCAGATTGGTCCAGGCAAGTGCATGGTCGGGATCCTCGGCGAGTACCGCTTCCAGCAGTTCCCTTGCTTCAGCGTATTGCCGCAGTTCGAGGTGCGCGGCGCCCATGTTGTTACGCAGCATCGGCAGGCGAGGATTGAGCCGCATCGCGTGGCGATAGGCGTCCAGCGCCTGCAGGTGATGACGGGTCTGCTGATGCGCGAGGCCGAGCCGGAACCAGGTATGCGCCTCTTCGGGCGCATGCTCGCAGCGAACCATCGCGATATCCCGAGCGTCGTCGTGGTGACCGAGCCGCAGCAGCACGTCGATCCAGTCCACCATCCAGTCGTCGCCGCGCGCACCCTCGTCCCATGCACGCCGGAACCAGCCGTTCGCGCCGGTATCGTCGCCGAGGCGAATGGCAAGGCGGCCGCGCTCGGTCAGCGCGTCGACGTTCGCCGCGTCGACCTCCAGCGCGCGATCAAGCAGGTACCTTGCCTCGTCGAGGCGGCCACGCAAATACCACAGGCGGCTGGCGATCACCAGTTCCCGCGGCCGCTTCGAATCCATGACACGATGCGCGTCGAGCAGCCGCCACGCGGCGATCAGCTCGCCGCGCGCGATCATCGTTTCCACTTTGTTCAGCCAGGTCATCGAGTTTTCTCTCCACGCAATAGACAGACGGTGTGCCGATCAGCCACCTAGGCGGTCAGCGCCGCCACGAGTCCAAGTAACAGTCCTGCAAGACGGACGCACCACAGCCGATACGGCGGAATGCCAAGTTCGCCCGGTGGCGGCCAGCGGTGCAGAAGGCGTCGCGCGAGAGGCGGACCGGCGAAGAGCGTGCCGGCGGTCAACGCACCCGCCAGCACGGCGCGCCCGATCGGCGAAGCGGCGTGACGGATCGGCACGTGAGATGCCAGCACCCCGACGGCCAGCGAGGCTTCCCACGCCATCAGGAAACCCAGCGTCAGATTGGCCGTCAGCGCACCGCGACGCGTCCGAGTGAGCTCCCTTCGCATCGGCACCGCCATCGCGTGCGTTTACGCCCAACGCAACAGGCGCAGCACGAACAGCAGGACCACGGCCCCTCCGATCGCCACGATCACCGAAGCGACAAAGCCGCTGCCGACACTGATGCCGAAAACCGATGCCAGCCACCCGCCAATGAACGCGCCGACGATACCGACGAGGATGTCGACCACAAATCCGAACCCGCTTCCCTTGACGATCAGCCCTGCAATCCATCCCGCAATGGCCCCGACGACCAACCACACCACACATTGCGCGAGCGTCATATCCGTTCTCCCTGTCGATGATTGACGGCGCCGGCAACATGCCGGTGCCGCTTGCTGCACTGCCCTACCGTTCTCTCTGATACCTGCCACTGCTACCTGATGCCGTGCGGCGTCCGTCTCGCCCGCCGTGCTCGATGCACCTCACTGCGCCACGGACGCCGTCACACGCGGCGGGCGAATCACCGCCTTGGCCGCCAGCCTGTCGACCAGCGCCATGACCGCGTCGTCGCGTTGCTGCGCCTCGAGCGAGGTACGAAGCGACTCGCGCACTGCGTCGTACGACGGAATCGCCGTCGGTCGCCGTGCGTCAAGACGCGCGATGACGTAGCGGCCCGCTGCCGCGATCGGCTCCGGCGTCACCTCACCCGCCTTCAGCGTCGCGAGCACCTGGGCCAGCGGCAGCGCCAAGCCCTGCGTATGCCCCTCCACCGCGGGCGTGCGGAAGCTCACCCAGCGGGGCGTGCCGTCGCCCTGCGCCGCGACGCCCGTTTGCGCGGCAACCTTCGCAAACGGCTCGCCCGCGCGAACGCGCATCAGTGCAAACCGCGCCGCGGGTTCGTCCGCGAGCGTCATCACGCTGACCTGGTATTCGTCCGATCCGGCCTCCCTCACGATGGCCTCATAGCGCTCGCGCACGTCGGCATCGGTAACGGGCCGCTGCTGCAGATGCTGTGCCGCGTAGAGTCGGTTCTCCGTGTCGACCTTTGCCTTTTGCATGGCTTGTCGCACGACCTCGGTGTTGCCGAGCCGGTCGCGCTCCGCCGCCTGACGGATCAGCTCCCGCGCCACCAGACCGTTCAGAATCTGCTGCCGAGCCGCGGGTGTGTCCTGTTGACCAGCCGACTTCAGTACTTCGTCGATGGCAGTGCGATGCAACGGCACGCCATTGACGGTCGCAATGACGTCGTCCGAAACGGCGTGTGCGATCTGCATTTGCGCGGCCAGCACCAACACGATGCCCGCGGTTCGAATCACCACGCCATGGCGTCGGCGTTCGGTTTTTTTTGTAGCATTCCTCATCGTCGTGTTTATCCCCGTCAGTTGGTCAGTTTTACCCCCGCCCGCGCCGACCCTGCGGCGAAGAGCGCGCCGAGCAGTTCGTCGTAGCGGGCAATCAGCGGTTCGTGAGTGGCAAGAAACGGGCGAATCGCGTGGCGCTGGCGCAAGCGATAGGCCTCCCAGTCTTCGTTGTGATGCGCGAGCGCCTGCGCGAGCTGACGCGCGCCCTCGCTCACGTCGTTACCCGGATAAAAGTAGCCGACCTCATTGCACAGATGTGCGTTGTGAACCAGCGCATAGCCGTTCCAGCACACATCGAAATAGAAGTAATTGAGCGCGAGCCCCCACTGATGGGACACGACGACGTCGGTGTGTTCCGACAGAAACTGCGGCGTGTCGTGCCGATCCACGAAGCTCACGCGGCCGTCGCGCACGAGGTCGAGGTAATGCGCAATGCCGATGAACTCCGGGCTCGTACGGGCGAGGTGCGCCGCGTTCGTGATGTGCACATAGCCGATCTTCTGCGGGGCGCTGCGGTACGCACTCTCCACGATGAGCAGCGGGTACAGGCAGAACTTCAGCACGTCGATGTTGGCTTCCATCACCGAAACGCGCATCGGCGCCTGCTGCGGGCGGTATTCGCCGGCGAACGGCAGCTCGCGCGAACGCATCTCCAGGCACATCGGATCCCACACGAACGGCACCTCGCGCGCCCGGCACCGCCGCAGCACGGCAAAGAAGTCCGCGCTCGTTTCCATGACCTGCGGAATCACCCACACCTCGTCGTAGCGCTGATTGATGAACACCGAGTCGCACATCCTGCGCGAGAAGATCATGGCCTCCATCATCTGCACGTACTCGGGACCGCAGCAGTAGCTCACGAGCTTCGTGCCGCGCGCCTTCAGGTACTCGGTCTGGTGAGCGTCGATCTGGCCGCCCAGTTCGATGAGCACGTCGAGGTCGTCCTTGGCATCGGCGAAGCTGCGCACGGGAAAGCGCGTCAAGTTCCACGGCAACGCCGTCGTGATCGCGACGTCGGTCGTATTGACCAGCACCACCCGGTGCCGCAGCGGCGAGTGCTGGAACAGCTTGCACAGGTACAGCGCGTTCTGTTTGATGCCGTTGATCCACAGGCTTTCGGCGGCATCCCGCAGGCCGATCGTGATGCCGATGCGCAACCCGCGCGGGGATGGACCGTTCATGTTTTCTCCCGAATGTCAGGCGCGATACAGGCGGGGCAGGCAACGGCCCGGCCACGTATGCGTAGGTGTTGGTGTATTCATGGCCAGAGGGCCGCGATGGCGGCGCCGTAGCGTTCGACGTTCGACGGTGCCAACGGGTCGAGCGTCGCGAGAAAGGTGCGAGCCGCGCTACGGTAGTCGGCAAGCCGCGCATCGTGGACGGCGAATGCCTCGCGCAATGCAAGCGCCGCGCCTTCGCAATCGAAATCGTCATAGCGATACCCGCACCCGCCCATTAGCGCCGAGTTGTGCACGAGCGGGTAGCCGCCGTGCAGCGCCTCGTAGTACAGGTAGTTCTGTGCGTTCTCCCAGTGGTGCGAGACGATCGCATCGGCCTGCTGCGTGAGAATCTCGTAGACCGGCAGGCGCGGCTCGAATGTGGCCCGCCCCTGCGTGACGAGATCGAGGCTGCGGGCGAAGCCGACGAACTGCGCATCGCCCTTGAGCTCCATGGTGTTGTAAGCGCGCAGGTACTCGATCATGCCGGGCTGCTGACGGTGGGCCAGATCGGCCGCGAGCATCGGAATGTGCGAGGTCTTGACCATGCAGATGTTCGGCTCGAGGATCGCGAGGCGCCAGCGTTCGCGTCCCGGCTCGTACCCGAAAGCGCGGCCGCCGTCGGGAGTGCGCGCCGCACGCTCGAGCAACGCCGGGCTCCACAGGTGCTGCATCGCGGCGACCGGCGCACGCAACGCGCTGCCGTAATAGGCCCCGCAGGTGCGCATGAAGGCCGGCAGGGTCCAGAGCGCGTCGTAGGGCGTACCGGATATCAGCATGCCGGACGGACGATCGAACATCATGCGTTCGATGTCGATCACGTAATCGTTGGCCACACGCATGCCGACGATCTTTCCGCCGCGAGCACTGAACGCCCTTCCCCATTCCGGATCCAGTTGCGCGCTCAGTTCGATGATCACGTCGAGCGAGCGCTGCGCCGTCGCCAGGTCGATCACCGGAACCGGTGCGAGGGCAAGGAAGTCCCGTGCCTCGGCCGGATCGCCGTCGCCGCCGTTGACGAGATACGCGGCTTCCACGAGCGGCGAATGCGCCAGCAGCGTCGCGAGGAAATAGCAGTTCTGGAAGATGCCGTTCTCCCAGATCGACTGGAAGCCGCGGCGCAGGAAAATCGTCACGCCCACCTTGAGGCGCCGGCCGTTCAGCATGGCACCCTCCGCGAGCCGGCATTCGACGTCAATGCAAGCAATTGCCGCGCATAGTGCGAACCGTTCGCGGCGCGGCGCGGCGAGAGCGTGGCGAGGAAGCCGCGTGCGCGCCGCACGTAGCTGTCGTGGTCGGCATCGTGATGCCGCGCGACGTGACCGAGTTGCGATGCACCCGCGTCGATATCCGAGTCCGGGTAGTAATAGCCCACGTCACGCAGCCACGGCGAGTTGTGCACGAGCGGATACCCGCCATGCAACGCATCGAGGTACACGATGTTCTGCTCGTTCTGCCACTGGTGCGACACGACTGCATCCGCATGCTGGCTCATGAAGCCCACGAAGTCGTGGCGGCCGTCGAGTCGCACGCGCTCGCGATGATTCAGGTCGAGCGAACGCAGCAGGAACGCAAACGACGGATGCGCCTGCATCTGCACACTGTTCAGTACATGCAGGCGGGCGACGGTTGCCGCATCGGTGCGGAACGCCCGGTCGCACACGAGCATCGGCACCACGCAGCACTTCACGACGGAGATGTTCGGCTCGAACACGGCCACACGCAGCCCGCGCGGCGTGCCGTCGCCGCGCGTCGGCCGAGGTTCGTAGCCGAAGCGAAGGCCCGCGGCGCCCATGGCGGCAGCACGCTGCTCGATAAACGTGCTGTCCCACAGAAACGGCACTTCGAACACCGGGCAGCGATGCAGCGTGCGCAGCATGGGCGCGAGCACGCGGTCCTTGCCGAGAATCCAGATCTCGTTGCACCGCGTGGCCTTGGTGAAATAGCCGCCGCGCGCGAATACGCTTGGCTCGACCAGGCCCACGTACGGCTGGCCGCAGCAGAAGAACACGACCTTCGATCCGCGAGCGCGCGCGTAGTCGAGCCACTCGACGTCGAGACCGCCGCCCATCTCGAATATCACGTCGGGCGGTTCATCCAGATCGCGCGGCGAGACGAGCGGCAGTTCGGCGGCGAGTGTCTCGGCTTCCGCCGCGACGCGCGGCTGATCGCCGCAGTTGAGCAGCACGATGCCGGTGACGAACGGCAGCGTGCGCAGCAGCTGCACGAAGTAGCAGACGTTCTGGCCGAGGCCGTTCTCCCATATGCTCTGTCCGGCATGGGTCAGCACGGAGATTCCGATCTTCATCCTGTTCCGAGGTTCAGTGGAGTTGACTGTCGTGATTCGTCTCGACGTCCCGATACGCGAGCGCGGCGCCACGCGCCGCGCCGAGGAAAAAAAGAACGGACCGCCTCGGGGGGCAGCGGTCCGCCGAACGTCCGCGTACCGCTTGCGGACGACACCATCGCGCTGGAGGTTCGCGCTTACTCCAGCGTGATGTCCACACGGCGGTTCTGTGCCCTGCCGGCCGCCGTTGCGTTGGTGGCGACCGGATCGCTCGCGCCAAAGCCGCGCGTCTCGAACCGCTTCGCCTGCAAACCGTGATCGTGCAAGTACTGCGCCACGGACTGCGCACGTCGCTCCGACAACCCCATGTTGTGAGCGGCCGACCCTCTCGAATCCGTGTAGCCGTTCACCGTGACCGTGTTGAACGTCATGCCGCGCGCCTGGTCGATCAGCGCATCGAGCTTGGCGCGCGCGTCGGGACGCAGCGTCGCCTTGTCGGTGTCGAAGGTCGCATCGCCGGCCAGCGTGACGTGCTTCGGTGCCGGCGGCGCAGGCGGCGGGGGCGGGGGCGGCGGCACCGGAACGGGCTGCGGCGCCGGTTGCGCGGGTTGCGGAGCCGGCCCGCACTGGAACGTCAGCACGCGCACGTCACGCGTGGTATCGGTGTCCGCGAGCGGAGCCACCTGCTCGATCGGACGCACCTGTTGATTGCCGCAGATCTCCGCCGCCTTCGAATAGCAGGTGCCCTGCCCCTCGAAGATGCCGTGACAGTCGACCCGGAACGCGCGCTGTCCGTTGGGCAGCCCCACCGAATACCCGTTCCACGTCGGCCCCTGCGATGTCGAGCACGCCGCGAGCACCATCGTCGCAACGAGCGTTGCCGCCACTTTTTTTGTCATCTGTCTTGCTCCCGCTGTCATCGTTGTTTGCCGGCGGCGACACGTCAGCCGTGCCGCCGCCGGACCTCGGGTTACCACTGGTAGCTGATACCACCGCCGAACGAATACCCGGCACTGCTCGCCCCGACCCCGCCGCGCAGCTTCAGGTTGTTCGTGATGCGCGCGGTAAAGCCAATCGCCGTTGCCCCATAACCCTGGAAGCTCGCTCCGCCGATGCCCACCGCGAGCGACTTGCCGGCGTCGACATCCGGGATCATCGACAGCGCCGTGGCCGCCGCCACACCGCCATACGCCTTCCGAGCGATACTCGTGATGCTTTGCTGCACGCCCTGCAACTGCGACACGTTGACGGCGTCGGTCGGATTCACGCCAGGCGCGACGTTGGTGATGCGCCGTTCGCTACCCTGCGAGCCGACCGATACCGTGTTGGCCTCGTTCGCGATCGAACCCGCACCGAGCGCCACCGAGTTCGGCGCGCCTGCCGACGCGCCCAGACCCAGCGCCACCGCACCACTGCCGGACGCCACGGATTTCGCGCCGAGTGCCGTTGCGCCATTGCCCGCGGCCGCGGCCCCGTCGCCCAGTGCCGAGCTGCTCTTGCCGCTCGCCATCGCGCCGGTGCCGATGGCCACCGCGTTCACGCCGCTGGCGCCGTCGTTGTTGTAGTTGCCCTGCTGCGTGCCGTTGTCGTTGATGCTCACGTAGTGAGGCTTCGAGTTGGTGATGGCCGTGGACAGCGAAGTCACCGCGGTCGAAGTCGACGTGGACAGCGACGACACATTGCTGTTGGTGGTCGACAGCCCCGTCGAGAGCGAACTCGCGGTCGTGGAAGTCGAGGTCGACAGCGACGCAACCGTGCTGTTCGTGCTCGACAAGCCGGTCGACAACGAGCTGGCGGTGGTCGAGGTCGACGTGGACAGCGACGCGGTGCCGGTCCCGATGGTGCTGATCGACGTCGACAGCGACGTCAGCGAACTGTTCGTGCTCGACAGGCCGGTGGACAGCGAGCTGATGCTCGTTGAGCTGGACGTCGACAGCGACGTCACCGAACTGTTCGTGCTCGACAGGCCCGTGGACAGCGAGCTGATGCCCGTGGACAGGGAACTGATGCCCGTGGACGTGGACGTGGACAACGACGTCAGCGAACTGTTGGTGCTCGACAGCCCGGTGGACAGCGAGCTCACCGCGCTCGAGGTCGACGTCGACAGCGAGGTCACCGTGCTGTTGGTGCTCGACAGTCCGGTGGACAGCGAACTCACCGCCGTGGACGTCGAGGTGGACAGCGAACTGATGCCCGTCGAGGTCGATGTCGAGAGCGAGTTCACGGCCTGGTTGGTCGCGAAGAGTTGCGAGCCGTTGATCGCATCGGTGCTCGTCGCACTCACGCGGCCCGCTGCCACGTTCGTGATCTGACGCTCCGCGCCCGGCGCGCCCACGCTCACCACGCTCGTCGGCGTCGTGCCTGCGTAGCTGTAGGTGACGCCGCCGATCGTGCCGGTGGCCGTCGGATTGGCCGCGGCCGTCACCGAACCGCTGCCCAGCGCCACTGCGCCCGCGTTCGACGCCGTCGCGCCCGAGCCGATCGCCACCGTGTTGGGCCCCGCCGCGTTCGTGTTGTTGCCGACCGCCACGCCCGCCGCACCCGCCGCCGTCGCACCCGTGCCAGCGGCCAGCGCGTTCACGCCCGTCGCGCCGTCGTTGTTGTAGTTGGCCTGCTGTGTGCCGTTGTCGTTCACGCTGTAGTAGTGCGTCTTGCTCGCCGAGATCGCCGTCGACAACGAACTCGTTGCCGTCGAACTCGACGTCGACAGCGACGTCACCGAGCTATTCGTGCTCGACAGGCCCGTCGACAGCGAACTCGCCGTGGTCGACGTCGAAGTCGACAACGACGTGATGTTGCTGGTCACGCTCGACAGCCCCGTGGACAACGAACTCACCCCGGTCGACAGCGAACTTGCGGTGGTCGACGTGGATGTCGACAGCGAGGTCACGCTGCTGTTCGTGCTCGACAGGCCGGTAGACAGCGAGCTGGCCGTGGTCGAGGTCGAGGTCGACAGCGACGTCACGCTGCTGTTCGTGCTCGACAGCCCCGTCGACAACGAGCTGACACCCGTGGAGAGCGAGCTCACGCCCGTGGACAGCGAACTGGCCGTGGTCGACGTCGACGTCGACAGCGACGTCACACTGCTGTTCGTGCTGGACAACCCCGTCGACAGCGAGCTGACACCCGTGGAGAGCGAGCTCACGCCGGTCGACAGCGAACTCGCCGTGGTCGACGTCGACGTGGACAGCGAGGCGATGCTGCTCGTGACCGTCGACACCGAGCTGGATATCGACCCGATCCCCGTGGACAGCGACGTAACCGTGCTGTTGGTGCTCGACAGGCCGGTAGACAGCGAACTGATGCCGGTCGAAGTCGACGTCGACAGCGAGGTCACGGCCTGATTGGTCGCGAAGAGTTGCGAACCGTTGATCGCATCGGTGCTCGTCGCATCCACACGACCTGCCGCCACGTTCGTGATCTGACGCTCCGCGCCCGGCGCACCCACGCTCACCACGCTCGACGGCGTCGTGCCTGCGTAGCTGTAGGTGATGCCACCGATCGTGCCGGTGGCCGTCGGGTTAGCCGCAGCCGTCACCGAACCGCTGCCCAGTGCCACCGCACCCGCGTTCGACGCCGTCGCGCCCGAGCCGATCGCCACGGTGTTGGCCGCCGCCGCGTTCGTGTTGTTGCCGACCGCCACGCCCGCCGCACCCGCCGCCGTCGCACCCGTGCCTGCGGCCAGCGCGTTCACGCCGGTCGCACCGTCGTTGTTGTAGTTGGCCTGCTGCGTGCCGTTGTCGTTCACGCTGTAGTAGTGCGTCTTGCTCGCCGAGATCGCCGTCGACAGCGAACTCGTTGCCGTCGAACTCGACGTCGACAGCGACGTCACCGAACTGTTCGTGCTCGACAGGCCCGTCGACAGCGAACTCGCCGTGGTCGACGTCGAAGTCGACAACGACGTGATGTTGCTGGTCACGCTCGACAGCCCCGTGGACAACGAACTCACCCCGGTCGACAGCGAGCTTGCAGTGGTCGACGTGGACGTCGACAGCGAACTCACCCCGGTCGACAACGAGCTTGCGGTGGTCGACGTGGACGTCGACAACGAACTCACCCCGGTCGACAGCGAGCTTGCGATGGTCGACGTGGACGTCGACAACGAACTCACCCCGGTGGACAACGATGCGATGCTGCTCGTGACCGTCGAGACCGAGCTGGATATCGATCCGATCCCCGTGGACAGCGAAGTCACCGCCTGGTTCGTCGCGAAGAGCTGCGAACCGTTGACCGCATCGGTGCTCGACGCGCTCACGCGACCTCCGGCCACGTTCGTGATCTGCCGCTCCGCGCCCGGTGCGCCCACGCTCACCACGCTCGTCGGGCCCGTGCCAGCGAAGGTGTATGCCACCCCGCCTATCGTTGTACCGGAGGTCGGGTTCGCCGCTGCCGTCACGGAACCACTGCCGAGTGCGACATCACCCTTATTGGTGGCTGTCGCACCTGCGCCCAGCGCTGTCGTATTGGTACCTGAGGCGAGCGCGCCCGTACCGAACGCGGCGCTTGCCGATCCCGACCCCGTGGCGTTGTAGCCCATCGCCGTCGCGTCGACGCCCAGCGCGGAAGCGCCCGAACCCACTGCGGTTCCGGGGTCGCCGGCCATCGCACCCGCACCGATCGCGACGCCGCCCGCACCGCCGCTCGGCCCGTTCGCCACCACGGTGGCGTTGGTGCCGATCGCAATACTGTTGGTAGCGGTACCGGGCGTCGTGGCGCCAAAACCTTCCGCAATGCTGCCAGCCCCGGCCGCGGTCGAGCCCGAGCCCAGGGCAAGCGCGTTGGCCCCGGCGGCATTCGTGCTGTAACCGACCGCCGTGGCGTTCGTCCCCGCCGCCGTGGCGGCGATGCCAGCCGCCATCGCGTTGACGCCGGTTGCGCCGTCGTTGTTGTAGTTGGCCTGCTGCGTGCCGTTGTCGTTCACGCTGTAGTAGTGCGTCTTGCTGGCCGAGATTGCCGTCGACAACGAACTCGTCACCGTCGAACTCGACGTCGACAGCGACGTCACCGAACTGTTCGTGCTCGAGAGGCCCGTCGACAACGAGCTGACGCCGGTGGACAGCGAGCTCGCCGTGGTCGACGTCGAAGTTGACAGCGAACTCACGCCGGTGGACAACGATGCAATGCTGCTCGTGACCGTCGAGACCGAGCTGGATATCGACCCGATCCCCGTCGACAGCGAAGTCACGGCCTGGTTGGTCGCGAAAAGCTGCGAACCGTTGACCGCATCGGTGCTCGTCGCACTGACACGGCCCGCCGCCACGTTCGTGATCTGACGCTCCGCACCCGGCGCACCCACGCTCACCACGCTCGACGGCGTCGTGCCCGCGTAGCTGTAGGTGACGCCACCGATCGTGCCGGTGGCCGTCGGATTGGCCGCGGCCGTCACCGAACCGCTGCCCAGCGCCACTGCGCCCGCGTTCGACGCCGTCGCGCCCGAGCCGATCGCCACGGTGTTGGCCCCCGCCGCGTTCGTGTTGTTGCCGACCGCCACGCCCGCCGCACCCGCCGCCGTCGCACCCGTGCCAGCGGCCAGCGCGTTCACGCCCGTCGCGCCGTCGTTGTTGTAGTTGGCCTGCTGCGTGCCGTTGTCGTTCACGCTGTAGTAGTGCGTCTTGCTCGCCGAGATCGCCGTCGACAACGAACTCGTTGCCGTCGAACTCGACGTCGACAACGACGTCACCGAACTGTTCGTACTCGACAGCCCCGTCGACAGCGAGCTGGTCGCGGTCGACGTCGAAGTCGACAACGACGTGATGTTGCTGGTCACGCTCGACAGCCCCGTGGACAACGAACTCACCCCGGTCGACAACGAGCTTGCGGTGGTCGACGTGGACGTCGACAATGACGTCACGCTGCTGTTCGTGCTCGACAGCCCTGTCGACAGCGAGCTGACACCCGTCGAGAGCGAGCTCACGCCGGTGGACAGCGAACTGGCCGTCGTCGACGTCGACGTGGACAGCGAGGCGATGCTGCTCGTGACCGTCGACACCGAGCTGGATATCGACCCGATCCCCGTGGACAGCGACGTAACCGTGCTGTTGGTGCTCGACAGGCCGGTAGACAGCGAACTGATGCCGGTCGAAGTCGACGTCGACAGCGAGGTCACGGCCTGATTGGTCGCGAAGAGTTGCGAACCGTTGATCGCATCGGTGCTCGTCGCATCCACACGACCTGCCGCCACGTTCGTGATCTGACGCTCCGCGCCCGGCGCGCCCACGCTCACCACGCTCGACGGCGTCGTGCCTGCGTAGCTGTAGGTGATGCCACCGATCGTGCCGGTGGCCGTCGGGTTAGCCGCAGCCGTCACCGAACCGCTGCCCAGTGCCACCGCACCCGCGTTCGACGCCGTCGCGCCCGAGCCGATCGCCACGGTGTTGGCCGCCGCCGCGTTCGTGTTGTTGCCGACCGCCACGCCCGCCGCACCCGCCGCCGTCGCACCCGTGCCAGCGGCCAGCGCGTTCACGCCGGTCGCACCGTCGTTGTTGTAGTTGGCCTGCTGCGTGCCGTTGTCGTTCACGCTGTAGTAGTGCGTCTTGCTCGCCGAGATCGCCGTCGACAGCGAACTCGTTGCCGTCGAACTCGACGTCGACAGCGACGTCACCGAACTGTTCGTGCTCGACAGGCCCGTCGACAGCGAACTCGCCGTGGTCGACGTCGAAGTCGACAACGACGTGATGTTGCTGGTCACGCTCGACAGCCCCGTGGACAACGAACTCACCCCGGTCGACAGCGAACTTGCGGTGGTTGACGTGGACGTCGACAACGACGTCACGCTGCTGTTCGTGCTGGACAACCCCGTCGACAGCGAGCTGACACCCGTGGACAGCGAGCTGGCCGTCGTCGACGTGGACGTCGACAGCGAAGTCACCGCCTGGTTCGTCGCGAAGAGCTGCGAACCGTTGACCGCATCGGTGCTCGACGCGCTCACGCGACCTCCGGCCACGTTCGTGATCTGCCGCTCCGCGCCCGGTGCGCCCACGCTCACCACGCTCGTCGGGCCCGTGCCAGCGAAGGTGTATGCCACCCCGCCTATCGTTGTACCGGAGGTCGGGTTCGCCGCTGCCGTCACGGAACCACTGCCGAGTGCGACATCACCCTTATTGGTGGCTGTCGCACCTGCGCCCAGCGCTGTCGTATTGGTACCTGAGGCGAGCGCGCCCGTACCGAACGCGGCGCTTGCCGATCCCGACCCCGTGGCGTTGTAGCCCATCGCCGTCGCGTCGACACCCAGCGCGGAAGCGCCCGAACCCACTGCGGTTCCGGGGTCGCCGGCCATCGCACCCGCACCGATCGCGACGCCGCCCGCACCGCCGCTCGGCCCGTTCGCCACCACGGTGGCGTTGGTGCCGATCGCAATACTGTTGGTAGCGGTACCGGGCGTCGTGGCGCCAAAACCTTCCGCAATGCTGCCAGCCCCGGCCGCGGTCGAGCCCGAGCCCAGGGCAAGCGCGTTGGCCCCGGCGGCATTCGTGCTGTAACCGACCGCCGTGGCGTTCGTCCCCGCCGCCGTGGCGGCGATGCCAGCCGCCATCGCGTTGACGCCGGTTGCGCCATCGTTGTTGTAATTGGCCTGCTGCGTGCCATTGTCGTTCACGCTGTAGTAGTGCGTCTTGCTGGCCGAGATCGCCGTCGACAACGAACTCGTCGCCGTCGAACTCGACGTCGACAGCGACGTCACCGAACTGTTCGTGCTCGACAGGCCCGTCGACAGCGAACTCGCCGTGGTCGATGTCGAGGTCGACAACGACGTGATATTGCTGGTCACGCTCGACAGCCCCGTGGACAACGAACTCACCCCGGTGGACAGCGAACTCGCGGTGGTCGACGTGGACGTCGACAACGACGTCACGCTGCTGTTCGTGCTCGACAGCCCTGTCGACAGCGAAGTGATGCTCGTCGAGGTCGACGTCGAGAGCGAATTCACGGCCTGGTTGGTCGCGAAGAGTTGCGAGCCGTTGATCGCATCGGTGCTCGTCGCACTCACGCGGCCCGCTGCCACGTTCGTGATCTGACGCTCCGCGCCCGGCGCGCCCACGCTCACCACGCTCGTCGGCGTCGTGCCTGCGTAGCTGTAGGTGATGCCACCGATCGTGCCGGTGGCCGTCGGATTGGCCGCGGCCGTCACCGAACCGCTGCCCAGCGCCACTGCGCCCGCGTTCGACGCCGTCGCGCCCGAGCCGATCGCCACGGTGTTGGCCCCCGCCGCGTTCGTGTTGTTGCCGACCGCCACGCCCGCCGCACCCGCCGCCGTCGCACCCGTGCCAGCGGCCAGCGCGTTCACGCCCGTCGCGCCGTCGTTGTTGTAGTTGGCCTGCTGTGTGCCGTTGTCGTTCACGCTGTAGTAGTGCGTCTTGCTCGCCGAGATCGCCGTCGACAGCGAACTCGTTGCCGTCGAACTCGACGTCGACAGCGACGTCACCGAGCTATTCGTGCTCGACAGGCCCGTCGACAGCGAACTCGCCGTGGTCGACGTCGAAGTCGACAACGACGTGATGTTGCTGGTCACGCTCGACAGCCCCGTGGACAACGAACTCACCCCGGTCGACAGCGAACTTGCGGTGGTCGACGTGGACGTGGACAACGACGTCACGCTGCTGTTCGTGCTCGACAGCCCTGTCGACAGCGAAGTGATGCTCGTCGAGGTCGACGTCGAGAGCGAATTCACGGCCTGGTTGGTCGCATTGAGCTGCGAACCGTTGATCGCATCGGTGCTCGTCGCATCCACACGACCTGCCGCCACGTTCGTGATCTGCCGCTCCGCGCCCGGCGCACCCACGCTCACCACGCTCGACGGCGTCGTGCCCGCATAGCTGTAGGTGACGCCACCGATCGTGCCGGTGGCCGTCGGGTTGGCCGCAGCCGTCACCGAACCGCTACCCAGCGCCACTGCGCCCGCGTTCGACGCCGTCGCGCCCGAGCCGATCGCCACCGTGTTGGCCCCCGCCGCGTTCGTGTTGTTGCCGACCGCCACGCCCGCCGCACCCGCCGCCGTCGCACCCGTGCCCGCTGCCAGCGCGTTCACGCCCGTCGCGCCGTCATTGTTGTAGTTGCCCTGCTGCGTGCCGTTGTCGTTCACGCTGTAGTAGTGCGTCTTGCCGGCCGAGATCGTCGTGCTCAGCGAGGTGACCGTGCTGTTCGTGGTCGACAGCCCCGTGGATAGTGAGCTCACGCCGGTCGACAGCGAGCTGGCCGTGGTCGAAGTCGACGTCGACAGAGACGTCACCGCCTGGTTGGTCGCGAAGAGCTGCGAACCGTTGATCGCGTCGGTGCTCGTTCCGCTCACGCGACCTGCTGCCACGTTCGTTATCTGACGCTCCGCGCTCGGCGCGCCCACGCTCACCACGCTCGACGGCGTCGTGCCCGCGTAGCTGTAGGTGACGCCGCCGATCGTGCCGGTTGCCGTTGGGTTGGCCGCAGCCGTCACCGAGCCGCTGCCCAGCGCAACGTCACCCGCATTCGTCGCCGCCGCGCCGGAACCCAGTGCCACGGTGTTCGCGGCGGATGCCGTGGCGCTGTTACCAATCGCGGCGCTGGCGGAGCCCGCCGCCGTCGCACCCGTCCCGGCTGCCAACGCGTTGACGCCAGTGGCGCCGTCGTTGTTGAAGTTCGACGCCTGCGTGCCGTTGTCGTTCACGCTGTAGTAGTGTGTCGCGCCCGTCGAGAGCGAGGCGATGGCCTGGTTCGCAGCAAAGAGTTGCGAACCGTTGATCGCGTCGGTGCTTGTAGCGGTAACACGGCCGGCCGCGACGTTCGTGATCTGGCGTTCAGCGCCGGCTTTACCCACGCTGACAACGCTTGTCGGTGCGCCCCCGGCAAACGTGTACGTCTTGCCGCCGATGGTGCCGGTTGCCGTGGGATTGGCTGCAGCCGTCACCGAGCCAGTTCCCAGCGCGGTGCTGTTTGCATTCGCGGCCGTGGCCCCTTGACCGAGTGCCATGGCGCCGGCGATTGAGGCGGTCGCACCCTGACCGATTGCCGTCGTGCCGGCGGCCGAAGCGACTGACTTGCCGCCGAGCGCAAGCGAACTGCCGCCGACAGCGGAAGCGTTGACGCCAAGCGCAATATCGTTGATGACGGTGGTGCTGCCGCTTACGCCCGCGACCGCATTCGTACCGGCTGCGAAGGAGTCCGTGCCGTTCGCTTGCGCCCCCGAGCCAATGCTGACGGACCGCAGGCCCGATGCAACCCCGGCCGGACCGATTGCAGTTGCGGATGTTCCAGAGGATGTGGCGTTTGTGCCCACGACGACCGCATTCGCGCCGGATGCTAGTGCGCCGTTACCCACCACGAGCGAGTTCGTGTTGCTGCTGACAGCGGTACTGCCAATCGCCATTGAACCGGCGCCGCTTGCCGTCGACGACGGGCCGATGGCTGTGTTGTTTGCGCCGCTCGCAATCGCGCCCACGCCGATAGCGTTCGAGTTTATCCCGCTGGCGGTCGCTGTTGCACCGAGCGCCATACTTGACGTTGCCGATGCCGTCGCCTGTGCGCCAAATGCAGCTGTGCTCTCTGCCGTGGCGTTCGAATCGCGGCCGAAGGACAGCGAGTTATCACCCGCAGCACTGGCGTTGGCGCCGATAGCCGCGCTGAAATCCCCCGTGGCGAACGACGAAATCCCGATCGCCGAGCTTCCGTTTCCGCTCGACCGCGCGCCGGACCCGAACGCAACGGCATTCAGGCCGGTTGCTCGCGCCGATGTGCCGAAAGCCGCCGTACCTTGCATCGACGCCGTCGCGAAGATGCCGACCGCCGTGGCATTCGCGCCCGATGCGGTGCTGTCGGCACCCAATGCGGTGGCGCCTGAGGCGGATGCAGTCACGCCGCAGCCGACCCCAACAGTCTTGAACGATGCCGTTGTCGTTGTGTCCGTACATCCGGTACCGGGAATATTGACGGTTTGCGCTTCGGCGTCATCGGGCGCCAGCAAAGTGCCGCCAAACAATATGGTCGTCGCAACCGCCATGACCGTAAGCGGCACATGGTTCACCCGATATCCGGAAACCCCCGATTTGGTTACGACACTGCTGGTACCTTTACCGCGCGCCGAGTCCAGTTCGGACACCGCGACATATGCGCCCAGCGACTCGTTCCACACCGTCCGATAGATTGTGTTCATCTAGATCACCTGGTTAAAGTGCTTTTTGTTTTTCCATCCGCACTGATCAGGAATGCATAATTATTAAGACGCTTTCTGATAGCGGAGGCGACTCCCTTCTGCTAGTTCTCTACCATCCATGCACGAATGCCGCGCCCGTGCATGCAGCCCGCCTCGACGAGATGGTCGGTCAAGAACGCGGCGTTCATCGCGCCCTGCGGATCGGTGGCGGCGTGCGTGTCATAGCACCGCCGATACACCTGCGTCGCCGCTGCTTCCCGCCCATGCAGTCCGGACGAAAGACCGACGTCATATGCGCTGACGGCCAGTTCGTAATGCCGAGATACGTATTGGGCGATAAGCGTATGTACCGATCGGCGGAACCATTCGATACGCGAGCGCGCCGCTTCGGGATCGATATCCCGGTTGCATGCCGCGTCATGCGTGAGAGCGACGAGGCCGGCCAGAATCGCGCCCAACGTACCGCCCACGGCATCGGCCTGGCACCCGTGCTCGGCAAGCGAGCCCGCCCGCCTCCCGTGCAAAGCGGTCATCCGTGCCGATGCGCCCATGCCGGCTCCCCATTCCCGTGTTCCTGGCAGCCTTCCGCGCCCGCACCGGCGAACGCATCCGCAACGAACCACCCCTGCACCCATTTCGCTCCGCATTGCTGCGCATGCGTCATGTCCTCCGGTTGCTCCACGCCTTCCACGACGACTTCCTCAGCCAGTTCCGATGCGAGCCGCACGAGTTGTGCGAGACGCGCCACATGGGCTTCGCCGTACCGCGCGGCGACGACGAACGATGCATCGATCTTGATGATGTCGGGCGTCCGGATCCCGATGGCGGTCTCGACGCCATAGCCCACGCCGAAATCGTCTATCGCCACCCGGCAACCGGCTTGCCGGAGCCGTTGTGCAAACCGTCGGCCTTGCTCCGGGTCCAGTCGCGCCGTTTCCGTGATTTCCACCACGAGCCGCCTGGCAACCTCCGGCGTGCGCTCGATCAGCTGAAGCACGGCCTCCCACGCGATGTCGACCACCGCACTTTGGCCGGAGAGGTTGATCCCCAGCCGGACATCGGGCGACGCGCGCAGCAGCGTCACGGCCTGCCTGAGCACATGCCGGTCGAAGGCGCGGATGAGTTGAAGCCGCTCGAGCGGCCGAATGAACTGGGCCGGCTGCAACAGACTCCCGCGGGAATCGACCACCGTTGCAAGACATTCGCAATACAGCACGTCGCCCCTCCCCGAAACGTGGCGAATCGGCTCGCGACGCAGCAACACGCGCGCCTCGCGCATCGCGCTGAATACCTCCCCGACCAAATCCATGTCACTCATCCTTTTTCTCCGAACTAGTTACGACTTGGTAATCCGTTGTATTCGAAGCAGTAACGCGGCGTTCCGGAAGGGTGGCAAAAGGGTTCCCTTGTGCCAAATTGCTAAAAAAATCCCGATGCGCCGGGAAAGCCCCGTGGAATAAAGGGGGTGTTGAGCACAGAAAGGGGTGGACAAAAGGGAACCTTTTTGTCCAGTAGAATGCGATCAACCTTGCAATTCATGACAATTGTCCGAAGCCGGGCAACGGCATACCCGAAGGAGACCCGATGAAGTTCCTGTCGCGGGGTTGCGGCAAATACCTGCGCCCTCCCGCCGTTTCTTTAACACCCTTGCAATATGCCTATGCGAAGCCGATGGGCCGTCCGCACCGGCTATTTCCATGCCGCTCCGCCGCCGCAATATCACGTGCCGGAGGTATGTCATGAAAATGGGCTATGCACGGGTATCCACCGAGGAGCAGAATCTCGCCCTCCAGCAGGACGCGTTGCGTCGCGCGGGTTGCACCAAACTCTTCACCGACCGCGGGGTGTCGGGAACCGGATTCAGCCGTCCGGGGCTCGACCGCGCCCTCGCAAGGCTTTCCGCGGGCGATACGCTCGTCGTCTGGAGACTCGACCGGCTTGGCCGCTCGCTCAGCAAGCTCATCGACCTGATTGCGTGGCTCGGGCGCCACGGGATCGGATTTGTTTCGTTATCGGAGTCGATCGATACGACATCGGCCGGCGGCCTGTTGATGTTCCATATGATGGCTGCCCTGTCGGAGTTCGAGCACCACCTGATCAGCGAACGCACACGGGCTGGCATCCTTGCCGCGCGCGCACGCGGCCGCACGATCGGCCGCAAGCCGTCGCTGACCGATGCCCAACGCAACCAGGTCATCGCGCTGCTTGAAACGACGCCGATTAGCGAAGTGGCACGACGTTTCAACGTTCATCCACGCACCGTCCGGCGGGTGGTGCATCCACAGCGCAGCACAACGCGGCCCGCCAGAAGCGACTGACCGGCCGCCTACGAGCTGCCATCCCAACAAGGAGATCGACGTGCAACTATTCCGGCGCCCCGCAACCGGCCGGTTCGGCACCTTCCGGGGTATCGCCTGACCGATGCCGGCACCCACACCACACCGGCCATCGCTATCGGCCATCGACGCCGGCACCGGCGACGTCACCGTCATCTCGTGCTTCTCGGAGCCGGCGCCGGCAAGTCTCGCCAATCATCGGCACTACGCGGCCGCCCTCGGCTATCGTCACGCGTGTGTCGACATGAGCGACGGCCCGCGCGGGCCTCAACTGCAAGCCCTGCACCGCTATGAGTACCTGCTTGCCACGCTCGAGTCCGTCGCCGAAAACCATCTCGTCCTGCTGCTCGCCGAGAACGCTGCGATCGTCCAGCCCGTTGCGCTGCCCCGCCTGATGACCGGACGCGATCATTTGATCGTCGCGACCTCCGATTCCTGCGTGGCGCACAACGTGCAGGTATGGCGCAATACGCCCGCGATACGGGCCCGCGTACGAGCGGTTGCCGCATGCTGCCGGCTGGGCGGCGAGCCATTCGTCGACGAAACCCGGCTGCTTGCCGCGGTTACCGCCTTGCCGTGGCATGAAACCATCGACGGCGTATGTGCGGTCATGCCTGCCGGGCCGAACGTCGACCCGCACTGGAGCCGGATACCGACGTTCGCGATCAGCCTCGACACGGCGATGCACTCGCCGCCCGAGCTCGGCATCGTACCGAGGTTCCGGGAGACCCTGTTCGGCCACATCCACCGGTGCCAACTGCATGGCGGATCGTTGTTCGATTCCGCTCTTCCGCGCGACACCGAACCTTTGCCCGAACGCAGCACGTTCCAGCCCGGCCATCCGATTGCGCTCGTGACGCTGTACACGCCTGATATCGCGTGCTATGGAAGCATTGCCGAACGCAACTTCAAGCGTTACTGCGAACGCCACGGTTACACGCTGCACGTGCACCGCGACAGTCCCGGCGAAGTGGGGTTGGCGGGCACCGGCAACTGGCTCAAGCCCTGGTTGCTGCACGCCTATCTGGCACATCACGAGTGGGTGATCTGGGTCGATGCGGACGTCCTCATTGCCGATCACAATCGCGCGCTGGAGCCGTTGCTCGCGCAACGCACGCAGTTGCTCGCGAAAGACATCGGCCAGTGGCCGTTCAATGCCGGGGTGATGGGGTTCCGGCGCACCGACGCCAATCTCGCCATGCTGGCTGAACTGATGCAGCGTATTGCCGCGCTGCCCGATCGCTCGGGTGTTTACGCGGGAAACGGCGATCAGTTCCACTTCATCGAAGCCATGCGTGAGCACAACCTGCTGCACGAAGCGCTGATCGACAACCCGCTTCTGTTCAACACGCCCTGGTTCATGCGCGGCCCCGGCAGTTTCATCGTTCACTACTTCGGCATGTGGACGCAAATGCGCGCGCTGATGATGGCGTGCGACGATCGCTGCTGAGCGAAAACGGCGGCGATTCTCGCCGCCGTCCTGGTCTCCCGCTGCACTTAGAACTTGTGCCGTATACCGACACGCCCGGCGACCTGATGGTTCCCCGACGAGGCCCCCGTGGTGCCGACAATCCATGCCGGGCCCGCCGCGCCGGTCGCCCGCTGATAGAAAGCCTCGGCATATACGTCGGTACATTTCGACAGCGCGTAGTCCGCCATCACGCCGCCCTCGTGCCAGTGTCCCTTTGCGACATCTCCTGTGGGCAAGCCTTCTGTCACATGCGTGTAGTCATACAGCGGTGCAATGCCGGCCTGTCGCAACTGCTCGGTCACGAGAAAGCGTTGCTCGTTGTTCGCAATCACGATGGGCGAGACCGCGTCGGGAAGCTGTGCCGCGCGCATCGCCGTCTGTTGCAGAAGGCTGTGCTCTCCGGTGGGCGACAGATACTGCTTCGGATAGTTGCCGCGCGACAGCGGCCACAGGCGCGTTCCGTTTCCGCCCGCGAGGATGACTGGATAGATCGACATTTACCCCTCCTTCGTTGTGGCCAAGAGCCGTCGTGAGTTCAATGAACCCGCGCGTTCAAGCCGCGCAAACCCGTGATTCCGTCTTGCGCCAGATGAATGGCGACGTTGCGCAACCAGCGCCACGCCTTGCGTACAGCACGCAGCGCCGGCGGTTGCATCGCGGAGCGGGACGGCGGTGCCTGCGCAGTGAGTCGGGAGACGACCGCTTCTGCCGTGGTGAAACGACCGAGCTCCCGGTCCCATTAGAGGGGATAACGCAACAGCACGCCGGCGGTCAGCATGTCGAGGATAAGCGGCCTGTCCCGCGCGGGAATGCCGCTGATTGCATCGTGCGTCAGTCCCCAGCCCGCGTAGAACGGCATGCCGTACGTAAAGATTTTCTTGCCGCGCAGGAGCGCGTCGAAGCCTGCAAGCGACGTCAACGTGTGGGCCTCGTCGGCCGCGTCGATCAGCGACTCGATACCCCGATGCGTCGCAAGAGCGCGTATTCCTCGACGCAACGAGCGAACGCAATCTGCCGCGCGCAACCCTGATCGACGGCCCGCTTCTGCTCGGCACGCCATGGTTCGTGCGCGCCCCGACATTTTCATCATTCATTACTTCGGCATGTTGACTAAATTCGCGCGCTGATGATGGCGCGACGAGTGCGCCGACAGACGAGGAGCGGGCCTTGCGTCGTCCGGTCGGTCGGCGTTTTCCGCCCGAGCGCGCGGGCGCCGCGGGCAAGCAAGCGACCACGAGACCGGGCCGGCACGAAGCACAAGGCCGGCATGCACGTCACGGCTTCGGTCGGACTTCGGCGTGCCGCGCCGCCGCGGCATCCGTCGCCTGGCTCACGATCCGGGGCGCAGCTTTCGAGAACCGCGGCGTGTCGACCCCGGCCGCCACCAACGCCGCCATGACCGCTTCTGCGCGACGGTCCGCGAGGTGCTCGTTCAGGGCTTGCTCGCCCGTGTCATCGGCGAACCCCGTCACCTCGAACATGGCATCCGCGTGCTCCTTCGCGTAAGCCACCCATTCCGAAGCGGTCTGCTTGAAATCGTCGGGCAGCGCTGCACTGGCATAACTGAAGCGAACGTCGAGCAAAGGCGGCGTCGTGCCGACCTGTGGCTTCACGCTTTCAACCGAACTTGCCGCGGATTCGGAGGCCTTGTCGACTGCGGGAGCCGCCGATGCCGCGGTTGCGGACGATGCCGGTTGCGACGACGATGCGGGAACGGCCGATGCCGCGGAAGCCGTTTCCGCCGCCTTCTCGGTCGTGCCAGGCGTGCGATGCGAGCAATAGGCAAGCAGGAGCAGTACAGCGAGCAAGAGCAGCAGGATCACCCATAACGCACGACGCCGTCGCTTGCCTTCGTCATGCCGCGTCTGTACGGCCGCACTGACCGGTCGTGCCAGAGCTGCGTCCGGGTCGGCGGTCGATTCGAGCCAGGTCGCCGCAGACGGCATGCCGAGCGCCGACAGAAACCGCTCCTGCAGGGCCGGATGAACGGCGTGCCGCTGAGCGTGCAGAAGGCGGACGAGAGACACGCGGTCGGTTCCCTCTTCGCTAGTCATCCAAGCATGTCGGAGAACGGCGAAAGCGAACGGTGCGACCATCGCGAGCAGTGCCCTGCCGCTTCCCAGCCTGAGGTTCGCCAGGCTTGCCGTGGCACGCTCCATGTCGTGAACGCGATCCCCGAAAAGTTCGGCGAGTAGCGCGGTTCCTGCCGTGATGTGCGATTCGGTTACTGCACCGCCGGAAAAGAAATTGTCCAGATTCCCTTGCGGCAGTGCCGGATCGAGACGAGGCGAGTCGAGCACGGCCATCAATGCAGTGGCTTCCGAAGGGCTCGACAGCCCCCGGTGGACGATTGCCGCGAGCAGGTTCGGCAGCAGCGCGTTGACGGCCTCTCTCACGTCGCTTCTGGCTTCGTCGAGAAAGGACGGCGTCTGTTCGATGAGCGGCGCTGCGATCAGGTTGTGCAACGTACGAAGAATGTCGGGATACGTCATACACGGATTCTCCTTGCGGTTTAAAAGCTTTCCCTCTTTGATTCCCTTTTTTCTCTTCGATATCGCCATTTATCATGGAATGCGAAATAAATGCGCGACTTCGGGAGGCACCACGTTTCCGAATCGATGAACAGGCGACAGACGGCAGCCACACGCACGAACAGAGCGCATGGCGAACGAAAACCGCGACCGGCGAAGCCGGTCGCAATTATTGCTTCAAATGGAAGGAGCGCCGATTCGTGCCGCGGGACGGCACACGACGATTTCGAAGTGGATTCCCTGCTCCGCTATGCTGCGGATCATGATCGTCACCGCAACATACTGCGAAGACGGGTCCAGTATAGAGAGCCTTCGTGACGGAATGCAACAAAAAAACATCTGCCGGGTTCGTACAGACATTGCATGGCGCGCGAACAGATGCGGAGTCTCGTCCGACATCCTTTTTCCGCAGTGAATAGCCGACCGGATGGATGCTTGCAGCGATGCCGCTATCACCATGTCTGGTGCGACTGTTGCGATATGTTCAACGTTTTCGGCAACACGACCCGGACGATCGTCCCGTTCCCGACAGCACTGTCAATCTCGATAGTCGCGCCCAGCGCGCGCGCCCGTTCCTGCATTCCGAGCAAGCCATAGGAGTTTCGCCGGTGTTTTATGTCCGTTTCGAAGCCCTGACCGTCGTCCTCGACCGTGAGCTCATAGGCCGCGCCCAGATCGACGATGCGCAATTCGGCGCGAGTCGCATTGGCATGCCGCGCGACATTGGTAAGCGCCTCCTGGGCCACACGAAATACGGCGGTCGCGCGCGCATCGTCGAGCCGAGGCTCTTCGCCGGCGAGGAGGAAACGGCACGGCATCCCGTGACGCGAAAATTCCGACGCCAGCCATTCCAGGGCGGACGCCAGGCCGTAATTGAGCGCGGCTGGACGAAGATTGCTCGCGACGTCCCGCACGATCCGCAGCGTTCTGTCTACAAGCTCCGTCATCTCGGCAATTTTTACGGCGTGCTGCTCGGAAGCCGGTATACGCCTTCCGAACAGCGCGAGGTTTATTTTCAATGCGGTCAACAGTTGACCGAGTTCGTCGTGAATCGTCATTGCAATCTGCTTGCGCTCATCCTCACGGATCGATTCCATGTGGGCGGCCAACTGCTGCAGTTGATGCTTTGAATCCAGTAGATCGGCCTCGGCGCGCCGCCGCTCGGCAACTTCTCGGGCAAGGCTCTCGCGATTTCTCAGCAATCGTATGCGTGCATGTCGCTGCACGGTAACATCCGCGATCATGCCCTCCAGCAGCTCAACGGTTCCGGACGCGTTCCTCACGGCCCGGGCGTTGAGTTCCACCCATATCCGTTCGCCATGCAACTTGCGCAACGGCATCTCGAGCCCGACGATTCCTTGATTCGTTGCCGCCTTAGCGAATAGTTCGCTCACCTGCGCCGCGGAAAACAAATGTGCGGGCGCATCTCCGCCCACGCTTGCCTCCTTCAGACGGCCAGCTGACGGGTAATCGAACAATCGGACCATCGCTGGGTTCACGTCCAGAAACCGGCCGCGTCGGTTCAGCAGGAATATCCCTTCGCTCGCGTTCTCGAAGATGCACCGATACTTTTCCTCGCTCGCGCGCAACAATCCCATCGTCGCGCGTAGATTGCTGGCCATGGCGTTGACACGCGTCGCGAATACGGCAAGCTCGTCGTTCGCTCCAACCGGGCATTTGACATTCAGATCGCCCGATGCAATTCGGTCGACGTCCAGTGACAGCCTTGCAATCGGTCGCAGCACAAGCCATTGCAGCAGATGAAACGTGGCGAAATAGAGTCCTGCCAGCACGCAAAAAAGTATAACGAACAGCGTCTTGTGTGCGCGTCGAACCTGAACTCTTGCGGGGTCTTTCGACATCACCACGCGAAGTTCACCCAGTCGCTCCGATTGCCCACTACCCTGACGCACGTGATATATCGCGGTCACCTGAACGACCTGGTCCGTCGGCAAGCCGGCAGGACGCGGCTTTACCGATGAAACGATGCCCGTGTTGGCTGCGGTGACGGTGAGCTCGAGGACTTCCGGGTTCGCCGCAAGAGAATTGAGCAGCGCATCGATGGACGATTTGTCGACATTCCAGAGCGCCGGCGCGACCGCCAGGCTGAGGATGCCGCTGATGCGTGACGTCTCACCCTGCACCGCCGCGAGATAAACTTTCTCTTCGTGTGCAATCAACGTGTAGCCGCCGATTCCGCCAACGATCGACACCATGACAAACAACGCCAACATCATCTGGCCGTGCAACCCAAGACGCCAACGCACGCGTATCGGCGATTTGACGCGAGACGTCATGAAAATTTCTTCACGTGGTGAAGTAGACGATCGATGCTGAAGTCGTAGTCGGCGCAACCGGTACCGCGGCGTCGGGAAAAAATGCTGAAATCGGGATCACCGGCGCCGTCGAACAGCCGCTCGTAATAGAACGATGCGTTTCCACGATGTACAAGCGTGAGGAAGTCGAATTTCCGGCGCGCGTCGCCATTCACGGCAAAGTCCATTCCAGCGTGGTGATCGTGGATCAAAACCATCGCAAACGCCCCGACGAAGTAGTCTCCCGCCATCATCGCCGTCAGCCGGCCACGCATGATACCGACGAGCGCCTCCGGCAACGCACCCATCCCTCCGACGATCACGTTTGCCCCCTGCTCGTCGCATGCCCGCTGCGCGCCCAACGTCATCGCATCGTTTCCCGCCCATATCATGTTGGTATCCGGGTATCGCTTCAACAGAATCCGGGCCTTGTCGTAGGCGTCATCGAAGCGCCAGTTGCCGAAGGCCAGCTGGTTCAGGCGAGCGTGCGGCACATACGTCAACCAGTCCTGTACGCCTCGCGCACGCTCGAGCGACACAGGTGTCGATGGATCGCCGGTAATGCCCACGACCCTGGGCGATACCCCTTCCATCGTTCGATAGAGATATTTCATCAATCGGAACGCGGCGCTTCTCGTGTCGGATTTAACCGTACCAATCCAGTTGCGGAAGGCGCCGCGCTCGTGGCCAATCTCGTTGCGCTGCGCCGGCGTCATGTCGTTATGGACCAACATGATCATGGCGGTCGATCGACTCAGCAACCTCAGCATCTCCGGCGCCATGAGCTTTTCGTTCGCGATCACGACGTAGTCGGGCGCGGACGCGCGATGTGCAAGCGCTTCCGCCTGACGGAGCATCAGCAGGTGATCGCGCTCGGCATACACGACCTCGAGCCGCATCTGCAATGCTTTCGCGGCTGCCGTCATGAACCGCGTCATGAGTTGCCACTGTTGCCCGTTCGCGCGCTGAGCGGACTCGCCAGGATTGAGGAATACCACGTTCGGCGACGACGAAATCGGACGCGGCGCGCGGATCGCCGTCGTCACGATGGATCCGCATCCACCGAGCAGGATCTGTCTTCTGTTCATGAAACCGTGACACCGCTGACTGCAAAAAGTGCTCGCATGGGCCCCGCCCGCCTCCTCGCCGTCACGCGATTATGCGATGTAGTCAATGCTGGCATGCGTAACTGCGAATTTTTTCCCGCACAATTATAATCGCTTCAATTCTTTCCCATTGCGAAGCAACACTTGCGGGAAATCGCCGTCACCGCACCGAATCGGTGCGGCGAAATCCAGTCTGCCCCAGCATTTCGCCGAGTTTCGATCCGCCTTATGATCCGCACCCTTATCGTCGACGATCACACCCTCGTTCGCGCCGGCATCAAACAGATCCTCGCCATGACGCCTGACATCGTCGTCGTTGCGGAGGCCAGGGACGGTAGTGAGGGGCTTGAACGGTTGCGCGTTCAGCCAATCGACATGCTGCTTCTCGATATGACACTGCCGGGGTTGTCCGGCGTCGAGCTGATCCGCGCGATCCGTCACGGATATCCGACGCTGCCGATCCTCGTGCTGAGCGTCCATAACGACAGCCAGACGGTCACGCGCGCGCTGCGCGCGGGCGCGTCCGGCTACCTGGCGAAGGACAGCGAGCCTCAGATCCTGATTTCAGCGATTCACCGGCTCGCCGGCGGCGGCCGCTTCATCGATCCGAAGCTCGTCGAAGCGGTGGTCTTCGATGCGCCTCAGTCGTCGCCAGCTGACAAAGAAGTGTTGTCAACTCGCGAACTGCAGGTGCTGGAACGTCTCGCCGCCGGCTATACCGTCAATGAAATCGCTGCGGAGTTTTCTCTGAGCGCCAAAACGATCAGCACACACAAGATGAGGCTTATGCAGAAGCTGGGAATCCACAATAATGCCGATTTGATTCGCTATGCAATAGAAAACAACGTCTGCGCAAGCTAATTTACGCACCAATTAAAACAACATATCACCGACATCCGCCAGAAATAATCGACTTATAATTAATTAGCCAAACTCACTCAGACTCAACACCCCTCGCAAGGTTGCACTGATCATTTACCAGATGAGATTTCACGTATCGCATCAAGGTAGTGCGATGTACATTGAACTGCTTTGCGACTTGTGACGGCGTAAATTGTTTCAACAAATCGCGCGCCTCGATGCATTGCGCATCGTTCAAGATCTTCGGTCGGCCAATCTTGCTACCGCGATCACGCGCCGCCTCCATGCCGGCGCGCGTGCGCTCGCTGATCAGCCCGCGCTCGAACTCTGCAAGCGCCGCAAGCATATGAAACGTGAACCGGCCGCTCGATGATCTCGTATCGATATATTCAGTCAGCGAAACGACGCGGATCTTTCGCTTGTCAAGCTGCGCCATGATGTTCGCCAGATGACCAAGAGACCGGCCGAGCCTGTCGAGCTTCCAGACGACGAGCGTGTCGCCCTGGGTCATGATCTCAAGCGCGCTATGCAAGCCCGGACGATCGAATCTTGCACCGGAGATACCTTTATCGAAATAGGTGACATCGCAGCCAAACCCCTCGAGCGCCTTGATCTGCATATCGAGATGCTGTTCATCGGTTGATACACGGGCATATCCGACTTTTTTTCTCGTTTCACTCACACCATTCACCCGAATATTTATGTGGAAATACGCATCATCGCGGGGCTGCAATGGCGTTTCATCGTTGCCGTCGCATGCACTCGACAGCACAAAGCGTAGCCCGACACCCTATCCAATACTGTTAATCATTGTAAATGAAAAGAGAAATAATTCAATATAACTGCATAATCCTACAATTACTTAGGATTCGCCTCAAACATCCGATAAGGATTTCCTTACACGATCACGAAAAATCCCAAAATTTGATGATTTGGCGATTGGTACGGGAATAGTTTTTTAGAGAATTGGCTGGCCCAGATTCGACAATAAATGATCTCGTTGGTTAAACGTGAACGCCCGCTTGCTGATGAAACCCAGCGGACAGCCGACACCAGCGTTGAGGGTCATAAGGAACCGACCGTCGCTCCGTCGGCCGTATTCGTCCTCTGCGACAGTTCCTCGAGCCGATAGCCTCGGGTGTAAACGGCACCGAGCCTCACTCCATTCGCGAGCAACAACCCACGCTCCTTTCAGAGCCGGTAAATGTGCGTATCGAGCGTCCGTGACGCCTCGCCGAGTGCACGGCCGCATACGGTCATTTCGGCAAGTTGCCTCGATACGATCGTGCCGACATTACGGAACAACAAGCTTCGAGTTCGTACTCCTTAAGCATCATCCACATTCCCTCTCCCCGTAATGCAACACGGTGCCGAAGCTGGTCGAGAATAAACTTTGGCGGCATGGAGTTGAACGTCGGCATCATCTGACTAAGTTCGATTGCGGGACAGCACGCGAATTCGTCCCGCCAGCTCCATTCCATCCGCTCGACGAATTAGATAATTCATAAATTCGATAACGAACATCTGCTTACGTGACCTGTGCGCAGAAGAAAACTTGTCGCTGCAGCAACGAACCATCCAGCACAGTGCAAATCGCTCTCGGAACGCACCCATGGGCGCCCGCCGTGCCCGCTATCCGTTATGCGGAACCAGCAGGGTCGATCGACCACAGTGATTTCACAAAGGCCCGGATGCGCCGCGAACATGGCGGTGACCCGCGGCAGAATTTTGTAGCTAGTTACGCAGTGAGTCACAATTCGTTTAACTTTAGCTCGCGCCTGTGCTGTGAGTCACTACCCACACGGCGTGCGACGGGGCGGAGGTGTGGAGCTGCAATGCTCGCTACGCCATCGCGCCCTTCGACGTGCAATTCGCATAGGACTTTCCGTCAATGAGTCACCTCGTTCAGATTGTTCCCGGAGTGTTATTCTCGTCCGATGTACTTAGCCCCGACTGGGGCAGCAAGTATCGACAGGACGTCTTGGCCGACGACATCATCCAGAACCGGAAACCCGTCTGACGATCGCTTTCAAGTCGTCGAGGCCCCTGCAGCTGGAAGCGAACTCCCGCCGCAAATCATGATCTGCTGTCCGGTAATGGCGCCTGCTTCGGGACCCAGCAGGTATGTCACGAGCGACGCCACCTCGCCCGGCCGGATGTATCGACCGATAGGCGGGATGACGGGCGCACTCGACGTGCGGGCTGGATCGGCGAGCATCGGCGTCTCGGTGGCGGCCGGTGACACGACATTGACGGTGATGCCGCGCGGCGCCAGTTCGATCGCCCACGATCGTGCCATTCCGACGATCGCGGCCTTCGCGGCCGCATACTGGCTGCGCCCTGCCGCACCGCCTGACGTACGACTTCCCACCAACACGATACGGCCGCCATCGCGCATCATAGGAACCAGCGCGTCAGCGAGCATGGCCGCAGCGCCCACATGGATTCGCCACATCGCCTCCCCGCTCCCCGCATCAAGCGCACCGAGCCGCGCGGTTTTCAAGAACCCGGCTGCATGCACGAGGCCGTCCACGGCACCGATTGCCGTCACGACGGCGCCAATCGCGTCCAGATCCGTTAGATCTGCCCGTACATGCCGGAACCCGACGTGCGACAGATCAGGCGACGTGCGGCTCAGCCCGATGACCTCATGGCCGTCGTCGAGCAGCCGCACCGCGATGGCACGCCCGATGCCGGAACTGGCTCCTGTCACGATGATTCGGTGCATCACGTTTGTCTCCATCCGATGAAACGGGGCAATTTTTCGCACTACCGTTACGTCGCGGCGTCCTCTTTGACCACGACCGACTCGACCGTCACACCGGCGACATGCTCGAAAGCGCGCAGTCGTTCGTTCGATGGAGCTGCATCGGTGATCAGCGTCCATGGCTTCTCGATCGGTGCCCAATGCTGCTGGCTGTCGCGATTCAGCTTGTCGGCTGTGGCCAGCACGAAGACGTCCGCCGCCTGCCGCATCACGCATTCCTTCAGGTACGCCTGTTCGGCCGTCGCTTCGCACAAGCCCCGCCCTGGAACGACACCATCCGCACCCAGAAATGCCTTGTCGAAACTGATGCGTGTCAGCGCAAGTTGCGCGATCGGGCCGAACGTGCTCATGCTTGATTCGCGCACGTCGCCACCCAGCAGCATCAACGGCACGCTGCTGCCCGCGAGGCGCTGCACGGCCAGTAGATTGTTCGTCACGACGCGAACGTCATGACGTGCCGAAAGCGCTTTCGCGAGTGCCGCTGTCGTCGTCCCGCCGTCGAGGAACACCGTGTCACCGGCCGCAACGTGTTGCGCAGCGGCCTCGCCGATCGCCTCCTTCTCCGCCTGGAAGCTGTGACTGCGCTGCTCGAGCGATTCCTCTGGCACGTGCGCGCTGACCGACGCCGCACCGCCGTAGGTTCGCAGAATCAGACCTTCGTCGGCCAGCGCTCGCAGGTCGCGACGCACCGTGGCTTCTGACATACCGAAGTGGTCGCACAACGCCGCGACTTCGGTCATTCCGGACAGGACGGCCTGGAGCATGGCCTCCCGGCGGTGGGTAACTTTCATGTTCTGATCGGGAAAAGGTTGAATGCACGGACCACTCGCGCTGCATATGAATGCGCGAATGCGATTGCGACGACGTAGTGTATCCATTTTCCCAACCTGTTCCGCCCGGCCCCCCGTGCCTACGCAGCCGCGCGCGCGCCGGCGGACACCCAATCCTCGGCGACGGCAACATACTTGATTCGTTGCCGGAAGTACGTATACGCGATGTGCAGCGTGCCATCCCGCGACTGAACGATCGACGGATACGAGAATTCGCGATTCAATTTATCCGTCGAATTGTTCGTCATGCAGTAGCCGTCGCCGGTCTCGAGATTGCGCATCAGCGGCCACGTGCAGCCGCCGTCGAGCGAGACGGCGAGCGTCATAGGTGCGCGGGGCGCACCCCAGAACGCCGTGCCACGCGCCGACGCCGCCTGTGTGGCGAGCACACCGCTGTCTTCCGAATCCTCGATGTCGTCGTACAGCGATGTGCGGCGCGCGGTACTCAGCGCGGCGCTGCTGCGGTTGAATACGAGTCCGAGATGGCCATTCGCGAGCGCGACGAACTGGATTGACGAATTGTTGTTCGGTAGGTCGAGTGCCTGCGGCTCGCTCCATGCGCAGCCGTCTATCGAGCGGCTGATGTATACGTGATCGGCCCAGCGGCTGCGGAACAACGCAACCAGCGTGCCATCCTCCAGCGGCTGGATGTTCATGTGGACACATCCCACGCTCGCCGGCACTTCGTGCTCGGTCCAGCTCGCGCCGCGATCGGTCGAGCGCATCACGACGCTGACATCGTCGTTGCCCGACCAGCGTTCGCCCGGCGTCACGCGGCACAGGAAAGCCGGACACAGCCATGCGCCGTCCAGTGCGACGACAATCGGCTGCCGCACGAAGGTGCCCGGTCGGTCGAACAGCGTGTCGACCGGGCCCCATGTGCGTCCGTTGTCGCGCGACACACGGCGCCGGACGATCGCAGTATTCTGATGACCCGATTGCTGCGCCGTATAGATAAGCCACAACTCGCCTTCCGGCGTCTCGAACAATACCGGGTTCTGCTCGGAGCGCGTCGGGTCGTCGGATAGACGTTCCGGTTCGCTCCACGTCTTGCTGCCCGCCTCGAGGCGCGCCAGGTAGATGGAAATATCGGGAATGCCTTCCTGCGTGCCGCCGAACCACACGCACAACAGATCGCCGTTGGCGAGTCCGATCAGGTTGGCCGCGTGATTCTGCACAGTCGTCGTCGGTAGATACGCGTCGGTTCGTGCGTCGTCGCCTATGGGATGATGCAGCGCCCCCGGCATCGTCGTCGCCTGCTCAGGCAAGGTGGATGTAGACGTCATCGTTGAAATCCCTTTGTGTTGGTTCATCGCGCAATCGATCACTTCCGTGTCACGCGTCGTTGTGCGCGACACGCGTGTTCGATGGCGTACGCGAAATCGGAAACAACAGCCTCTCGGCGGCCATCACGATGGCCGGCACCACGAGCGACACGTACATGTTGTCGATCCCGAACGGGTTGCCAAGGAGGTACCAGACGGTGGTCGCCAGCGTGGCGATGACGAGTGCAGAAATCGCCCCGCGGTTGCTATTGAAGAACGGCAGATAAATTCCCATCAACGCAACCACCGTTACCGTCAATCGCAGCGCGCGCGTAAAGAACGACAGCGCAAGAATCTGCGGCACGAACAGCACAAAGATCAGCGGCAGAAACCCGACGACAAAGGAGATGATGCGTGTCGTACGCAGTTCACGTTCCGGAGTCGGTTGGTAGCGCGGCACGTAGAAATCCTTCACGATCAGCGATGCAATCGCCAGCGCGACCGTACTGACACTCACGAAGATCGACGCGACCAGCGAAACCGTGACGATGCCCGCCAACACCGGATGCATGTGCTGCAGGAAAACCGGTAGCGCGTAAAGGCTCTTGATGTTCGGAAACAGGTAGCGGGCAGCGACGCCGAGCACGCCGAGCGCAACCGCGAGTGGCACGCACAGGGCGGCGGCGATGAGCGTGGAACTGCGTGCGTCATTCGCGGATTTCGCACCGCAAATCGCCTGGATGATGAATTGTGTCGAGAAGATCGCACCGGCAGTGCCGATGATCCACGCGCCGATCGTGCCGCCGTTGAGCAATCCGTTCCAGGTGAAGTAATGCTGCGGCATCGCGTGCACCATCGGCGTGATGCCGCCCGTCATCGACAGCGCGACCCACACGAGGATTGCGATGCCGATCAGCTTGACCGCGCTGTGGAAGATGGTCACGTACGCGACACTCTTGAGCCCGCCGTACGCGAAATAGATCGTGCTGACAACCGCGGTGATGAACGCGGCGGTCGGCAGATTGACACGCAGCACCGTGGAGATCGCGGCCGCGCCGCTCACGTAATTCCCGACGTTGACGATGAACAATGCGTAGATCATCACCGCCGACACGACGAGCTTTGCCGTCTTGCCGTACTTCTGCGCGATGAAACCGGAGATGGTGAACTCACCAGACCGATACAGCCGCTTCGCCATGAAGAGGCCGAACAGCAGGAATCCGATCGATGCGGCGAGCACCGACCAAGATGCGGCGATACCGACCTTGAACGCCTCCTGCGACGTGCCGATCGTCGACTTCGCGCCGATGAACTCGGACATCAGCAGCACCGCGATGACGATCGCGGGCGTCGAGCGCCCCGCTACCATGAACTGCTCCGGCGTCTTGCTGCGCAACCGGATGCTGAGCCAACCCGTGGCCGCGATATACGCGCACACCATCGCGACAATGATGGTGGTGTCCCATACAGTGAACTGATTCATCGATGTCTCCATATTTTTTCTGCAACGCGCCGGGTTGCGCCGATACGGGGCCCCGGCCGCGCGGCGGATCGTCGAACCGGCTCAGGCGGCCTGGACGGCGCGGCGCGTTGCGAGGTCTTGAGCCTGCTTGAGCGCCTCGAGCAGGCTGCCTTCGTCTGCGATGCCCTTGCCCGCGATGTCGAACGCGGTACCGTGATCGACCGACGTGCGAATCACCGGCAGGCCGACCGTGACGTTGACGCCGGCTTCGAGTCCCATCACCTTGACCGGCCCGTGTCCCTGGTCGTGGTACATCGCGACGACCACGTCGAAATCCCCGCGCCCAGCGCGAAAGAACAGCGTGTCGGCCGGAAGCGGCCCTTCCACGTCCCACCCGCGCTCGCGCAGCACCGCGACTGCTGGGACGATCTTTTCTTCTTCCTCGCCATAGCCGAACAGCCCGTTCTCACCCGCGTGCGGATTAATCCCGCACACACCGATGCGCGGCGATTCGATGCCCGTGCGCACGAGGGTCTCGTGCGCACGCTCGATCGTGCGCTGCACGAGCCCGGGTTCGATGCAGCGAATCGCGTCGATGATCCCGATGTGTGTCGTCACGTGAATCACGCGCAGCTTCGGCGCGACGAGCATCATCGATACCTCCGGAATGCCGGTCAGATGCGCGAGCATTTCCGTATGGCCGGGGAAAATATGCCCGCCCGCATGCAGCGCTTCCTTGTTCAGCGGCGCCGTGCAGATCGCGTCTAGCTCACCCGCGGACGTAAGCTCGACAGTGCGCGCGATGTACTGGTACGCGGCATCGCCGGCAACCGGCGACAGCTTGCCGTACGGCAGGTCGGCCGGAATCAGGCCAAGATCGATGCAGTCGACTTCGCCGTAGCGAAATTGCGCGTCGGCCGGCTTCGCGATCGGCCGCACCACGAGCGACACACCCGTACGCCGGGCAGCGTCGGCCAGCCGCCGAGCGTCGCCGATCACGAGCGGTCGGCAGCCGTCGTAGACCGACGCATGCGCGAGACTCTTCATAATGATTTCAGGTCCCACGCCGGCGGCATCGCCCATCGTGATTCCGATTACCGGACGATATGTCATGTCTTCCTCTCCGCTGAATGGACGCGCTGGATGCGCGTCCGCTTGCTGCATGGCGACGAGCCGTTGCCATGCACGATGTAGCGAATCGGGCTGGCCGAAGCCGCCCGCCTTCGTGACGACCGGCAACACGCGGCCGTGATGGTCGGCGGCCAGCAACGGCACGCCGGTTTCGATTTCTGCGACGACCTGCAGCGTGTTAACGCCGATCGCCGACAGCAGCGCGCGCGCCGTCTCGCCGCCGGTCGCGATCACGCCGGCCGCGTGATCGACGGCAGGTGCGAGATCATCGGCCAGGCGCCGCGCGAGCAACGCGCCGTCGTCGGCCGCGACCCGTTCGGCCTGGTCAAGCGCGACGATCGCGTGGCGACCTCGCATCAGGGTGGCCGCGACGCGCGTGGCCAGCGTCAGCGCGGCCGAGCTGACCGGATCGAGCAGTTCGCGGGCATCCACGTCGAAACGATCGACCGAATCGGCGGCCGCCGCGTGTAGTTCGGCGACCTGTCGGTGCGAGACGCTCGACATGCTGCCGACCAGTGTCAGGATGCCGCGCGGATGGGCCGCACCCGGACCCGGGAACGGTCCTGGCACGCCGCCGCACTGCGCAGCCGATCGCGACTCGCCGGTCAGGCGCGCAATGAGCGGAGCCGCGAGTCCAGCCGAACCGACCCAGAACACGTCGTCGAGCGTCGACGAGGCCGCCGCGACGTTCGCCAGGTCATCGTCCGTTTCGCTGTCGCACACGACCGCATCGCTGCGTGCGGCATGGCACGCGACGAATCGGTCGCGCAACGCGGCAACGCCGCCACGCACGGCGGCCAGATCGACGTGCGCGACACGCAATCCCCCGTACGACAGCATCGCGACGAGATCTCCGGCGCCCGAAATGCCTTCGTTGCGCCACACCTCCGTCTTCTCGACCGGCTCGCCGAACACGTACTGACGGCCGCCGACGGTCGTCCTGCCGGCGGCAGGAAATGCGGGTGCGACGATCGCCATGCCGGCATCCGCCAGCGCGGCGATTTCAGCGGCGACATGCCCGCGCAGCGTGGAGTCGATCTTCTTGTAGAGCCTGCGGCCGTCGGCATACCGACGCCACGCGTCGCGGTTCAGCCGAGCCGCGCTTTCGCTCGCAAGGCGCCGCGTGTCGGTATCAATGGCCAGCACGTCGACATCGCTCCACACGTCCCCCAGGTGCGGGTCGAGACCGATGCGACTGTCGAGACCGCAGCGCGTGCCGGCCACCGCGCAATCGGCCGTCCCCGACAGATCGTCGGCGATGATCAATATCCGCGCGGCGTCGTTCGAATGCGCGGTCATGGCAGCAACCGCCGGTAGATGGCTTTGATGTCGTCGAGCGTGAGCGGCTTCGGGTTGTTGCCGAGCAGTCGCTTGACCTTCGACGCGGCGATCGCCAGCGGCTCGACGTGCGCGTCGGTCACGCCGAATGCGCGCAAATCCTGCGGGATCGCGAGCGCGGCCGTCCATTCGCGGATGCGCTCGAGCAGTTTGTTCGCCGCCGCCTCATCGCCGTCGTCGTGCCGCGCGATCGCGAGCGCATGCGCGACTCGCGCGAGCCGTCCGACGATCGCATCGAGATTGAAGGCCATCACGTGCGGCAGCAGCATCGAGTTCGCGACGCCGTGCGTAATGTTGAACATGCCGCCGAGCGGATAGGCGAGCGCGTGAACGGCCGCCGTGCCCGCCGCCGTCAACGCGAGGCCACCGTACATCGAACCGAGCAGCATCGCCTCGCGCGCGGGCAGTGAATGACCGTTCTCGTAAGCGTCGAGCAGGTTTGCGCCGATGAGTCGCATCGACTCCATCGCGAACATGTCGCTGACCGGGTTCGCCTTGGTGGAAATGTACGATTCGAGCGCGTGGATGAACGCGTCCATGCCGGTTGCGGCCGTGATCGGCTTCGGCAAGTCGAGCGTCAGCGCCGCATCGAGAATCACCAGTTGCGGCAGCAGATGCCGGCTCACGATACCGACCTTCAATTCCTCGTCCGGCAACGTGACGATTGCGTTCGGCGTGACTTCGGAGCCGGTGCCGGACGTCGTCGGCACGAGAACCAGCGGCACGCCGGGAGACGCGATCAGATCGATGCCGAGCCATTCGCGCAGCGGTTGCTCGTTGGTCAGCCGCACCGCGAACAGCTTCGCGGCATCGAGTACGCTGCCGCCGCCGATCGACAGCACGGCGTCCGGTGCAAACGGCTCGATCTGCTCGCGGAACACGGCCTCGACGTTTTCGATCGTCGGTTCCGGCTGTACGTCACGCACAATCAGCGTCTCGATGTCCCTGCTCGCGAGCGCCGAAACGACGCGCCCCGCAACGCCATTCGCTTCAATGAATGGCTGCGTGATGAACGCGATCCGACGGACCGGACGGTCGAGCAGCGCGAGCTTGTCGGGCAGTTGATCGAGACTGTTCGGGCCGTGCACGATGTGCCGGACGGTCTGGAAATGATAGGTGGGATGCATGTCAGGACTCTCTGTTGCAGTCGGTTTCGTGAGGGGGCACGCGAACTCAGCCTGCGCGCGGATAGGCCGCGAGCGCAGACACGAGGCGTTCGCGCGCTGCCGCGTCGAGCGGCTGAGCCGGCGCTCGCGCGGGCCCGGCCGGCATCCCGAGGAGGCCAGCCGCCTCCTTCAGCACGACCGGCAGCGTACCGAGCGCAAACGCGTCGCGCAGCGGGCGCAGCGCTTCCTGCGCACGGCGCGCCGCTGCGATCTCGCCGGCGCGGAAGTTGTTCCAGATCGACATGACGACGCCTGGCACCGCGTTGGTCGTCGCAGCGACCGCGCCGTCGCCGCCGGCGATCAGCGTCCAGAGGATCATCGAGTCGGTCCCGGTGAACACCGCGAAATCGTCACGACGCAGATTGATCAACTGCAACAGGCGATCGAAATCTCCGCCGCTGTCCTTGATCCCCCGGATGTTCGGGATCTCGGCGAGACGGCGCACGGTATCGACGCTCAACGTGATGCCCGCCTTCGCGGGGATCGTGTACAGCATCACCGGCAGCGTCGTTGCGCGCGCGATCCGCTCGTAGTGCGTCAGCAGTTCCGACTGCGTCGCGCCGTTGAAGTACGGCGTAATGACCGACACCGCGTCGACGCCGACTTCCTGCATCCGCGCATTCAGCGCAATCACATCGCGGGTCGCATATGCGCCCGTGCCAGCGATTACAGGCACGCGGCCACGCGACTGCTCGACCGCGATGCGTGCCACGCGCAGCTTTTCCGCTTCTGAAAGCGCGATGAACTCGCCGTTGGTGCCCAGCACGAACAACCCATGCACACCCGCGTCGATCAGGCGATCGACCAGCGTGCGCAGCCCTGCCTCGTCGATCTCCTCGTCATGCGTCATCGGCGTGATCAGTGCCGGAACAATTCCCTTGAACGTGATTGCCATGCTGAAACTCCGTGTTATTGCCGGGGTGCCATGCAGCCCGGCGCCATGCTAGGTCGCGCCGAGCGGCTCAGAACTTGTGCCGGATGCCGAGCGCCGCGACGATCTGATGAGAATTGCCCGAAGCGGTGACGGGCCACAACGCAGCGACTGCCTGCTTGCCCGTCGAATCGACGCCGCTCGCGCGCTGGTAGGCGGTCGTCAGATAGAGATCGGTCCGCTTCGACAGGAAGTAGTCGGCGCCCGCGCCGATCTGGTTGTAGTGCGCGTCGCCCGCGCCGTGGCTGCGCGTATATGAATACGCAACCCCCGCGAGCAACGTCGGCGAGAACTGATAACTGAAATTCGCCTCCGCGTTGTCGAACACGGCCGTCGCGCCTTTGAAGCGTGCGATCGGTGCAGCAGCCGCATTGGAGCCGAGATCCTCGAAGCGCGAGTTCGAATAGATCAGACCGAACCTCGCCGCGCCGATGCTGTAGTTCGCGCCCACCGATGCGACGCGCTGCGTGCGTGCCGACGCGTATCCTGAATGGATCGGTGTGTTGTTCGGAGAGATTGCCGCGGCACCGGCCGTGCCGTCCCAGAGCGCCGTATTGGGACGTGACGTGTCGATGTATGACGCTCCAAGTGCAAGCGGGCCGCGCGTATAACCGGCGGCGATGCTCCAGATCCGGTTGTTGTTGAAGTTGCCCGGCGTACCGCCGAGGCTGAACAGGCCGCCGATCCGAAAGCCCGCGTAATCGCGGCTGATGAACTTGATGCTGGTGCTGATCCGCGCATTCACATACAAATTGTCCGTGTCGCCCGGATGCGCGCCGATGCCGCCGGCCCACTGGTTCGACGCGACGAGCGGCCCGACGAAATCGGCCGACGGTTCGTTCTGCCTGCCGAGCGTGACGGCGCCGTACTGCGTTGCGAGTCCCATCCACGCCGCGCGCCCGAATTCCCGGCCATTTTGGCCGAGTGCACCCGTGGTGCCGCTGAAGCCATTCTCGAGCTGAAAAATCGCCTTCAGTCCGCCGCCAAGGTCCTCGCTACCCTTCAGGCCCCAGCGGCTTCCCGATAACACGCCGCTCGACATCTGGTAATTGGTGCCGCCCTTCTGATTGTTGGTGTACATCAGCGAGGTGTCGATCAAGCCGTACAACGTGACGCTGCTCTGCGCATGTGCCGACATCGCGACACCCAGCAAACTGAACAGTGCGACGGACTTTCTCCTCATTCCTGTCTCCAGAATCCCGATCGTTTCGAGTGAGCGATTCAGTCATCGGGTTCCGCCGCGAGGCCCTTTCTTGACTGGCCCAATCATATTACGCTCAGAAAACGACTGATTCAATCACGCGTTTACCCTAAAAATGAGCGAATCAGTCATTTTGAGGTCGAGATCGGAGATCGATATGGCGTGGCGCCGACACGCCAGCCGCAAGGCGTTCGGCCCGAACGCACGGCCGTAAGGGAGGATCCAACCATGAACCGAACAGGCGTCAGTCAGGCAGTGCGGTTGTTTGTTGGCAGCAATCAGGAGATTGCGCTGAGCGAGGTGCAGCCACGCACGGGGGCTGAAGTAACGACGCGGTTGAAGCCGGGGGTTCCGTCATCGGACACCCCGGCATGGGCGAGCGCTCTCGCCCGCCGTCATCACAGCGCGTTCGGCGCCCCCTTCCCGTCAAGCACCGCCGCGACGTTGTCAAGCGCGGTAAACCCCATCTGGTCGCGCGTCTCGATGGTCGCGCTCGCCATGTGCGGCGACAGAAACACATTGTCGAGCGCGGCAAAGCGCGGATCGATGTTGGGTTCGTTCCGGTAAACGTCGAGCCCCGCGGCGAACAGCCGATGCGACGTCAACGCATCGTAAAGCGCATCCTCGTCGACGAGACTGCCGCGTGCCGCATTCACGAATACCGCACCGGCGCGCAGCAAGCCGAATTCGCGGCGGGTCATCAACGGCGTACCGCCGCCGGGCACGTGCAGCGTGAGGATGTCGCACTGCGGGAGCAGCGTGTCGAGATCCGCGCAATAGCGTGCGCCGGCCTCGATCTCGGGCGGTGCGGGACGCCGGTCGGTATAGACGATCTTCATCCCGAAGCCGCGCGCGCGCTGCGCGACCGCCCGGCCGATCCGCCCGAAACCGACGATTCCGAGCGTCTTGCCGTTCACGCGCGTGCCGAGCATGTCGGTCATGCCGAACGACTTTCCCCACCCCGTGCGCACGATACGCTCGTACTCCGATGCACGCCGGCACGCGGCCAGCACCAGCAGCATCGTGAAATCGGCCGTGCAGTCGGTCAGCGCATCGGGGGCGTTGCTGACCGCGATTCCGCGTGCGCGTGCGGCGGCGACATCCATGTGGTCGTACCCGGCGCTCGCGTTCGCGATGATCTTCACGCTCGGCGGCAATGCTGCGATGTGCTCGGCCTGCAGCCCCGATTTCTTGCCGATCAGCACTGCCGGCGTCTCGTAGCGGTTGCAGAACTCGACGACGGACGGCGCGTCCATGTCGGCGTCCGTTACATGCGCGTTGAATTCGGATTCTGCGCGTGCGGCGACTGCGGCGGGAACGCGTCGCGCAACCAATAGGCGGGTGCGATTGTTGTCAGGCATGGTCTCGTCCTTGGGTCGGAAAACGGAACACAGCCTACGAAGCGCAGTCGGCGCTGGTCAATATTGATTGGTTCGATCAACATGTCCGCGCGGCATTGAGCGACCGGATGATCGACCGATTCCGATCGTGTCCTCTGCCATGCGCGATGCCGTGCCGGCGCGCGAACGGCGCAGCCGCGAACTCAGGAAAACCCTGACGCCAGCCCGTCTGGACGGGGCGGTTGATATTGATTGAAAGAATCAAGATTGCTGCAAAATCGTCGCCGCGCAATGCTTTTTGCATGTTCAACGGACTGAAGACGAGGGCGTGAAAATGCAGGCAGAGAAAAAAATCGCGGCAGTGACGGGCGCCGGCACCGGAATCGGGCAGGCAGCTGCGGTTGCGCTGGCGCGAGCAGGCTTCACCGTCGCGCTGCTCGGCAGGCGTATCGATCCGCTGCTCGCGACGCAGGAGATCGTCGAGCGGGCCGGCGGCGTGGCCGCGGCCATTCCAACCGACGTTTCCGACGAGGCATCGGTCGATGCGAGCTTCACGCGGATTGCGCATGACTTCGGCCGCCTCGACGTGCTGTTCAACAACGCGGGCCGCAACGCAGGCGCCGTGCCGCTCGACGATTATTCGCTTGAGTTCTGGAACGACGTGGTCGCCACCAACCTGACCGGCGTGTTCCTGTGCGCCCGCGCCGCGTGGCGCCAGATGAAGCGCCAGACGCCGCAAGGCGGCCGCATCATCAACAATGGCTCGATCTCCGCGCACACGCCGCGCCCGAACACGATCGCGTACACGGCCACGAAGCACGCGGTCCTCGGCATCACGCGCTCGCTCGCGCTCGACGGCCGGCCGTTCAACATCGCGTGCGGCCAGATCGACATCGGCAACGCCGCCACGTCGCTGACCGAGCGGATGAACAACGGCGTGCTGCAGGCCGACGGCCGCGTCGCACCGGAGCCGCGCATCGACGTCGCGCACGTGGCAGACGCGATCGTGCAGATGGCGAGCCTGCCACTCGAAGCGAACATTCTGAACATGACGATCATGGCGAGCGCGATGCCGTTCGTCGGGCGCGGCTGACCGGACGAGCGCCGGCGTACGAGACAACCGCGCGCCGGCCCTGCAATCAGGAGACAGGAGACGACATTGAAAACCGCAGAAGAGCAGGTTTCGGTCATGCGCGAGTTCGACGCGCACGCAGGCGCCGCCAGGCGATCACGGGTGCGCTACGGCGTACTGTCGATGCTGCTCGTGGCCACGGTCCTCAACTACGTCGACCGCTCGGCGCTCGGTATCGTCGCGCCCGCGCTATCGAAGGATCTCGCGCTCACGCGTGTGCAGATGG
>NZ_SSWO01000030.1:0-53886 GCF_004803625.1 Burkholderia sp. LS-044
GGCAGTTCAGGCAGCGGCCCGCGGGCCGCTGCCTGACGCGCTACAGTTTGCCTTTTCTTCTTCATTGGCATATCCATGACTTTTACACCTCATGATATGCCCCGCCCACGAAATCACGGATAGGTCCCGCGGTAGCGCGACATCCTCTTACACCAGGGCCCGATCGTTTGATCGGGCCTTTTTTTATTCAATCACTGCGGGTGCCGCGATCGGCAACCGGTGAAAGCTAGCTCGTTCTTTCGGGCTTTCCGCTGAGCCCCCGAAAATTCACGCGGTATCTTTTCCTCATCTACCGCGTCTTCGACGCATCGACTCAGCCGGCAGCGCCGGCATTCCTTTCCAAACCCATCGGGAACCACTCCCGATCGGGGGCAGGTTCCCTCTCCGGAGAACCTGACATGCAAGAAGCACCCCTTCAGCAACCTACGATCAAGCTCGGCCGTATCAAGCTGGGCCGGAACCCTCGCACTTACTTCGATGACGCCAAGATGGCCGAAATGAAGGCGTCGATCTCGGCTCGTGGTGTTGATACGCCGGTTATCGTCCGTCCGCTCGACGACGGATTCTTTGAACTCATCGCCGGCGGCCGTCGGTACAAGGCCGCGCTCGAAACGCGCGGCGATGACTACGACATGCCGGTGAACGTCAAAGACGTTGACGCGGTCGAGGCGGAAGAAATCGCCTTTACCGAGAATATCCAGCGTGACGACATGTCCCCCGGTGACGAGGCAGTCGAGGCGGCGCGCCTTCTCGGCCGCTGTCAGGGGGATCGCGAAGAGGCTGCCAGGCGGATCGGCTGGAGCCTTCCCACGCTCAACAGCCGTCTCGCTCTGCTGAACTGCAGTAACGACGTCCTCATCGCCTTGAACACGCGCCAGATTCTTCTCGGTCATGCAGAGCTGCTTGCCGCGCTGTCCAAAGAAAATCAGGATCGCGTACTTCCGGTGATCATCACCGAGAAGAAGTCCGTCACCGAAGTGCGAAAACTCGTCGAGAGCGCGGCATGCTCTCTATCCGCCGCTATCTTCGACAAAACCGATTGCGCGGCGTGCCCACACAACTCGGCGATGCAATCTGAGATGTTCGGCGAGTCGATCGCGACCGGGAATTGCACGAATCGGCAGTGCTACAACGGGAAGACGGACAAGCAGCTCGAGGTCACGGCCGCGGGTTTGCGTGACGAGTTCCCGACCGTGCGCATCGTGCGTGCTGGCGACAATCACACACGGGTTCAACTTGCAGTCGACGGGGCGAACGGCGTTGGCGCCGAGCAGGCGAAGGCGTGCCACGGCTGCCAGAACTACGGCGTCGCGGTCAGCGGGTTGCCGGATTCTCTCGGCAAGACCTTCCGCGGCCAGTGCTTCGACACTGTGTGCAATATGCGCAAGGTTGCGGACCGGATCACGGCTGAGAAGGCAGCGGCGAAAGCTGCGACCTCTGACGCCAAGGGTTCGGCGGTTTCGGCCAAAGCAGCTGGCAAGAGCGGATCGGGTTCCGATACGTCTGCTCCGGCGGCGGTATCCGTCGTCGCGGAATCTGACCGGGTGAAGCAATACCGTGAGGCGCTGTGGCGGAAGGCTCTGCGTCGCGACGTCGGCAAGAACGCGGCGCTCGCTCGACAGTACCTGATCGCAATCGTCCTCGCGGGCTATGCGCGTCAGATCAAGGACGACGTTTTCCGATCCGTCTACGAAAAGGTGACGGACGAGAAGGCTCCTGCGGCCGATCTCCCGAAGGCTCTGCTTCTCGCCTGCGCGACGTCGGATGAGCAAGCTGCGATGCTGGTCACCGGCATGTTTGTCGCGGCGATCGAAGGTCTCGACGTCACGTATCTCAAGCAACTCTGCAAGCACCACAACCTCGACCTGACGCAGTACTGGAAGCTCGATAAAGAGTTTCTGGATCTCGTCACCAAGGCCGAGATGATGGTGGTCGCAGACGAGCTCGGGCTGCGCGCGGCCATGGGCGACAACTTCAAGAAAGTGTTCTCGAAGTCGAAGGCGGATGTCATCACGGCGTTGCTCGCCGTCGAAGGCTTCACCTACGAGGGCAAGCTCCTGAAGGTTCTCAAGTTCTAAAGAGCGGGCGGCCCATGGCCGAGCCGCATCGACATTCTGCGCCGCCTCGAGCGGCGCATATTTTTTTGGAGATTCAAATGTTTCAAGCACTCGAACCGCTACTTCGTTCCGCGGAAAAACTCGTCTTGTCGCTGACGATGGACGGCAACAACGTCGTCGTGTTCTTGACGCCGGCAGGCGGGAAGGACGCGGTGCTGCGACAGCCGTTGATCTTGAAAGCGACGGCGGCAGAGCTCGACGAAGGCTTCGCGGCGGCGATCGGCAGCTTTACCGCTGCGCACCAGTCGCTCGGCGAACAGGTGCAGGCGACCAACGCCATTCTCGAAGCGCAGCAGCAGACGCAGGTGAAGAAGGCGCAGAAGGCACTGTCGAAATCGTCGACGCCGGCGGCCGCGCAATCGGCCGCGGCGGACGACGCCGACGATGGAGATGGCGAGGGTGCAGCCGCAACATCGGCCGCGTCGACGTCGTCGCCCGCAGCTGCCGAGCAAAAGCCGGCTGGCACGGATCTGTCTTCGTTGCTTCTGTGAGGTGAATCATGTCTATCAGCATTGCCGCAATCGTTCGTGAGTTCACCTACAACGGTATGGCGCTCTTGGACCCTGGCCCGGCATTTTCGCCGGATCAGGTTCGCGATCTGTACACCGCCCAGTACCCCGAGCTCACGACCGCCGCTGTCGACGGCCCGGAAGTGAAGGGGGATGTGATGGCCTATAAATTCGTCCGCGCAGCCGGTGCCAAGGGCGCCCATGCGTAAGGACACGTTGCTCAGGGCACTGTCCGACCCGGACAGCGCCTTCATCCAACAGGAACCACCCGAAAGGGTGGTTTTTTTACATGACGAGGAATCAAAGAAATGTTCTTCGATCCTGGAGTGCCTGATTCAAACGTCGCTGGAGGCGCCAGCGCGTCCTGGAAACAGACACGCATTGCCGCTGCCCGACGTCGACCTGCCACTGATCTTTTGACGCTTCCGCAGTTTGACCCGGCGATTCCGTCGCAGGTCAAGCTGCAGTGGCGCTCTAGTTCGGCAGAAACCGAGCTCGTGAGGAAGCATTTTCAGTATGGGCCGCTCCGGGCCGCTGATGTGCACAACCCGACGAACGCGGTGGACGCCTTTCGGCAGGCGTTATTTGCGTGGTTCCGCCGGCAGACTAAGCCATTCGGGCGACTGCAATTCGAGCCTCGCCTATTCGATCGCAATGAGGTTCGGGATGTCTTGAAAGAGATTGACGTCGAGTGGGACGACGACGATACGACGCCCCTGTTTATGACGATCGAACTGCCAAATGAGTGGGTTTATTCCCTTGAGGGTAAAGCTCAGGCTCTGCGTGAAGCCCATCCAGGGTTGCTGGCGGCGGTGACATCGGCAATCGATTGGGCGGGGGCACGCACGCTGTGGGTGCGCTGCCCAGACTGGTTCATGTACGAGTTTGCGTGCGCGTGGTGGGATGGTGACGAATCCATCTCGGATGAGGACGCAGACGAGTTTTTGCGTGACGCGTTCGACGACGACGCTGATGCTCGGCACCACTACCTTCCCTCTACGGTTCGGCCATTGATCTGTCCGGAGGACGTGCGCCCCTCGTTCTATCGCGGCGGACGATGGCACCACAACCATCTGCCATTGAAGCAGCTTGCGGCATTACGTAACCGCTCCCGCGGTTACGTTCGGCGCGCGTGCACTGAGGTGCTCAAACTTCACGCGCTGCTGAACCAGCGCCGGCGCAAGCACGACCTCTTCGACGTAGCGTATTCGGCCAACCCGGCGTATGCGGCGTGTTCGGTCGTCTGGGACCCGGACGAGTTCGTGGGTGAACTGTTGGACCGCCACTACGACTGCTGCGCAAACAGCGGCGACTCGACCGTCTACAGCGGATTTTCACGTCTCGCGGGTAACGCACAAGCAATCCGACAGCAGTATTCGGACCTCTCGCTAGCTTTTCAAATTCTTCGACACCTCGATCGCCTTCTCACGCTTGTGACGGAGATCGCCAATTAACGGAGTTGTTCATGCCTTCTATTTCATCGGGCGATTCACGCTCAAATGTAGTTTTGTCCCACGCGCTTCTGCTCTACACGAACGACCATGGGGCCACTTTTGCTACCGCCCATCCGGTCGTGATGGCCGGCCGAGATGCCAAGCCGGTGTTGGGCGCTGGTCGTCCCCTCGATCGAGCAGTGCTGATCGAGAAGTTGCGCCAACTTGCGGTGAATAGTGCACCGCGAGCGGAGTTTCTGCCCGCGACGGTGTTGAGCGTGTCGGCTGACTCGCTCACGTGGTGGTGCCCGCCGGGCCTCCGGCGCGTCTTCTTCAAATGCAGGGAGATTGGTGCTCGTTCCGCGGTTGTTCCGCATCCTGGTCTGGTGTTCCGCGCGACGAGCGATGGCTTTGCCGTCTTCGCCGTTCAATGCTCGGGGCGGCCGGCTGCCGATACGCCGATCTTCGAACCCCCGTATTTCAACACTTGGGATCGAGGAAGGATCTGCATCGGCTCTGCCGAGGTGCCAAGACGTGTCGATGTGGCGTCGATCGATGGGTGGGAAGCTGGATTCTTCGAATCTGCCTTTACTCACCCCAATGCGGGCGGTAAGCGTGTTGACTATAAGGATGGAATCTATGCGTTCTGGCGGGATATGCTCGACGGAAAGTTCGGCGAGGCATTCCCACTCAAAGCGTTGGTTCCGACGGGATGGTCCGTTGGCGAAGTTGCATGCGGTATCCGTCGGGAGGGAGCATGAATCCCATCGATACCGTGCTGCAGCAGTCATTCCCGACCGTGATGGTGCCATCGCGTGAGCAGGTCGAATCGATGATCCGGTCAGGCGAACGCCTGTTGGTCGGTTCGAACGGGGTGTTCCTCGAGGTCGTGCGACCGTGGATTCGCGTGGTTCGGCGGATCGCTATGTACCACGCGCTCACTGCGGTTCCGTACGGGGCGGTTGAGGAGGTGACGGAACTGCGTTGCGGCCCGGTTCCGCCGGCGTTGATCACAGAGTTTCATGCGACGGCGCGCGCGGCATTCCCGAACGAAGTCGGTGCGTGGATTGTTTGGAACGAGAAATCGTGCGAGTTCAGGCTGATACAGGTGCATTCACTTTCGCATGGGCCTTCGCATCTCGACTACGAGCGACCCCAACTTGTCGAGGGAGAGTCGCTGGTAGTTGACTGTCATTCTCACGGCCAGTGGAAGGCGTACTTCTCGAGCACCGATAACAAGGACGATCGGTATGACGTGAAGTTTGCGTTCGTGCTGGGCAACTGCGATCGCGATCCATCGCGTGTGCTTCGGCTGTGCGTGAAGGGGATTTTCGAGGACTTCTCTGACGTGCCTCAAGCTTGGGCCGCAGCGCTTGCAAAGGAGGTTTCATGCTGAGCGAGCCGCTTCAACATCGCATACCGGCGGAGCTGCTGCGTCGCCCGTGGAGTGTCGTCGTCGTGGGTGCGGGCGGGACGGGCAGTGCATTTCTACCCAGTCTCGCGCGCCTGCATCACGCGATGATCGAACTCGGCCATCCGGGCGGGATTGAGTGCACGGTGTATGACGACGACACGGTGAGCGAGTCGAACGTCGGGCGGCAGGGGTTCTATCCGAACGATGTCGGGCTATACAAGGCGCTCCTGATGGTCAACCGGCTCAACAACCTGATGGGGACGAACTGGGAGGCCGAGCCGCGTCGTGTGGATTCGAAGGGGTGCCTGGACGCGGACATCGTGGTCGGTTGTGTCGATTCACGGCGCGCGCGGCAGGCCATCGTTCAGGCCTCAAAGCGAGGTCGGGTTCACTACTACCTCGATTGCGGCAACGAAACGGACCGCGGCCAAGTCATTCTTGGCGAATTCGGCAGGGATCGGCGCGACAGGTTGCCCCACGTGGGCGATCTGTTTCCGGACCTGCTGGTCGCAAAGAACGACAAGGGAGACGATACGCCATCCTGTTCGATGGCCGACGCGCTGCGCAAGCAGTCGTTGGTCATCAACCAGGCGATTTCGGTGCAGGCGTTCAACCTGCTCTGGACGTTGTTCCGCACTGGGTCGCTGTCCTATTCGGGCGTGTTCGTCAATCTCGCAACGGGAAGAACGAATCCGATTCCGATCGATCCGGCCGCGTGGGCGCGATTCGGCTACGAGCCGGCGGCCACGAGCACCGCCAAGGCGGGAAAGCCCAAGAAGTCGGAGATTCCTTGGTAGCTTTCCGCAATTTCTTGAACCAGCGCCTCCCGAGCAATCGGGCAGGCGCTTTTTTTCGTCCAGAGGAAAGCGGGGCGGTTTTCCCGACGATTCCGGCCGCTGCTGGTGGCGCGCGAGCCTACACTGATCCTGTTTCTCGCGCGTCTGCGCATCGACCCCTTCGCATCGGCTCTGCCCGTGCGTATTTCTCTCGCCGACCATCTGTTGGCTTCCCTGTCAGGGCAATTTCCCTGACGGGCGATTGCCCTCTTTTTTTGAGGCAATCGTCATGTTCAAGCTTCTCATCTCCGTTCTGCTCCTCGCTTCGTTGACCGGGTGCGCTTCGTACGACTTCGGTTCCCCCGACGTCTACCAGCGCTACGACGTTCAGCGCGCGGGAGAAATCGAGGCGGCCACGGTCGTCAGCGTGCGCGGTGTCACGATCAGCAGCGAGTCCGACCGTTCCGGGCTTGCATCGTTGTTGAGCGCGGGCGTTAGCGCATTTCTCGGTTCGCGCACGATCGGCGGTGGCAACGGCCGATATATCGCTGGCGCGCTCGCCGGCGCCGGCGCTGCCTACGTGTCGCAGAGGCTGTCGGAATCGCTCGCGCGTCACGCCGGATTTGAGGTTGTCGTGCGCACGGTGTCCGGACGCACGTTGGTAGTCGTTCAGTCCGACGAGCAGCGCTTCGCCCCTGGCGATCGCGTGATGCTCGTCAGCAGTTCTTCCGGCATGCGCATCACGCGCTGAGCCGTTCAATCGCCGGCCTGGCCGGATTCTTCCTGGATAGCGAGGTTCCCGTTAGGGGCCTCGCTTTTTTCTTTTCGAGGGCAAGATGTTCAAGGTACCGAAAGTTCTGTACGCGGATCGACGCGCAGCGGGCGGCGCGTCCGATGCTGCGCTGACCCACTATGCGACGCGAATGCTGCGTCATGTTGCGCGCGATCTGCGGTTGCGCGCGGGTGAGCACGAGGTGGTGGCCGAACCGGCGAAGGCAGGCCGCGGCTGCCGTGTGACGCTGCGCACCTGCCGGATGATGCTCGAAGTTGCGGATTCGGCGTCGCGTCAGCATGTCGCAGTGTCGTTCCGCACGCGACGGGGGCACCGCGACCTGTCGGGCGGCGGCGACAACATCGTGCCGCTCGCCCAACTCGACACGGACGAGGGCTACCAGGCGTTGCTTGGCGGCCTGCGGCTCGTGGACGGTCTCGATAGCGACCGGCGATAGGAGGCGCGATGGAATTCGTTGATGTCCGTGTCGAATTTCCTTCGGGCTTATCGGTGGTTGATCGCGGATCCTACGATCCGGATGAACAGATCGTTTTCATCTCAGTCCCTATGCGTGAGTTGCTGGTCGCGGTCAAGGAAATGGAGCCTCCTCCGGCGATCACGGCTAGCTGGGATGGGTTTGAGGCGATGCTAGTTCAGGCGACGTCCGATAGCTTCGATGTGGTGTCGGTGACCGAGCTTGTGCCAAAGCCGCGCTCGAGACTGGGCGCGCGGCTGGTTCGTGCATCCTGGTCGAAGGACCAGCGGCAGCAGTTCGGACGGTTCTGCCATACGCTGACGGTCTCGTCGATCGTCGGTGTTGTCGGCTACGTGCATGCTATCTCGGAGTTCTCGATCTGGGCGGCGATGAACGTCGCTGCGCTGGTCGTGATCGGTGTGGTAACTTATGTCGTTGGCATGGATTCCATGAACGGAGAATGAATATGTACTTCGGTCCTGTTGCACTGCTTCTGACGCTGGTGTTCTGCGGCTACGGCATCGTCGCATGTGAACGCGGTCGTAAGGCGGAGCGCGACCAACGTCGTTCTCTGCGTCACCACACGCATTAAATCGAACTGACGGTCGCCCATCTGGGCGGCCGCCTTCCTATCTAGGGCTACACCTTTCGGTGTGGCCCTTTTTATTTGAGGTTTCCATGTCTGAAGTGCTGGAGCGACCGGCATCGCGGTCGCAGGATGCGTTCCAACTCGAAGGTAAGACGGTCGAAGAGGTCGCTCGATACATCGAGGACTCACTTCGTGCTACCGAGCTCGAGCCGGAATGGGTGACCGTTGCCAATCGCGCGATGTATGCGAACGAGGCTGTTTTTGGCAGGAAGCCATTTTCCAAATGGCCGGTCGCTGATGAGCATAAGCGGCGTTGTTCCGTGTCGATCGAGCGTGGTCAGTCGGAAGGGTGGATCGTGCGTCTCGACACTGTCTGGCGCGATGCAGATTTGGGCTTCGGCCACTGGCGAACGCAACCGCTCATTCGCATCAAGACGCTGACGCGTTCCCATTCCTGGGCCGTCGCAGCGGTCGTGTCGAACCTGCTCGATATCGACTGACGCATCACCCTCTCTTTCTCCCAATTCGGGGCAACTGCCCGGATGGGGTGGTTGCCCCTTTTTGCAAGGACAACCACTGATGTACACGATCCATACGCCCGACGCATCAATCCACGTCGATACGCTTGCACACGTATTCCACGTGTTTTTTCACGACGCAACGCTGTCCGCCTACGAAACGACCGAGATTTCGCTCACGCGCGGTGGCGTCGAAATGCCGATCCTCCGCTACAACGGGATCTTGACCGTACGACAACCTGGCACGGCTGAAGCGATCTTCACCTCGCTTTTCGAAGAAATCCGCGACCGCTGGTTTAGCCGGGACGGGCGGCAACTGCAGCCTTGGCAAGTCACGCGCAGGCGCTGGGAGATCTTCCAGTTCGTCTTCGAGCTGGCGACGAAGCCGGCGTGGATGCTGTCCGGCGCGCAGCTCGAGGCTGAAGTCGAGGCCGTGCGTGGCGCCGGTCGGCGCTTCCACCTGCCGGATGTCTGTGAGCGCGTCGCAAACGCGCTGTTCGGCTTCACCTCGCAAGGGCCGCGTCTCTCGCTCTCGGGCGGGGTAAACGGCCGGCACGAGGTTCATGTCGCCTATGCGCTGTTTCTGGATCACCCGATTCCTGATTCGGTGCTGGCGGACTATCGTGGCGACGCTAAGCGCTTCGAGTACGACCTGCAGTGGTTCCCCGTTCTCCTGGACGTGCCAGTTCTGCGCAACACGCTCCCGTACGACGTCATGCAGTCCGCGGTGGTGATCTACAGTCACGAGAAAAGGCGGATCGACGCCGAGCTCGGTGCCGGTATCGTCGCCGCCCTGCAGTCCGCGCCGGCCGGTATCTCCTACGTGGAGGTTGACGACCGGCTGTTCGCCGCTGGCCTCGTCGGCAAGCCGGATCTTCCCGAGCGGTACCAGCGTCCGGTGGACGTCGGCTCCGCGATGTCGCCCGTAGCCGAGCGCCTGCGTGATCTGATCGGGGACGCCGTCCTGAAAAAGTCGCTGGACAGGCTTGGAGCCGACCGACAGAAAGGCCGGATCTCGCTGCGGCAGTACAACCTGCAGGTCGAGATGGCGAAGCTGGAGCGAGGCCGCATGACGTTCGAAGGGGCCAACCGATTTGCCGCCGATGTTGAGGCGCGTAACGTTGGCGCTTTGCTGTCAGTTTTGGACCACGCGGCCGGCTGGAACGACCAGAGCAAGCGTGTATTGCGCGAGCAATTCGGTGTTTCATTGCGCGGCCTGAACTCGACGCGCCGGCGGCGTGCGATCTTCGCGTTCTGCGGCTATGACGAGGCGGCACAAGCCGAGTGGGAGGCAAAGCAGGACGCCGCTCGCGCGCACCGTCGCGCCGAAGAGACCGCCAATGACGCGAAGAAACAGGCAGGCTTCGCCCGGTACCGCACGCACGGCAACGTGCTGATCACGGGCGTCGAGCACGTTGATCAGGCGATCGCCGACGGCTACTCGGAGATCCGAAGCTTTCGCCATGGTGCGGCGACGCGATACGCGTTGGCGAAGCCGGGTTCGACCGACGAGCGCACGCTCCACGCGAAGAACGGCACGCTGGACTATGCGCGGTCGCGGCTCACGCGGCTCGCAGCCTGATCGAGAGGTGAAACATGCGCTTTGATCGAAAGGTGCGTTACGAAGACTACGTGTGGACGCGTCGTAAGGAACTGGCATTCCTCAACCGGCACAAGCGTGTTGCCAAGAAGCTGGAGCGAGACTGTCCCCTGTTCGCAGATCAACTCGCGCCGGCTCCAGAAACGGACGTCGATGCCGAGAAAGCCCGGCGGGTGAAGCAGGCTCGCGAAGACGAGCAAGTGATGCGCGATCTGGATGCGCGACATTGGCGTGCTGGTCGGGCGTCATATTTTGCGTGTGATCCCGAAACCCGCGCTCGCATCATGGCCGAGTGGAGGGGATGGCGTGGTCCGGCAAAGCCTACCTACTTCATCTACGTCGTTGAGAAGCACAACGGTATGGGTGAAGAGCGCCGCCGCCGGAATCGGGAGGAGAATGCCGCGCTTCGTGCAAGGCTTGCCCCGTTGTTGAATTCCCAAGGCGATCTGCTTGGGACATGAAGGCTGGGCATTCAGTCGATTTAGAACAACCGGCGCCACGTGCGCCGGTTTTTTTTCGTCCATTCGGAACGGGATGGTCTCTAAGCCCCGTGAATTTGTCGATCTTTCCGGCCTGCACGCAGGATGGCGGCTCCTACACTGGTTTTACTCACCGCGTCACCGACGCATCGAATCCGCCGCAATGCGGCCACTTCCAGCCCCAGGGAATCACGTCCCGCCGGGCGTCTTTCACGGGGCGACACTTCTGAGGTCACCCGTGAACCAATCTGAAACTTCCAATCCATTGCCTCCTGATGCCGTGTCGATCGTCGAGATCGAGGTGGCAATCAACGTGTGGCGCAACCGCTCGCCGGCGCCGACCGGGTCCGACGAGTTGATCGTTCTCTGTGCCGAGGCCCGGGTTCTCGCCGACGTCTACGGTGTCATGATCGTGAACCGCGCGACGTGCATCCCGCGATCATCGCTGACGTCGACGCAGGCCGCAGCGCTCATCGGCGCTCATTCGTAGGCATCAACTCGCGTCTCAGGACGCATGGAATCGCCGCGTCGCGGCATCTTCAATCGCCCTGCAGGGTCACGTCCCTGCCGGGCGCGATTCCCGTGGGGCTCTTTCATTCAAGGCCCCCATGAAACTCTCTCCCGCACGCCTCACCCAGCTGCTCGCCACCTACATCCCGAAGCGCCTTCCGGTGCTGATTACTGGTCGGCCTGGGATTGGCAAATCCGACATCGTCGAAGCTGCCACCGCGGAGGCGGAGCACGACCTTCTCATCAGCCACCCGGTTGTCGAAGATCCGACCGACTCGAAGGGTTTGCCGTTTCCGTCGGCCGACGGCAGGCATGCTCGATTCTTGCCTTTCGGCGACCTCGAACGCGCGCTTTCGGCGACGCGGCCGCTGGTCTGGTTTCTCGACGACCTCGGGCAGGCGTCGCCGGCGGTGCAGGCGGCCAAGATGCAACTGCTGCTCGCACGCCGCATCGGTGAGCACCAGTTGCCCGACTGCGTCACGTTCGTCGCGGCGACGAATCGGCGCAGCGACAACGCGGGTGTCACCGGGATCCTCGATCCGCTGATCTCGCGCTTCGCGGCGGTCGTCGAGCTCGAAGCCAAGGTCGACGACTGGACGGCCTGGGCGGTACGGCAGAACGTTCCGCCCGAGCTGATCGCGTTCCTGCGCTTCCGACCGGACCTGCTCTGGGAGGCCCGCAGCAGCCGCGATATCGTCGCGTCGGCAAGTCCCCGGAAATGGGGCTTTCTCGCGAAGACGATGCCAGCCGTTCCGGCCGATTTGCTGAACGACGCAATCAAGGCGACGGTCGGCGAAGGTGCCGGCGCTGAGCTGATCAGCTTTCTTTCAATCTACCGCGAGCTACCGTCGGTCGACGCAATCCTGTTGGACCCGAGCCGGGGAGTCATCCCGGACGAGCCCAGCATCCTGTACGCGGTCACTGCGGCGCTCGCGCACAAGGCGAGCGATGGCAACTTCGAGCGCGTTCTGCAGTACGCGGAACGCCTCGTTGACGCCGAGCGTCGTGAGTTCACGGCGGTGCTGGTGCGTGACTCGATCGCGCGTAAGCCCGATCTGCAAAGCCACCACGCGTTCATTCGCGCACAAGGTGGGGAGATCGGCAAGATCATTCTCGGCGCGTAACCACCTTCAAACCAAGTAGTGCCTTTTCCTATTGCCACGGCCGATTCCGGTCCGTGGCTTTTTTTTGTCTCGAAATCTTGTGTCTATCTGGAGCCATTCATGAACATCACCGATCTGCAGTCCAAGGTCATGCTGTCGTCCGTCGCGATTTCCACGTGGGTCGCCCGTCGCTATGACGGGAAGGTCACCGAAGAGGTCGAGAAAAGCCATCACACGCGCGGCATCGGGCGCTTCAACAAGCGCTTGCTGCCGGAGTACGCGCCGAGCTACGCCGAAGTGGTGTCGATCGGCAATCGGATCCGCTCGCACTACTACAGTCGGACGCTGAAGTACGACCAGCTGGGCGTGCGGCTGCTGCCGACCATGGTCTATATGGAGCTGGCCGAGCGGCTGCGCGCGATGAAAGACGAGTTCGATCTCGCGGTGTCGATCTTCCTGACGAACTACCTCGACCTGAAGGAACAGGCGAGGGCCGAGATGAACACCCTATACAACGAGGCGGACTACCCGACTCTGGCCGAGCTGAAGGGCAAGTTCGGCGTCAAGCTGTCCGTACTGCCGTTTCCGGACGCCAGCCAGTTCGGTGTCGATTTGCCGAGCGATGTCCTGACCACGTTGCGCACGGAGATCGACGAGCACGCGATGGCATCGATCCAGACCGCGAACAACGACCTGGTTGGCCGATTGTACGAGGCGGTGTCGACGATGGCATCTCGCCTGTACGCGACTGGCAATGTCCGTCTTGACGTCGCGAATCATGTGCGCGAGTTGTGCGACCTGCTGCCGAAGCTGAATTTCAGCGACGACCCGAAGCTCGCGCACATCCTCGCGGAGGCGAAGCAGCATCTCGCCGCGCACAACGGGGCGGATCTGAAGGAGTCGCGGGTGCTCCGGTCGCAGGTTGCCAGCAAGGCAAGCGAGATCGAAGGGCTGATGGCGGCTTTCATGGGCGGCGCGCCGGCGGCGCCGTTGACTGACCAGATTCCGGATCAGTCGGCGACGACCCTGTCGTTGTTGGTTGCTGCGTGAGGCCGCTATGGACGCACGTATAGCAAAACAGCGGACCGCTCTCGTCCTCGATCACCCGTTCGTCGGCGCGTTGTCCCTACGCCTCGAGGTGCGAGAAGATCCGTCCTGCGATGCGTTCTGGACGGACGGTGAGACGTTGGGCTACAACCCGGCCTATGCATCAGGGCTTTCCGACCTGGAGGTGCGTGGCGTACTTGCCAAGGGGGTGTGGCACGTCGCGAACGGACATTGTTGGCGACGGGGGTATCGTGATCCAGCAGGATGGGACGAGGCGTGCACTTTTGCGGTTGCGTCGATTGTTCTTGGCGCAGGGTTGCGTTTGCCACCCAGTGTCGTAGTTGATCCGCGTTTCGTCGGGCGCTCGGCTGAAGAGATCTACGGCATGCGGTTGCATGAGCGGCAGCAGGAGCGTCGCAAAAGTCGTAGTTCGTCCAATACTGGGGAATCTCGTAGCGCCGACAGCGGGCAGCCACCGGCTGTAGCGGCCGGTGACGGTCTACCGCAGTCGTCAGGCGCCTCGGAGATGCAATCAAGCGCCGATGACCACCCGTCCAATACACCGCAAACGTGCTGCGAGGTTCGGCAGCACACCGGGCCCGACAAGGCGGCGAAGGAAGCTGAGTGGAAGGTGGCCGTGCTGCAGGCGGCCAAGGCAGCGCAGGCTTGCGGCAAATTCGGCGGGTCGCTGCAAGCCGCCGTCGCGCAGGCCGTCGCTGCGGTCGTCGACTGGCGTTCGCTCCTGCATCGCTTTGCGCAGGACGCGGCGCCGACCGACTATACGTGGGCGCAGCCGAATCGTCGTTACCTCCACCTCGGGATGTATCTGCCGTCGCTGAACGAGCCGGCGGTGGGCGACGCGGTGTTTGTACGCGATGCCAGCGGCTCAGTCTGGGATGAAACGCAGGCGCAATTTGCGGCCGAAATTCTGGCCGTCGCCGATGCGGTCCGCCCGCGGCGCCTGATCGTGATGGATTGCGACGTGCGCGTGACCCAGGTTCAGGTATTCGAGCGCGGCGAGCCGGTCGAGCTGGCGCCGCTGAAGGGCGGTGGCGGCACCTCGTTCATCGATCCGTTTCGACGGATCAAGGGCGAGGAGATCGAACCGGCGTTTCTCGTGTACCTGACCGACATGGAAGGTACGTTCCCGTCCGAGGAGCCGGCTTACCCGGTTCTATGGGCGTCGACGACACCGCTGATGCGTGCCCGGCGCGCGCCGTTCGGCGAGACGATCGAAGTCGTCTGCTGAGCGGCTGCAATGGCGCGCTATTTCCTGAAACACACCCGGTCCTCGTGACCGGGTTTTTTTTCGTCCTTCGCAAATGCATGCCATCGGCGCGGACGTTAGAAAGGGGAGAAAGCTATACGTTTTTCTGGAGCATTTCGGGTTTGCCCCCTCAACCAGTTGCGCCAGAGTCCGCGCTTTGAGAGCGTTACGACGCGGTCCGCCCGGAGCGCGAAAGCTGCTCAATTTAGCCATTCTTTCGGGTGATTGGCGGATGTGCCAGCTTGAACAATAGCTGCATGTCTGAAATTGCCGAAAGTCCCTTCCTGAAGGTCGCACGACTCGAAGAGAACGCCGTGAGGCTGTTCTTCGAGTCGTTGAAGCTGATCGAAGAACCGCTAACTAGCCAGAATGTCGCCGAAGTGTTGATCAACAACGCGGGCAACATCTGGGTCGAAGAGCGGGGCGTGATGCATCGCCTGGACGCCCAGTTCAATCCGATGACATTGACCGGCGCTATCCATTCGCTCGCGGCCTCCGTCGAGAAGTCGGCGCTGAGGGGAACCGCGCAGGGGATCATCAACGCAGGGCACGACAACCTCCGGATCGCCGCAGTAATGAAGCCGACGGCCATCGACGGAGATGCGCTCGCGATACGTCGGCATCGTGAAACGAATCTGGTGTTGGGCGACTACACCCGGCTGGGAGCGTTCTCCCGTGTGCACGCGCGACGCGAGTCAGAGCGGGCAATTTTCCCCGCGGGCGCTGAGAACGAGGTGCTGGAAGAAGCATTCGTCCAAATGGTGAGGAGCCGCGCCAACGTCTTGGTAGCGGGCGGAACCTCTACCGGCAAAACGACGTTCCTCAACGCACTCAACGGCGCGATTCCGACTGACGAGCGTGTCATCACGATCGAAGACACGAAGGAACTGAAGTTAACGGTTCCGAACCTCGTTCGCTTGCTCTCGAACCTTGATAAGGGAGTGACCGCGCAGGTGCTCGTCGCGCTTTGCCTGCGGTTCCGGCCCGACCGAATCATCGTCGGCGAAGTGCGCGGCGGGGAAGCGTACGACTTCATCCAGGCGCTGAGCACTGGCCACGACGGCGGCATGGGTTCGATTCACTCGAACGATGCGCGCGGCGGGCTGACTCGTCTCGAGAGCCTCGCAATGTTGGGAGTCCCGCCCGGAAGCCGGTGGGAGCTCTCCGACATGCGCAAGGCGATCGCCGATTGCTTCCACTACGTCATCCACCTTCGTCGCACGGGCGAGCTGCGCCACGTCTCCGAAGTACTGGCGATAAAAGGTTTCAAAGACGGGGACTACGTCCTCGAACGCGTTTTCTAACCACACGGGGTTTTCCGATGAAGAAGCACATTCAAACGTTGTGTTCGCTGGTCCGTAAGAAAGTGACGGAGACCAGTCACTATCTGTTCGGTCGTGGCAACCGGCTCTCGACTTTGATCGCACTACTGCTCACGTTTGCTGCGCCGGCCGCGAGGGCGGTCGATCTCGGGGACCTTGGTAACGCGGCCAACTTCATCTGCCTGATTCAGGCCTACGTCAGTGGGCCGTGGCTGTTCGGAATCGGCATTGTGATGATCATCGTCGGCGCGGTCATGATCTCGAACTCCGAAAGCAACTTCGGGAAGTTCCTCTCGACCATTGTCGTGGGTTTGGGCGTTGCGTCGTGTGCGCTCCCTATCGTAAAGAACCAGCTGAAGATCAACTACACCTGTGCGTGAACGGAAGAAAGTCAGCCGGTCGCTGTCGTTGCCGCGCCAGATGGGCGGCGCCGATCGCGGCCTCGCGATCGCCAACGGCACGCTGACGACGCTGCTTTGCTACAGCAGCATGTCACCGACCTATCTTGTCGTCGGGATCGTAGTGCATTGGGTCCTGCGCTGGCTGTCTTCAAGCGATCCGTGGTGGAAGGAGGTGCTGGTCGTCTACAACCGGTATCCGGACGTGCACGAGCCACTGCATACCTCCGATGTTGCCGCCCGATTTCGGCGGCCGTATGGATTTGATCAGGAGCTTCCGCTGTGAGCGCGAAACCGAAGCGTCGAGCGATTCAGGAAATCGCTCCGTGGGCGACGATGGTTACCCCGGAAACCGTTCTCGACAAAGATGGGTCGTTGTTAGCGCTTTACACGTTCGAAGGCGTGGACGCGGACAGCCCGAACACTGACGAGATTTCGGCCGCCCGCGACAACCTCGACCACGCTTGCAAGAACTTCGATCATCGAATCACCGCATGGTGGCGTATGTCGCATCGCCGCGTTCGGGGCGAGATCGGTGGACGCTTCGAGTCGGCGATGGATCAGCACGTTGACGCAATCAACCAGAAGAGCGTGGGGAGCGGAAGGTACTTCCGAAACACCCACTCGCTCGCGCTCGCCTACACGCCCGAGACGGGGATCAACAAGCTTTTCGAGAAGATCGCTTATCACATCACGGTGGGGGGCAAGTCGGTACCGGTTGCCTTGCTCGAGACCATCAAGGATATGGTGTTCGCGCGCAGTGCGTTCGTGTTCGACATGGAGCGAATCACGTCGGATATCAAGCGCTTCGAAGGCATACTGGACGCGTTCAAAGGGGGCGTGGCACGCCTTAAGATGAAGCGGCTTCAACTGCAGAACGCGCTGGGCTTTCTGCACCAGACGGCCAACCCGTCAGTTCCGCCGCGACGCGTACGTTACCCCGTGACGATGCTCGATACGCACTTGACGGAAAGCTTCGTGACGTACGGTGCGGAACACATCATGTTCGAGTCCGCTTACGGCACACGGTACGGCAAGATCATCGCAGTGAAAGAGTGGATGGGCTTTCAAGAGGCCGCGCTCGATGTTCTCGCGGACGTCGATTCAGAGTTCGATGTGTGCGTGATGTTTCGATTCCTGTCGACCAGCAAGGCGCAGGTGTACATCGAGAAGATGCGCAAGTTCTACAAGGTGGCCGCGTTCAGTCCGGTCAAGGTGCTGAAGAGCTTCTTCTCGAAAGATGAGAAGAAGGAAAGCATGGAGAACGAGAAGGGGCGCGAGATCCTCGCCGAGGAGGCGGAGAACGCACTGGCGCGCCTGATCGCTGACGGCCAGCAGTACGGCTTCGTCAATATCTCAGTAGTCGTCTACGGAGATACGATCGACGAGTGCGATGACAACGCGCGCGAGATCGTCGGTCGCATTGGCAACGCTGGCTTCGGCGTGCTGGTCGAGAAGCGGAACCTCCCCGCAGCATGGGCATCGACGCTTCCCGGGAGGTGGGACCAGCAGAAGCGGCTGCAATTCGTTGAGACGCCGGTGGTCTCGGACATTGCGCCCGTGCGTGGCGTTGCGGAAGGGAGCGACGTCAACCAATGGCTCACGCAGCAGCTCGGACAGAGGGTCGGCCCGCTGACGCTTCTACCGACGCGCCATCGGACCTTGCAGCGCGTCACGTTGCACGATCCAAGCGGAAAGTCTCACACGCTGATCGTTGGCCCGATCGGCGCCGGCAAGACCATCTTCCTCAATTTTCTCGTCTCGCAAACCGGGCGGTTCCAACCGCGCCGCATCAAGTTCGACAAGAACCGGTCGACGCGCATCCCGACCGTGTTTGCTGGCGGCAAGTTCGTCGATGCGACCGGCAAGTTTGCGGCGGCGACACAGGTCAATCCGCTATCCCTGCTGGCCGATCCTCGGCACTACACGTACGTGTCGGACTGGGTCCAGATGGCAATCGAAGGTGACGGCGAGGACTTTATCTGCACTCCGCAACAGCAGCGCACGATTTATGAGCGGGTCGTCACGCTGGCGCAAGGGTATGGCCGGGAGTTCTGGACGCTGACGTTTCTGACCACGCTGTTGCCCGTCGAGTTGCGCGAGCGCCTGCAAATCTGGACGAACGGGGAGAAGAACGGTCGATTCTTCGATCACGTCGAAGACGCGTTCTCTCTTTCGGACGATCTGGCGATCGAGATGGGCGAACTGTTCGAAAGCTACCCGGTCGCGGCGGCGCTGTTCATGGACTATGCCTTCTACCGCATCTCGCAATGGCTGGATGGAAAGCGCGTCACGATCATTGAGGTTGAGGAGTGCGGCTTCTTTTTCCGGTACCCGCGCTTCTATGCACGTCTGGAAATGTGGGCTGTGACGATCCGCGGGCTGAACGGCACGCTCGTCATGGCGACTCAATCGCTGAGCCAGCTTGAACGCGTCCCGAACTTCGAAATCTTGAAGGAGAACATCCAGAACTTCTTCTTCCTGCCGAACCGGGACGCCCGGAACAACAAGCGCCTCTACCGCGATGTGTTTGGGCTGACCGACGACCAGATCGACATGATCAGCGAGGGGGTTCCCAACCGCGATTACCTATGGGTCACCCCGGATCACTCGCGGATGCTGCAGGCCAAATTCCCGAAGGAAGCACTCGCGATCTTGCGCGCGGACGGCGCGGCCCAGCGCACTCTGGACAAGCACCTGGCCACGGGCTCCCCGAACTGGGCCGAAGACTATCTGCAGGAAATGGCAACCGTCGACTGACAGGAACCGAATGAAGCTCAATCCGACTCTCAACGTGCAGTCGTTGTACCGCGATCTCTTCGCGCTCACTGCAGACGAAATCAACCAGGTCGCCATCGGGACGCCTGTACACGTGCGTCTGGTGGCGCCGCCGGGCGGCCGGCTTCGATCGTCCCGGCAACAGCCGCAAGACGCATCTACGACGCTGTGCGACGCTCGTACGGCACTTCGATCCCTCGACTGAAAGGTCCCACGATGAAACTCTTGCCGACCCTTCGCGCCGCGGCGTTCGCGGTTTCCCTCTTCGTCGCCCAGCACGCGTCGGCGCTCGAGGTGTTCGACCCGATCAACTACGTGCAGAACGTGATCTCGGCGGCCAAGGCCGTCAAGGGCGAGATCTACCAGAACACCAACATCCTGTACCAGTACCAGATGATGGTGAACGATCTGCTCCAGGCAAAGAACCTGAACCCGACCGCGTGGAAGGCTGCGTATGACCAGATCACGGGCGATATCAACAAGGTGAAGGGGCTGGTCGGCACGCTGCAAGGGCTCTACGGCGACCTGAAGAAGGGCGGTGAATGGGTCACTCAGGTGCAGGGGTTAGTCACGCGGTCAGGCAAGTCGAACGCGCAGTGGTTTGCGGACATGAACACGTTGGTTCAACAGAATGACAAGGTCGCGCGGACCCTGTTCCAGATGGGCTCGAACATCATGCAGCACACCGACGAGATGGCAAAGCGTCGTCAGGAACTGCAATCTGAGCTGTCGATGTCGCCGACCCAACAGGCGACGGCCGAGATCACGACGCACTACCTCGATATCGTGACGAGCCAGAACGCGGACATCCTGCAGCTGAATGCGGCGAAGGCTCAGAAGGACGCCCAGAAGGACGCGCAACAGGCCGAGGACGACAAGGAAAAGGCTGCGGACGCGGAGAAGTTCATTTCCAAGCAACAGGCCGAGCGAGCCGGGTACGGGGTCACCGAGCAATGAGTGCCCGCGCAATTCGCATATGGCTCATGCGTGGCTTGATCCTTCTAGCGCTCGCACTGCCCACCGTGGCGAACGCGGGGGCCTGGGACAAGATCAAGGACATGATGCCATCGGGTTGGAGTTCGAGCTACGTCAAGGGCGAGGTCGCGAAGGGTGCGACCGCGGCGATCGAAGAGATCACGAAGCTGCTGAAGGACCTAATCGATCTCGCGGTCGAGCTGAGCAAGACGCTCGACAAGTACTCGGACAAGATGGCCGGCGGCCTGGCCGTGATCACTTTCGTGTTGGCGTGGATTCGGTTCGCGGCGACTCGGGATCCGGTCGCGGCATGGGGAAGCGTATTCGAAGACCTCGCGATCCTCGGCATCTTTGCGGCGGTGTACGTGTCGTACGGGAAGTGGGCACCGGGCTTCTACAAGTGGTTCAACGAAATGGCGATCGCGGTCTCCGGGACGGACGCGGAGTCATTGCCGATGGCGATGGTGAAGTCTGCGGGCGCGATTTTCGACGCGTTGATTGAAGCGTTGAAGGCGGAGCACTGGTGGAACTATATGGCGCTGCTGATCAACCTTTTGCCGTTGCTAATTTCCTGGGCGTTGCTGATGGTCGCTGCGTTGGTCTTCCTGTTCTTCATCTCGCTTGGGACGATCCAGATGGCGGTCGCGATCGTCTTGGGAAAAATCGCGTTTGCGCTCGGCATGTCCGAGTTTTCGAGAGGTTATTTCAAGAGCTGGCTGGATTTCACGATCAGTGCGGGGATGTACATGGTCGTTGCGGCGATTCTTCAGCGGTTGATGACGGCGACATTGGCGACGTCGTTCAGTAACACGATCTCGAAAGGCCTCACGACGCCGTATGCCGGATCCTTGACGCTGGATCTTTCGATCTTCGTGTTGATCCTCGCATTCGAGATTCCGAAGTTCGCTTCGATGTTTGGCGGCGGTGCGAATGCCAGCGGCGGGGCGATCAAGGGTCTGACGAAGCTTGCAACGAAGGGCATGGCTTGATGACGGACGCACGCCTTTTCGAGCCGGCCGACGCCGGAGACCTTATTGGCCGCAACGAACGCCGTATCGATCTCATCGCACAGTGCGCGAACGAGACGTCACGCGCCGAGTTCGATCGAAGGTGGATGGTGCTGATCCGGCGGTGTGCAGACTGGTTTTCGTCCGTCCCCTTCAGCCCGGAGCTGTACCGCGAGCCGGCCGGCGCTTTCCGTTGGACAGTCGAAACCGCGTTCTACGCGATGCGGCTGTCGGGCGGGCTGAAGTTTGGCACGAACCTACCGTCGGAGCGTCGTCGTAGGATAGAACCGCAATACAACTACGGCGTGTTTCTCGCGGCGATCTGCTCGGGTCTAGATGAGCCGTATCGTCATTTCGACGTCGAGCGTGCGACGGACCGCCAGGTCTGGAACCCGTCCGTCCACGGTGCAGTCGGGCCGTGGCTGGCCGGCGCGAGCTACCGTGTGACGCGTCGCGCTACGCCGCTTCCCATCGAACGGATGCGGACCGGCATGCTGGCGCATGCGCTGGTCGGCAGCGAATTGCTCGGCGGACTCGATACCGAAGTTCAGGCCGAGATATTCGGAGCTATCAACCCGACGCAGAGCTCGATGGGCGTCGAGTCGCTGACCCACAAAGTGGTGCGGCAAGCGGTTGCGACGGCTGCTGATTTCGATCGGAAGGCGCAGCGGGCGGTTTTCGAGCCGGTGACGTTTGCAGTTCCCTCTGCTATCCACGTGGCGGCGGAACTGGAGCCGAAGGTCGAGGCGGCGTCGACGGTGGCCACGCCAAAACCCACGCCGGCACCGGCGCAGCCGGCGACAGCAGATCTCGCGCCGGCGCCCGTTGTTGGCGGCGGTAGCACGCCGTCGGTTCCCGGATCGCTGCGGACTCCCGCCGCCGATAGCACGACGACGCCGGCAGTGCCGGTTGCGCACGGGGCACCGAAGGGCCTAGATGCCCGGCAGATGGCGCTCGAGCTTCCGCCGCCGGCCGCGGCGGTTAATCCGGTAGAGATTCGCCGCGAGCCGGCCGCCGCCGCGCCGAACGGCAATCACTTCGATGAGGTGCTGAAAGGCGCACCACGCATGATCGTGGACTTCTTTTCGGCGCTGCAGCAGGACGTCTCGACGGCGAAAGCGAAGGTGCGCTGGACGGATCAGGGACTCGTCCTATCGAAGCGGACGATCGGCAGCTATGGCGTCGCGAGCGACACCCTGATCGAGCACATGCGGCGCCGGAGCCTGCTGCTCGCCAATGAGCCCACGGAGGTCACGTTGGCGCCGCGCATCGGCGACCTGATTCAGGAGCGTAGAGCATGAACGGCTACATCAATCATTTCCGGCCGATCTTCGAGGTGCGGGCGGTGATCGGTTGGCTGATGGCGATCACGGTGTTGTTGATTTCGGGCATGCCGTATGGTTGGGTGTTTCTGCTTTTCGCGCTCGCCCTGTTTGTCGTCCGGTCTGGCCAGGTGTGGCGAGCACTCAAGTTTCGTATGGCCTTGTCGACGAAATGGCTGACGACTCTTGCGGTGCCCACGCTGTTGGCGATACAGACTCGCATGCGGGCGGAGGCCAATGCGATGTATCTCGGCACCGGCTTCGAGTGGACGCAGAAGCATTGCCAGATGGCTCACGACATCCTGCGGATGCCGACTACGGACATCCCTGGGTTGCCTAAGTGGCTGCCGAAAACCAAGGTGGGGCGCGACTTCGAACGGATGATCGAGAATCTGTTCGCACCAAAGCACAGTATCCGCGACCTGGAGCCGCAAGGGGTCTCGTGGATCCATGGTCTTGAGGCAAAGAAGGGCTATGTGCCGTTCCACTACCGTGCGATGAACGGCCATACAGCGGTGGGTGGCACTACCGGTTCCGGGAAGACCCGGACATACGAAGTGATATCGACGCAGGTGATCCACGGCGGTGACGTGCTGATCAACGTCGACCCGAAAAATGATAAGGACTGGAAGAAGCGCGCTGAGCGCGAAGCGCAACGAACGGGCCGGAAGTTCCTGTATTTCAATCAGGCCAAGCCGTCTGAATCGGTTCGGCTTGAACCGCTGGATAGCTGGTCACAGCCATCCGAGATTCCGAGCCGCATCGCACAGCTGATGGAGGAAGGTCCGTTCCGCGATTTCGCGTTTCTGTTCATCAGTCGCTCCGTGAACGGTGAACTGTACATTGGCGACAAGCCGAACTTGCGCTCGATCCTCAAGTACGCTCAGCTCGGGATCGACCCGCTGCTGGAGAAGGCACTCAAGCGTTTCTTCGCCGAAAGCGGACTGACCGATTGGGAAGAGCTGGTCACGGCGGACACCGTCAAGATCGCGAACAAGCCGGGCTCCACGCGCGTCGACGCGATGATCTCGCTGTATCAGGCTCGGTTTGGTGCGAACGATCGCGGACACGAAGCGATCGATGGGCTGATCGCGACGCACGTTCACGATCGCGAGCACTACATGCGAATCATCGCGTCCGCATTGCCCCTGCTGCAGATGCTCGCCACAGGCGAAACCGGGTTGATGCTCGCGCCGAAGGTTGACGACTTCGAGGACGAACGCGAAATCTGGACGATCGAGAAGGTTATTCGTCAGAAGGCGATCTTGCATATCGGCATGGACTCGCTATCGAACAGCATCGTTGCCAAGGCCGTAGCGTCAATGCTTCTGGCCGATATGTCGGCGGTGTGCGGGGCGATTTACAACTTCTACGAGAAGCCGCCTGAGGTGGTGCTGATCATTGACGAGGTCGCCGAGGCTATCAACGAACAGGTGATCCAGATCCTGAACAAGGGTCGTGGCGCCGGCTTCAAGGCGTTTGTGGCGTTCCAGACGCGCGCCGACCTCGAGGCGAAGTTGGGGAATGCCGCAAAAATGCTGCAGGTTTTGGGGAACCTGAACAACCAGATCATCTTACGCTTGGAAGATACCGACACGGCTGAGTGGTTCTCGAAAAAGGTGGGGGATACCGCGATTCGAAACCTGATTGTCTCCAGCAGTACGAGCAAGGCGAGCGAGGGCCATGTCGGCGAGTTCACCGGATCGGTGACGCGGTCGCAGCAGCTGGAGGCGGTGCCGTTGATCCCGACTCGCCTGATCCAGAGCCTGCCGAACCTGCAGTACTTCATGCGGATTTCCGGCGGCGCGGTGTACCAGGGACGTATTCCAATTCTTACAGGCTAAACAACCAAGCATGTCTGCCGTATTCAAAAAAATCATTCGCGAGCACAAGCTCTCTGCTCACCTGACCCCGGTGTTCACCCTTGCTCCTGAGCTGGAGCTGGTGTGCACGCGTGTCGCGGAGTTCGTCGGTGAGCACTTCATCGGGAAGGCGGAGCCCCTCGTCAAGGAGATGTTCGTGGACGGCCTTGCTGCGTTCAAGCGCGTGCGAAAAACCGGCGATCCGCACGTCGCATTCATGCAAGGGCTGTTCGGGTCTGCCCATATGCTGTACGCGCGGCGCTTTGTCGTGCGCGATGGCGAGCGCTGCCACGTCTGGTCGCCTATGTTCGAGCCGGTGACCGTGTTCGAGTCGCGCCACAAGCATGCACCGGAAATGGTCGACGAGCGCTGCCCGGAGAACATCAGCCAGCGATCGGCGGCGTTCCAGCTTGCGGCACGCGCGCTGACGGGTGAAACCTTCCGACTGTACTTCGAGGAATACGATGTCGCTCACGCATATTCTGATTCGGATACTGACGCGCGTCGATGACCATACCGTGCATCGCGCGATCACAACTGCAGCGGCGCAGGACGACCCGGCAGCACCGCCGCCGCAGGAGTTCCAGCAGGGCCGGAACGCGATGGCGTATGCACTGGCGATGTTCATCGATCGCCGGCCGGCCAGATTCTATGTCGGCCTCGCCGGCCTGATCGTCCTGCCGATCTATCTCCTCGGTGGTCTCTTGGGAGATCTGTATGGCTGGTAGCCGCTTTGTCGGCCACATCAAGATGTGGTTCTTCTTTGTGCCGCTGCTCTCGATTGCGCTCATGCCGGCGCTACCTGACCCGTCGTTGTTCGCGATCCCGGATGCCGAAGCAGAATCGGTTGTGGCCAGCCTTGGAGAGGCGCGAACCGCGGATGCGATCGATGCGACGAATCGAGCGTTCAAGCGGTACTTCGTCGAGACGGGGCTGGTACAGGCGTCAATGGAGTCGACGAACGATTCGCAGATCGAGGACGGCGGGGTGGCGAATTTCGCGAGTCGGTGGGTCCACAATTTCTGGCGACTGGTGTACCGGATGGTCTATCGGCTCAACGTGATGAAGTACTGGCTGCTCGGTGCGCTCGTCTTCGGTATCGCGATGTTCATCGATGGGACAGTCCGGCGCAAGGTGCGGGCCGCGGCGGCAGGCTACGTCAGCCCGCTGTCATTTCATCTCGCCGGGCACGGGATCTTGCTGGTATTCGGTGTGACTTTCACGGTGTTGATCGCGCCGGTGCCGCTCCTTGCACCGTATTGGCTGGCGATCGCTGGTTGTCTCGGCGCGTTGCTCTGGAAAGCGGCGTCTTCGTACCAGTAGCCTGGGAAAGCTCCAGTTTTTCGTACAGCTTTTTGTCGAAAGTCCCACAACCGGTTGGGCGTCCAGTACCGGGAAAAGGCTGTCGAAATACCTGACGATTCGCACCGAACTGGGCGGCCCGGTCGCGCCACAATGAGTCATGGTTTACGGTCCTCAGAAGGCTCGACTCCCCGTAGAGCTTTCAGCCTTGCCCCCTCTCCCCCGGAGGGGGCTTTTTTTCGCCCAGCGTGCCGCAGCGGCCCCGAAAGGCGCGCGAAATCGTTCACGTTTTGGGCGTCTGTCGCCGCATAGGCCCGCAAGAATAGACGCAAGCCGCACGTGCGGTTAGTCAACCAGATAGGATCCACATGAGCACGATCAACGAAGAAGCGCACGTCGGCACCGATACTGCGGACGCAGCACCTGGCCACGTAGCCGTACTTCCGCCGGCGGGCGACGATGCATCAGCAGTCACGGGTAGCCTGGTAGTGGGCGACACCCGGCAGACGACGGACGGCGCGGACGATGGTGAAGTCGAGCGTGAGCTCGACGAGATGGAGAATTCGGCCAACGTGTTGCAGCGCGAAGGGCTGATCAGCAGCGACGAAGCGAAGCTCAAGCTCGAGGAGGTGGCACGCACCCGCACGCTGTTCCGCGACCTGTCGCCCGCAGAGCGCGCGCGAATCATCCAACGCCGTCGCGAGATCGGTCGCGAGCTGATGAACAAGCAGCTGTCGGGCGCCGCGGTCGTGACCGCGCGGGTCACGATGAAACACACGCGTCTTCGGCCGCTGTTCGAGCAGTGGTGGCCGTACCTGAACCGGATGACGATCAACATGCAGCGCTTCGGTCGCGCGACGTACGGCGCGAACGAGCAGGGAATCGTCAGCACGTGGTTCGAGAAGCAGCTCGACCAGCTCGAAGGCTATGTAAACGAACAGCTCGACGTTGCGCATGGCTTCCGCGTGAAGACCGAAACGGAAATGCGCGATCGCGGCGAAACGGTATTCGCACCGACCGTGACGAAGCCTTCGCTCGATATCGAAGTCGAAGCGTACTCGCGGTTCTCGATGCGCCTGCTCTCCGTGATCCTGAAGTTCGACCAGGTGATGGACCACTTCGACTTCCTCGTCTGGAACGGGATTCGTGACCAGTCCGACGTCGACGACGAGACCGCGCGCTTCCTGCGCAAGTTCCACCCGGTCGGCCTGCGCGGCTACACGACCCACCTGAAGCTGATGAACACCGTTCGCGGTAACTGATCGGGAAGACCGGTGCCATGCTCGACGAGTTGAATCCCCAACAGCGCGAGGTGGCACTTCTGCGCCGCCACTGCCTCGCGATCGCGTGCCCGGGCGCGGGCAAGACCAAGATGAGCGCGACGAAGGCCGCGTTCTTGCTGAAGGATCCGACGGCGGTGGTCGGGGCCGTCACCTTCAGCAAGGATGCGGCCGTCGAGCTTCGCGAGCGCATTCTCGCGCTGGCACCGCCCGATGCCAAGCGTCGGCTGATCGCCGGCACCTTCCATTCGCTAGCATACAAGCAGCTTCAACGACCCGGTCGCGGCCGGCCGGATATTGCATCGGAAGGCGATCGCCTCGGGATGCTTGGGCGCGTGCTTGCAGAGCTCGGGTTCGACTGGAAGGTTGAAGAGGCAGTACCGATCGTCGAGCGGATCAAGACGAACTTCGGTCGAGCCGATGAGGGTTCGGCCGAGGCCACGCTCTACGCCGCCTACCAGGACGCGCTCGAGCGCAACGGCAAGATCGACTTCCAGGACATGTTGCGCCTCGCCGTCGAGCGGATGCAGAGTGAGGACATCAAGCCGTATCGGTTCACCGATCTGCTCGTCGACGAATTCCAGGATACGGACCCGCTGCAGTTCAGGTGGGTCGAGCTGCACGCGCGCGCGGGCACGCACGTCACGGTCGTGGGCGACGACGACCAGAGCATCTACGGGTTCCGGGCCGCACTAGGCTTTCGCGGCATGGAAAGCTTCGCGAGCACGTTCGCGGCGCAACGCGTGGTGCTGGGTAGCAACTATCGCTGTCGCGCGGAGATCCTGGCGGCCGCCGACCGGGTGATCCAGAACAACGTCGATCGGATGCCGAAGGTCCTTCATGCGGACCGCGGCGCCGGCGGCGTGGTCACGGCGAGACGGTTCGACGATGAGTATGGCGACGCGGTGGCCGCCGTCGAAATGCTCCAACCGCGGTTGGCCGCTGGCGCGAGCTGCGCGATCCTTGCGCGTACCAACCGGATCCTCGATCCGATCGAATCCGTGTGTCGATCACACGGTGTGCCGTACTACCGCGCGTCGGGCGGATCGGTGCTCAACAAACCTCAGGCTGCGCTGATGTGCAACCTGCTGCAGGTGGTCGAAGGCCACAAGCAGAACGGTATCGACGCCGTCCTGGGCTACATGGGCATGAGCTCCTACGACCTCGGCGCGCTGCACAAGCGCATGGGCGCCGCCTTCGTCCAGATGCAAAAGCAGGAGCTCGTCGGCCTCGGGCTGCGCGAGGAGACGGCGACTGCGTACCGAGCCTTCATGAAGCGGCTGGGCGAGTGGCAGGCGCTCTGCGGGCGATCGTTCCACTCGCTCGCGTTGGAAGGCGTCTACGAGTGGATGATGACCTACGCCAAGGGCGATGTCGCGACCCGGGCGATCCAGTGCATCTACGACGTGGTGAGCCGCCTGAACGGTTCGTTTACCGAGCGCATCGAGTTCCTGAAGCGCGACAACGACAAGCCGGGCGCCGGAGTCCTGGTGCTCACGACGATGCACAGCTCGAAGGGGCTCGAGTACGACCACGTCTGGATCAGTCGATCGGAGGAGGGCGTGGTGCCCGACGAAAAGAGCCCGGAATCGGAGGAGCGGCGCCTTTTCTACGTCGCGATGACGCGCGCTCGGGACAGTCTGACCATTTCTTCGATCAAGAAGAACGCAGTGTCGCGATTTGTTATCGAATCCGGTATTGAATAAAAGATCGGCCGCGCAAGGCGGCCGACGCTCTGTCGAAGTTATTGATCGAGAGCGGTGAACCGAAGCTCGTAGTGACCGCCGGGGAACGGAACCACGGTCGTTCCCTTCCGAGCGAGTTTTGCTGTCACCCGGGTGAGTGGCATTCCACGAGCTTCAACGACTTGGGACTTGCACGGGCCGTTCTCGACCTCCTTGATCCCCACGAGCACCGTGTCTTCCGCTTCGATCGTCAAGCTGAGCGCTCCGTCTGCGTCCGAGTCGGGGGACAGTGATAGAGCGCGCCCGACAGTTCGCTGATTCGAAGTCAGAGTCGTGGTCGGGCCGTTCACCGTGCATGTAGCATATCCGACGCTCTGTCCGTTGGTCATCGCGAAAGGGATGAGGCGACCCGACGGGTCAGTGAAATAGTGCGTGCTGGCTACCAGTGTCTGACCGTCTTTTTGCCAAGCGATGTTGAAGCCGTTCAAAAGCTGGTCGTCGGCAGCTGCATGTGCCGTGACGAGCGCAAGGGCGATTGCGGCGAGAGTTTTTTTCAACGGGTCGTCCTCGATTGGATGTAGTGGTTTTAGGATGCAGTCCGCGAGTTTCTTTATCGGCTAGCATTTACGGCAGTAATGATCGCATCTTCTTTCCGAAGTACCCAAGTGGGCTCGGTGGCATCAGTGAAGGCAAGCGGATTGAGAGCCATGCCACTGCGCCGGGCATACGCGGCCACGCATTTGCTCGAATTGTTCAGGAGGTAGGGAGAAACGCTGCGTTTGAGGTGTCGGCGACCGGTGTCACGGTGGTCTGCGCTTCGATGACCAGCTCGGGCGGTACGCGCTTGAGCTGACCGTTGAGCGCAGCGTGCGCCCCGAGTCTGATTGTTCCGCAGTAGAACACGTTCCCGAGCACGCGCCCATTGATTTCGAGCACCTCGCGCGCGTGGACGTCGCCTTCCACGGTCCCATCGATTCGGACAATTTCACCCTGAACCTTGCCCTTGACGATGCCGCCGGCCCCGACGTGGAGCAGGCCGTCGGTGGAAATGATGTCGCCGTTTGCGAGAGCGAATACGCTCAGGCCGTGGTCGAGGATCATGTTGCCTTCGACGACCAGGCCGGGCATGAGGACCGTCACGTTGTTCGGTTTCGCTTTCATGGTGTGCCTCTTTCAGAAAAGTGGAACGTCGCCGGTCTTGGCGGGCGGCGAAGATTTCGGGGAGTGTTCGGTCTTCGTGGGTTCGTTATGCGGCGTGGATGCCGTCGCCTCTGTGGTGGCCGGCTCCTGGCGCTGGCGAGTAGGGGCGCGGTGGATCCGGTGGCGCGCGACTTTCGGTTGTTCTGCGGGCTGCACCGTGGGCTGTGCTGCGAGGGGTGCCGGCGACGTTGCGGGCGGCGGTGGCGAAGCGGTTTGAGCGGTAGCGACCTGTTGCTGGCCGGCGGCTTGGTTCGAGGTCGCGCGCGCGGCTCGGATCGGTGACGCGGCAGCGTTTTCCAGGTCGGTCGCGGAGGAGGGCGTCGCGGCGGTTGCCGGCGCCGTCGACCCTCCGGACTCGTTGGTCCGCAGCGCTTGTGCGTCGATGCGTGACGTGGCCGCCGGCGTGCGATCGGCTGGCTCGGCAAAGTCCGAACCGGTGAGCGGCCGTCGGACCCCGGGCGGCGTCGAGGCTGCGGCGGGCGCGGGCGGCGTGGTCGCAGTATGTGTGGTCGACCGCTCAACGTGTACGACCGCCTGCGGCGGATGGAGCGCGTGCCAGAGCTTCGCCGCGCTGACGCCCGTGAGTCCCGCCCCCGCTACGACAGCAAGGAAGATCGCTGCCGGCCGGCCGAGTTTTCGACCGGTAGAAGAGAGTCGAGCGGTGACGCGCTCGCGCGTCGATTCCTGTCGGTCAGGAGCAGGGAGCGCCCGGACGTGGCTGTTGATGTCGATGACGACCGGTTGCGACGAGTATTGGGCATGTAGCGCCTGGATCTCTCGAATGTCCAAGATTTACTCCGTAGGTGATCGGGACGTCGCGACGCCGTTCGAAAGCGCGACGGGCTCGAAACGAGCTTATTCACCGGCCGGCAATGTCAAGTCGGTCGGATCGTGCTGCAGGTGATTCCGGGTCAGTCGCGTGCGGTGCCGTCGGCGTCGTATCGGTCGTTGTCCGGGATGCACGCGGTTCTCACGTGCAGGATCCGGCCTTCGGCGTTTTTGAGGATGTTGGCCCGATCCTGCGGCGTGATCTTCTCCGCGAGCTGGGCCTCCATCGACGCGACGAACAGGCGGTCGTATTGGGTCAGGCACCTGACCAGCAGGCCGGCCAGCGGCCGCGTCACCTTCAGTTCGATCTGCTCGTACGGGAAAGTGAGCGCGCGCGCGTTGTGCCGTTCGACCCACGCGGTGGCTTTCCGCATCCAGTCAGCGGTTTCCCGCAGGGCGGTCTGGACGGCCAGTACCTTGCCGCCGCGGGCAACGGCGATCTTGGCCGCGCAGAAGTTGTAGTCGCTCCGGATGAACGTGCGTGCGAAGACAGAGCTGTAGTGCAGGATCGTGACCGCGTCGGAATCCGGCACGATCCTGTCGATACGGCTGTCGCTCGTCAGGCGCTGGATTGGCTTCAATCCGGTCGACGTGGCAATGCGCACCGGCGACGCGTCGGTGGGCGGGGCGTTTTGCGTGGGCGTGTCAGATTGCCCGCGCCCTTCGTGCGGTGGTTCGAGAACGGCAGACATGATTTTTTCGGGTGGTCTCTCTCATCGATGATTCTGAGCGAGCCACCGGATGCACGTACCGGCAAAAGCGAGCCTGTTTTCGTGAGCTTTTCGGGGAGCGCATCCCGGAATTACCGCGATACTGACTCTATTTCTCGCGTCCCTGACGCATCGACCTTGACTTCGCTGGCCGAAGTCCATCTTTTGTACAAGCCGTGCCTATGGGCATGCTCCGACTGGTTGGCAACCAGTGTGGAATTCATTTCTGATGAGCGCCTCGCCCGCGCTCCCCATTTCAGTCATAAAACTCGTTGCTGGCCGCATTCATTTGCGCCGCGACGTCGTTCGACCCCGGACGACGGGTGTCTCTCTCCAGGCCTCTGTCTGGGTAGAACGACTGTAGTCGACTGAGCCGTGAACCTGCGTCGGAATGGCACTTCCGAAAATGGGCTGTAGCGCAGCGTGACCATGCTGTGCGAGGACGACCTAACGTCCTCTATATGAGCCGACCGGCTCCCTGAGCACCACGTCCCCGGAAGGGACGTGGTGCTTGGGTCAATTCACCGAATCCACGAAGCGCGTTCCTCTGCCGAGGAACGCGCTTTTTTTTCGTCATTTTTCTGTCCCGGAGGTACCTGTGCTTCCCAATCGTCTCAATTCCCGGATTGCCGACGTGATCAGTCAAACGATCGCCGAGGAAAGGTCGGCCACCGACACGACGTCACCCGCCTGGCGGGAGCGTTGCGAAGTGGCCCAGGTCGCGATGTTCACCGACTCCGATCGCCGGATTTTTCTGTCCAGTATCGCCCACCGCCGCGGAGAGGCGGCTGCCAACGCGCTCGAGCAATCGGCGGATGCGTTGCGCACCCAGGCGATCTTCAAACTTGCAAGGAAACCATCATGAATGCAGTTGTCAGTTTGGCAGGTGGCCCCGTACGGAGCGTCGTCGAAGAGCGGGCGATGCGCCCGCCCGTGATCGGGAAGATCCGGCCCGGCATCAAGGTACTGACGTCGTCAGCCCGGGGCAATCCGGACGCGGTTGCGCTGTACGAAGCGATGGTGGCCGCCGGCGACTCGTTCGAGACGATCGGCAAGGCGATCGAGTCCCGTTGTCGACTCAGGAATGCGCTGGCGCCGCGTAACACCGACTACTTCACCTGCCGGCGCTCGGACTTCAACAATCCGGCAGTCGCTGACGAGATCCTTCGGCTCTACGGCGAGGACCGTGGGCAAGGCGTCAGGCTCTACCGCTTCCCGGTACTGTTCGCCTTCAACGACTGGATGCAGAACATCCCCAACCAGATGGCGGCGTGGGGCACGAGTGGCCGCAAATACTTCTCGGAGTATGGGCATGACGGGCTCCGTTACTGCAAGACGTACGCGAAGGTCGAGCGGGATCCGCACGCGACGCGCGCGGTTCGCCAATTCGGCGGCCGCGACGTGATCTTCCGTCAGGATGACGCGATTCCCGACGGAGTCTGCAACCCCGAGCAATGCCCGCAGTACCAGGGCCGGCAGTGCAACCTCGGCGCGCAGTTCATCTTCGCGATTCCTGACATCAAGGGTCTGGGCTTGATCGAGCTCCCGACGAACTCGATTTACGTGCTGCAGAAAGCGTACGCGGCGATGAAAACGGTCCAGCTGGCCCGCGGCAAGCTGACGGGTACGAAGTTCTGGATCTCGAAGCGGGAATTCGACATCACGCGTATCAACGAAGCGGGCGACGCGGTGCGTCAAATGCAGATGCTGACCGTGCTCGACGCGGACATCGACATCGGCGCGCTGCTCGACGGCGCTGAGGACGTGCCGTTGGCGATCGAGGATTCGGAAACGCTCACGCGAAGCGATCCCGGCGGCACGGTGATCCAGCTGCACCCGGCAGACGGCGAGAGCGAACCAGAGGAAGGCCCGCCGGAGACCATGGAAGAGAAGCGTCACCGCATGCAGGACCTGCTGCAGCGTCTTCGCTTCGTTGAGGACGAGCAACGCAAGTCGTTTCGCGTCTACGGTCACTCCCGATTCGGACGTGGCTGGACGGAGCGGCCCGCCGATCTCGACAAGATGATCGCGCGGCTGACAATCGCGCTCACGGATCCGCATTCCCTTGATCGCGAGATCGGTGAGGCGGTCGATTCCTTCCGCAACGCGTAACTGATCCCCCTTTCGCCGGCCCTTCGGGGCCGGTCTCTTTTTCTACATCGCGCACCTGAGAGTCCTTCAGCAAATCCATTTGCTCAAGTGCTTTCGACCGCGTGCCTCACGCATCGAAATCGTCCGCGCAAGCGGCCATCTCTTGACCCATCCCTCTGGAGGATCCCATGCGCCGGATCGGCAACATCACGGCGTTTTTCGGCGCCGCTGACGTGTTCAGCAATTGGCACCCGTGCAGCTTCACGTTCCACGAAGTCACCTTCAACTGTGTCGAACAATTCATGATGTACGCGAAGGCCATGCTGTTCGATGACCACGCGACAGCGGAAGCAATCCTGTCGTCGACATCGCCACGCGAGCAGAAGCGGCTTGGACGTTCGGTACGCGGGTTCGACGAGGCCCGTTGGCTAGCGGCGCGCGAGAAGATCATGTTCGTAGGCTGCCGCGAGAAGTTTCGACAAAACGAGGCTCTCGCGAACGCGCTGCGCGCGACCGGGACGTCGGTTCTGGTCGAGGCGAGCCCGTATGACCGGATCTGGGGCGTCGGGCTCGGCGAACAGGATCCCCGCATCGCTGATCCGTCCGCCTGGCAGGGGTTGAACCTGCTCGGCAAGGCGCTCATGCACGTGCGGGACGCGCTTTCTCGATCGTAACTTTCCTTTTTGCGCCGCATTCCGGCGCGAATCTATCTCTGGCTGCCTGCGGGTGGCCATTTCTTTTTCTGGAGGCGTTGATGAAGATCGCGCATTTTTCTGACTTGCATTACGCGCCTGAACACCTCGACGAGGCGGACCGGTGCTTCTCGTATGCGGTAGGTGACGCGATAGCACGCGAGGCCGAGGTGGCGGTGATCAGCGGTGACTCGACCGACCATCGGCTCGATGCCCATGCGCCGGCGCTGAACTCACTCGCGACTCAGGTGCACCGACTTGCGCAAGCGATGCCGGTGCTGATGCTGCAGGGCACGTTCTCGCACGAGCCGCCCGGGACACTCGACAACTTCGCGCTGATGGGCGCGCGGTATCCGGTGGCCATTGCGGACCGCGTCTGTCAGGTTGCTCTCTACGATGGAAACTTCTGGTTCTCGCGTGGGCCGGTCTTCGACGAGGACGAAGTGCGACATCATCTGTACAGCGAGCCCGAAGCGATCTTTACGTGTCTTCCGACGATGAACAAAGCGGAGCTGGCGCTGCGCGTCGGGTCGCTGGCGGCATCGACTGATCTCGCGGATACCCTCGCGGGGTTCCTCGCTGCGGCCGGCCGGATCAATGCGGCATTCCGAGCGGCAGGCGTCCCGACGATCGGAGTGTCGCACGGCACGGTGAACGGTTGTCAGACGGAACACGGCGTCACGATGGCAGGATTCGATCACGAGTTCAGCCTGAGCGCGCTGTTTGGCGCGGAGTGCTCGGCGTTCATGCTGGGTCACATCCACAAGCACCAGACGTGGGAGCGCGAGGGGCGGCTCGTGGGGTATCCGGGTTCGATCGGGCGGTTCCACTACGGTGAGCTCGGCGACAAGGGCTACCTTTCGTGGGAAGTTTCGGCGAACGACGCCCATGCGGCGCTGGTTTCGACGCCATCTCGTGAAATGGTCTCCGTTGCTTTTGACGGGCCGCCTGACACGAACGAGCTCGAAGCGCTCGCGGCTGCGTCCGCCGGGAAGTTCGTGCGTATTCGCTGGCAGATCGACGAAGAGCATAAGCAGCTGGTCGACCGCAAGGCGATCGAAGCAATGTTCTCGACGGCCGCCGGCGTGAAGCTCGAGCCGCGCGTGCTTCCTGTCATGCGTAGCCGGGCAGAGGGGATCAGCACGGCGCCGACGGTCGACGCGAAGCTGTCCCGATGGTGCGAGCTGGCCGACGTCGATGCTGTTCCGCTGGTTGACCGGCTGCAGCTGCTCGAGACCGGGGAGCCGGACGCGATCGCGCAAGCAATCCTGGCGCGTTTAGCCAGTGCTGACGAGCCCGCTGGTGGTCAGCCAGTCACGCCGATCGTCGAGTCGGCGTTGCCGCTGGCCACAATGGCGACTATCGCGCCGGCCGCTGACGAACAATCCTGGCTCATCGACGATTTGTTTGCGGCGTAGCTTGGCCCACGGACGGTTTGCATTCCGTCATTTTCGAACACTAGCCGTGTTCCGATAGCCCGTGTGGCTATCGAAACGAGGTTCACCCCGCGCCCATTGGCGCATCGAACGCAGCATCGCTGCATCCAGTTTCTTTCTACCCTGACGGGGCGTGTTCCCCGTCAGGGGCGCACTCCGTCTTCATTCCGGAGTGTGCTCATGTTTGGTCTCTATCCTGCTGGCGTCCGTTGGGCGCAAACCTATACGGCGTCCACCGACGCCAAATCGCTGCAGAAGCTTCTCGTCGATCACGGCGGGTGCACGGCAGCACTCTTTCACCAACCGTTCGGCGTCCAGCGGGGCGCGGTCATTGCACAGCGCGACGGCATGTTGGTGTTGGCCCACGTGGTCGACGCCGACGATGCCGAGATCGTGGTCACGCCAGGCGTCGAGCTGCAAAACCTGCTGTGGTCCTTCGACGCTGGTTACTCGGGTCAGTGGTCCGGCCGCGAGCTGCAGATTCTCACCGGTTGTTCCAACTGGGATTCGATGCTCAAGCAGACTTCGGACGCGTTCAGCCGCCTCTGTGGGACGGTGCAGGCCGCCGTTGACGGTACGTTGGGGAAGCCGGCATCCCAGCCCGAACCGACGCTTCCGGTCGATAACGACGATATCCCGTTCTTCCTGCCTGACGAGTATCTGCAGCCCATCTCTCTTTCGGAGATCCAGTCATGCGACCACTGAAACTGTTGCTCGAAGGGTTCCATGGCGTGCGGGACGGGATGAAACGCGACAGCGTCGAACTCGACCTGGAGTCACTGCCCAATGGGTTGATCGCGTTGACGGGGCCGAACGGCGCCGGCAAGACGACGATCATGGACAACCTCCATCCGTACCGGATCATGCCGTCGCGCGCGTCGAAGCTCTCGGTCGATGCGTTCTCGTACTGGGATCACACCAGCGGGGTGCAGGCGCGCAAGGAGTTTGAATGGGAGCACGATGGCTTGCACTATCGGTCGACCTTCGCGTTCCGCAAGCCCGGCAAAACCGGCAAGGCGGACTACTTCCTGTTCTATCGCTCGACCGATGGCGAGTGGCGGCCGGTATCGCTGCCGGATGGCACGGTCTCGGACGGCAAGGGTGAAACCTACGATCGATGTGTTGACGCGATCTGCGGTTCGCTCGAGTCGTTTTTCACGAGCGTGTTTTCGGCGCAGAACCGCCGGCCGCTCGCGTCGTACGGAGCGAGCGAGATCAAGGCGTTGCTCGCTGACCTGCTGAAGATCGATCACCTCCGTGCGTTGTCGACGAAGGCTGCAGAGGTCGCGAAGGTGCTGGCCCGGGAACTCGGTGTGGTGCAGCAAGCCATCACGGCATTTTCTGGAAAGCGTGAGCGGGTCGATCAGACGCGCAAGGCGATCGCGATTGACGTTTCGGGGATCGCTGCCGCGCGCGAGCGGCGCACGACTGTCCAGGCTGAGATCGCGACGCTGACGCAGCAGCACGCCGTGTTGGTTGCCAAGCAAGGCGAGAACGCGGCTGCGGCGGCGCGACTCGGGGAACTGGGGGCGCGTCGCAACGAGCTGCGGACTTCGCTTGATGCCGTGGAGCGTAACGGGCAGGCGGAGCAGCAACGGTTGTTGCAGCGCGCGACGACGATTCGTAACACGATCGCCGGCCATGCGGCCGTTGTTCGGCAGCGTGAGTCCATTCTTGGCGCCGCAGCGGATCGCGACGATGCACAGCTTCGGCTCGGCAAGGCCGAAGCACTGATCGAACCTTTGCAGCGCGCGATCGACGAGCTCGACGCGAAGCGACTGCGGGCGGCAACGGTCGGATCGACGCTTTCCAGCCTGCAATCGGAGGGCACCACCAAGGCTGACCTGATCAAGACCCTGACCGAGCAATCGGCGGTCATCGGTTCGGTGCCGTGTGCGGGGATGGACATTCACGTGACGTGCCCGTTGCTCGCGCAAGCGAGGAGTGCGGCACAGCAGGTGGACGTCCAGACCATCTCGTTGAATGACCTTCGGACCCGGTACCGCGGCCATAAGGCGGAACTGGATCAACTGGCGCCGGCTGTTGAGGCGTTGTCTGCGAAGCGCGCCGAACTGCAGCGCGTCAATTCGGAAATCGCGGCGGCCCGGCAGGCGCTGCAACGTGCAACGGAACTTGCCGCACGAAAGCCACTGCTCGATGCAGCTGAAACCGGGATGCAACAGGGCCAGGCGGAACTTGCGTCGCTCGAAGTTGAGCGAGGCGAGGCGTCGAAGCGTCGGGAGACCGAGACGGCGCGGATAAACGGCTTGTTGCGGGAGGTCGAGGCGGAGGTGTCGCGTCTGGCTTCTGTCGATGTCGCGCAAGCGATTACAGATGTCGATCGCCAGTTGGCCGCCCGACGCGAGACCTGCACGGGGCTGGATGCCAGGATCGAAGCATTGGTCAGGAGTCAGGCTACGGGAGAAACGACGCTGGTGACGCTCGAGCGCGAGCTTGAGGGCTTCTCAGCGACGCAGGCACTCGCCGAGCGCATCTCGGACGAGATCGCGAAGTGGAAGCTGTTGGCGAAAGGCCTGGGCAATGACGGCGTGATCGCGCTGACGATCGACGACGCAGGCCCGGCACTGACGCAGAGGGTGAACGACCTGCTGCTTGCCTGCTACGGCACGCGGTTCACGGTCGAGATCCAGACGCAGCGCACGTTGGCCAATGGTGACACGCGCGAGGGATTTGAAATCCTCGTGCACGACGCCGAATGCGACAGCAGCAAAGCGGTTGGCGTGATGTCTGGTGGTCAGAAGGTGTGGATCAACGAATGCCTGACACGGGGCGTCGCCCTGTACATCGCAGGTAACGCGGGACAACCGTACGAGACGCTGTTTAGCGACGAATCGGATGGTCCGCTTGATCCCGATCGCAAGGTGCAGTTCATGCGTATGAAGCGCGAGGTGCTGCGTCAGGGTGGGTATGCGCGGGAGTTTTTCATCTCGCAAACGCCCGACCTGATTGCGGAGGCTGATGCGGTCATCGACGTGGCCGCACTTGCGAGGTAGTGCAGCACACATTTTTAACCCTGGTGGGGAACGTTCCCCACAGGGGCGTTCCTCGCTTTTTTTGAGGAACGCTATGAAACTGAAGTCCAATTCTGCTGAGCTGGTTCGAACCTTGACGGTCTCGATCCGGCCGAAGCCCATTCGCATCGGTACGGAGCACGTGTACGAGCTGAACGGCTCGCGACTGCGCGACGTGCTGGTGAACGGGCGCTGGGTGACGGTGGCCACGACGGCCGTCGTCGTGTCCTGATTCGTCGACGGAGGAGCGTTTGATGAACGGGATGACGAACCTGGTGATGCTGTTGATCGCGATGCACGGCGGTTCGGAGCCGCCTGCGCCGGCCCTACGCTACGCGGTGGCTTCGCACGCCGCGAATAGGCGGCCGGCTAATAAAACGGACGCGGTCATCTGCAGAGATGGCCAAGTCCACACTTTTCTCGCAGGGCACCCCAAGCCCTGCATCTAGCCCTTGTCCGGCGGCCCCGCTCTCCCACGAGAGTGGGGCCATTTTTTTGAGGAACCTATATGCCGCTCCTGAATGTTGATCTTGTTCAGCTCGCGTCGAGTGTCGTGCCTGAAAGCGCGCGAGGTCCGTTCGACGGGATGTCGGTTCGGGCGCGTCTGGCGACGCTCGCGATCGTTGCCGATCAAGCTGGGAACACGTCAGTGCGCGATGTTGCACTGAATGCACTGACGGTGATCGACGCCCCGGCCTATGTCGGGCTTTCGGCGGTCCGGATCGCGCTCGAATCCAGTTGCGCGCTACTGCGTGTTCCAGCCGATCGATTTGGCTTTCTCGTTGCGGTTGTCAGTTCCGCTGTTCCGCAGAAGGAGGGGTACGCGGAGTTCGCCAAGTGGCCGCGGAAGGACAGCGAACGGTGGCTCTTGACCGTCGCCGCGCGTGATGTGGCGAAGGCATTGGCGAACCGCTAATGCATCCCTCTCATCGTTTCGATGGCGCATCTCAACGCCACGCTTGCGAATGGAGCGGGGCTTTTCATATTCGTTTTGAGATACCTATGAAGAAGCAAATCGGTTGGGCTGTACTGGTGGCGTGGCTGTGCTGTTTCGTCGCGATCGCGCTGGTCGGCCGCGCGCAGGCGGAGGTCCCGCCTCGGGTTGAAATTGCGTTCTCGCCGGATGGCGGCGCCGAAGCGCTGGTGCTGCGGACGATTGGCGAAGCTCGCCAGTCCATCCGTGTGCTGGCTTACTCGTTCACCGCTCCGGCAGTGACGCGTGCGCTCATCACCGCAAAGCGCCGCGGCGTTGACGTCGCGGTGAGCGTCGACGCGCGCAGCAACCTCGAAGAGGATCGAAGCGGCCGAGCACGGGCGGCGCTCGGTGCTCTCGCTTACGCCGGGATCCCCGTTCGTGTTGTGAGCGCCTTTCCGGCGCAGCACTCGAAGTATGTCGTTGTCGACGGCATGACCGTCGAGACCGGAAGCTACAACTATTCGCAGCAAGCGGCCCGGTACAACGCGGAGAACGTCGTCGTGTTGCGGGGTGACACTCGTGTTGCCGATGCGTACCTGAAGAACTGGGAAGCGGTGTCCGCGCGCGGCGAGTTGTATCGCGCGCCCTGATTGTTATCTTCTTCTCAACCCACGCGGGACAGATCCCGCGTGGGGCTGTTCCTGCGCTACTGGAGCAGCACATGTTTTCGGAAATTCTGGTGAAGATGGAGTCCGCGATCGACTCGCTCGTCGTGCTGATTCGGAAGGGGTACACGGTCTCCAACGCGCTGAGCGGCGGCAAGGACTCGACTTGCACCGCGATCCTCATGCTCGAGGCGGTGCGACGCGCCGGTGCAGCGGTGTCGCGCGAGCACTTCGTGACGAGTGCGGATACGACAATCGAAAACCCGAGTATGCACTGGCACCTTCAGGCCATGCTGGATGAGATCCGCGACGCCTATGCGGACGCTGGCACGCCGGTATCGGTGCACGTAGCGAAGCCATCTTTGGCGTCGCAGTTTGTCGTCGCAACGATCGGGCGCGGAACGCTTCCCCGCACCCCGGAAAACGGGGTGAAGAACGGGAAGCGGATACGTGCGTGCGCGGCTGACTGGAAGGTCGACCCGCAAAACCGGTTGCGCGTCGCGCTCGAGCGCTCGGCGGCTGCCGGCGGCAGTGGCGAAGTTGCCACCATACTCGGCAACAGGTTCGACGAAAGCGGCAGTCGTGCAGCGGCCATGACGGCGCGCAGCGAGAACGCGTTGAGACCCGTCCGAAACGCGGACGGGCTGCTCACGTTCTCTCCGATCGCTGAATGGTCCACCGACTGCGTCTGGGCGATGCTCTCGCTCTTCGCGGACGATGCCGATCGGCCCTTTCCGTCGCCGATTTCCGCTGCGTCGATTCGACGCTTGTCGGATCTCTATCGGGCGGGAAACGAGGGAACATGCGGCGTGATTCTCGGGGAGGGCGGCGCGCGCGCCGCGTGCGGCTCCCGATTCGGGTGCGCGTTCTGTTGCGTGTCGGGCGAGCGAGATCGCTCGATGGAGTCGATGGTGAAGGAGCCGGAGCACCAGCATCTGGAAGGGCTAAATCGCTTCAGGAACTATCTGGTCGCGATGCAGTGGGATCTTGGTCGACGAGAACTGGTCGGCCGAAAGCTGAGCGACGCTGGGTACCTGGCGGTCAAGCCCGACGTCCTATCCTATCGGGAGCGGCTCCGATTGCTGCAGTACCTGCTGACCCTCGACGTGCTTGAGGTCGAGCGCGCGGAGCGGCATGAGGGGGCCTTGGCGACGGGCGAAATACCTGATACGCCGGACAACCGGGCGCTCTGCGATGTGCAGTTCGAGATGATCACGCCGGCGCAGCTGGTGGCGATCGATTTTTATCTCTCCATGCACCACTACGCGCCTCACGCGTTTCCAGCGCTTTCGGTCTGGTTTGACGTGCATCGCCTCGGCCGACGCTACCATGTTCCGGTGCTCGCCCCGTTGCCAAAGACTGACATCCCGCATCACGGATGGTTCTACGTCGGTGCGTACGATGCCGAGGCGCCTGCAGATGGGCTTCGCGACTACACCGCAGAGCAGTGGAACCGCTATCTGCATCCGGATCGGCCCAGCCACTACGCGCGCACGAAGGGAGGAGAGCAGATCGTCTATTTCGAAGAGGGTGACCAATTCGAGGTGGACAATGAGGCAGCCTGCGCGTTCGTGACCTGCAGCTTCGACGCAGGCTGGTCCGTGAAAGCCCAGCAACACGCTGGGATGGAGTCGGCCCGATTCTGGCTGAACGAAGGCATTTTGCGGCTGCCGGCGGGGATGGCGGGGCGTTATCAGGAGATGGCGAAGCGCGGCCAGTACTTCGCCCATCTCGCCGAGCGATTTAACCTTACGCCGGCGGAGCTGGATCGATTTCTGGTCGACCGCGCGATCTCGAACGCGGAACACCTTACGATGCTGAATCTGGCGCCTGTCGACCTGTTTTCTCAGGTTGCCTGAGGTCAAGCGCTCTTGCAAAAAACCCGGCACTCACGTGTCGGGCTTTTTTTTTCGCGCGGCGCACAAATGTATCAGACGATTGCGGCGCCGTAGGGGAAGATTGCTACGCCGCCTCAGAGCGGTTCAGCAGTGCCGCAAGGTTGGTATCCGGCGGCGTTGGCGCGGAGTGCGCCGTCTGAATCCGGGCGCGGCCGATCACAAGGTTCCGTGAATCGATCGAGATGCGCTCGATATGGCGGCCGCGTGCAGCGCGCTCGGGGGTCTGCTGGTACGGGTGACCACGTTGAATGTAGTCTTCCAGATCTGGCTCGGGGAAGATGACGTGGTGCACGTCACCCTCCGTCAATGCGACGCAGAGCATCGAGAACGGGACCCCGGTCAACTCGCGGTCTGCGATTCGATTCAGGATCGCGTCACGCGTTTGGTGATCGGCGGCCAGGTTGCCCGGTCGGCCGCTGTGATGATTGATCTGGAGGATGACTTGCGTCTGGTTGTCCGGCGATTTGATGAACCTGTATCGACAAGAAGCAATTTCGCCGTTCGCGAAGTAAATGAGGTCGGTGTAGCACGTTACGTAGTCCATACGAATATTCCGATAGGAAAGACGCCAGCGAAAGTGCTGGCTTCTTCAGGCTATCGAGGCGGTTCAGAAGTCAAGCTGCGGTGTGAGCTTGCGGTGAAGGTGGGAGTGTTGCGCGAATCCTGACCACCGTCCGCTGGCTGGTGAGGCCCAGCGCTCGCATGACGTCGTCGTTGCTCTTGCCGGCAAGCAGCAAGCGCCTCGCGAACGTGTTGCGCAGGGTGCGCGGACTCATATCGGGGAGCCGAATGTCGATCGCGAGGAGTTCGTCACGAACGATGCGGCCGAGCATCTCGTCGGTCATCGGCCCGCCTGCACGGGGGGACGGGAACAGCAGTGGGCTGTCGGTGGCCGCAGACAGGTTTCGCCATCGCGTGAGCGCCGGTACCGCGAACTCGGCTACGTTGACCCGGCGTGATTCGCGCGGGCCGCGCTTCGGGATTTGAAGGTGCGGCCGCGCCGGCGACAGGTCGAGGTCGACGGCGGTGGCCTGCCGGATTTCCTGCGCGGTGATGCCGGTTGAGAGCAATAGACCAACGATGGCCCGATTACGCAACGCGCGATCGTCGAGCCCGTCGACGGCTCGGATCGACGCCTGCAGTCGTTGATCGGCGGCCTCGAGCAGATACACCGGGACCGGTTCGTCTTCCGGCCATGTCTGCGTCAGCGTATAGGCGGCCGCTGGATTGGTCTTGCGCACACCGACGTCGACCAGGTGTCGGCCGAGCCTGTCGAGAAGCTTCTCGTAGCGCAGGCGCGTCGTAGTGCCGGGTTTGCACCGGCGGTCGAGATCAGCGAAGAACGATTCGAGGTGGTCGGGCCCGAAGGTTGCCAGCGACAGTTGCGCGGTGGCGAGGTGACGCATAAAGCGTTCGAACATCGCTTCGTGCTGGACGATCGACCGCGGCGAGAACGCGCGCCGATCGGCGCCGGCGGCTTCCGTGCGCTGCCACTGCTGATAGGCCTCGGTCGGTGCCGACAGCCAGAGAGTCGGTTCGTCCATTCGATCTTATATACTGAATATTGGTCACCCCAAGCATAACGCGAATCTACGATTCGCGTCCCTTGCCTCCAGACGGGAGGGGCGACCGTCCACCCTCGTTGGCGCGCCGGAGCCAGCCATCACTGTGTTCAGCGAACAGAAGGCGTCGTTCACGCCGCGTCCCGCCCGTCCCCGGTGGGGAACACACCGACCAGAAGCTTTCGGATACACCGATAGACTATTGGTATCGACGGATCCGTATGGCTCCAGTCGATGAGACCGCTGAAATCGACGCCCGGCATCGTAGCCGGTCCGATCCGAGGCAGCGCGGCGACAATCGCTGGATCGTTACGGCTCTGAAACGCCAAATCGGAATACGCCTGCTCTTCGATCTCAAGCAAAAATGGCCAGCTTATCGCGTGAGCGAGGCCCGCGCTGATGTAGCGCTCGGACAGCGAGGTCGCGACGCGTCGCAAGTCTTCGGTGGCGAGGACGAGCGCGTGCGCGTACCGGACAGGGTCAACTTCCGAATCAGGGTGACCACTGGTTAGGACAAGATTCATAGCAAGCAACAACGAGAGGGAACAGCAGTCTGCCACGCCAAATTCTCGGTCGGCAGACCGCAGGAGTGCAACGTGAATGTAGCGAGAGTTGGGCCGCAGTTCAAGAGTGGGCACCATGCCGGTCGATTTCGAAGGGCACACGGTCTTTGCCATCGATCCATGCTGGCGGGCGGCCGCGGCCACTCCATGTTGCACCGGTTTCGGGATCGCGATACTTGGGCTCGGGCCGGCGGCGCGAGCTCTTCCGACGAACACTGTAGATTTCGCGTGAGCTGACGGACGTTGGACAGGGCAGTTTCCCGTGCCGCACCTTTTGCGGCATCGATCTCCGCTTCGAGGGCGGTCCGTTTCGCGAGAAGCTCCTGGTAGGTCGACATGGTCACTCCGATCGTGGTTGGGAAAGTGATATCGACCAACTTATCGATGGAATCGCGAAGTCAAGTTTGCGTCTCGATGAACGTCGAACCTTCGACGCGAGCGAGTCTATTGGTGCGAGAATCATTTAGCAGAACTCTCTTGCGGTTGTTGGAAGCGTCCCGAGCAATTCGGTACGGTCGACCAGTTTGCTCGCGATAAGATGCCGAACTTTACCTTCCGCCTGCCACACGCCGTAGACGGCGAGCAGCGCGGCGCCGAGCGCCTCCTTCCGAAACTTCTCCAGCAGGCCGGGCCAGAGGATCACATTGATCTGTCCCGTTTCGTCCTCGAGCGTCATAAACAGTACGCCGTTGGCCGTGCCCGGCCGTTGGCGCACCGTGACCAGCCCGCATGCGCGCGCGAGCTGCCCGCTGCGCAGTATCGCGAGCTGCTCGGTCGACTGAAGACGATCGAGCGCCAGCCGATCGCGCAGCAGCGCCAGCGGGTGCCGGCCGAGCGTGAAGCCCATCGCGTTGTAGTCGGTCACGATCTCCTTGCCTTCGGAAGCCTTCGGAAGCCTTCGGAAGCCTTCGGAAGCCTTCGGAAGCCTTCGGAAGCCTGCGGCAGCCTTCGGAAGCCTGCGGCAGCGCCGGCACCGCGTCGTCGCGCTCGGTGCCGCGCAGCAGATCCCGATCGGGCACGGCGGCGGCTGCCAGCCAGAGCGCGGCACGCCGGTTACCGCCGGCGAGCGAGCGCAGTGCGTTCGCGCGCGCGAGCACCTGCAGGTCGTGCCGATCGAGCTGCGCCCGCCGCGCTAGGTCCGCGACGTCGACGAACGGTCGTACCGCGCGCGCGAGCTCAATGCGCCCCGCCACGTCTTCGCGCATACCGCGCAGCAGCGAGAAACCGAGCCGCACGGGTGCCGATGTCGTCGGCCCTTCGATTGTGGAGTCCCACGTGCTTACGTTCACGTCGACGGGTAGCACCTGGACGCCGCGCCGGCGCGCGTCCTGCAGCAGTTGCGACGGCGTGTAGAAGCCCATCGGCTGGCTGTTCAGCAGCGCGGCGAGGAATACGGCCGACTCGTGCCGGCGCAACCACGCGCTCGAGTAGACGAGCAGGGCGAAGCTGGCCGCGTGGCTTTCCGGGAAGCCGTAGTCGCCGAAGCCCTTGATCTGCGCGAAGATCGCTTCGGCGAACTCGTGATCGTAGCCGCGCGCGAGCATGCCGCTGACCAGCCGTTCGTGATACGGCTCCAGGCCCCCTTGCGCTTCCAGGCCGCAATTGCACGCCGCAGCTGGTCGGCTTCCCCGGCCGAGAAGCCGGCTGCCAGCATCGCCACCTGCATCACCTGCTCCTGGAAGATCGGCACGCCGAGCGTGCGCTTCAGCGCCTTCTCGACATCGGGCGACGGGTACGTTACCGGCTCGAGTCCCTGACGCCGGCGCAGGAACGGATGGACCATGCCGCCCTGGACCGGGCCCGGCCGGACGATCGCCACTTCGATCACCAGGTCGTAGAAACATTGCGGCCGTAGGCGGGGCAGCATCGACATCTGCGCACGCGACTCGACCTGAAACACGTCCATGCTGTCGCCGTCTCAGAGCATGTCGTAGGTGGCCTTGTCTTCGGCCGGGATGTCCTGCAGCTCGAATGTCTCGCCGCACTTCTCCGAGATCATGTCGAGCGCGCGGCGCACCATCGACAGCATGCCTAGCGAGAGCGTGTCGATCTTGAGGGTGCCGAGCGCCTCTACATCGTCCTTGTCCCACTGAATGATCGTGGATCGTCCATCGCGGCGTTCTCGACCGGTACGAGCCGCGTGAGCTTGCCGCGGCTGATCACGAAGCCGCCCGAATGTTGCGACAAGTGACGCGGGTAGCCGAGCAGCTGCGCCGCGAACGCGGCCCACTGCTGATTTAGAGCCGCTAACACAACCTGGACATGAGGTCGTGATCGCCATATCCTCGCGGTATGGCGAGATGCAAAACTTGCAAAGAGTTGCGGGCGGTGCTGGAACCGCCGATTCCGGTTTTCACGCCGTCGCCCAAAGGCGGCCGACGTCGTACGGTCGATGACCGTGCGGCCCTGAACGGCATCCTGTATGTTCTGCAGACCGGTATCCCGTGGGAAGAATTGCCGCAGGAGATCGGCTTCGGCAGCGGCATGACAAGCTGGCGACGTCTACGAGCCTGGCAGGCCGCAGGCGTGTGGGAGCGGCTGCATTTGGCGATGCTTCGCCGGTTGCGTGAGCACGACCAGATTGATTGGAATGCGCGAGCCTCGATGGCGCCAGTGTTTCCAGCTCCCGGAGGGCCAGGAAGCTGGCCCCAACCCGACAGATCGGGGAAAGCTCGGATCGAAACGGCACATCATCGTAGACGCACGTGGCATCCCTCTCACCATCACGGTCACGGGCGCCAACCGTCACGACTCGATGGCATTCGAACCCACGCTGAATGCCATCCCGGCAGTGCCGGGCTTGAGCGGCCAGCCTCGCAAACGTCCGGGCAAGTTGCATGCAGACAAGGGCTATGACTTCGCACGCTGCCGGCGTTATCTGACGCAGCTCGGCATCAAGGCTCGTATCGCCCGCCGCGGCGTGGAAAGCAGCGAGCGGCTCGGACGGCATCGATGGGTCGTCGAACTCACATATGCCTGGTTTGCGGGTTTCGGCAAACTTCGTATTCGCTTCGAGCGCCGACTCGATATTCATGTCGCGCTTCTCGTCCTCGCCGCAACCGTCATCTGCACACGCTTCGTGGAAGACTTGTGTTAGCGACTCTTAATCCTTGCACACCCGCGCGCCGTAGAGGCATTCGACCAGTAGTTGAGTGGCGGTATCGCCGCGGCGATGGTGTGTCGTTGGACCGAAGAGAGTATCGCGGCCTGATGCCACGAAGCCGACTTATTCTCACGCAGAAGGGTGGGCCATTCGAGCTGAGCGTGAAGCGTTGAGTCAGCCTTGGCGGCGAGTCAGTGGAGTACTGGGCTGCCAACAGCCTCCAGAGCTACGTGACTGGCCTGTACCGTGCCGCAGGACTCGGAACCGGCTACAGCAGCCACACTGGCCGACGGACATTCGCCAGTCGCCTGATTGCGCAAGGACACTCGCTTGAGACTGTCCAGCTTCTGTTGGGTCATTCGCATATCGACCATGCGGCCCCATATATTGAGGTTTCGGATCGCGAGCTGCGAGCCGCTGTTGCTGCGGTTCTGGACGACTGCTCGACTGCTAAAGCCCTTCCGCACGACAGCCGATAAAAGGGGGGCCTCACCAAAAAGCTGCTTGATTTCGCCGCGAGATGGTTTACTATGTACATACCATGGTCATGTACATAGAAGGGGAGTGAAATGGCAGGGGCTACCGAACGGATCGTTGTGCAGGTAACGACGATCCAAAAACGAGCCATCGCTCAGACCGCGAAGCGTCTCGGACTCAATGTCAGTGAGCTTATGCGGCAGGCTGCGCAGGGCTTCACGCCGTCTGACGACGAGCAAGAAATTTTGGCTCTGGTCGAGCGTGTGAGCGCGTCCACGAAGGAAGCAAACGACGCGCTCGATGACGCTCTCGCATTCATTGTGGAGTCGAATAAGCGCATTGATGCAATGGCAAGGAGCAAGCGGTAATGGGTGTGACGGACAAGGTGTGGGATGCGCTCACTACCGTTATCAAGATGAACGATAAGGTTGTTTCACTGGCCGGTACGGTCAAAGAACAACAAATAAAGATCGAGAGCCTGACGGAGCGTGTGATTCGATTGGAGGCGACACTTGAACTCTTGATGCGATCGGGTGGCGAAAGCAAGAAATTGCCCCGCTCATAAACAGGAAAAAGCGCAATAAGATCGCCAATCGAGACTGTAATCAACGCTTCGGTCCGCTGCGTCAAGTGCGGAGCATAGGGCGTCGGCACGTGTAACTGTGGGCGGCTGTTCGATGCGGAGCGTCTCGGCGAGGTCATTGCCGGCGAAATGGTCGAGGCCCTGCTCGCAGATGGACAATCACGCGACCACTCCCCAGCATTCGCGAAGCGGTTCGGTGCGCGGCTTGCCGGAGACATTGAAGGTGTGGACGGCGAGATGCGGTTGGCATACGCCGAGGGGCTCATGCGGTGCTTGCATGAAGTCTTCAACGACGACTAGATGAAAAAATACATGAGCAAACGAATCTGGAACCACAAGTACGTTGCTGGCAATCCCGAAATGTTTACCAAGGTGATACACGCTGCGGACAATCCGCGTACGCGCGCAGTTGCATTGGAAGACGCCGAAAAAGTCGCGAATAACGGGGGGCGCGGTTGGGTGGAGCATCACCGGACGGGCGAGAGGATCTTCGAGAGCGAGCGCGAAAAGTTGCACCGCGCCGCTGCAACCGTTTGAAGGAAAAGCGAATGAGCGAGATTCTTACCGAGGTGGAGCGTGATGCGATTCGGGCCGTCGCGCGGGGTGATAAGACGGTCCTGGCCGCGGCGCGTGAAGCTTTCGATCGTGCGGTGCCGCGACATGGCGTCGATTTATGCGTCGAGCTCCAGTTCATGGCTGAAGTGCTCGCGCCCGTGCCAGATCTGACGTTGCGCTCGCAATATCGAGCGGCGGTGCTCACGGTGCTCAAACAGTCTTGAACAGGAAAACTGTCGATGAAGACGTGTGGCATGAACAAGCTCAATAAGCCCTGCGCATCGTGTCCGTGGCGAGTGGACGCGACGGCGGGCGATATCCCGAACTTTGACATCACGCTTGCGGAGAATTTGGCTGCGACGTGCCCGGACGAACGTAGTATGGGGCCGGACTTCGGCGCGAGCATTTTGCCTGTCACCAGTCGAAGCCAGGTGAAGAGTTCGCGTGCGCGGGCTGGCTCGCCACGGTCGGGCATCGCCATCCAAGCGTGCGGCTCGCGGTCTCGTTGAAACGCCTCGATCCCTCCGCGTTGCAACCCGGTGCCGACTGGCCCGAGCTGCACGAGCACTACCATCGAGTTTTGAACAAGCTGCGCGCGAGGTGCGCAGAGGGATAACGGAAACTGGCTAGGTCGTGATCAAAATGAACAGTACTTTTGCGAAGTGGACCTCGTCAGTGGAGAGCGAGGCGCGTCGGGCCCTTGGGCGAGCAGAGAGTGACGTAAGCTGGTTGCTCGGTTCACGGGAGGATATGCGCGAATGTTTCGACGACGGCATGAGTCCAGAGGAATACGTAAAGGCACAGATCGAGCAACCCGACTAACGGGACGGAAAACGTTGACGAAGTTGCGCCCGGAGGCTGCCATGAAGCGAGTGAAGCGGTTTGCGGAATATGAGGGCTGGAAGATCGAGGCGTCACCAACCATTCTTGCGAATCAGCGGCTCTTCGTTTCAGGCGTTATCGTTTCGCGAGGCGACGAGCGCTTCATTTTCAACGACCTTGGCAACCGCGTGTATCGAGCACAGGCCTACGAACGTGGCATCGAGTGGGCGAAGCGATGGATCGACAATAACTATCGGTACAGCGCAGTCCGCCAACACGGCCAGGAAAACATTTCGGGAGGGGGCATGGCTGAGGCGTTATTTTTCACTTGCGACGTTTGCGGTCGCCGGTATCAGCACGGCCAGCACCGCTATGAAGGCCACGCCCTCAAGCTCTACGGCGAAATATTCGCATGCGATCCCTGCTGGAACGGGAACCACGATGGATGGGCCCCACATCTCGAGCGACGTCTGCTGGAACATTTGGCGCGTCAGGATCTTCCCGAGCCGGTGCGCAATAGTCAGCGGCGTTTACCGCGAGACTGATTGGCAAACACACCAATGACGAGCGACGAGAAAACGTCTTCTCGACTTGTAGGTTCGAGAGTGGACGGCAGAGATGAAGCGGCTGGCGAACCAAATCGCCGCCGCGAAAGGTATGCCGAGCGCGATCGTGATGATCACGCTCCGCGACGAGGACTACGCGGACGTTGTGCCCGAGTTGATCGCCGAAGACGCAATGCGGGTCTTGAATCATGGTTGGCCGGAAGGCTTCGAAGTCGAAGTTCTCAACCAGTCCGCGTGACCAACTTGAGCTAGGAAGAGTGCCATGTCCAACCTGACCGTTGCCGACGCACTGCGGCTCGCGATCAACGCACTCCGGGACGTCGCGGAATCGCGAAAGTTGCCTTGTGGTGTTGAGCTGGACGCAGCGACCGCTGAGCTACACGCGGACGCGGCTGCCGTACTGGATGAATCGCTCGAGCAGCTGCACGGGCACGAATAGGAAAACGCGAGGCGCGTAAATGACGAAGAAATACGATGAGAAGCAGTTGCTCGAGCAACAGGTGCGCGAATGGACGGCGGAACTGACGCGCTTGGCGGGTCAGATCGCCGCGGTAAAGGGCGTTCCGAGCGCGATCGTGATGATCACCCCGCGTGACGAGGGCTATGAAGATGTTGTGCCCGAGCTGATCGCCGAGGACGCCTTGCATGTCCATACATACGGATGGCCCGAAGGTTTCGATATCGAAGTGCTCAACCAAGCAGGCTGGGAAAACTAATTGGCGTTTGAGGACGGGTATATCCGAGCGGACTCAACGGGTTCCAAGCGCCAAATGCCAAGCAAACAGTGCGCGACATTGACCAAATCCTGTCGCTCGCAGAAGAAGCTGTCAGGTTGGCACCTTGGCGTCCGCCCGACGCATAGGAAAACGTGCCGGAATGACAGCTATGTTCAATTACTCCGCATTCATCGACGAACTTCGTGCGCTTGTCGAGCGCGGCAATGGTTTTCGCGTGGACGAGCGTCATCGCGACAGCGAGAGTTTCCGGAGATGGGGACTGCGGGCGTACAAAAAAGCTCCATGAGCACAATTGGGATCACGCGACGATCCCCACCTGTCCAATGAATCGTTGGGACCTCAATTGTGGAACAGCACATGCTTCGACACATCGAAAGGTGCCTCGAAAAATTTTCACCGTGGTCATACCTTGCTTTTCTGCTGGCGTCCATCGGCGGCATTCTTCTCGCGAGAACCGGCGTCATCTCGTGGCTGGCAGGCGTGGCGCTCAACATCGCTCTGTTTGGATTCGCTATTCACGGCATTCTCATGACCACAAGCTGGTCGAGATGTAGGCACCATTGGTTCTGCGCACCATCAATAGATGGCATAATTCGACGTACCGCGCTTTGTGGTCAACGACTCAGGGAGATACATTTATGGCAACGAAAACCTACAAGGACCTGAAGGATCAGCTTGCGAAGCTGCAAGAGGAAGCCGAGGCGGCACGTATCGCTGAATTGGAAGCGGTCGTTGCTGACATACGTGTAAAAGTGGCCGAGTACGGCATCACGGTTGAGCAGATCTTTGGTCGTCAACGCACAAGCAAGAGCAAGACGGTTTCTGCACCGGTTGCTGCCAAGTACCAGAACCCCAAGACTGGCGAGACGTGGAGCGGGCGTGGTCGTGCTCCCGCATGGATCAAGGACGCGAAGAATCGCGATCGCTTCTTGATCGGATGAACATAGGGAGCTGCGGCTCCCTTTTTTCTTGGAGTGCGTTCCCAACAGGCCAACTGTCTGCACAGATGAAAACGCTCGGAGGTGGCCATGCTCGATTCTGATGGCTGGAAGGCTAGAGTGGTCGGAGACGCGCTTACATTGTGCCCTGCATGCGAATCGACGAACGTTACGATGGGCGCATGTTCGATAGGCAGCATTAACAGTGCATCAGGAGTATGTGTGCGAAGACTGTAAGTATGAGTTCACGGCGCTATTTGCCTCGGCTGGCTGCTATGCGGGGCATCCTGATTTAATGAAAAATGCCATGGGACATCCGCCACATTTGGCCACTCTGGTTGAGGAACTGTTCAGACATGTGGGGGAAAGTGAAGCTGTCATTCGTACTGGCGACTGCACGAGCGGTTACCTCGATCGCTGCGTAAAGTGCCATGAGAATGTTGTACGTTGGTCGGGAGAGCACCCTGAAGACCTGCCGGTGCGAGGCTTGCTGATGGATCAAAGCCAGGTGCAGAGCGGCTTTATTGAATTCCTCGCGCACTCGCTTGTAGATGCCGCTGGCTGTGGCCTGAGGACGTGACGCTCGGTGCGGACGATCCGGACTATCGATTCCTGCGCGATGAGCGGCCGGAAGACGAATTTCTAAAGCTCGCGATCGCGTGGCCGAAGTTATGGCATGTAGTAGATTAGGCATCTTTATGATGCATTTCTGCTGGCCGTAGATAGGGCGGTCGTTTCGACTCAAAAGACTAACGATGCGGAAAACGACATCATGAGTGAGAGGATTGGCGAGAAGCAGGTTCTTGACAGACATGTTCAAGAGTGGATAAAGGAACTGAAACGGTTGGCGAATCAAATTGCCGTCGCGAAGGGTGTCCCGAGTGCAATCGTGATGATCACTCCACGCGACTGGGAGTACACGGACGTTGTGCCCGAGTTGATCGCCGACGATGCATTCCGGGTCCATCGAGACGGTTGGCCCGAGGGTTTCGAAGTCGAAATCCTTAACCAAGTGGGCTAGGAAACGCAATGAACGAAATGTCCTAGCGACCTTGCGTCTTGAGTTCGCTGAACACCTTGAGCCAGAACTTGGTGCCATCGGTCTGCGCGATCCAGAGGCCATGCACGTCGTGCTGGCCGTCGGCCCGAATGCCCAAGGCCAGATAGACGGCCTTGTTGCTGACCACGCCGACGTCGCGGATCTTGACCCGCAGCGCGTCGAAGAACTCGACTGGATACATTGGCTCAAGCGGACAGCTCTACCAGCTCAGCGCCTCGGCCATTACCTCGTCGGTGACCGAGCTGATGAAATCGGGCGACACTTCAGTGCCGTAGTGTTCGGCCGGCCAGAAATGCCTGAATCTCGCGCACGCTCATGCCGCGGGCGTACATCGCGATGATACGTCCGTCGAAGGCGGTGAAACGGAACTCGTGCTTGGGAATCAGCATCGGTTCGAAGCTGCCGTTACGGTCGCGGTGGACGTCGACCTGGACCGGGCCGCGATCGGTGATGACCGTCTTGCCGCTGGCGCCATTGCGCCGGTTGGCCTGACCGGGCGGTTTGGACTAGCTGTGAAGCTTCAATAGGTTGTATAGATGGTTCATCCGGACTGAGTCTGGGAGACTGGAAGTCGCCAAACACCCAACCTTCCAGGAACCCAGCCGGATGAACACCCATAAGAATGCCCGACTCACTTTCGCACGTCGACTTGAGATGGTTCAGGAGATCACCGAATCCGGTTCGAGCGTGTCGCAAGCGGCGGCCGATCACGGCGTGACAGCACCGACTGTGCGCAAATGGCTTGGACGCTACCTAGCCGGCGGTGCGGTTGCGCTGGCTGACGCTGTCAACCTCGGACGTAATTTCCCCAGAAGTGTCGAAGTAAAATTCCCCACCCTGTTCGGACGGTGATCAACCGGCGACGTGATCGAATGGGTTCCTTCGGGGGCGGCCCGGGCGCCGGCGAGCCGG
>NZ_SSWO01000031.1:0-45877 GCF_004803625.1 Burkholderia sp. LS-044
CTATCAGTTCCAGCCCTTCAACCTCGTTGCCTTCCATGGTGTACACGTGTCCACTTAAAAATCTGGTGGACACGATCCTCGCGGTCACGAAGCGACTGGACAAGATGACTTCACCGGGGGCTTACACTAAGGAGCTCCGCATCTGCTTTGGATTCGCAAATGATGATTCGCTTCATACTTTCAACTCCAACGATGCCACGTCGAAATCATGAATCCCCTGCTCCACGCACTTTTGGTATTTGATGTGCAGTGCATCCACGAAATTCTTCTTTCTTATACAGTGACCAATATCAGAACCGCTCCAGCACAGAATGGTTTCAGGCTTCGTGAAATTCATTAATGTTTGAGCCGGTTCCGTGTAACCACCGCTTGAGAAAATACAACCAATTATCCCACTCGGCCGCCTTGCCAACTGATTTCTTAGCTTGGCTACCGGTTCGAAATTGACATTAATCTTAGTTTTCTTTTTTACGTCCGAATAGTCCTTACACTCAATCATGGCGACGATGCCTCCCACATAAACCAAGCCGTCAATTTGCTCAACATTTGAGGCACCCATAATGTCCACGTTGTAAGGCCAACGCACCACTGCCTTACCGAGCTCGAAGCCCTTGAGAACGAGGTACTCCAGTGCCTTTCCTGGGTCCCAATCGGGAGTTGAGCAATTTTGGATTTGCTGCCATAGATTGGTCAACTCGCCCCATTTGTATGCCTTAACCCGTTCGATGTATTCCGCATCTGTCGTCATTTGTCGCCGCTCACTTATTGGAATAATTTTCAACCACCAACAACTACTGCACGAATGCGTTCTCAAATCTCATTAACCGCTGATGATATCAGCACCGGCCCCGTACTTCTATTGCGAGGACGATGAGCTAGTGGAGCTCTTGCTTGTGTGGGAACGTTTTCCGAAGGCGGAGCGCAAACTAATCAAGACGCTAATTGCCGCGAAGCGCCCAGCCAATCCCGCGGCTGCTGAGCAAGTCCTCGTTCGCTGTTGCGCCGGGCCGTCATCCCGCTAGAGTTATTACATGAGCTACGCCACTGAAAATAAAGGAAAAATCAACTCATAACTGTTAGGAACCCACCTAAACAGGCGACCTGCCGATCGCGCTCGGCATCCTCGCCGCGAACGGCCAGATCCCGGCCGACGCGCTGGCCGGCCGCGAATTCGCGGGCGAACTGTCGCTGACCGGCGCGCTGCGGCCGATGCGCGGCGCGTTCGCGATGGCGTGCGGGGTCGCGCGGGACTGGCAGGTCGCGGAAAGCGGTGCGGCTTCCGGTTCGCACGCCGGCGCGCTTTCCGGTTCGGGCAACAGTAATCAACGGGCCGCCCCCGATCCGGCCGCCGTCGCGTCAAACGCTCCCGAGCTGTACCTGCCGCTCGCCAGCGCCGCCGAGGCGGCGCTCGTGCCGGGCGTCACCGTGTTCGGTGCGCCGGACCTGCCCGCGCTGTGCGCCCACCTCGCCGGGGCGCCCGACGCCCGGCTCGCACCGGTCGCGGCGCCATGCCTCGACGGCCTGCCGGTGCCGGCCGCCCCCGATCTCGCCGACGTGGTCGGCCAGCGCGGTGCCCGCCGCGCGCTGGAAGTCGCGGCCGCGGGCGGCCATCACATGCTGATGATCGGGCCGCCGGGCGCCGGCAAGTCGATGCTGGCCGCACGGCTGCCGGGCCTCCTGCCGCCGCTGACCGACGACGAGGCGCTGACGTCGGCGGCGCTCCTCTCCGCGAGCCGCCTCGGCTTTTCACCGGCACAGTGGCGCCGGCGGCCGTTCCGGGCCCCGCATCATTCGTCGAGCGCCGCCGCGCTGGTCGGCGGCCGCAACCCGCCGCAACCGGGCGAAATCACGCTCGCCCATCTCGGCGTGCTGTTTCTCGACGAACTCCCGGAATTCGACCGGCACGTGCTCGAAATGCTGCGCGAGCCGCTGGAAGCCGGCCGCATCACGATCTCGCGCGCGGCGCAGCAGGCCGACTTCCCGGCCGCATGCCAGCTGATCGCCGCGATGAATCCCTGCCCGTGCGGCTGGCACGGCGATCCGTCCGGACGCTGCCGCTGCACGCCGGACGTCGCCGCCCGCTACCTGCGCAAGCTGTCGGGGCCGCTCGTCGATCGCATCGACATCCAGATCGACCTGCCCGCGCTGTCGCCGGCCGAACTCGCGTCGCGCGCGACGGCGCCCGGCGAGCCGAGTGCCGCGGTGGCCGCACGGGTCGCGCACGCGCGTGCGCTGCAGCTCGACCGGCAGGGCAAGACGAATCACATGCTGAGCGGCCGCGAAACCGACGATCTCTGCCGGCCGACCGACGAAGGCGAGCGGCTGCTGCGCGAGGCCGGCGAGCGTTTCGGCTGGTCGGCGCGCGCGTATTTCCGTGTGCTGAAGGTCGCACGGACGATCGCCGACCTGGCCGGCGACCCGCTGCCGACGGCCGCGCAGATCGCCGAGGCGATCCGCTACCGGCGCGCGCTCACGGCGCTGTGAGCGTCCTCGGAGGACAAAATCCGGCTGTCAAGACTTGACTTATGCACAATTCCACGAATCTGGCCCCGGATCGGGGCTCGGCGGGACCTTTGCAGCACGGAATCCGTATCTCGTTGTTTTGATTGACTTTTCACAAAACGCAAGCGAGCGACTAAATGGGCCGGAAGGCCGTCCCGCGCGGCTTGGCGGGAAATTCGGGAAACTTTTCAACAAAGTTATCCACATGCGCTGTGGATAGCCGAAAAAACCTCGCAAAATCCGGCGACTAGCGCCGAAAGTTGCGAACGAACTTTCAGTTGTCACGACGTGCCCCGGCGCCCTCGCCGCTGCCGTCAGTCGAGCTTGAACGACCCGAAAAACTGGTCGAGCTGCTCCTGGGCAAGCGGCCCGTCGGCAATCACGACGGCCTGGTACGCATGCCGGCCGCGCGCGGCAAGCCGCGCGACGATCGTCTTGCGGGCGCGATCGCCGCCGGCGGCCGCGCCCGCGATGCGCAGCTCGAGCCCGTTCACCGCGCCGCCGGCCGCAAGCGGCACCGGCACCGCAGCCGTCTGCGGCGCGCCGTCGAGGTTGCGCGACAGCCCGGTGCGCAGGAACTCGAGCGCCGCGCGGCGCGTGTCGTCGCTGTCGTCCGGCAGCGTCAGCGTGCCGACCGCGAACACCGCGCCGTCCACGTGCGCGGCCTGCATCCGCATCGGCATCGACGCGCCGCCGATCGCCACCGGCTGCTGCTCGACGGTCGGCTTCGCCGGCAGGTCGACGGTGTAGCCGGCGTCGTTGTGCAGCGTGCGCCAGTCATACGACGGCGAGCACGCGGTCAGCGCGACGCTCATGCACGCGAGCGCGGCGAAGTGTCGCAGCGGATGAAAAAGGGGGCGCAACGAATCGGTGACTTCCTTCGGCATGGCGTGGAGCGGGCAGGCAAAACGGGCATTATCCGCCGAACGTGAATTCCGGGATGCGTGGCCGCCGTCGGTGCACATCCCGCATTCGCGCTAAAATGAGCGCCGAATTTCGATGTCCTTTGCTTCGATCCGCGTCATCGACCGACTCCGAGAGCTCCAGATGAACACCACGCCTCCCGCCCGGCGCAGCGCCGGACCCGTCCGCTACATCGTCGCCGCCGCCGTCGTCGCGGCGATCGCCGTGGCCGGCTTCTTCGCGTTCAACGGCAAGTCCACCGTGCCGGACGCCACGTTCACGCTGCTGTCGGGCCAGAAGGTCTCGACCGCAGGCGACCTGAAAGGGAAGGTCTATCTCGTGAACTTCTGGGCGACGAGCTGCGCGACCTGCATGCAGGAAATGCCGCAGATGGTCGATACCTATAATCGCTTCAAGGGTCAGGGGCTGGAATTCGTCGCGGTCGCGATGAACTACGATCCGCCGATGTACGTCGCGAACTATGCGCAGACGCGCCAGTTGCCGTTCAAGGTCGCGCTCGACGACGGCAGCGTCGCGAAGCAGTTCGGCAACGTGCAGCTCACGCCGACGACCTTCGTCGTCGACAAGGACGGCAAGATCCTGAAGCGCTACGTCGGCGCACCGCAGTTCGCGGAGCTCGACGCACTGCTCAAGAAGGCACTCGACAGCAACGCGGCCTGAGCGCCGCCCGATCCGGCTCGAAGGGCCGCGCGCCGCGCCCTTCTCCGCACGACGGACCGCACGACCGGGCAACCCGGTTCTGCGGTCCGTTCGCTTTTCAGCGCTCGGTTTCGCCTTTCGCCGACAGCCCGTAGCGTTTCATCTTCTCGTACAGCGTCGCCTTGCCGACATGCAGCCGGTCGGCCGTCGCGGCAACCGCGCCGCCCGTCTGGTTCAGCGCCTCGGCGATCACCGCACGCTCGAATTGCTCGATGCGCTCCTTCAGCGTCTGCTCGTTGTCGGCGTCGCCGCCGTTCGCGCCCGTCTCCTGCGGCATGTCGGCCACGCCGAGCACGAAGCGGTCGGCCGCGTTGCGCAGCTCGCGCACGTTGCCGGGCCAGTCGCGCTGCATCAGGCTCGCGCGCTGCCGGTCGGTCAGCACCGGCGCCGGCCGCGCGTAACGCACGGCCGCATCGAGCATGAAGTGCTCGAACAGCGGCACGATGTCCTCGCGGCGCTCGGCAAGCGGCGGCAGTGCGATCGTCACGACGTTGAGCCGGTACAGCAGGTCGCGCCGGAACGTGCCGGCCGCGACGAGCTCGCTCATGTCGCCCTTCGCGGCCGCGACGACGCGGCAGTTCACGCGGATCGGCTGGTTCGAGCCGAGGCGCTCCAGCACGCCGTCCTGCAGCACGCGCAGCAGCTTCACCTGCAGCGCGAGCGGCATGCTTTCGATTTCATCGAGGAACAAGGTGCCGCCGGATGCGTACTCGAGCTTGCCGACCCGGCGCTTCGCGGCGCCGGTGAACGCGCCGGGCTCGTAGCCGAACATCTCCGATTCGAACATCGGCTCGGGCAGCGCGCCGCAGTTCACCGCGATGAACGGCTTGTCGCGACGCGGCGACAGCTCGTGCAGGCTGCGCGCGATCAGCTCCTTGCCGGCACCCGTGTCGCCGTTGATCAGCACCGACGCGTCGGTCGGCGCGACGTTCGCGATCAGCTTGCGCACCTGCTCGATCGCGGGGCTGCGGCCGATGATGCGCGGCGCGACCACGTTCTGCCCGGCCAGTTCGCGCCGCAGCGCGTGGTTCTCGAGCACGAGCTCGCGCCGCTCGAGCGCACGGCGCACCGTCTCGATCAGGCGCTCGGCCGCGAACGGTTTTTCGATGAAGTCGTACGCGCCGTCGCGCATCGCCTGCACGGCCATCGAGATGTCGCCGTGCCCCGTGACGAGAATCACGGGCACGTCGGGCACGCGCTCGCGGCACTGCGCGAGCACGTCGAGCCCGCTCGCGCCGGGCAGCCGGATGTCGCTGACGATCGCGCCGGCGGTATCCGCGACGATCGCCTTCTCGGCTGCCTCGGCCGACTCGAAGCCGGCGACGTCGAACCCCGCCAGCTGAAGGCTCTGCACGCTTGCCCGGCGAACGAGCGCATCGTCTTCGATATAGATCACTTGCAGGCGGTTGGCCATCGTACTCACTTGCTCCTGACGGGCCGCGCGGCGGCAGCGCGCGCGGCGGCGTTGATACCGATCGTGCACCGATCGGGCGGGCGGCATGGCGCGCCTAGCGCGAGCCCGCCGGCTCGGACACGGAGTCCGGATGATGCGTGCGGGCGCGCCGCAGCGTCAAGACGAACAGCGCGCCGCCCGACGGCGCGTTGCGCGCGGTCAGCGCCCCGCCCGCGTCGCTCGCGATCGACGACGAGATCGCGAGCCCGAGCCCCAGCCCGCGCCCCATTTCCTTGGTCGTGAAGAACGGCTCGAACAGGCGCGGCAGCAGGTCGGGCGCAATGCCGCAGCCGTTGTCGCGCACCTCGATCGCGAGCGTCGCCGCCGACACCCCGATCGTCACCTCGATCGCCGGCGCCGCCACGCCGGCGACCGCGTCGAGCGCGTTGCCGAGCAGGTTGATCAGCACCTGTTCGAGGCGCAGGTCCTCGCAGCGCGCGACGAGCTCGGGATAGTCGCGCGCCAGGTCGAGCGGCGCATCGTGCGCGGGCGACACGGTCGCATCCTGCAACGTCAGCGTGAGCGCGACGCCGCGCAGGCGCTCGTCGAGCAACGACAGCACGCTGCGCAGCGCGCGCACGACGAGCGCCTGCTCGTTGCGCGGCTTCGCGCGGCCGACGAACAGCTTCAGCTGGTTCGTGATCTTGCCCATCCGCTCCGTGAGCGCGGCGATCGCCTCGAGGTTCTCGCGCGCGGCCGCCTGCTCGCCGCGATCGAGCAGCACACGCGTGTTGTCCGAGAAACTGCGCAGCGCCGCGAGCGGCTGGTTCAGTTCGTGCGTAATGCCGGCCGCCATCTGGCCAAGCGCGGCGAGCTTGCTCGCCTGGATCAGTTCGTCGTGCGCGGCGCGCAGCTCCTGTTCCGCGCGGATCCGGTCGCCGACCTCCTTCTGCAGTTGCTCGTTCGCTTCCGACAGATCGGCCGTGCGCTCTTCGACGCGCCGGTTCAACTCCGCGTACGCCTGCTGCAGCAGCGCGCGGCCGCGAATCATTTCGCGCACGCGCGCGCGGCGCATCCGCCAGTAGAACGCGAGCAGCGCGACCGACACGAAGCCGAAGCCCGTGACGATCGTCGCGTTGCGCGCGTCGGCGTCGACGGGCGCGATCGGTGCCAGCGTGACGAGCAGCCAGTCGGGCTCGCCGATCCGGCGCTTGCTCGCGAGGTAGCGCGGCGCGCGCAGGCCCGCGCCGAGACGCACGATCTCCGCATCGGGGCCCAATACCTGCTCGATGCGCAGCGGCAACGGCGTGACGGGCTGCTGCGCGTACTGGCGCGTCTCGTAGATCGACGCGGCAACGGGCCCCGTCAGCGGCCGCAGCGTGTGGTACTTCCAGGCGGGCACCGACGACAGGAACACGACGCCGTGGTCGTCCGCGACGACGAGCGGCTCGGACGCATCGGCGCCCTGGAACCATTCGAGGTTGAGCTTCACGACGACGACGCCCGCGATCCTGCCGTCGCGCCACACGGGCTGCGAGATGTAGTAGCCGGGATCGCGCGAGATCGTGCCGATCCCGAAGAAGCGGCCGACCTGGCCGTTCATCGCATCGAGGAAATACGGGCGGAAGCGGTATTCGATCCCGACGAAGCTGTCGGGTGCGCGCCAGTTGCTGGCGGCGACACACAGGCCGTCCGCGCCGATCACGTAGGTGACGGTCGCGTGCGCGTGTTCGTTGAGGTCTTCGAGATAGCGGTTGACGCGTGCGGTGTAGTCGGTGCGCTTCGGCTCGGCGAGCAGGTCCTGCACGTACGGATGGCTGCCGAGCAGATAAGGCAGCGATTCGTAGCGGTCGAGCGTGCTCTTGAGCGCGTTGGTGGTGCGGTCGACGCGCACCGCGGCGTTGCGCTGCAACTCTGCGACGCCGCGCCGCCAGGTGATCGTCCACGTCAGCGTGCACGCCGCGGCGAGCGCGGCGGCAAGCACGACGAGAATGAGCAGGCGGCGCGTCACGGTCGAGGCTTCCTGGCGATGCGGATCGCCTATTGTGTCATAGGCCTCCACCCGCCCGCCCTGGCCGCCGCGGGCCGCACCGCCCGCGGGCGATGCCGCCGCCTGCTCCTTCATGACGTCAGACGCCGGCCGTCTCGGTCGGCGTGACTTCGCCGCCGCCCTTCAGCGCCTGGCGCAGCTTGTTGCGGTCGAGTTCCTTCTCCCATGCCGACACGACGACGGTCGCGACGCCGTTGCCGACGATGTTGGTCAGCGCACGGCATTCGCTCATGAAGCGGTCGATGCCGAGGATCAGCACCATGCCCGACAGCGGGATCGTCGGCACGACGGCGAGCGTCGCGGCGAGCGTGATGAAGCCCGCGCCGGTGACGCCGCTCGCGCCCTTCGACGTCAGCATCGCGACCGCGAGCAGCGTGAGCTGCTGCATCCACGTCAGTTCGATGTTGGTCGCCTGCGCGATGAACAGCACGGCCATCGTCATGTAGATGTTGGTGCCGTCGAGGTTGAACGAATAGCCGGTCGGCACGACGAGGCCGACGACCGAACGCGAGCAGCCGGCCTTCTCGAGCTTTTCCATCAGCTGCGGCAGCGCGGCTTCCGACGAGCTCGTGCCGAGCACGATCAGCAGCTCTTCCTTGATGTAGGACACGAAGCGGATGATCGAGAAGCCCGTGACGCGGGCGATCGTGCCGAGCACGACGAGCACGAACACGACCGACGTCAGGTAGAACGTGCCGATCAGCTTGAGCAGCGGCACCAGCGAGCCGACGCCGTACTTGCCGATCGTGAACGCCATCGCGCCGAACGCGCCGATCGGTGCCAGCTTCGTGACGATGTGCACGATGCCGAACAGCACGCGCGTGAGCCCGTCGATGAAGTCGGTGACGACCTTGCCGCGCTCGCCGAGGTGCGCGAGCACGCTGCCGAACAGCAGTGCGATCAGCAGGATCTGCAGGATCTCGCCCTGCGCGAACGCATCGACCATCGTGTTCGGGATGATGTGCATCAGGAAGTCGACCGTCGACTGCCCGTGCGCCTTCGCCGCGTACGACGCGACGGCCTTGCCGTCGAGCGTCGCCGGATCGATGTTGAAGCCGACGCCCGGACGCAGGATGTGCGTGGCCGCGAGGCCGAGCACCAGCGCGAAGGTCGACACGATCTCGAAGTACAGGAGTGCCTTGCCGCCGACGCGGCCCACCTTCTTCATGTCCTCCATGCCGGCGATGCCGGTGACGACCGTACAGAAGATGATCGGGCCGATGACCATCTTGATCAGCTTGATGAAGCCGTCGCCGAGCGGCTTCATGTCGGTGGCGATCGACGGGTAGAAATGGCCGAGGATCACGCCGACGATGATGGCGAAGATCACCTGCACATAGAGCACTTTGTAGAAGGGTTTCTTCTTCACGATGGTTCCTGCTGAAGTAGATGAGCCGATGGAAACGGCGTCACGCGCGCGGACGAATGTCAGGGGAAACAAATCGCCCGCGCGGCTGCCGTGCCGCAACAAGCGATGCCTCAGGACGTCCGGAGGGGGAGGAAGGCAGTGGTCATCGATTGTCTCCTTGCTTGCTGTAGTAGTTCGGCCGGGGGGTTGGCCGTGCGCTTTATATCGCAAGGTCGATGCCAGGTTTCCGTAACCCCTCAAACCGTTGTTTTCATTGTATTTCTCATAATGCGGCAGGCAAGGAAATCCGGCTTTCCGGATTTCCGGAAAATATCCGTCCGGGGATTCGGACGGATTGGCGCATTCTTCCGATGAATCAGTGCTGCACCGCCTCGCCCGCCAGCAAGCCCGTCTGCGCATAAAACTCCTGTCGCACGAACGCAGCGCGCTCGCGGCTCGATTCCACCTCCATCCTTGTTTCCCTTATCGGAGGCCCCCCGACGGGGTGAGCTTTCTCGCGGGGCCGACAGATCTGTATCGCACACCGTCAAAGCGGTAACTTTGGGCCGCTATAAACCCCGCGTTACCCCATCGGATTTCTACGTCTCGCATTCCATGCGAGACACTAGACTTGCCCTCGACAGAGTAGCCCCCTGCGTCCAAAACCACTTTGCCAGCATGACCGTTTCTCGAGTGCACGATCCACATGGGTCCAAGAGCAGTTCCCCATCCGCATGCATCCTTCGTGGTGAATAGAAATGCTTTTCCCTTGTCATCCAAATTGATGGGCTCACCTACTAAACGGCAACCTAAAGATTTGTATACAGAAAATGATCTATGAGCAGCAACCTCCCTCATCAGATCATGATTTTGATTTGTCATCCCATCATCTTCCACAGTGTGATAAACCTCCCCCGCGGTCACTGCGGAAGCATAAAATATAACAGCGATAAGCACACTCCATCTCAAAAGGACAGTCACGACTTACTCCACGATGTCTTTACATATATTACCTAATAACAAGTCAGAATACGGCATCACATCTCTTTCTGAGATTTGACGCCCACCCAAGCTTAACCCCGGTCCGTCGTGGTGAACAGCGTACGTCATCAAATACAGCTCTCGTCCCGAATAGCGAGATTTAACCATTTTCATGTTATCCAACGTGTGCCTAACGAGTGCATCTGCGTTCGCCCTTGCATCGAATCTCTGCTCGTTGGTAAGAAGACCATACGATCGCCCGGTGCGATCAACAAATTGCCCCAGGTCTGTGGTACCGCCGCTAGTCAGTTTGACTTGCCATCACGCATTGCCCACCCTGTCTAAGGCGAAGACCTTGGGCAATTCGACTGGATTTTCCTTGGCGGCGAGCACCCCCTCTAGCACAGCCAGAACATAGATCTGTGGAAAAGCGCCGTTCTTGGGACCGCTGGCCGCAAGCCATAGATTTCGAGAGTTTTTCAAATTGATAAAACCATTGGAAATGCAAGAAAACGCCACCTTTCGAAGTTTACTCAGAGCCCCCTCAACCACCCATTTAGTGGCATGACATGGCACTGATACCTGCCAAACAAAAGGATATTTTATTCGTCGCGATGCCCCCTCCAACCTCGACATGCGCACTCTAATTGAGCGCACATATTTATTAATAAAACCCATCACCTCGTCGAATTCGTCCTCATTAGCCAATACAACGACCTGAGCTTCCCATGAAATTTCGCCTTCCAAGAGATCGCGTGCAAACTCGATGAAAATTTGGCGTGCAAACCATTTACTGCGTCAGCCTACCCTTCAGGATGGGTATCTTCCCTGCGATACCGATGAGAAATCGCTCACATAAAATTGCTTTCGCCACCTTATCGATGGGGAATCATCCCATGCGCAACCCATGACCTGATAAACGTCATCAGCAGCAGAACCGTATCGCGAATCTTTAATTAATACTCTCAAATGATCAACAAATTATTTACCAAAACCCCTTATGAACGATTTACCGCCAAAGAGCCTCCCATAGGCGGCCATGGTTTGCTTGGGTTCGATCAACTTGAAGTCAGGAACGAAGTCAAGTTAGTTTCCCGGGCCTCGTTCTTGGTCGCAATCCTCTGTCCCATTCATGTACCTCTGCGCTTTCTCCGGGGAGACATCTTTTAGCCTGTCAACCTCGTTACAACGGGAGTCAGGAGTACAGGTCATTAAAGATATTTCATATACATCATCGATTGGAATGAACCCCATAGCACCAAGCAAGATCAATCTATCGTTTTTTACCTGATAACTATAACGCATCGATTGCACGTCCCCACTACCGCTTTCTATTGAAAATATTCCACCGCATTTTGTTTTAGAACGATAAAGCCTTGGCGCCTCACCAATGTATCGGTACAATCTTTTCTTCCGATCAAAAACCCAATACCACATACCGTCACCCGACCGCCCACCACCATTTGCCACTCCAAGGCCGCGCCCACCATCATCTTTTAATTCAATATCAGAATCAATACTTATAGAGTAAGCCCGATTTTCGACAATAAATTTATAGTTCTGCCTATTTTTCCCGGTAAGCATGCTAATAGAGACGCGACCTCCATCATCGCTACCACAATACTCAACCTTCACCGTAGATACAGCACCCACCGATGTTTCTATGCGAACCTCCTTCAGATCGCTATAAACACACCTCTCAGATGCAGACGATGGGGTAGAAAATATAAATGACAAAAAAATAACAATGAAAGATACTTGCAGAGCAGTCAATTTAGCCTTCATAGACACATCCCAATTCGCAACAAATTCTCCGCATCACTGAAGTGCATCGCAAATAACCTTCTTTGCCGTCTCAACCCGTGCTCGCCTTGCCGGGAACGTAGGGATATCGTAGCGATTGATCTTCATGGACACGGCATCTGAAGTCACCGCAGAGATTGTATCGGGGCTTTCAGGATCACATGCAGGGCTAATCTTTTTACCCATCCAGAACATCCCACCAACATCGATGGGGTTGTATTCATTTCCCGATTGGCGGGCCGAAATCCTCTGCGGATTATTTATCACGGCCGGGCGTATTGTTGATAGCCTCGGAGTGCTCCACCAACCATTGACACTCCACCAACTCGCGTCAAACGATGTGGCGTGCAACCAACCACGGTAAACCCAGTAGCTGGCATAGTTCGCCCGCCCGGTAATTTGCAGGCTGCCTCGCCCTCGAAATTTAATTCCATCGCCAGTCCCGCTTGGGGAGTACTCATTACCCAAGTCATTATTTATTTTTTCATAGCCTTGACTGGCCAAAAATTTCAAATAACCATCTGGCCCACGGAAATAATCAGCATCCGTTTCGTATTGGCGACTTGCAGAGGAATTTCCTTTCTCAGCCATCGTGCCTGACAGGCTGCCAGTTTCGTGCGCCATTTGCCCTATGAAATGACTTCTACGGATAGGACTTTCCCCTAGATACTTCCGCATGCAGAAATTTATCGGGATCAGAAAGCGGTCAACGTCAGCGCTTCTTGCATTCGGCAATGCTCTTGCCAGCTCAGTTTTACAAAGCCACCCGCATTTCTTGAAAACGTCGATAAACTTCATCGGATGAACGTGATAGTGCTCCTTCTCGAGTGTCAGCCCTTTCGCCACCGCGTCCTCCCAAAACGCCAAGGCATGGTGATGGCGCTTGAGCCTTTCATACGCCGGGTCGCCCAGACACATCGGGAACAGGATATTGGCGATCGGGTTCTGCCCTTCGACACCTTTCAGCCAGTCCCAGCGCTTGTCGAAGTCATCGCGCGCCCACTCGGAGGGCATCTTGACCACGCAGTAGCTCAAGCGCTCGCGCATTTCGCCGGTCTGCGCTTTAGCGTAGGCGCGAATCAGTCGACCACGATATTCGGTAGCGGCGTCGATGGCGGGGGCAGCGCCTTGCGCCACTTCGCCGGAGCCAGGCGAGTCCGGGACGGGGTGCTGCGTTGGGGAGCGGGGCTCGATCAGTTCGAGCAATTGCGTCGAGTCGCAGCGGCTATTGCCGTCGGTATCGTCATCGATAAAGGTCCAGCCCTGCCAGTGGGGAAAGTCGGCGTCGCTGTACACCTTGACACCCGCGCAGTTGAGGTCGACGAAGGCGGTCGCGTTCCCGTCGAGGGCGATCTTGCGGAAGTGCGGCAGGCGGCCCTCGTGCAGGTCCGAGGCAGCAGGCGCGTCGGGCCCAAGGATGCGTCCGAAGCGCAGCATCTCGTAGCCGGCGCTGGGGCATCCCGGGTAGGTGTCCACCGCAGTCTTGTAAAGGTTGTAGCCCCCTTTGGCCTCAGATTCGGTCCCCCTGCGCGCGCCGCCGATATCACGCGTGGTCACGGTAATATCGCCGCGCGCCTCGCTTAGGGTAACGATCAGTGCTTCCTTTGTTCGGCCGATCGGTCGCACGGTCCACTGCGCCCACACCTCGGCGGTCAGGTCATCGGGTGGCGTCGCGGCCGCGCCCCCGTAGACCGCAGGTATCCGGATAGTGCGTTGCGCGTCCGTGGGTAGTGGGAGCGGCTTCGTGGCTGACGCCATCGCAACTTGGTATGCGCCGGTGACTTTCGGCCACCACGTGCCGGCCTGCGCCTCTGTCTTGCCATTGAGCGCGAGAATGCGCGCCGGCGTTGTGCGGAAGCGTTGCGCGACGCTTTCGAGCGTGTCGTTAGCCGCACCCACGGTGGAGTTGAAGGCCCGCACCACATATTTCCGGATTTCGGTACGAGGATTGACCGAGTACAGGGGCGCGCCGGCGGGAACCACGATGTGCATGTCGCCCCAGACACAGCTGCGCCGCCCCTCGGCGACCTCCAGTTTGCCTTCGCTACGCCCCATTAACCGCTCCACGTTCGCTTTGTCTGCGACGATTTCGAAGTGGATACGGTTGGACTTGCCATAGATGTCGCCGGCCTTGCCGATGGGGTCCTTGCGATACACCTTGTCTCCGCTCTTCCAGTCCGCCTTCGCCACAGCGCTCAGGTGCTGGTAGATCGAATAGAACACCACCTCGACACCCTCGCCGATTTCGGTTCGGTGCTTGAGGATGACGACGCCGTTGCTGGTCCAGCCGGCGTAGTAGTAAAGAGGGTTGGCGTCGCGTTCTTCGCCGGTGGGCGTGGTCTTCGGTTTAGGGGCGCTGGGGCGCGCGTACACGATTTCGCCATCGGCGATTGCACGCACCGGCTCCGGATTCGCGTCGCCGCCCGGCGCCTCTAGATGCACGCCACCGTGCCAGCCGAACTGGTGACTGACGGGGAAGGCGCCTTTGCCGCTCTTTTCCCCCAGGCCGAATGTCCCGTCGTTCTGGTCGTCGGCGGTCCGCGGTTTGGGCACGCGCAAGAAAGGAAAGCTGATGAGCATAGGTGGGTTCCTGGAGGTTACTCGGAGAGCGGCAGGTCAGTCGGATCGGTGGGCTCGCCCGGCAGCAGGTTGCCGTCGATGCCGAAGCGATTGCCACGACCAATGCTGTCGCCTGTCAGCGGGCCCTTGAACCGTATCGCCACGGCGTCGAGGGTGATGCCGCAATCGTCCAGCGTGATCGTGCCGCCGGGGCCGCGCAGGCGGATTACCTCGCCGGCTTGCAACTCAACGACCTTGGTGCGATGCCGAATGGCCTGCCCCGCCTCCAACTCGGCACGCCCCTGCACGCGCTGCGTCAGATGTCCGCCGATATCCATCGTGTGGTTAGCCGCCGTCTTGTCGCGACGATGGTTGCCGACTTCCTCGGTACGGTCCTTGCCCGTGTGGATCGTGTGGTTGCGGCCGATGGTCAAGAAGTCGTCCTGGCCGATATCGTGGCGACGGTCCTGCCCGATGGTGACCTGCTCGTCATGGCCGACCGTCTCCTTGCGGTCGTTACCGATGGCGATGGTTTCGTCGTGTTCCACCTGCTCGCTGCGGTCGTTGCCGACGAACGTGGTTTCGTCGTGATTGACGTGGATGTTCTGGTCCTTCTGCGCGTGGACGTAGATTTCCTCTTGATCCTTCTCGTCCTCGAAGCGCAGTTCGTTGTAGCCCTCGCCCTTGTGCGTCTGGCTCTTGATCGTCATCCGCGTTTTGTGCCGCGGCAGTTCGTACGGCGGCAACTGCAAGCGGTTGTACGCCCGCCCGATGATGAGAGGCTGGTCCGGATCGCCATCCAGGTTGACCACGATCACTTCCTGCCCGATGCGCGGGATCGCCATGTGGCCCCAGGTCGCGCCGGCCCAGTTCTGTGCGACCTGGATCCAGCACGAGCTGTGCTCGTCGTACTTGCCCTCGCGATCCCACGGGAACTGCACCTTCACCCGGCCGTACGCGTCGGTGTAGATCTCTTCGCCTTCCGGACCCACCACGGTTGCCGGCTGCGGGCCGTCAATGCGCGGGCGCGGCAGCGGCTCGGCGCGCCACTCGGCATCGTCGGGCACCAGCGCCGCTTCGTAGCGGTAGTGCGTGCCTTGTTGCGCGTCAGCGCCCTCCTCCGCCTGGCTGGTGTATTGCTTGCCGTGATGCACGAGGCTCACCGGACGCCAGCCGCGGTTCATGTCCTCGCGCGAGTGGCCGGTAAGATCGAACGCGATGCCGGGTTGCAGGCGCGCATCATCGCCGTTCACCCACGCGATACGCGCGTCGCGACGGTGACCACGCAGGCGTTCCTGCGTGAAGGCCTTGCCGCTGGCTTCATGCTTGTAGCGGCCCGGATAGTCGTAGCGCGCGTAGCCGCGGCCCTGATGATCGAGGTCCGTCCCCTCGCGCGGGTACTCGTGCGGATAGCGTGGACTCTTGAACGTGTAGTCGCGCTGCACTTGGCGTGCGGTACGCACGTTCTCCGTATAGGCGAAGGTGCGCAAACTGGGCTGCGGCTGGTCGCCGCCGGGCGTCGGGTTATACAGCACCGGCTCCCCCTGCTGCCGGCCGAAGATGAACAGCCGGTCGCAGTGGATCAACCGATGCCCATCGGCCTTGTGCTGGAAGGCGTAGAAGAAGCCTTCCTCGCGCAAGATACGTTCGATGAAATCGTAGTCGGTGTCGCCTGCCTGCACGCAATACTCGCGCGCCAGATGCTCGCTGGTGACACGCTGCTCGTAGTCCAGCGTTTGATGGTGTGCCTTGAGCACGGCCGTGGCGATCTCCGGCACGCTCAGGGTCTGGAAAATGCGCCAGTCGGAGGACAGTTTCAGGCGTGCCAGGCGCGGCTCGACCACGGCGGAATAGCGAGTGCGTCGAAATCCCGTATCACGCTGAACAAACGACGAGATGGCGCCATGCACGTAACGCACCGGCTGCCCGCCCTGCCAAATCGTGAGCAGGCCGCTACGATCGAGCACCTCGCCAAAGTCGATGGCGGGATTCGCGCTGGCCAATTCAACCTGCAAGAGAAAGGTCTCGGACAGGCCCTCGTGCAGGGTGAACTCGACGACCTCGAATGATTCGTTGCCAGCGGTGAAGGTAAAGCGCAGGTCAGATTGGATAGCCATAGTTAAGCTGCTCGCTGAACGCCCAGCGGCAACGATTAACTATTGCGAGATCCCCGTCTATTGGACGAATCCGAAAATAGCGCTTTCCCCCGACCTGGCCCCCACCATATCCGCGGGTTACCTTGGTCCTATCCGCGACCGAGCCAGACTGCCCCGGCCACCTTGTCGCAAATTTCGCCGCTACTGGCGATTACCTCTGCGCCTCGCCCCAAAAAAGCGAAACTCCGAAAGATCTCGATCCTCGGAGTTTCACTGCCCTCAACCACGAATCAGTGCCGCACGGCCTCGCCCGCCAGCACCCCCGTCTGCGCATAAAACTCCTGCTGCGCGAACGCTGCGCGCTCGCGCCGCGCACGCTCGCCGCGATCCGCGAGCGAGCCGACGACGATCCCGACGAACGCGAGCGGCACCGACACGAGCGCGGGGTTATCGAGGAACACCGCCGCATGCGCGTGATGCAGCACGTCGACCCACACCGACTTCGACAACACCGTAAGCGTGACCGCCGACACGAGGCCGAGGCCGCCGCCGAGCACCGCGCCGCGCGTCGTCATCCCGCGCCAGAAGATCGACATCGCGAGCACCGGGAAATTCGCGCTCGCGGCCACCGCCGCGACGAGGCCGACCATGAACGCGACGTTCACGTGCTCGAACAGGATCGACAGCCCGATCGCGACCGCCGACAACGCAATCGTCGCCGCGCGCGAGATACGCATCTCGAGGCGCTCGTCGGGCTTGCCGCGCGCCCACATCTGCGCGTACAGGTCATGCGAGATCGTCGTCGCGCCGGCGAGCGTGAGGCCCGCGACCACCGCGAGGATCGTCGCGAACGTGACCGCCGCGATGAACCCGTAGAACCAGTTCCCGCCGACCGCCTGCGCGAGCTTCACCGCGACCATGTTCGAGCCGCCGAGCAGGTCGTGCGTCAGGTTGAAGGAACCGTCGGCGCCCAGCTTGAAGAATTCCGGATGCTGCGCGAGCAGCACGATCGCCGAGAAGCCGATCACGAAGGTCAGCAGGTAGAAGTAGCCGATGAAGCCGGTCGCATAGAGCACCGACTTGCGCGCCTCCTTCGCGTTCGGCACCGTGAAGAAGCGCATCAGGATGTGCGGGAAGCCGGCCGTGCCGAACATCAGCGCGATACCGAGCGACAGCGCGTTGGCGGGATCGCGGATCAGCTTGCCGGGGCCCATGATCGACAGCGCGCCCGGATGCACGGCCACCGCGCGGCGGAACATCTCGTCGACGCTGAAGCCGAATTCGGCGAGCGCGAGCAGGACGAGCAGCGTCGCGCCGCACAGCAGCAGCACGGCCTTGATCACCTGCACCCAGGTGGTCGCGGTCATCCCGCCGAAGAACACGTAGACGACCATCAGCACGCCGACGATCAGCTCGGCCGTGCCGTACGACAGCCCGAACAGCAGCTGGATCAGCTTGCCCGCGCCGACCATCTGCACGACGAGGTACAGCACGACGATGGTCAGCGAATTCGCGGACGTCAGCAGCCGGATCGGCCGCTGTGCGAAGCGGTACGCAACGACGTCGACGAACGTGAACTTGCCGAGATTGCGCAGCGGTTCGGCGATCAGGAACATCACGAACGGCCAGCCGACGAGAAAGCCGATCGAGTAGATGAGCCCGTCGAAGCCGAACATGAACACCATCCCCGACAGCCCGAGGAACGACGCGGCCGACATGTAGTCGCCCGCGATCGCGAGCCCGTTCTGCAGCCCGGTGATGCCGCCGCCGGCCGTGTAGAAGTCGCGCGTCGAGCGCGTGCGGCGCGCGGCCCAGCGCGTGAGCGCGAGCGTCGCGAACACGAACGCGAAGAACATCCCGATCGCGACCGGATTCAGTTCGACCTTGTCGGGCATCGGGCCCGCGACCGATACCGCATGCGCGGCGGAGGACACGAGGGCCGCGGGAACGGCAAGCGCGCGGAGCGCGATCGAGATGCGTCGCATGTCGGCCTCCTTCACGAACGCTGCAGGAGCGCGTCGACGCGGCGGTCGAACGCACGGTTCGCGCGCAGCACGTAACACGCGGTCAGCCCGATCGCGACCAGGATGATCGCGACGCCCGCGGCGATCCCGACCGTCGTCGTCGCGCCGCGATACAGCGGCGCCGCGAGCACGTGCGGCGCGAGCGCGACGAGCAGGATGAAGCCGTAGTACGTGGCGATCATCAGTGCCGTCAGCGTGAAGCTGAAACGGCGCCGCGCCCGCACGAGCTGCTGGTAGTCGCGGCGCGCCGTGACCGATTCGATGAAGGAAAGCTCCATGGTGTCTCCTGTCGACCCGAGTTAGCGCTTTAGCGCTTACTCGGGTCCCATGCTTCGCGGTCGACCTGAGTTGGCGCTTCAGCGCCTACTCAGGCCCCCGCAGGGCAAACCAACTCGTCATTGCGAGGGTGTTGTGTGGAATGGTCGGCGCGCGTCGACTCCCCCGCCCGCGCCGTGGCGGCAAATCGAATTACACGACGCGATCCGCACGCAGCCGCGCGACCTCGTCGGCCGACAGCCCGAGCCAGCCGCCGAGCACCGCGTCCGTATCGGCGCCGAGCACCGGCGGCGCGCCGCGCACCGGCAGCCGCGCGCCGTCGAACCGGTACGGCGGCGCCAGCACGTCGACGCCGCCCGCGACCGGATGCGGCTGCCGCGTCACGAGCCCCGCGCTCGTCGCACGTTCCGACTTCAGCGCTTCGTGCAGCCCGAGCACTTCGCCGCACGGAATGCCCGCGTCGGCCAGCGCCGCGAGCAAAGTCGCGCGCGAACGGCGCGCGAGTTCGCGACGAATCTCGGGAAGCAGGTCGGCGCGGTTCTCCGAGCGGCCGAGGTTGGTCTTGTAGCGTTCGTCCGCGGCGAGGTCGGGCCGCTCGATCGCGTCGCAAAAGCGCGCGAACTGCGTGTTGTTGCCGACCGTGATCACGAGCGGGCCGTCGGCCGCGTCGAACACGCCGTACGGCACGATCGACGGATGCGCGTTGCCGTAGCGCGGCGGGTCCTCGCCCATCAGCAGCGCGTCGAGCCCGTAGTACGCGGTGATCATCAGCCCGCAGTCGAACAGCGCCATCTCGATGCGCCGCCCGCGCCCCGTCGCATGACGTTCGTACAGCGCCGCGAGGATCGCCTGCGCCGAATACATGCCGGTGAACAGGTCGACCGCCGCGACGCCGAACTTCAGCGGCGGCTGGCCGGCTTCGCCGTTCAGCGCCATCAGCCCGGCCTCGCCCTGCACGACGAGGTCGTAGCCTGGCCGCGCGGCCTCGGCGCCCGAGCGGTCGTAGCCGGAGATCGCGCAGTGCACGAGGCGCGGGTTCAGTTCGGCCAGCGCGTCGTAGCCGAGCCCGAGTTTCTCCGCGCCGCCGAACTTGAAGTTGTGAAGCACCACGTCGGCCTGCGCGACCAGCTCGCGCGCGAGCCGCCGCCCTTCGTCGGTCTGCAGGTCGAGACAGATCGAGCGCTTGCTGCGGTTCACGCTGTTGAAGTAGGTCGTTTCGGTGTCGCCGATCCTCAAGCCCCAGTCGCGCGTGTCGTCGCCGCGCGCCGGATGCTCGACCTTGATCACTTCCGCGCCGAAATCGGCGAGCACCATCGCGCACCACGGCCCCGCGAGCACGCGCGAGAAGTCGAGCACTTTCACGCCGGCCAGCGGCAAAACGCGCGATTCGTTCGTCATCCTTGTCTCCTCCATTCGCGTCGTTCGTCTTTACTGTTTCGACAGCGCGATGTAGCGCGCGAGATGGTGATCCTCGTCGCCGAGCTGGTGATCGATCATCACGAGGCGCTTCGCGTAGTGCGACAGCGGCAGCTCCCATGTCATCCCGATCCCGCCGTGCAACTGGATGCTCTCCTCGGCGACGAGCGTGCCGATCCGCCCGATGCTGAATTTCGCCGCGGCCAGCGCGCGTTCGCGCACCACGCGCGGCGCATCGAGCTGCGCGGCCGCGTTGATCACGGCCGAGCGCGCCTGCTCGACTTCGAGCAGCAGGTCGGCCATCCGGTGCTGCAGCGCCTGGAAACTGCCGATCGGCAGCCCGAACTGCTTGCGCGTGCGCAGGTACTCGAGCGTGTGCTCCTTCGCGACGTCCATCGCGCCGAGCGCTTCCGCCGACAGCGCGAGCAGCCCGTAGCCGAGCACGCGTTCGAGCAACTCGGCGCCCGCTTCGCCGTCGTGCGCGCCGAGCGCCGCATCGGCCGGCAGCACGACGCGCTCGAAGCGCACTTCGGCCGCGCGGCCGCCGTCGATCTTCCGGTAGTCGCGCAGCGACACGCCCGGCGCGTCGGCCGGTACGACGAACAGGCCGATGCCGGCCGCGTAGTCGTCCTGCCCGGACACGCGCGCGCTGACGACGAAGAACGCCGCCTGCGCGGCCTGGTCGACGACGCCCTTCGCGCCCGTGAGCACCCAGCCGTCGCCCGAGCGTTCGGCGCGCGTGCGCACGGTCGTCAGTTCGTAGTGCGAGCCCGGCTCGTCGTGCGCGAACGCGGCGCTCGCGCTGCCGTCGATCAGCGCGGCGAGCCGCTCGCGATGCGCGTCGCCGCCGGCGAGCGACAGCGCGCGGCCCGCGAGCAGCGCGCCGAGGAACGGCTCGACGACGAGCCCGCGCCCGAGGCATTCGAACACCACGGCGATGTCAAAGCCCGCGCCGCCGAAACCGCCGTCGGCTTCCGCGAACAGCGCGCCGACCGTGCCGAGTTCCGCAAAGCGCTGCCACATCGCGCGATCGAAGCCCTCGGCCGACTGCGCGATGCGGTCTCGCACCGGGAACGCATACTGTTCGGCGATGAAGCGGTTCAACGTGTCCGCCAGCATCCGGCGGTCTTCTGTGTGCTGGAAATCCATCGTCGCGCTCCTCGTTACAGCCCGAGCATCATCTTCGCGATGATGTTCTTCTGGATCTCGTTCGAGCCGCCGAAGATCGACAGCTTCCGGTTGTTGAAATACTGCTGCGCGGCGCTCGCCGCTTCGTCCGGGCCGACCGGCTCGCCGTCGTAGTCGGCATCGAGCGCCTCCTCGACGAACGGCTGCGCGTACGGCCCCATCGCACGCCGCATCAGCGCGGTGATCTCCTGGCGGATCTGCGTGCCGCGAATCTTCAGCATCGAGCTTTCCGCGCCCGGCACCCCGCCGCCCGCGACCGCCGCCAGCACGCGCAGGTTGGTCGTGCGCATGTTCTCGAGTTCGATCTCAACGCGCGCGATGCGCGCCGCGAAGAACGGGTCGTCGGCGAGCGGCCGGCCGTTCTTCGTGACCTTAGCGGCAACCGCGCGCAGCCGGTCGAGCGCGGCCGTCGAGAAGCCGATTCCCGCGATGTTGGTGCGCTCGTACGTGAGCAGGTATTTCGCGTAGGTCCAGCCGCGGTTCTCTTCGCCGACGAGGTTCTCCGCCGGCACGCGCACGTCGGTGAAGAACACCTCGTTTACTTCGTGCTCGCCGTCGAGCGTGATGATCGGGCGGACCTCGACGCCCGGCGTGTTCATGTCGATCAGCAGGAAGCTGATGCCTTCCTGCTTGCGCACGTCGGTCGCGGTGCGCACGAGGCAGAAGATCATGTTCGCGTAGTGGCCGAGCGTGGTCCACGTCTTCTGGCCGTTCACGATGTAGTGCTCGCCCTGCGCGTCGAGCCCGCGCACCGCGCTCGTCTTCACCGACGCGAGATCGGAGCCGGCGCCCGGCTCCGAATAGCCCTGGCACCACCAGTCGGTGCCGTCGAGAATGCGCGGCAGCCAACGGCGCTTCTGCGCTTCGTCGCCGTACTTGATCAGCACGGGCCCGAGCATGTTCACGCCGAACGGCACGATGCGCGGCGCACCCGCGAGCGCGCACTCGTTGTCGAACAGGAACTTCTGCGCGACGCTCCAGCCGGGGCCGCCGTACTCGCGCGGCCAGTGGCTCGCGAGCCAGCCGCGCGCGTTGAGTATCGCGTGCCATTCGCGCATGTCGTCGCGCGTGAGATGCAGGCCGCCCTTCACCTTGCGCGCGATGCGCCCGGGCAGTTCGGCTTGCAGGAAGCGCTGCACTTCCGTGCGGAAGGCTTCCTCTTCGGGAGTGAAATTGAGGTCCATCGTCAGTCCGTGGCGAATGGGGTTGGCGTTCAGTCGAGGCGGTTCAGGCTCGCGAAATCCGCGCCGCGCGCGACGAGATCGACGAGCAGCGGCGACGGCTTCCAGAACAGCGGATCTTCCTTCGCGAACGCGCGGATATCGGCGAGCACGTTCGCGAGGCCGACCGTGTCCGCGTAATGCATCGGGCCGCCGCGATAACGCGGGAAGCCGTAGCCGTACAGGAACACCGCGTCGACGTCGAGCGGGCGCAGCGCGATCTTCTCGTGCACGACGTTCGCGCCTTCGTTGATCATCGCCGCGAGGTAGCGGCGCATGATCTCGTCGTGGGTAAACGTGCGCGGTGCGATGCCCTTCTTCGCGCGCTCTTGCGCGACGATCGCTTCGACTTCCGGGTCCGGCGTGCCGACGCGCGCGCCGTCCGGATACAGGTAGTAGCCGCGCGCCGTCTTCTGCCCGAACCAGCCGCGCTCGCACAGCCGGTCGGAAATCTCCACGTAGCGCGCGCGCGGGTCGCGCGTCGCCGCGCGGCGCTTGCGGGTCGCCCAGCCGATGTCGCCGCCGGCGAGGTCGACGACCTGGAACGGCCCCATCGGGAAGCCGAATTCGCGCACCGCGCGGTCGATCTGGTACGGTGACGCGCCGTCTTCCATCAGGTAGTCGGCCGCCGTGCGATAGACGGCGAGGATCCGGTTGCCGATGAAGCCGTCGCACACGCCGGCGCGCACCGGCGTCTTCTTCAACTGCTTCGCGAGCGCGAACGCGGTCGCGACCACTTCGGCGCTCACACGCGCCGGCACGACGATCTCGAGCAGCTTCATCACGTTGGCCGGCGAGAAGAAATGCAGGCCGATCACGTCGGCCGGCCGGTCGATGCTCGCGGCGATCTCGTCGATGTCCAGATACGACGTGTTGGTCGCGAGCACCGCACCCGGCTTGCACGCGCGCGCGAGGTCGGCGAACACGGCCTTTTTCACGGCCATGTCCTCGAACACGGCCTCGATCACGACGTCGGCCTGGGCGAGCGCGTCGTACGACGTGCTGCCCTTGAAACGCGCGAGCCGCGCGGCGTGCGCGGCCGGCGTCATCCGCCCTTTCGCGACGAGGCCGTCGTACACCTTCTCGACGTGCGCGCGGCCGCGCGCGAGCGACGCTTCGTCGCGTTCGATCATCGTCACCGGCAGCCCGGCATCGAGCGCCGCGACCGCGATGCCCGCGCCCATCGTGCCGCCGCCGACCACGCCGATCCGCTCGACCGGCCGCGCGCTCGCGCGACGTGCCTCGGGCACCTTCGCCGCTTCACGCTCCGCGAAGAAGGCGTGCACGAGGCCCGCGCGCTGCGGGCTGTCGATGCACTGCAGGAACAGGCTGCGTTCGAGCTTCATCCCCGCGTCGAACGACTGCGTGAGCGCGGCCTCGACCGCGTCGACGATCTTCGCGGGCGAGAAGAGGCCGCGCGACTTCTTCGGCAGATCGGCCCGTGCCGCGTCGATCGCGGCCTGCGCGGCCGCACGGTCGGCCAGCCCCTGCGCGTCGCGCGTGCGGCGCACCGGTGCGCCGAGCGATACGAGTTCCTGCGCGTAGGCGAGGCCTTCGGCGAGCGTGTCGTCGCTGTGTGCGACGCGGTCGACGAGGCCGAGCGCGAGCGCTTCGTCCGCGCTCGCGTGGCGGCCCGTCAGCATCAGGTCGAGCGCGGCCTTCGCGCCGATCAGGCGCGGCGCGCGCTGCGTGCCGCCCGCGCCGGGCAGCAGGCCGAGCGTGACTTCGGGCAGCCCGAGCTTCGCGCCGGGCACCGCGAGCCGGTAATGCGCGGCGAGCGCGACTTCGAGGCCGCCGCCGAGCGTCGCGCCGTGCAGCGCGACCACGACCGGCTTCGCGCTGGACTCGATCCGCTCGCACACGTCGGGCAGCGACGGCGGCACGGGCGGCTTGCCGAATTCGCGGATATCGGCGCCCGCGATGAAGTTGCGGCCGGCGCCGACGATCAGCACCGCGCGGATCGCGTCGTCGGCCTGCGCGGCGTCGAGCGCGTCGGCGAGGCCGCGCCGCACGTCGGCGGACAGCGCGTTGACGGGCGCGTGGTCGATCGTGACGACGAGCACCTTGTCGCGCCGCTCGCGCGTGACGGTGCCGGCCGGGCCGGTGGGGGAAGCGGGTGAGTTCATCGTGTCTCCTTGACGCGGCGGCAGGCGCGTCGACGCCGGTTCGTGGCTCGCGGCCACGCGAGCGGCGCCGGGGCGCCTGCCCCGGTCCCGCACGAAGCGGGACAAGATCCGGCCGTACGCCGGGCATGACCCGATTCTCGATTGATCGAGATTCATTGACAATTCCCTCCCGCTTTTACAAGCTGTCAAGTCTGACTTGACACTGAATGCTTTCCGACCGTTAAACGGGACGGATCAGGAGACGCGACGCATGGACCTGAACGCGCTGACGCTGCTCGTCGAGATCCTCGACGCCGGCAATCTCAGCAAGGCCGCGCAGCGGCTCAAGATGAGCCGCGCGAACGTCAGCTACCGGCTGAACCAGCTCGAGCGCTCGATCGGCCAGCAGCTCGTGCGGCGCACGACGCGGCGCATCGAGCCGACCGAAATCGGGCTGAAGCTGTACGAGCACGGGCGGCGCATCCGCAACGAACTGCTCGCCGCGCAGGAATCGGTGACGACGCTCGGCCAGGACCTCCAGGGCCGCGTGCGGCTGTCGGTGCCGAGCGGCTACGGGCAGATGGTGATGTCCGACTGGCTGCTCGCGTTCAAGCGGCTGCATCCGGGCATCGTGCTCGACGTCGTGTTCGAGAACCGCGTGGAAGACCTGATGCGCGACGAAATCGACATCGCGGTGCGCGTGATGCCCGAGCCGCCGCAGAACCTCGTCGCGCGCGACATGGGCGCGGTGCGCTACGTCGCGTGCGCGTCGGCCGCGTTCGCGGCCGAGCACGGGATGCCGGCGAGCCTCGGCGCGTTGTCGGCCTCCCCCGTCGTCACCGCGACGGTGATGGGCCGGCAGCTCAGGATCGCCGCGTATCTCGGCGACGAGCGCCACGAGGTGCTGCTCGAGCCCACGCTGATTTCGGAGAACTTCCTGTTCCTGCGGCAGGCGATCCTCGGCGGGATCGGCGTCGGCATCGTGCCCGACTACGTGGTGCAGGACGACATCCGGCGCGGCACGGTCGTCACGTCGCTCGACGCGTACCGGCTCAGCATCTTCGGCACGCACATGTACATGCTCTACATGCCGAACCGGCACCACACGCGCGCGACGTCGACGTTCATAGAGTTCATCCTCGAACAGGCCGGAAAGACCGGCCGGGGCGGGCCCGGCGCGATGCGTCAGGGTTTCCTGTCGGGTGACAACCCGCCGGCCGCGCGGCGACAATAGCGCGCCGGGGCGGGCAGCCGCGTTGCGCCGGCATCGTCGCCTCCTTCGAATTCACTGCTGCCGAGGGTTCAATGTTCGACCGGATTCGTCCGCATTCGCGCTCCTGGACGCTGCTCGCCGCCGTCGCGCTCGTCGCGTTCAACGCCGGCTGCACGTCCCCGTCCACGCCGCCGTCGGGCGCGGTGGTGCCCGTCGCCGCCGCATCGGGTGCCGCCGTGCCGCTGCCCGGCGTCCATGCGCCCGAGCTGTCGTCCGGCTGGACCGACAAGCCGGGCTGGACCTCTCAGCACTTCATGATCGCGGCCGCGAATCCGCTCGCGACGCAGGCCGGCTACGACATGCTGAAGGCGGGCGGCACCGCGATCGACGCGGCGATCGCCACGCAGATGGTGCTCGCGCTCGTCGAGCCGCAATCGTCGGGAATCGGCGGCGGCGCGTTCCTGCTGTACTTCGACGGCAAGGCGACGCAGGCGTACGACGGCCGCGAAACCGCGCCGGCCGCCGCGACCGACCGCCTGTTCTACGGGCCGACCGGCCAGCCGATGAGCTTCTACGAAGGTGTCGTCGGCGGGCGCTCGGTCGGCACGCCGGGCGTGCTGCGCATGCTCGACGCCGCGCACCGCGCACACGGCAAGCTGCCGTGGCGCCGGCTGTTCCAGCCCGCGATCCGGCTCGCCGAGCGCGGCTTCACGATCAGCCCGCGGCTCGCGACGCTGATCGCCAACGACAAGTACCTGAAGAACGACCCGGCCGCGCGCGCGTACTTCTACAACCCGGACGGCACGCCCAAGGCGGCCGGCACGGTGCTGAAGAACCCCGCGCTCGCGACCGTGCTGCGGCAAGTCGCCGACCGCGGCGCGAACGCGTTCTACAGCGGCGCGATCGCGCGCGACATCGTCACGAAGGTGCGCAGGCACCCGACCAACCCGGGCCTGCTGTCGCTCCAGGATCTCGCGCGCTACAAGGCGAAGGTGCGCGCGCCGCTGTGCGCGGATTACCGGCGCTCGGTGGTGTGCGGGATGCCGCCGCCGTCGTCGGGCGGCCTCGCGATCGCGCAGATGCTCGGCATCCTCGAAGCGATGCCCGACTGGCAGCAGATCGGCGCGCAGAAGCCGGTGCGCAACGACGTCGGCTACGAGCCGACGCCGTTCGCCGCGCACCTGTTCAGCGAAGCCGGGCGGCTCGCATATGCGGACCGCGCGCGCTATGTCGCCGATCCCGATTTCGTGCCGCTGCCGGGCGGCAGCTGGGCGAGCCTCACCGACAAGACCTATCTCGCGCAGCGCGCGCACCTGATCGGCGACAGCAGCATGGGCGTCGCGCAGGCCGGCACGCCGCAGGGCGCGACGCTCGCGATGGCCGACGACCGCAGCCCCGAGTTGCCGTCGACGTCCGACATCGCGATCGTCGACCGCTACGGCCAGGCGCTGTCGATGACGACGAGCATCGAGGATGCGTTCGGATCGCGGCTGATGGTGCGCGGCTTCATGCTGAACAACCAGCTCACCGATTTCTCGTTCGTGTCGAACGACAACGGCCGGCCGGTCGCGAACCGCGTGCAGCCCGGCAAGCGCCCGCGCTCGGCGATGTCGCCGGAGCTCGTGTTCGACAAGAAGACGAAGCAGGTGACGATGATCGTCGGCTCGGCCGGCGGCCCCGCGATCATCAATCACGTCGCGAAGACGCTGGTCGGCGTGCTCGACTGGGGGATGACGATGCAGCAGGCGATCGCGCTGCCGAACTTCGGGTCGATGAACGGGCCGACGCAACTCGAACGCGGCCGCGTGTCCGATGCGCTCGCCGACGGGCTGAAGGGCCGCGGGCACGACGTGCGGGTGGTCGAGATGAACTCGGGGCTGCAGGGGATCCAGCGGCTGAACGTGCAGGGGCAGACGGTGTGGTTCGGCGGGGCGGATCCGCGGCGGGAAGGGATTGCGATGGGAGAGTGAGGGTGGCGGGCCGTGGCGGCACGCGGACGTCGTCCGCGCGCCTGCGTGGCATCAGCCCCTTCCCTTCCACGGCACGATCCGCCGCTCGACCCACCGCATCGCGAGGTCGAACAGCCACGCGATCGCGCCGATGATCAGGATGCCCATCACGACGATATCGGTGCGCAGGAAGCTCGATGCGTTGAGCACCATCTGCCCGAGCCCGGCTGTCGCGGCGACCATCTCGGCCGCGACGAGCGTCGTCCAGCCGAAGCCGATCGCGATCCGCAGCCCGGTGAGGATCTCCGGCAGCGCGGCCGGCAGCACCACGTGGCGCACGATCTGCGCGAAGCTGCCGCCGAGCGAATACGCGGCATTGATCTGCTCGACCGTCGCCGCGCGCACGCCGGCGCGGGCCGCCATCGCGATCGGCGCGAAGCACGCGAGGAAGATCACGACGAGCTTCGCCGTTTCGTCGATGCCGAACCAGATCACGACGAGCGGCAGGTACGCGAGCGGCGGCAGCGGCCGGTAGAACTCCAGCAGCGGATCGAGCACGCCGCGCGCGATGCGGCTCACGCCCATCAGGATGCCGGCCGGCACACCGATCGCGGTCGCGAGCAGGAACGCGCCGAACACCCGCGCGGCGCTCCACAACAAATGCTCGGACAACGGCAGGCCGCCCTGGATGCGGCCGTGCCATGCGTCGACGAATGCCGTCCACACAGCTTCCGGCGCGGGCAGGAACAGCGGCGGCAGCCACTGGCGATGGGTCGCGACCCACCACAGCAGTGCCAGTGCCGCGACCGTCGCCGCGCTCAGCCCGGCCGTCTTCCCCTGCCCCGGCAGCCGGTAGCGCTGCGATGCGCGAGCCGGACGCGCCGCGTGACGCCGTTGCATCGCGCGTTGATCCTGCCCGGGCTCCGCGGCCGTGCGATCGGCCGCCCAAGAATCCTGCGTGCTCATGCTGTCCTGCCTGTGCAAGGTGCTGATCCGACCGCGTCCGACCGACGCGCCCTGTCGCGCGAGTTCGTGCATCACGCCGCCGCCTCGGCGGCCTCGTCGCGATGCAGGTACGCGATCAGCCGTTCGCGCCATGCGATGAAATCCGGTGACGACTTCACCGCGCGCGCATCGCGCGATTCGACGTAGCGGCGCGCGAACGGCAGTTCGAAGGTTTCCGCGATCCGGCCGGGGCCGGGCGTCATCACGACGAGGCGCGTCGCGAGAAACAGCGCCTCCTCGACATCGTGCGTAATGAAGAACACCGTCTTGCCGGTGCGTGCCCATACGTCGAGCACGAGCGCCTGCATCGTGCCGCGCGTCATCGCGTCGAGCGCGCCCATCGGCTCGTCCATCAGCAGCACGCGCGGGTCGCTCGCGAGCGCGCGCGCGATGCCGACGCGCTGCTGCATCCCGCCCGACAGCTCGTACACGCGCGCATGCGCATGCCTGTCGAGCCCGACGAGCGCGAGCATCTCCCGCGCCCGCGCTTCGCGTTCGGCCTTCGACACGCGTGCGAAGCGCAGCCCGAGCGCGACGTTGTCGAGCACGTCGAGCCACGGCAGCAGCGCGTATTTCTGGAACACGACACCGCGATCGGCGCCGGGGCCCGTGACCGGCACGCCGTCGACGCGCACGTCGCCCGTCGTCGGCGCGACGAAGCCGGCCATGCAGTTCAGCAGCGTTGTCTTGCCGCAGCCGGACGCGCCGAGCGCGACGACGAATTCACCGGCCTCGATGCGCAGGTCGACGCGCGCGAGCGCCTGCGTCGTCGGCCGGCCGCGTTCGCCCGGATAGTCGACCGATACCTGACGGACTTCCAGCGTGCTCATGTTCAGGACTCCGCGACGGGTGGGCTGAGTGGCCGCGCTCAGCGCGCCGCCTTCTGCACGAACTGCGGATCGACGCCGGCCGAGTAGTCGGCGAGCACCGTCTGGATCGTGCCTTGCGATTTGAGGAACGTGGCCGTGGCCGCGAGCGATTTCGCGGCGCCCGACTGCGCACCGCCGCCGAGCCACGTCGGCGACGCCTGCTCGGCCGGCGTCGGGAACGCGTAGAGCGCGAGGCTGGCCGGTACGTCCTGCGCGTTCGCGCCCGACACCTTCGCGACCGCCGCGACCTGCGGCGAGCCGACCTTCCACGCGGCAGCGTGCGCGCGATAGTCGGCATCGGCGGCCGCGAGCACCTTCACGAAGCGCGTGACGAACTCAGGGTTCTCGCGCGCGAACTTGCGGCTCACGACGAAGCCGTCGAAGGTCGCCTTGCCGCTTTCCTTCGCAACCTGGCCCGACGTCGTGAGCACGGTGCCCGACTGCTTGACCTTCGCGAGCACCGGATCCCAGATGTAGGTCGCGTCGATGTCGCCGCGCGCCCACGCAGCCGCGACTTCGGGCGGACGCAGGTTGACGATCTTCACGTCGTTCGGATTGACGCCCGCGGCCTGCAGCGCGACGAGCGTATGGAAATGCGACGTCGACACGAACGGCACGCCGATCTTCTTGCCCTTCAGCGCGGCGATGTTGGTGACGCCCGAGCCGTTGCGCGCGACGAGCGCCTCGGCGTCGTTGATGTTGTCGAGCACCCAGAACAGCGAGATGTCGAGCCCCTGCGACAGCCCGGCCGCGATCGGGCTCGAGCCGGCTTCGCCGAGCTGCACGGAGCCCGATGCGAGCGCACGGATCACGTCGGCGCCGCTGTCGAGCTTGCGGAATGTGACCTTGTAGCCGGTCGCCTTTTCGACTTCACCGCTCGCCTGCGCATAGCGCCACGGCACGACCATGTCCTGGTACGCGATCACGACTTCGCGCGATTCGGCGTGCGCCGCGCCCAGCGCGGCAAAGGCGGTCAGCGCGACGACGGCGCGGCGGATGAAGCTGAAACGGGACATGCGGCTCTCCTTCGAATGCGGGCATTGCTGCGGGAGAGCCGACTATAGGAGCTTTGCGCGCGGCGGGAGCGAACTTATCCTGCGAAGCTATCGATGCTGTTTCAGCTTTGCTTTCCATGCTCGACCGGATTGCGTGTCCGGTCGGGTGGCGATTGCCGTGCGAATGCGCGGGCGGCGGCCGCACCAACGAAAAAGCCCGCATCGCTGCGGGCTTTTTTCGGGTTCGTCAGAGGTCGACGAAGCAAGGGGGCTCAGACCACCCCTGCCCCATGCGCCTGCAGGTCGGCGTGATAGCTCGACCGCACCATCGCGCCGACGGCCGCGTGCGTGAAGCCCATCTTGTACGCCTCTTCCTCGTACATCTTGAACGTATCGGGATGCACGTACGCGCGCACCGGCAGGTGGTGCTCGGACGGCTGCAGGTACTGGCCGATCGTCAGCATGTCGACGTCGTGCGCGCGCAGGTCGCGCATCACCTGCAGGATTTCCTCTTCGGTCTCGCCGAGACCGACCATCAGGCCCGACTTCGTCGCGACGTCCGGATGCAGCGCCTTGAAGTCCTTCAGGAGCTTCAGCGAGTGCGCGTAGTCCGAACCCGGGCGCGCTTCCTTGTACAGGCGCGGCACCGTTTCGAGGTTGTGGTTCATCACGTCCGGCGGCGCGGCGTTCAGGATCGAGATCGCGCGGTCGAGACGGCCGCGGAAGTCCGGCGTCAGGATCTCGATGCGCGTGTCCGGCGACTGCGCGCGCGTTTCGCGGATGCACTCGACGAAGTGGGCGGCGCCGCCGTCGCGCAGGTCGTCGCGGTCGACGCTCGTGATCACCACGTACTTGAGCTTCAGCGCCGCGATCGTGCGCGCGAGGTTCTTCGGTTCATCCGCGTCGAGCGGATCGGGACGGCCGTGGCCGACGTCGCAGAACGGGCAGCGGCGCGTGCACTTGTCGCCCATGATCATGAACGTCGCGGTGCCCTTGCCGAAGCATTCGCCGATGTTCGGGCAGCTCGCTTCCTCGCACACCGTATGCAGGTTGTGCTCGCGCAGGATCGTCTTGATCTCGTTGAAGCGCGAGCTGCCGGTGGCCGCCTTCACGCGGATCCACTCGGGCTTCTTCAGCTTTTCGATCGGAATGACCTTGATCGGGATGCGCGCCGTCTTCGCCTGCGCCTTCTGCTTGGCGGTCGGATCGTAGGCAGGGGTCGCGGCCGGATCGGCCGGTGCGGGGGAAGCGGTAACGTCAGTCATTCGAATGTTGTTCCAGTGCCTGCGGCTTGTCGGCGGCCGCGGATGCGCCGTCGAGGTTGGCGATCAGACGGCGCACCAGCGTATGGGCGACGTCGTTCCAGTCGGCGGCAACCTCGAGGCTCGCCATGTCGACAGTTTCCAGTCCGGCATAGCCGCACGGGTTGATCGCAAGAAACGGGCGCAGATCCATCTTCACGTTCAGGCTCAGCCCGTGATAGCTGCAGCCGTTGCGGATCTTCAGGCCGAGGGCCGCGATTTTCGCGCCCTCGTGCGCGCCGGACGCCACGTAGATCCCGGGCGCGCCCGCCTTGCGGACCGAAGCGAGATTATACGCCGCGAGGGTTTCGATCACGGCCTCCTCGATCTTCGTCACGAGCGTGCGCACCATCAGCTTGCGCCGGCGCAGGTCCAGCAGCAGGTAGGCGACGATCTGGCCGGGGCCGTGGTAGGTGATCTGCCCGCCGCGGTCGACCTTCACGAGCGGCACGCCGCTGTCGGCCACCAGCAGGTGGGCCGGGTCGCCGGCCTGGCCGAGCGTGTAGACGGGCGGATGCTCGACCAGCCAGATCTCGTCGCCGGTGTCGGCCGTGCGCGTGTCGGTGAACGCGCGCATCGCGTCGAAGCTCGTCTCGTAAGTCTCGACGCCCCGCCACCGCACGGTGACCGGCGGGGCCGGCTGATCCGGGGACCCGGCGGGCGATGCGGAAACGGCAACAGGCGTGGACACGATGGAAACCGGCGAAACGGACATGGGCGGTAGTTTACCGAAAACCCGTCGGTCTCGCCGGCCTCGGAGGGGGACGGATCGCCGGTATCCGTCGGAGGAAATGATGGTCAGACGGTGCGCCATCCGTCGTGGAGCAGCGCGCTCACGCGTTCGCGCAGCCGTGCCAGCCCGCCGAGCGCGACTTCCCGGGGCGGCCGCGACACCGAGAACGCCACGCGCGCGCCCTCCCGGCCTTCCGCGCTGAGCCACAGCCGCTCGCCGCGGCGCAGCTTCAGCGTCTCGCCGTCGACCAGGAAGTAATCGTCGACGTCGTTGCTGCGCGTCGCCCACACCGGGCCGCACTGCACCACCAGCCGCGTGCTGCGTTGTACCTTCAACGGCACGGTTTCGCCCATCGGGATTTCGAACGTGATGCTTGAAGAAATTTCTTGCATGATCGACTCCGCCAATAAGTGCTTCGATGGCTACAATCGTAGTCACTTCAAGGCGTCCGACAAAACGACCAATTTTCACGTCGATGTGAGGAAAATTAGCAAATGGACCTCCGCCAGCTGCCTGCGCTGAACGCGATTCGCGCGTTCGAAGCCGCCGCCCGTCACGAGAATTTCTCGCGCGCCGCCGACGAGCTGTACGTCACGCACGGCGCGGTCAGCCACCAGGTGCGCGCGCTCGAGGAAGAGCTCGGCGTGCAGCTGTTCACGCGCAACGGCAAGCGGCTGTGCCTGACCGACGCCGGCATGCGCTACGCGCAGCAGATCCGCACCGCGCTGATGGTCATCGCCGACGCGACGCGCGACGTGCGCGCGAGCGACCGCGACCGGCGGCTCGTGGTGTCGATGCTGTCGTCGTTCGCCGCGCGCTTCATCACGCCGCGAATCGGTTCGTTCATCGAACGGCATCCGGAAATCGACGTCGAGCTGCAGTCGACCAACTCGCTCACCGATTTCGCGCGCGACGACGTCGATCTCGCGATCCGCTTCGGCCACGGCAGTTATCCGGGGCTGCATGTCGAGCCGCTGTTCGACGAAGTGTTCTTTCCGGCGTGCGCGCCGACGCTGAACGGCGGCAAGCTGCCGCAAACGCCCGCCGATCTCGTGCACTACAACCTGCTGCGCTCGGACGACGAGCTGTGGCGGCCGTGGTTCGACGCAGCCGGACTCAAGACGCTGACCGAGCCGAAGCGGGGGATTCTGTACCAGGATTCGTCGAACCTGCTGCTGGCCGCGATCGACGGCCAGGGCATCGCGCTCGTGCGCCGCTCGCTCGCGGTGCACGACCTGCTCGACGGGCGCATCGTGCGCCTGTTCGACATCGACGGGCCGAGCCCGTGGCACTATTTTTTCGTGTGTCCGCCGCCGCTGCTGAACGCGCCGCGCGTGCAGGCGTTCAGGACCTGGCTGCTCGAGGAAGTCGCCGAATACAAGCGGCTGTGCGACGAGCTGGACGCGCGGCGCGCGGCGGGGAAGACCCCCGCCGAGTGCGCGCAGGAAGGAGGATGGAAGGCGCTTAAAGTACGACCTTGACCATCGGATGGCCGGTCAGTGCGCGGTAGATGTTGTCGAGCTGTTCCTGGCTGGTCGCCCGCACGGTGATCGTGAGGCCCGTGTAATTGCCGCCGCTCGACGCGCGCTCCTCGATCTTCTCGACGTCGATCTCGTTGTCGTGAACGGCCACGACCTTGAAGATCGTGTCCTTGAACTCGGGGTGCGCCTTGCCCATGATCTTGATCGGGAAATCGCACGGAAACTCCAGCAGCGACTCCTTCCGGGTATCGATCGCGCCGGTCACCTCGATGGTTTTGGTCGGTTCGCTCATCATTTTCTCCGGGTTAGGTCAAACTGTTCAAACTCGCGTGCCTTCGCACGCTGGTACGCGTCATACAACGCCGCGAATACGGGGCCCGGCTTGCCGCCATGGACGGGCAGATCGTCGAGCGACGTGACGGGCAGCACTTCCTTCGTGGCCGACGTGATCATGATCTCGTCGGCCGCGCGCAATTCCACTTCGCTGATCTCGCGCGCGACGAACGGGATCTTGCATTCGTCGGCCAGCTCCTCGATCAGCGCGTAGCGGATCCCTTCGAGGATCTTGTTGCTGCGCGGCGGCGCGAGCAGCTCGCCGTTCTTCACGATCCACACGTTCGACGACGAACCTTCCGTCAGGTTGCCGTCGCGCAGCTGCAGCGTCTCGAACGCATCGCGTTCGGCAGCATGCTGCGCCATCAGCACGTTGCCGAGCAGCGAGATCGACTTGATGTCGCAATGCAGCCAGCGGCGGTCCTCGGCCGTCACGCAGCGCACGCCCTGCGCGCGTTCGTCGGCGGACGGCAGGCGCAGCGGGCTCGTCATCACGAACACCGTCGGCACCGCGTTCGCCGGGAACGCGTGGCCGCGCTTCGCGACGCCGCGCGTCACCTGCAGGTAGACGAGCGCGTTGCCGTCGCCGAGCCCTTCGGCATTCGCCGCGACGACGCGCTCGATCAGCGCGCGCCAGCCCGCGTCGTCGTGCGGGCTGGCGATGCCGATCTTCTTCAGGCTGCGCTCGAGCCGCGCCAGATGCTGCTCGATCCGGAACGGCACGTGCGCGCCGTCGTGCGCATAAACGGGGACAACCTCATACACGCCATCGCCGAAGATGAACCCGCGGTCGAGCACCGGTACACGGGCTTCCGACAGCGGCACCATTTCCTCCTGCGACGACACGCTGAGGTAGACGATCGGTTCGAATTCGGCTTGGCTCATGGCTATGACAGATGGGGATGAAGTCGTGAAAACAAAGGCCCGTCGTGCTTACTTCTTCTTGCTGAACATCAGCAGGATCGAGTCCCAGATACGCCCGAAGATACCCGCTTCCGGCACGGCCTGCAGTGCGACGACCGGGAATTCGGACAGCGTCTTGCCGTCGGCGACGATCTTCACGGTGCCGACCTGCTGGCCTGCCGCGAGCGGCGCGATCAGCGGCGCGTTGACGTCGACTTCCGTCTTGACCTTGTCGCCGAGGCCGCGCGGCACGGTCGCCCACTGGTCGCCCTTCACGCCCACCTGCACGGTGTTTTCCTTGCCCTTGTAGACGCGCGGCGTCGACATCGCCTGGCCGCCCTTGAACAGGCGCACCGAATCGAACGCGCTGTAGCCGTAGTTCAGCATCTTCATGCTGTCCTGCGTGCGCTCGCTTTCCTTCTGCTCGCCCATCATCACCGACACCAGGCGGCGCTGGCCGTCCACGCCCGGGATCGCGCGCTTCGCCGACGCGATCAGGCAGTAGCCGGCTGCCTGCGTATGGCCCGTCTTCAGGCCGTCGACCGTCGGATCCAGCCACAGCAGGCGGTTGCGGTTGCCCTGGCGGATGTTGTTGTACTTGAATTCCTTCTCCGAGAAGATGCTGTAGTACTGCGGAAAATCGCGGATCAGGTGGGCGGACAGCTTCGCGAGGTCGCCGGCCGTCGTGTAGTGGTTCGGGTCGGGCATGCCGTTCACGTCGGCGAAGTGCGTGCCCTTCATGCCGAGGCGCGCCGCCTCGTCGTTCATCATCGTGACGAACTGCCCTTCGCTGCCGCCGACCAGTTCGGCCAGCGCGATCGCGGCGTCGTTGCCCGACTGGATGATCATCCCGTACACGAGGTCGTGCACCGACACCGGCTTGTTCGCCTCGATGAACATGCGCGACTCGTCGCGGCCGACGCGGCGCACGGCTTCGCTCGGCGTGACGATCTGCTCCATCGAGATCTTCTTCTTGTCGAGCGCCTCGAACACGAGGTACGCCGTCATCAGCTTCGTCAGCGATGCGGGCTCGACGCGTTCATCGGCATTGCCCGATGCGAGCACCGTGTTGCTGGTCGCATCGACGAGCACCCACGAGCGCGCATTCACGCCCGGCGGCGGCACCGCGCCCGGCATGTAGGTCGCGGGCGCGCCGGTGAACTGCTCGGCGGCCGGCGCCGCATGCGCGGCCTTGGCCTTGGCGGCCGGCTTGGCCTCGGCGACGACGATCGTCGACGCGAGCGCGACAGGCAGCATCACGCCGAGCGCGACGTTGCGCGCGGCGGTGCCGAAGGCGATGGAGGAAGCGAGGGACTTGAGGCCTTGGGAAGACAGACGCATGATCGATTCAGGCTGATGGCAGAAAGTGCGGTGCGAAACGCGCAGGGTTGAACGGCAAGGCGGCGGGCGTTTCGGGCACTCGCCCGAAATCGTCGGGCGACGCGAAACGCGCCGGTTGGACTCGTGCGGACGCGTTCGGTTCGCGGCCGTCGCGAGCGGGCGGACAGGCGGCGAAACGAGCGCCGCATGGGCCCAGCCGGGCCGCGGGCGACGCGGAATCCGGCCATTATACGTGGCCGCGCAGCGCGTTTTCGCGAACCTGGCGCAGGATCGCCGTCCGTCTTCATCGGGCGCGGGGTGCCGGCAAGCTGCGTGTCATCGCACGCGAAGGTGTGCGAAAGGTGTGCGCAGGCGAAGGAGAAGTCGGGTCGCGCCGCACGCCGCGGCGCGCTGTCGCGAGAAGGGAAACGCGCATCCGGCGCCGGCCGGAGCACGTGCATGCAACACCGTGCGGGCCGTCGGCGTCATGCCGGCCTCCCGCGTGCCGGCTAGCGCCAGGCGTCGACGATGATGCGTTTCAGCACGTGCAGCTTGCGATGCAGGAAATGCTCGGCGCCGGGGATCACGACGACCGGCAGTTCCTGCGGCCGCGCCCAGTCGTACACCGACGCGATCGGCACCGTGTCGTCGGTTTCGCCGTGGATCACGAGCGTGTTCTCGGGCACGTCGGCCACCTGCCAGCGGCTCGCTGCCGTGCCGACGAACACCATCCGTTCGATCGTCTCGCCCGCGTCGCGCAGCCGCTTCGCGACGTGCGACAGCACGAAGGTGCCGAACGAGAAGCCCGCGAGCACGAGCGGCAGGTCCGCGTACGCGGGCTGCGCGCGCATGTGCGCGAGCACCGCGAGCAGGTCGTCGGCCTCGCCGGTGCCGTTGTCGTGCACGCCCTCGGTCGCGCCGACGCCGCGGAAGTTCGACCGGAACACCACGTAGTTCAACTGCACGAGCGTGCGCGCGAGCGTTTGTGCGACCTTGTTGTCCATCGTGCCGCCGAACAGCGGATGCGGATGCGCGACGAGCGCGATGCCGCGCGGCGCGGCGCCGCCTTCGCGCACGGCATCGGGGAGGTCGACCGCGATTTCGATCTGCCCGACCGGGCCCGCGATCAGCGATTTCTGCGTATGAACGTTCATTCGGCCGGCCCGCTCAGATCTTCAGGCGGTCGACGACCTTGCCGTCGCGCAGGTGCGATTCGACGATCTCGTCGATGTCGGCCTGGTCGACGTACGTGTACCACGTGCCTTCCGGATACACGACCATCACCGGCCCTTCCTCGCAGCGGTCGAGGCAGCCGGCCTTGTTGATGCGAACCTTGCCGGGCCCCGCGAGGCCGAGCTCCTTCACGCGCTTTTTCGCGTATTCCTGCATGGTCTGCGCGTCGCATTGCGCGCAGCTCGGGCGTTCGGCGCCCGGTTCGCGCTGGTTCAGGCAGAAGAAGACGTGGTGCTGGTAGTAGGAATCCATGGTGGTGGCGAGCTGCCCGGCGCGAGGCCGTGCGGAAAGAGGAGCGGTTGCCGCTGCGCGGGGCAACGGGCGTGTAGTGTTCGGTGCCCGGCGGCGCTTGCGTGCCGGCGGATTCGTGCTCGCGGCAACGCGCAAACCGCAGCGATGCCTGGCGGCATCGCGAGGATTTGCAACGCGGCCACGGGTGCGAAGGCGCCGCACACAAGTGCCGATTGGTGCCGAACACTGCACTCGTGCGGACGATTATAACGAGGGGCGCACGCCGCTGCCCGCGGTACCGCCGCGGCCGCGCAGCCGCAGCCTTCGCGTCAGCGGCGCAGCACGGCCGGCAGCCACGCGTGCTCGACGCGCTGGCCGAGCCAGATCAGCGCCGCGTAGGGCCAGATCCACGCGAGCCAGCGTGCGAGGCTGTTGAAGTGCACGTAGCGGCCCTGCCGCCAGCCCGACAGCGTGAAGTCGAAGAACGGGTTGACGGGCAGCAGGTTCACGAGCGCCACGCCGGCCAGCAGCGCGAGCGCCGCCAGCGTCGCGCGCCACGTCGCCGGCACGTGCAGCGCGACGAGCGCGGCCGCGAAGCCGAGCTCGATCCCGAGCCGGGCGCCGGGCGTCGCCCACACGACGACGAGGCCGGTGGCCGACTGCATGAAGGTCGCGGCCGCCTTCAGCACGAGCGTCGCGGCGACGAGCGCGATCAGCAGCCGGATGCGCGGTGCGCGCGGCCGCATCGCGAGCGACGCGATCGCCAGCGCGGCGAACAGCATCAGGCCGCCGAGCGCGGCCTCCCACCCGGAGTCGGACAGCCAGCCGTCGACGCGCTCGGGCCATTCGCCCACGCGCCACGCCGCCGGCAGCCACGCGAGCAGCGTGTCCTGCATCGACGCGTCGGCACGCTCCCACAGCGCGGCCGGCCAATCGCCGATGCCGAACAGGAACGGCGACGGGAACAGGATCGCGAACGGCCACAGCCCGGCGAGCAGCAGCGGCGTCGCACCGTCGTCCTCGAACCACGCGAAGCGCAGCCGGCGCAGCGCGCCGCGATCGAGCAGCGCACCGGTGGCCGGCGCGACGAGCGCCGCCCCCAGCAGCGCGCCGAGCGCGTTGGCCGCGAGATCGAGATTCGACGCAACGCGCGCCGGCAGGTAGGTTTGCAGCGCCTCCATCGCGCCCGACAGCAGCACGCCGAGCCCGGCCACGATCAGCGTCGCGGCCACGCCGCGCCAGCGCGGGTGCAGCGCGAGCACGCCGAGCGCGCCGAACGGCAGGTAGCCGAGCACGTTCGTGACGACGTCGAATGCGGTCACGTAGCGCTGCATCGGCGCGAACAGGTAGTCGAACGGCCCGATGCCGAGCGACACCCAGCCTGCGAACGGATACAGCGACGCGTAGACGATGAGCGCCGCGTAAGCGGCAAAGGCCTGCCGCGCGAGCGGCGATGCGCGAGGCGTGCCGGTCGCGCTCATCGCGGCTGCGCGGCACGCGTCACGGCGTGCCCGCGTACGCCTGGACGCCGACCCATGCGGCGATCTGCGACACGAGCTCGTTGCTCGCCGCCGCGAGCGCGCGGGCGCCGCCCGCCGCGTCGGGCGTGCTCGACGGCGCGCGCGCGACGAACGTGCGCTGGCCGAGCACCTTGCCGTCCAGCGTCAGCGTCGCGCGCGCGGTGACGGCGCCGTAGCTCTGCGACTGGCCGTCGAACACCTGCTCGAATTCGTTCAGGTCGACCTTGAGGGTCGGCGCGCGCACGCCGTCGGCCCCTTCGAGCACCGTGCCGCGCGACGACAGCGCGCCGCGCAGCCGCTGCGTGAGCAGTTGTGCGGGCGGTGCCGTCCAGCGGCTGTCGCGATAGACGGCCACGTGCTGCGCGTCCACGTACGCGAGGCGGTACGCGAATTTGTCGGAGTCGAGCGCGTCGGGCACGACGACGTCGAGCACCTTCAGCGCGGGGGCCGTGCCCGCGGTCGCGACCTGCGTGGCCGGCCCGAGGTCGTAGCGGACATTCGACAGCGCCGCGCTGTTGCCGGCGCAGCCGGCCGCGAGCGTCAGCGTCAGCACGGCAAGCGCGGCCGCGGCCGGACGCAGCGCGCGGTCAAGGATTCGTGGCATGGCGTGTTCCTGCATGATGTTTCCGGTTTCGATGGGTGTCACTGCCCGGCCGTCGCGCCCGGCCAGACGAAGCCCGGCTCGCCGGGCCCCGGCGCCGCGCCGGGCGAACCGAACAACAGACTGCGCGGGTTGCGGCCAAGTTCACCGGCCACGTCCTTCAATTGCCGCGACGCATCGCCGACGCTGCCGGCCAGCGCGTTGAAGCGCGGCAGCGTGTCGTACTGCACGCGCGCGTTGAGATCGTTCAGCGCGACGCCGACCTGCTCGGCGGCCGTGCCGGCCTTGTTCAGGTTCGACACGAGCGGCCCGTTCGGCTGCAGCAGCGTGTTCGCCGACGCCATCGCGCGATTCACCTCGTGCATCGTTTCCGGCAGCGCGGTGACCGCCGGGCCGAGCTGCTTCGTCAGCGTGGCGGCACCGTCGGCCGCGTGCTGCAGGCTTTCGGCGGTCGCGCGCAACTGCTCGCGCATCTCGGGCGACATCAGCGCATTCGCGCTCTTCGCGGCCAGTTCGAGCTGCCGCAGCAGCACGTCGCCGCGCTCCTGGATCTGGTCGAACAGGCTCGGCCGCATCGGGATCTGCGCGATCGCCTTCGGCGACGACGGCAGCGGCGCCAGGTCGCGCCCCGTGTCCTCGAGCTGCACGAACGCGATCCCCGTCACGCCCTGGAAGCCGAGGCTGCCGTAGGTCGACTGCGTGATCGGCGCGTCGTGGTCGACGAGGATCCGGATCCGGATCTGCCCCGGGTGCGCGCGGTCGAAGCCGATCGACTGCACCTTGCCGACGTCGAGGCCGCGAAAGCGCACGGCCGCGTCCGGGAACAGCCCCGTCACGTTGGTGCGCGCGAGCAGGTCGTACGGCACGCGCACGGTGCGGTCGACGTTGAACCAGAACACGGTGCCCGCGATCGCGAGCGTCAGCGCGATCGTGAACAGGCCGGCCCAGAACGCATGTGATTTGTTTTCCATTCGCGGATTCCTTCGTTCCTACAGCTCGACGCTCGACAGCGCCGGTTCGAGGGCCGCCTTCGGCAGCTTCGCGCGCCGCTCGGGCGGCAGCGCCTGCAATGCGCGGCGCCCGCGCAGCCCCAGGAAATATTCGTGGATGAACGGATGGTCGACGTTCGCGGCCTCCTCCACCGGCGCGGCGACCAGCACCTTGCGGTCGGCCAGCACCGCGACGCGCGTCGACAGCGCGACCATCGTGTCGAGATCGTGCGTCACCATCACGACGGTCAGCCCGAGCGTGCGGTGGAGCGTCGCGATCAGCTCGACGAATTCGTCCGACGCCTGCGGATCGAGGCCGGCCGTCGGCTCGTCGAGGAACAGCAGCTCGGGCTCGAGCGCGATCGCACGCGCGATGCCGACCCGCTTGACCATCCCGCCCGACAGCGCGGCCGGCATCTTCGACGCGTGCTTGCACGGCAGCCCGACCATCTCGAGCTTGAGCATCACGATGTCGTGCAGCAGGTCCGGCGGCACGCGGCCGAGCTCGCGCAGCGGCTGCGCGACGTTGTCGAACACCGTCATCGACGAGAACAGCGCGCCCTGCTGGAACAGCATCCCGGAGCGCGTGCGCATCATCCGCGCGCTCGCGTCGTCGATCGTCGCCGTATCCTCGCCGAACACCTTGATCGTGCCCGACGTCGGCCGCTCGAGGCCGAGGATCTGCCGCACGAGCGTGGTCTTGCCGGAGCCCGAGCCGCCGACGATCGACACGATCTCGCCGCGCCGCACGTCGAAGTCGAGCTTCTGGTGAATGATGTTGCGCCCGTAGCGCTTGGTCAGGTTGCGCACCTCGATCACGAGATCGCCGGGATCGGCCGCCGCGGCCGGCCGCTCGCCGACCGACCCGGCACCGATGGCCGCGGCGTGCGCGGTCGTTTCGTTCGATGCGTTCATCCGAGCCCCACGTTCTGGAACAGGATCGCGAACACCGCGTCAGCGAGGATCACGACCGTGATCGACGTCACGACCGACGTGGTCGTGCCTTCGCCGAGACTCTGCGAGTTCGCCTTGATCCGGAAGCCGAAATGGCAGGCGACCAGCGCGATCAGCATGCCGAACACGACGCCCTTGCCGACCCCGATGTACAGGTTCGCGATCGGCACGACGCCCGGCAGCGAGCGCACGAAATAGTTGACGTCGATCCCGAGCACGAGCTTCGCGGCGAGCGCGCCGCCCGTCAGCGCGATGATGTTGGTCCACATCACGAGCAGCGGCATCGCGACGCCGAGCGCGAGCACGCGCGGCAGGATCAGCCGCAGCCCGTGCGGGATGCCCATCACGCGCATCGCGTCGAGCTCCTCGGTCACGCGCATCACGCCGATCTGCGCGGTGATCGCCGAGCCGGAGCGGCCCGCGACGAGAATGGCCGACAGCACCGGGCCGAGCTCGCGGATCACCGACAGCCCGAGGATGTTCACGATGTAGCGGTTCGCGCCGAACATCTGCAGCTGCTGCGCGGACAGGTAGCTGAGCACGATGCCGATCAGGAACGCGACGAGCGCGGTGATCGGCAGTGCCTGGGCGCCCGCGCTGTAGATGTTCGCGGAGGTCTCCTTCCACGGCATCGTCTGCGGACGGCGCAACACCGACAGCGCATCGAGGATCACGAGGCCGAACAGCGCGATGCCGCCCTGCAGATGCTCGCCGAACCGGAAGATCGCCTGACCGAGCCGCGTGACGGGATCGACGCGCACGACGCGCTCGGGCGCCTCGCGCTCGCTGTCGAGCCGCTCGATACGCTCGAAGATCGTGCGCTGCGTGGCGCTCAATGCGACGCCGTCCGGCAGCTTGCGGCCCCACACGCGCCACAGCGCCTGGCCGCCGACGTGGTCGAGCCGCTCGATGCCGGACAGATCCCATTCGCTCACGCGCCCGGACGCGATGCTCGCGACCCGGCGCGCCACCGCGCCGCGATTGCGTGCAAGCGAGAGCGCGGTCCACTGGCCGGTCAGGCGCACCGTCTGGCCCTGGCCGCCGGCGTCGACCGACAGGCCGGGAGGAGTCTCGAAGTCCAAGGGCAGGTTGTTTGCAAAAAGGTGACAGCGGCCATTGTAGCGAACCGCCCGGCGCCGCGACGTGAGGATTTCCGTGCGGGCGGCGAGCTCGGGGCGCGCAGCCGGGGGGCGGCCGGGCGCCCGCCCCCGCGTGCGCGGGGAAGCCGCCGCCCGTTGCCCGATGCCGACGTCACCACCTTTCATTCTTCCGTCACGTTTCCTTTCGATACTCTCTCGCGCCGCACATCAGGCCGTCGGCGCCCCGCGCCGCCAATCGTTGCGCACCTCGCGTTTCATAAAACAGAACACCGAACAGGACAACCGATGCGTCTCCCCCTGCTTTCCCGCCGTCGCGTGCCGGCCATCGCCGCGCTCGCCAGCCTCGCCTTCATCCTCGCCGCCTGCGGCGGCGACGACGTCACCTCGCCGCCGTCGACGCCGCCGGCAGCCCAGGCGCCCGTCGGCACGACGGCCACGCTCGCCCTGCTCGAGACGACCGACCTGCACACCAACGTGCTGTCGTACGACTATTTCAAGCTCGCCGCCGACAACTCGCTCGGCTTCGAACGCGTGTCGACGCTGATCGCGCAGGCGCGCAAGCAGTACCCGAACACGCTGCTGCTCGACAACGGCGACACGATCCAGGGCACCGCGCTGTCCGACTACCAGGCGCTCGTGAAGCCGGTCGGCTGCGACCAGACGCTCGCGATCTACAAGGTGATGAACGCCGCGAAATTCGACGGCGGCGGGATCGGCAACCACGAATTCAACTACGGGCTGCCGTACCTGTCGCAGGTGACCGGCAACACGTTCGAGGTCGACGGCCTGCCGGCGCCGGCCCAGCAGAAGAAATGCGCGGGCCCGAACTTCCCGCAGGTGCTCGCGAACGTGATCAGCGCGAAGACCAACGCGCCGCTGTTCACGCCGTACACGATCCTGACCCGCACCGTGACCGCCACGACGCCGGACGGCAAGACGGTCAGCGCGCCCGTGAAGATCGGCATCATCGGCTTCACGCCGCCCGCGATCATGAACTGGGACAAGCGCTGGCTCGACGGCAAGGTCTACACGACCGGCCTGAAGGAAGCGGCCGAGAAGTACATTCCGGAGATGCGCGCGAAGGGCGCCGATCTCGTCGTCGCGATCTCGCACGGCGGCCTCGACAATTCCGCGTATTCGCCGACGATGGAGAACGGCAGCTGGTGGCTGTCGAAGGTGACCGGCATCGACGCGATGCTGATCGGCCACTCGCACCAGGTGTTCCCGGACGCGAACAGCACCGTGTCACAGTTCAACCTGCCGGGCGTCGACAAGGTCAAGGGCACCGTCAACGGCGTGCCGACCGTGATGGCCAACTACTGGGGCAAGCACCTCGGCGTGATCAAGCTCGGCCTGAAGTTCGACGGCAAGACGTGGAGCGTCGACAAGTCGCAGACGACCGTCGAGGCACGGCCGATCCAGAACGCCGACAAGAGCTACGTGGCGGCCGATCCGTCGGTTTCCGCCGCGATCGCCGCCGAGCACCAGGCGACGATCGACTACGTGAAGACGCCGATCGGCTCGACCGACTACCGGATGAACTCGTACTTCGCCGATGTCGGCGATCCGGGCGCGATCCAGATCGTCAACGAGGCGCAGGCCGACTACGTGAAGACCTACGTGCAGGCGAACCTGCCGCAATACGCGTCGCTGCCGGTGCTGTCGGTCAGCGCGCCGTTCAAGAGCGGCTTCGGCGGCGGCACCGACTACACCGACGTCGCGCCGGGCGCGCTCGCGATCAACAACGCGGCCGACCTGTACCTGTATCCGAACACCGTCTATGCGGTGAAGGTCAGCGGCGCCGACGTGAAGAACTGGCTCGAAACCGCCGCGAAGCGCTTCAACCGGATCGACCCGACCAAGGCGACCGTGCAGCCGCTCGTCGGCACCTTCCCCGGCTACAACTTCGACATGTTCACGTCGGCCGATCTCGCGTATGAAATCGACGTCACGCAGCCGGTCGGCAGCCGGATCAGGAACCTGACGTACAAGGGCGCGCCGATCGACCCGAACGCGCAGTTCATCGTCGCGACCAACAACTACCGCGCGAGCGGCGGCGGCAACTTCCCGGGCCTCGACGGCAGCAAGACGATCTTCGCGTCGCCCGATGCGAACCGCGACGTGCTGATCGCGTTCATCAAGAAGCGCGGCGCGATCACGCGCACGGCGGACGGCGCGCAGCGCAGCTGGCGTTTCACGAAGCTCGCGAGCTCGGTTGCGCACGTGCAGTTCGCGTCCGCACCGAACCGCCTCGGCGACGCGGCGGCGGCCGGCCTGACCGGCATCACGCAGGTCGCGGCCGACGACGGCTCGGGCAAGAACCTCGCCACCTACGAGATCGACCTCACGCAATGAGACACGCGATGCAACCGATCCGGACGATGCGGCCGGCCGAATCCGGCCTCGCCGCTGCCGCGCGGCGCGTGCTGCGCGCGAAACTTCCGCCGGCCGCGCTGCTCGCGGCGGCGGCCGTGACCGTCGCGGCCGTCGTCGCCGCGACCGGCCTGCGCGGCGCCGGCTCCACGCCGAGCGCCGCGCAGCTCGACGAGTGGCAGGCAATGGT
>NZ_SSWO01000032.1:0-41315 GCF_004803625.1 Burkholderia sp. LS-044
CGGCCGGCACGCTGGCCGCGCTCGCGGGCGGCGGCGACGTCGAACTGTACGAACTCGGCGAGCCGGGCGCGGAGCCGCGGCTCGCGTCGGTCGGCCGCGCCGACGGCCCGCTGCTGCCGGGTGCCGCGCCGCTGTCGTTCGACGCGTTCGCGCGGCGCGCGCTGACCGAGAAGTTCGACCTGTGCCAGTTCGAATTCGAATCGCAGCCGTGGCGCTTCGACCGCGCGACGGTGAAGCGCCTGCGCGTGCCGCTCGCACTCGCCGCGGCGACGCTCGGCGTGGCGGTGATCGGGATGAACCTGCACTGGTGGAAGCTGTCGCGCGAGCGCGATGCGCTGTCGGCACAGATCACCGAGACGCTGCTGTCCGCATTCCCGAAGACGACGACGGTGCTCGATCCGCCCGCGCAGATGCAGCGCCAGCTCGACCAGTTGCGCGTGGCAGCCGGCGAGCTGTCGCCGAACGATTTCCTCGCGCTGTCGAGCGGGCTGTCGCGATCGATGGGTGCGCTGCCGCTGAACGGCATCGCGTCGCTCGACTATCACGACCGGCGGCTCGACGTCGGCTTCAAGCCGGAGGTCAAGGTCGATCCCGATTTCACGCAGCGCCTCGCGCGTAACGGACTGTCCGGCGAAGTCGACAGCAACACGGGCAAATGGACGATCCGGAGCCGCTCATGAAGACGGAACAACTGAACCAGACGCTGGCCCAGTTCTGGGGCGAACGCTCGCCGCGCGAAAAAATGCTGCTCGGCTGGGGCGGCGCCGTGCTGGCGGTCGCGATCGCGTATTCGGTGCTGTGGTCGCCCGCGCAGGAAGGCCGCGCGCGGATCCAGCGCGAGCTGCCGACGATGCGCCGCGAGCTCGCGCAGATGACCGCGCAGGCGAACGAGGCGAAGTCGCTGGCGGCCGCCGCGCAAGGCGTGGCACCGACCGGCCTCGCGCTGAAGGATGCGCTGACCGCATCGCTGTCCGATCACGGGATGCAGGGTGCGCAGGTGCAGATCGTCGGCAACGGCGTGCAGATCCAGATGAAGAACGTGTCGTTCCCGGCGTGGACGCAGTGGCTCGACGATGCGCGCCGGCAGTTCAAGGTGCAGGTCGGCGAGGCGCATGCCACCGCGCTGAAGGACGACGGCCAGGTCGACCTGACGGCCGTGATGCAACCGTCTACGCAGAAATGACGCAGTGGATGACGCAAGTGGCGGTCGGCCGGTGAGGCCGGGGATCAAGCGGCTCGCCACCGCATTGCCGTGGGTACTGGCGGGCGGACTGGCGACGGCGGTGACGCTCGTCGCGCTCGCGCCGGCCGCGTGGATCGCGCCGCAGTTCGCGCGCGCGACCGGCGGGCACGTGAATCTCGTCGATCCGGACGGGTCGCTGTGGCACGGTTCGGGCACGCTGATGCTCGCGCCGGGGGCCGACCAGAGCGCGGCGACGCTGCTGCCGGGCCGGGTCGAATGGACCACGGGCTTCTGGCCGCTCCTGACCGGGCGCGTGCAGATGCGCATGCGGCAGACCGAGGCGATGCCGGATGCGGTCACGCTCGATGCGACGTGGCGCGGCGCGGTGTTGTCGGCGGGCACGATGGCCGTGCCGGCGTCGCTGCTCGCGGGGCTCGGCACGCCGTTCAACACGCTCGACCTGCAAGGCGACGTGCGGCTCGGCTGGAGCGACTGGCGCCTGATCGGCAACAACGCGTTCGGCCAGCTGACGGTGACGATCGACTCGATGAGTTCGCGCATCTCGCGCGTGAAGCCGCTCGGTTCGTACCGCGCGGTGCTGCAGGCGAAGGGGGCCGGCGCCGATCTCGACCTGTCGACGACGCAGGGCCCGCTGTTTCTCGACGGCCACGGCAACTTCGGCCCCGGCCAGGGATCGTTCCGCGGCACCGCGCATTCGGCGCCCGAGCAGCAGGCGAACCTCGCCGGGCTCCTGAACCTGCTCGGCCACCCGATCGGGAACAACGAGGTTTCGCTGATCTTCGGCGACGCGCAGCGCTGACGCGCGCGTCGCCCTTTCCTTCCTACTTCTGCGCGAGCGGCGCGGTAGCCGCCGGCGCGGCCGCACCGGACGCCGGCACGGGTGCGGGCGCGGCCATGTCGCCGTTCTCGCGCGCCATCTCCGCGACGTTCCACCCGCCGCCGAGCGCCTTCACGAGTCCGACCGACGACACCATCCGCTGCCCGGCGATCGTCGCGAGCTTCTGCTGCGCGGTGAACGCGGTGGTCTGCGCGGTCAGCACGTTCAGGTAGGCGACCGTGCCGGCCTTGTACTGGTTCGTGACGATCGCGAGCGCGTGCTCGGCGCTGTCGACGGCCTGCCGCTGCACGTCGATTTCCTGCGCGAGGATGCGTTGCGACGCGAGGTTGTCCTCGACGTCCTGGAATGCGGTGAGCACCGCGAGGCGGTATGCGGCGACGTCCTGGTCGTAGGTCGCACGCGCGGCGTCGGTCTGCGCGGCGCGCAGCCCTGCGTCGAACAGCGTGGCCGCGAGCTGCGGGCCGACCGTCCAGAAGCGGGCCGGCAGCGTGAACAGCTGCGACCACACCGAGCTCTGGACGCCGCCGGTGGCCGACAGCGTGAGAGTCGGGAAGAACGCCGAGATCGCGACGCCGATCTGCTCGTTCGCGGCCGCCGCACGGCGCTCGGCCGCCGCGATGTCGGGCCGGCGCTCGAGGATCGCGGACGGTACGTCGACCGGCGTGATCGGCGGCTCGGCCGCGAGCGGATTCGGCGGCAGCGAGAAGGTCGACGCCGGTTCGCCGATCAGCGTCGCGATCGCGTGCTCGTACTGCGCGCGTGCGACGCCGTTGTCGATCGACGCCGCCTGCGCGCTCTGCAGTTGCGTCTGCGCCTGGATCACGTCCGCGCGCGCGGCGACGCCCTGCGCGTACTGGTTCTGCGTGAGCGTCAGCGACCGCTGGTACGACTTCACGGTGTCGTCGAGCAGCTTCTGCAGCGCATCGGACGTGCGCAGCTGGTAATAGGTTTGCGCGAGCAGCGCCTGCTGCGACAGCCGCGCGTTCGCGAGATCGGCCGCGGCGGCCGCTTCGCCGGCGCGCTGCGCGCTGACGGTACGGCTTACCTTGCCCCACAGGTCGGGTTCCCAGCTCGCGTCGAGGCCGACGCTGTAGCTGTTGTTGATCGAACCGGACGAACCGCTGCCGAAACCCGACGACGAACCCGACGATATCGACGTGCGCGGCGTGCGGGCGCGCGAGCCCGACGCGGTCAGCCCGACGGTCGGGAAATACGCGGCGCGCGCCTCGGTGACGAGCGCGCGCGCCTGCCGGTAAGCGGCCGCCGATTGCGCGATGGTCTGGTTCGATGCATTGAGCTTGCCGATCAGCGCATCGAGCTGCGGATCGTTGTAGACCGTCCACCACGGGCCGCGATCGGTGCGGTCGGCGGGTTGCGCGACCTTCCAGCCGGCCGGCGCTTCCTTGTATGCGGCGGGGATCGACGTGTCGGGCCGGTGATAGTCGGGCCCGACGGCGCAGCCGGCGAGCAGCACGGCCGTCGCGACGGCGACGGCGGCGCTCAGCGGGCGAAGGGCGCGCGGGAGGGAGGCGTACGGCATGGTGATATTCCTGTCTGGGCGCGACGTCCGGCGAGCGGCGTCGCGCGATGCGGTCGTCGTGCCGCTGGCGGACAAATGGTAACTGACGGCGGGATAGCTGCGCAGCCCAAAGGGTACGGTGCGCGGCGACAGGAATGTGTTACCGGCGCGAGCGGCAGGTTTACCGGCCATTACGGCTCGCCGGCCGGAAGACGGGCGGGCGATGCCGGCCGTGCGGGGCTGCGGCCGGGGTTCGGACGGAACAGTCAGGAAGACAGGCGGGAGGGTGCGCCGTCAGTGGCAGCGCGCGGGCAGCGGGAGCGGTTCGGCGGCGGGCCGCCATGTCGACGGCTCCGTCGCGGCCGGCTGGCCCGTGCGGTGCGCACCGTCTTTCGCGTTGCGCTGCCGGCGATGATCGAACCATGCCACCCCGAGCGCCGCGAGCGAGCCGCCCGGCACCACCAGCATCGTCACGTACAGCGCGATCTTCCAGCCGCGGTGCGGCCCGGAAAACACATGGTGAGCGGTATCGGTCAGGTTGCGGCGCAGCGCGCCGGCGGCATTTTTCAGGAACAGCATCGCGAACATCCTCGGGTGCCCGGCAGCGCGGGCGAATCGGTCAGAACATAGTCTCCGGCAGTGCAACATGCACGTCGTAACTGGTAGTCTCGAATAATATTGACTAAGCAATCAATTTTCAAGATACTGGGCGCGTCCAAATCCGAAACGCACTATTGCGGCGCGCGCAATCGCATGACCGGCGGCCTCTACGATCCCGAGAACATCACGCTGGAAACGAGCCTCGGCTATTACCTGTCGAAGGCGAAGCAGGCGCTCGTCGAGCGGATGGATCGCGCGCTCGAGCCGCTCGACCTCACCGCGCAGCAGATCGGCGTGATCCTGCTGCTGGCGCGCGGTTATGCGCGTACACCGTTCGAGCTGTCCCGCAAGATGTCGTACGACAGCGGCTCGATGACCCGAATGCTCGACCGGCTCGAACGCAAGGGGCTGATTGCCCGTTCGCGCAGCGAGCAGGACCGCCGGATGATCGAGCTGACGCTGACCGAACGCGGCGCCGAAGCCGCCCGTGCGCTGCCGTCGCTGATCGCGACCGCGCTCAACGCGCAGCTCGATGGTTTCTCGGCCGACGAGCTTGCGACGCTCACCGGCCTGCTGCAACGCTTCATCGCCAACGGGCCCGGCACGGCCGGCTGCCCGAAACCCGACGACGAAGCGGACTGCTGATGTGCGCGGAGGCCCCCATGTCTAGGTTAAGCGTTCGCTTATTTATCTGTCTGGGCAGAAGATGACAGGGCACGCGCTCCCCTTTTCCCTTTATCCGTTCCACCCGGCCGGGCTGCGCTGCGGCGCACACCCGTGCGTTGTGCCGGCGCGTCGCGCGCGCCGCGTCTAGGAGATTTCGATGTCCGCCACCACGGCATCCGCCGCCTCCCCCGCCGCCGAACCCGCGCCGCTGTCCGGCGGCGCACTCGCGCTGCTCACCGTCGGGCTGGCGCTCGGCACCTTCATGGAAGTGCTCGACACGTCGATCGCGAACGTCGCGGTGCCGACCATCTCGGGCAGCCTCGGCGTCGCGACGAGCGAAGGCACCTGGGTGATCTCGTCGTACTCGGTCGCGTCCGCGATCGCGGTGCCGCTTACCGGCTGGCTCGCGCGGCGCGTCGGCGAGGTGCGGCTGTTCACGCTGTCGGTGCTCGCGTTCACGATCGCGTCGGCGCTGTGCGGCCTCGCGACCAACTTCGAGACGCTGATCGCGTTCCGGCTGCTGCAGGGCCTCGTGTCGGGGCCGATGGTGCCGCTGTCGCAGACGATCCTGATGCGCAGCTATCCGCCCGCGAAGCGCGGGCTCGCACTCGGGTTATGGGCGATGACGGTGATCGTCGCGCCGATCTTCGGCCCGCTGCTGGGCGGCTGGATCAGCGACAACTACACGTGGCCGTGGATCTTCTACATCAACCTGCCGATCGGCATCTTCTCGGCGACCTGCGCGTATTTCCTGCTGCGCGGCCGCGAGACGAAGACGACGAAGCAGCGGATCGACGCGATCGGCCTCGCGCTGCTCGTGATCGGCGTGTCGTGCCTGCAGATGATGCTCGACCTCGGCAAGGACCGCGACTGGTTCAACTCGACGTTCATCGTCGCGCTCGCGCTGATCGCGGTCGTGTCGCTCGCGTTCATGCTCGTATGGGAGGCGACCGAGAAGGAGCCGGTGGTCGACCTGTCGCTCTTCAAGGACCGCAACTTCGCGCTCGGCGCGCTGATCATCTCGTTCGGCTTCATGGCGTTCTTCGGCTCGGTCGTGATCTTCCCGCTTTGGCTGCAGACGGTGATGGGCTACACGGCGGGCAAGGCCGGCCTCGCGACCGCGCCGGTCGGGCTGCTCGCGCTCGTGCTGTCGCCGCTGATCGGCCGCAACATGCACCGGCTCGACCTGCGGATGGTCGCGAGCTTCGCGTTCATCGTGTTCGCCGGCGTGTCGATCTGGAACTCGACGTTTACGCTCGACGTGCCGTTCAACCATGTGATCCTGCCGCGTCTCGTGCAGGGGATCGGCGTGGCGTGCTTCTTCGTGCCGATGACGACGATCACGCTGTCGAGCATCTCCGACGAGCGGCTCGCGAGCGCGTCGGGGCTGTCGAACTTCCTGCGCACGCTGTCGGGCGCGATCGGCACCGCGGCCAGCTCGACGTTCTGGGAGAACGACGCGATCTACCACCACGCGCGGCTGTCGGAATCGGTGAGCGTGTATGCGCAGAGCACGACCGACTACCAGGGCGCGCTGTCGCAGCTCGGCATCGTCGGCCAGACAGCCAACGCGCAGCTCAACCAGCTCGTCACGCAGCAGGGCTTCATGATGGCGACCAACGACTTCTTCCTGCTGTCGGCCTTCATGTTCGGCGCGCTCGCGGCGCTCGTGTGGATCACGAAGCCGAGGAAGGGGGCGGGGCCGGCGATGGGGCATTGAAATCGGCAAGCGGTTCGAGGGTGACGCATGAAGTTGCTGCTCGACACACGCCTGCTTCTTCGGGCGGCAGCCGGTGCGGCCGAACTGCCCGCCCGCGCCGGTGCGCTCATCGAGGATCCCGCCTGTACACCGCTTTTCAGCGTCGCGAGCCCCTGGGAGATCGTCATCAAGCGTGGTCTGGATCGCGACGATTTCCAGGTGGACCCAAACGTGCTCCGTCGCAATCTCCTCGATGTCGGCTACGTGGAATTGCCGATCACGAGCGCACACGCACTTGCGGTCGAACAACTGCCGCCGATCCATCGAGATCCGTTTGACCGTCTCCGGGTCGCGCAGGCGATCTCGGAAGGCATTACGCTGCTTACCACGACCTTGCCGTCGCCCGCTATCCGGGCCCGATCAGGCACGTCCGAGTGCGCCGGGCATCGCCCGGCCGTCACGCCCTCGCCCGCAACCCGCCGAACGCCAGATCGTCGCCGGGCGCGATGGGCAGCGTCGCTCGCGCGACGTCGAGCCACGCGCGCGCCGCGTGCGACAGATACCCCTTCTTCAGCCAGCCGAGCGCGATCGCCCACGTGATTTCCGGCTCGACAATCGGCCGGCACGTGAACTGGCCCGCGTCGAGCCGCCGGCAGTACGGCTCGGGCAGCAGCGCGATGCCGACTCCCGCATGCACGAGCGCGGCCATGAAATCCCAGTGGCCGCTGCGGCTCACGATCGACGGCGTGAAGCCGGCCTGCCGGCACGCGTCCAGCACCGCGTCGTGCAGCGCGAGGCTTTCCGCGTAGAACACGAACGACTCGCGCGCGAGATCCGCGAGCGGCACGGCCGCGTGATCCTCCCAGCGCGACTCGCGGGGTGCGACGAGCCACAACGGCGCACGCACCATCGGCAGCCGCTCGAAGGTGCCGGGATCCACCGGCTCCAGCAGCCCGCCGAGCTCCAGTTCACCCGACGTCAGCGCGGCCTCGATCATCCGCGCGCCCTGCTCGAACAGCTTCAGCTCGATGTTCGGGTAGCGCTGCTTGTACGCGGCGATGATCGGCGTGAACAGCGAGCCGCCGAGCGGCGGGATGCCGATCGTCAGCTCGCCGCGCCCGAGCGTGCCGAGATCGTTCAGCTCCGACTGCAGCTGCGCCTGCGCGGCGAGCACGTCCTGGCCGCGCTGGAACACGATCCGCCCCGCGTCGGTCAGCACCATCTGCCGACCGTCCCGCAGCAGCAGCGGCGAACCGATCTCGTCCTCCAGCGCCTTCACCATCTTGCTGATGGTCGGCTGGGTCACGAACAGCCTGTCGGCGGCCGCCGTGAAGCTCTGCTGGCGAACCACCTCGACGAAGTACCGCAGTGCGCGCAATTCCATCGATCACTCCCCAGATTGGTGCAACAAACTCAATCAGAATTCCGAATTGGAATGATAAGGATAGAGACAAGTCATTTTATTTATGGTTAGGGGAAACCCTATACTCCTCCCATCGACGCAATATCTGTATGGAGCCTGCCATGACCAAGACGACCGCTACCGCCGCCGCCCGCCCCGCCGCTTCGGGCAGCATCGCGCACACGGGCCGGATCGTGCTGCAGGCCGCCGCGCTCGGCGTGCTGTGGATGGCGGTCGACTGGGCCGTGCGCAGGATCGGGCTGCCGATTCCGTCCGGCGTGATCGGCCTCGCGGTGCTCCTCGTGCTGCTGTTCTCGGGCCGCGTCGCGCCCGCGTGGGTGAAGGACGGCGCGAACTGGCTGCTGTCCGACATGCTGCTGTTCTTCGTGCCGGCCGCCGTCGCGGCCGTGCAGTACGGCGGGTTGTTCCGCGAGGACGGCTGGCGCATCGCGCTGGTGATGCTCGCCGGCACCGCGTTCGTGATGGTCGCGGTGGCCGTCGCGGTCGACCTCGCCGCAAAGCTCGAGCGCCGGCTCGCCGCGCAGCGCGTGTTCGCCGAACGCCGCCGCGCGCGCCTCGCCACCGTGTCCGCCCACTGAGCCGGAGCCTGCCATGTTGCCGCTGCTGTCGAGCCTGTCCGTCGACCAGGTGAATACCGCGATCTCCGTCGGCTGCTTCGTGCTGACGGTCGCGCTGTATTTCGCGTCGAAGCGGCTCTACGCGTACAGGAAGACACTGCTGTTCTCGCCGCTCGTGTTCGTGCCGGGCGTGCTGGTGCTGCTCGTGCTGCTGACCGGCATCCCGTATTCGGTCTACTTCCGCGACACGCGCTGGCTGATGTGGCTGCTCGGCCCGGCGACGATCGCGTTCGCGGTGCCGATTTACGACTATCGCGACCTGATCCGCCGCCACTGGCTGTCGCTGTCGGTCGGCGTCGCGGTCGGGATCGGCGCGGGCGTGTGCGGCTCGCTGCTGCTCGCGAAGCTGCTGCACCTGTCGCCCGAGCTGCAGCGCTCGCTGATGACGCGCTCGGTCTCGACCCCGTTCGCGCTCGCCGTCTCCGACAAGATCCATGCGCCGAAGGACCTCACCGCCCTCTTCGTGATCGCGACCGGCATCTGCGGGATGCTGCTCGGCGAGATCGTGCTCGCGCTGGTGCCGATGCGCACGCGGCTCGCGCGCGGTGCGCTGTTCGGCGCGGCCGCCCACGGCGTGGGCACCGCGAAGGCGCGCGAGATCGGCAGCGAGGAAGGCGTCGTGTCGAGCCTCACGATGATGATCGCGGGCGTCGCGATGGTGCTGATCGCGCCGCTGCTGTCGCTGTTGCCGATCTGACGTTGTCCGGGCGGGCGCCACGGCTCGCCCTCCCCACCGCTCCTCGCCTTTCCCGCCCGACGGAGCGACGGCCCGCCGCCCCGGCCGGTTTCCCCCGCCGTTCCTGCCCTGCACCGAGCCGCGCCGGCCGACAATCGGCTGAGATAGCCGCAAATCCCCCCTCTTTTCCGCCCATCAGGCTCGGCCCGGATGCCGAACAATGCATGCTACGAGACATCACGCACGCATCCACATGGCCTCCACGACCGCAAACCCGACCGCCGACAAGCCGGCTTCGTCCGGCAAGTTCAAGCGCATCGCGCTCATCGCCGTCATCGCGCTGGGCGCGGCGGCCGCCGCAGCCGGCGGCATGTACGTGTTCCTGAGCAAGGAAGGCGTCGGCCATGCGAGCGCGCCCGCCGAGCCGGCGCCCCTCGCCGCGCCGGTGTTCTTCCCGCTCGACCCGCTGACCGTGAACCTGCAGTCCGACGACGGCGCGCAGCACTACCTGCGCGTCGGCCTGTCGCTGAAGCTCACCGACCCGAAGGCGCAGGAGCAGCTGACCGCGCGGATGCCGGAGATCCGCAGCCGGATCCTGCTCGCGCTGTCGAACAAGCATCCCGAGGATCTCGCGACGCCGGACGGCAAACGTTCGCTCGCGAAGGAACTGCGGGAACTGATCGAACAGCCGACGCAGCCGGGCAACCAGCGCGCGAAGGTCGACGACGTGCTGTTCACCGAATTCGTCGTCCAGTAACGCGGCCGCGAAAGGAGCGCGTATGGGCCACCAGGAGTTCATGTCCCAGGAGGAGGTCGATGCCCTCCTCAAGGGCGTCACGGGCGAAACCGATTCAGTCGACGAGCAGCGCGACACGTCGGGCGTCCGCCCCTACAACATCGCGACGCAGGAGCGGATCGTCCGCGGCCGGATGCCCGGCCTCGAGATCATCAACGACCGCTTCGCGCGCCTGTTGCGGATCGGCATCTTCAACTTCATGCGGCGCACGGCGGAAATCTCCGTCAGCCAGGTGAAGGTGCAGAAGTACAGCGAGTTCACCCGCAACCTGCCGATCCCGACGAACCTGAACCTCGTGCACGTGAAGCCGCTGCGCGGCACGTCGCTGTTCGTGTTCGACCCGAACCTCGTGTTCTTCGTCGTCGACAACCTGTTCGGCGGCGACGGGCGCTTCCACACGCGCGTCGAGGGCCGCGATTTCACGGCCACCGAGCAGCGGATCATCGGCAAGCTGCTGAACCTCGTGTTCGAGCACTACACGACCGCGTGGAAGAGCGTGCGGCCGCTGCAGTTCGAATTCGTGCGCTCGGAGATGCACACGCAGTTCGCGAACGTCGCGACGCCGAACGAGATCGTGATCGTCACGCAGTTCTCGATCGAGTTCGGGCCGACGGGCGGCACGCTGCACATCTGCATGCCGTACTCGATGGTCGAGCCGATCCGCGACGTGCTCGCATCGCCGATTCAGGGCGAGGCGCTCGAAGTCGACCGCCGCTGGGTGCGTGTGCTGTCGCAGCAGGTGCAGGCCGCCGAGGTCGAGCTGACCGCGAATCTCGCCGAGATCTCGTCGACCTTCGAGAAGATCCTGAACCTGCGCGCGGGCGACGTGCTGCCGCTGGAGATCGAGGACACGATTACCGCGAAGGTCGACGGCGTGCCGGTGATGGAATGCGGCTACGGAATTTTCAATGGTCAATATGCGTTGCGCGTGCAGAAGATGATCAGCGCGGGCGACTCGATGAAGGAAGGTGGATATGAGTGAGCTGAACCAGACGCCCGAGGACGACGCGCAAGCGATGGCCGACGCGGCCCTCGCGGCCTCGGCCGCCGCCGCGCAGGCGGCGCCGGCCGCAGCGGAGGAAGATCCGGGCATGGACGACTGGGCCGCCGCGCTCGCCGAGCAGAACCAGCAGCCGGTGCAGCCGGGCGCGACGGGCGCCGGCGTGTTCCAGCCGCTGTCGAAGGCCGCAGCCAGCTCGACGCACAACGACATCGAGATGATCCTCGACATCCCGGTCAAGATGACCGTGGAGCTCGGCCGCACGAAGATCGCGATCCGCAACCTGCTGCAGCTCGCGCAGGGTTCGGTCGTCGAGCTGGACGGCATGGCCGGCGAGCCGATGGACGTGCTCGTGAACGGCTGCCTGATCGCGCAGGGCGAGGTGGTGGTCGTCAACGACAAGTTCGGCATCCGCCTGACCGACATCATCACGCCGGCCGAACGCATCCGGAAGCTGAATCGATGAACGTGGCGAAGCCCGGCCGCCGTGCGCGCGTCGCGAGCGCGGTGGCGGCTGTCGCGGCCATCGCGGCGTCGCTCGCGTGCGCACCGGCCGGTGCCGCCGACATGAACGCGGTGAACAACGCCGGGGCGATCGCGTCGAGCGTGACGGTCGGTTCGGCCGCGCCGTCGCTGGGCATCGGCGCGGTGCTGCAGACCCTCGTCGGGCTCGCGGTCGTGATCGGTCTCGTGTTCGCATGCGCGTGGCTCGCGCGCCGCTTCGGCTTCCAGCACGTGCGCCGCGGCGGCCCGCTGAAGGTCGTGTCGAGCGTCGCGGTGGGCGCCAAGGAAAGCGCGACGATCGTCGAGATCGGCGACACCTGGCTCGTGCTCGGCGTCGCGCCGGGCAACGTGCGGCTGCTGCATGCGCTGCCGGCCGGTTCCGCGGCGGCCGGCGCGACGACCGCCTCGACCGGCGCACCTTCCGGCGCCGCACCGTCCGAAGGCGGCCTGCCCGGCACGTTCGGCTCGCGGTTTCGCGACGCGCTCGCGGGCGAAGCCGCGAAGCGCCTCGGTCGCGGCAAGGACCGCTGACATGGCGCCGCGCCCTCTTTCCGACCCCGCATTTCGATGAAACACGCATTCCTGCATCGCGCGGCGCGCTTCGCGCCCGTGCTGATCCTCTGCCTCGCCCCCGCGCTCGCGTGCGCGCAGGCGAACGGCCTGCCCGCGTTCAACGCGAGCCCGGGCCCGCACGGCGGCACCACCTATTCGCTGAGCGTGCAGACGATGCTGCTGCTCACGATGTTGTCGTTCCTGCCGGCGATGCTGCTGATGATGACGAGCTTCACGCGCATCATCATCGTGCTGTCGCTGCTGCGCCAGGCGCTCGGCACCGCGACGACGCCGCCGAACCAGGTGCTCGTCGGCCTCGCGATGTTCCTCACCTTCTTCGTGATGTCGCCGGTGCTCGACCGGGCCTACAACGACGGCTACAAGCCGTTTTCCGACGGCTCGATGCCGATGGAGCAGGCCGTGCAGCGCGGCGTCGCGCCGTTCAAGACCTTCATGCTGAAGCAGACCCGCGAGACCGATCTCGCGCTGTTCGCGAAGATCTCGAAGGCCGCGCCGATGCAGGGCCCGGAAGACGTGCCGCTGTCGCTGCTGGTGCCCGCGTTCGTCACGAGCGAGCTGAAGACCGGCTTCCAGATCGGCTTCACGGTCTTCATCCCGTTCCTGATCATCGACATGGTCGTCGCGAGCGTGCTGATGTCGATGGGGATGATGATGGTGTCGCCGTCTACCGTGTCGCTGCCGTTCAAGCTGATGCTGTTCGTGCTGGTCGACGGCTGGCAGCTGCTGATCGGCTCGCTCGCGCAGAGCTTCACGTAAGGCGCGGAGGAAACGCACGATGACGCCCGAACAGGTGATGACCCTCGCGCACCAGGCCATGATGGTCGGCCTGCTGCTCTCCGCCCCGCTGCTGCTGGTCGCGCTCGCGGTCGGCCTCGTCGTGAGCCTGTTCCAGGCCGCGACGCAGATCAACGAAGCGACGCTGTCGTTCATCCCGAAGCTGCTCGCGGTCGCCGCGACGCTCGTGATCGCCGGCCCGTGGATGATGACGACGATGCTCGACTACCTGCGGCAGACGCTGCTGCACGTCGCGACGCTCGGCGTCGGCTGAGCCGCGCGCGCACGATCCGGCGGCGATGTTCTCGGTTACCTACGCGCAGCTCAACGGCTGGCTCACGGCGTTCCTGTGGCCGTTCGTGCGGATGCTCGCGCTCGTCGCGACCGCGCCCGTCGTGGGCCACGCATCGGTGCCCGCGCGCGTGAAAATCGGCCTGGCCGCGTTCATGGCGCTGGTCGTCGCGCCGACGCTCGGCGCGATGCCGGACGTCACCGTGTTTTCCGCGCAGGGCATCTGGATCCTCGTCACGCAGTTCCTGATCGGCGCCGCGATGGGCTTCACGATGCAGATCGTGTTTGCGGCCGTCGAGGCGGCCGGCGACTTCATCGGGTTGTCGATGGGGCTCGGCTTCGCCACCTTCTTCGATCCGCACACGAGCGGCGCGACGCCCGTGATGGGGCGCTTCCTGAACGCGGTCGCGATGCTCGCGTTCCTCGCGGTGGACGGCCACCTGCAGGTGTTCGCCGCGCTCACCGCGTCGTTCCAGTCGCTGCCGGTGTCGGCCGACCTGCTGCACGCGCCCGGCTGGCGCACGCTCGCCGCGTTCGGCACGACGGTGTTCGAGATGGGGCTGCTGCTCTCGCTGCCGGTGGTCGCGGCGCTCCTGATCACGAACCTCGCGCTCGGCATCCTGAACCGCGCGGCACCGCAGATCGGCGTGTTCCAGATCGGCTTTCCCGTCACGATGCTCGTCGGGCTGTTGCTCGTGCAGCTGATGGTGCCCAACCTCGTGCCGTTCGTGTCGCACCTGTTCGACATGGGGATCGATGCGATGGGGCGCGTGCTGACCGGCTGGCGCTGAGCGCATCCCGCCCCCGTTGGCCGCCTGTTCCGGCCCCCCGTTGCTGGAAAACCCCTAAAGGTTCCACTATCCCGCGAAAGGTTGCGGAAGGTTTCACGTCCCTATACTCGTCGCAACGATGCAGCAAGCATCGCGCCTGACGAATACAACGAACGGAGACAACCCGATGCGACCCATCCTGCGCACCCTCGCCGTGGCAGCCAGCCTGAGCTGCGCGCTTGCCGCCCACCCCGCCCTCGCCGACGACGGCGGCAAGATCACGATCATGGTCGGCGGGATCGCGAAGCTCATCTACCTGCCCGCGCGGCTCACGCAGGAACTCGGCTACTTCAAGGACGAAGGGCTCGACGTCGAGCTGCTGTCGCAGCCGGCCGGCGTCGACGCGGAAAACGAGCTGCTCGCGGGCGCGGTGCAGGGCGTCGTCGGCTTCTACGACCACACGATCGACCTGCAGAGCAAGGGCAAGGACGTGAAGGCGATCGCCGTGTTCGGCCAGGTGCCGGGCGAAGTCGAGATGGTGTCGACCAAGGCCGCGCCGACCTTCAAGTCGATGGCCGATTCGAAGGGCAAGACGCTCGGCGTGACGGGCCTCGGCTCGTCGACCAGCTTCCTCACGCAATATCTCGCGCTCGCGCACGGCGTGCCGTCGACGCAGTACACGATGCTGCCGGTCGGCGCCGACGCGAGCTTCATCGCCGCGATCAAGCAGGGCCGCATCGACGCCGGCATGACGACCGAGCCGACGGTATCCGCGCTCGAGAAGATGGGCGACGCGAAGGTGCTGGTCGACCTGCGCACGCTGGAAGGCACGCGCGCGGCGCTCGGCGGCACCTATCCGGCCGCGAGCCTGTACGTGCAGTCGGCCTGGGCCGATTCGCACAAGGCGCAGGCGACCAGGCTGGCGCATGCGTTCGCGAAGACGATGCAGTTCATCCACACGCACAGCGCCGAGGAAATCGCCGCGAAGATGCCGGCCGACTATCAGAAGGACAAGGCGCTGTACGTCAGCGCGCTGAAGGCGTCGCTGCCGATGTACACCGCCGACGGCAAGATGCCGGCCGACGGCCCGGCCACCGTGCTGAAAGTGTTGTCGGCGTTCAACCCGTCGGTGAAGGGCAAGCATATCGACCTGGCGCGCACCTACACGAACGATTTCGTGAACGCGAAGTGATCGATCCCGATAGCGGCGCGGGCGGCGGCGATCCCGCCGCCTTGCGTGCCCCGTTCCGGCCCGGTTGACCGGCCCGGCGTCGCCACGGTGCGGCGCCCTCCTCACCCGCAGGACGAATGCGATGAACCAGGCAGTCTCCCCGAGCACACCGGCGATCGAGTTTCGCAACGTGTCGTGCCGCTTCATTTCGCCGGAAGGCAAGGCCACCGTCGCGCTGCGCGACTTCAGCATGAGCGTCGCGCGCGGCGAGTTCATCGCGATCGTCGGGCCGACCGGGTGCGGCAAGTCGACGACGCTGAACCTGATCACCGGGCTGCTCAAGCCCGTGTCGGGCGAAGTGCGCGTGATGGGCCGCCCGGTCGACGGGATCGATCCGCGCATCGGCTTCGTGTTCCAGGCCGACGCGGTGTTCCCGTGGCGCAACGTGATCGACAACGTCGCGGCGGGCCCGCTGTTTCGCGGCCGCTCGAAGGACGTCGCGTATGCGCAGGCCGAGGAATGGATCCGCAAGGTCGGCCTCGACAAGTTCACGAAGCACTACCCGCACCAGCTCTCCGGCGGGATGAGAAAGCGCGTCGCGCTCGCGCAGACCTTCATCAACCAGCCGGAAATCCTGCTGATGGACGAGCCGTTCTCCGCGCTCGACATGCAGACGCGCACGCTGATGCAGGACGAGCTGCTGCAGCTCTGGTCCGCGAACAAGGGTTCGGTCGTGTTCGTCACGCACGACCTCGAGGAGGCGATCGCGCTCGCCGACCGCGTGTTCGTGCTGACCGCGCGCCCCGCGACGCTCAAGCGCGTGTACGAGATCGACCTGCCGCGCCCGCGCGTCACGTCGGAAATCCGCTACGACGCGCGCTTCATCGAAATTTCCAAGGACATCTGGCACGACCTGCGCGAAGAAGTGCAGATCGGCTGACGCATACGCCGCACGGCAAGGACAGCAAGGACAGGAGCATGACCGACATGACGCTTCCCCCCACCGCCATCCCGGCGAAGTCGCTCGACGACGAGTCGCGCGCCGCGCAAACCCGGCTGCGCCGCCGCCGGCAACTGATCATCGGCCTGCGGATCGCGGTGCTCGTCGTCGTGCTCGGCGGCTGGGAACTCGCCGCGCGGCTCAAGTGGATCGACCCGTTCTTCTTCTCGCAACCGACGCTGATCTTCGCGCAGATCCAGGACTGGTTCGTCAACGGCACGTCGCAAGGGCCGCTGCTCACGCAGGTGTGGGTGACGCTCGAGGAAACCACGATCGGCTTCCTGATCGGCTCGGTGGCCGGCGTAATCTGCGGGATCGTGCTCGGCCGCAACAAGCTGATGGCCGACGTGTTCGGCCTGTACATCCAGATCGCGAACTCGATCCCGCGCGTCGTGCTCGGCTCGATCTTCGTGATCGCGCTCGGCCTCGGGATGGCGTCGAAGATCGCGCTGGCCGTCGTGATGGTGTTCTTCGTCGTGTTCGGCAACGCGTTCCAGGGCGTGCGCGAAGCCGACCGCTACCTGATCGCGAACGCGCAGATCCTCGGCGCGTCGCGCCGGCAGATCACCACGTCGGTCGTGATCCCGTCCGCGCTCTCGTGGATTCTCGCGAGCCTGCACGTGAGCTTCGGTTTCGCGCTGGTCGGCGCGGTCGTCGGCGAATTCCTGGGTTCCAAGCAGGGCATCGGTTTGCTAATCTCCACCGCCCAGGGCGCGTTCAACGCGAGCGGCGTGTTCGCGGCGATGATCGTGCTGGCCGTGGTCGCGCTGGCCGCCGACTACCTGCTGACCTGGCTCGAGAAGCGGCTGCTGAAGTGGCGGCCCGCGGCATTCTGAACGCCGCCGGCGCACGCCTGACATGACACTTCCGACCGCGCCGGCGCTCCCGGCGCGGTTCGGCATTCCGGAGAAGGAGCGCAACAGGATGGCGCACAGCCTGCGCGGGCGATTGCTGTGGTGGCTGCTGCTGCCGCTCGCGGTGTTCGTGCTGATCGCGGGCGCGATGTCGTACGACACCGCGCGGACCACGGCCGCGCTCGTGCAGGACAGCGCGCTCGTCGCGTCCGCACGCACGATCGGCGAGGACGTCGAATGGCGCAACGGGCTGCCGGTCGCCGACGTGCCGCCGGCCGCGCTGGAGATCTTCGAATCGCCGTCGCGCGATTCGGTGTTCTACAAGGTGATCGACGGGCACGACCGCCTGCTCGCGGGCACGCCGGCACTCGACGTGCCCGCGCGGCACGGCGTCGAGCCGACGCTGTACGACACGTCGCTCGACGGCGTGCCGCTGCGCGCGGTGGCCTACGATCGCCAGCTGTACGACGAAGGGCAGGTCGAGACGGTCACGGTGGTCGTCGCGAAGACGACGCGCTCGCATCGCGCGATGGTCGCCACGATCTGGCGGCCGCAGCTCGTGCGCCTGTCGCTGATGCTGATGCTCGCGATGGGGCTCGTGTACCTCGGCCTCACCTTCGAGATGCGCCCGCTGATGAAGCTGAAGGACGACGTGGCCGACCGCGGGCCGATGGAGCTGGAGCCGATCCGCCCCGAGCGGCTGCAGAACGAGCTGCGGCCGATCGTCGATGCGATCAACCAGTGCATCGCGCGGCTGAACATGCACACGGCCACGCAGCGCCGCTTCATCGCGGATGCCGCGCACCAGTTGCGCACGCCGATCGCGGTGCTCGACACGCAGATCCAGTACGCGCAGCGGCGCGGGCACGACGATCCGGAGCTCGCGTCGGTGCTCGACAGCATGCAGCGCAGCAGCCGCAAGATGGCCGACGTGACCGACAAGCTGCTGCTGCTCGCGCACGCGGAGGCCACGCCGTCGACGCTGCTGACCCAGCGCGTCGATCTCGCGGCCGTGGTATCGAGCGTGCTCGAGGAAACGATCGTGCTCGCGCAGCGGCGCCATATCGATCTCGGCGCCGATCTCGGCGAGCGGCTCGACGTCGCGGGCAGCGACAGCCTGCTGACCGCGCTGGTGATGAACCTCGTCGACAACGCGGTGCGCTACACGCAGCCCGGCGGCTGCGTGACGGTGGCCGCACGCCGCGACGGCGACGCGATCGTGCTCGACGTGATCGACAACGGCCCCGGCATCCCGGCCGAAGCGCGGCCGCACGTGTTCAAGCGGTTCTATCGCGTGTCGGCCGACACCGAAGGCTCGGGTCTCGGGCTCGCGATCGTCCGCGAAATCGCGCAGGCGCACGGCGGCAGCGCGTCGCTCGCGCCGGGAGCCGGCAATCGCGGTATCGTCGTGACCGTGCGGCTGCCCGCCTACGCCTGAAGAGAAGTCGCCATGAAACTCCTGCTGGTCGAAGACAACGCCGAACTCGCGCACTGGATCGTGAACCTGCTGCGCGGCGAGGACTTCGCGGTCGATTCCGTCGGCGACGGCGAGCGCGCCGACACGGTGCTGAAGACCGAACGCTACGACGCGGTGCTGCTCGACATGCGCCTGCCCGGCATCAGCGGCAAGGAAGTGCTCGCGCGGCTGCGCCGCCGCAACGACAACGTGCCGGTGCTGATGCTGACCGCGCACGGCTCGGTCGACGACAAGGTCGACTGCTTCGGCGCGGGCGCCGACGATTACGTCGTGAAGCCGTTCGAGTCGCGCGAACTGGTCGCACGGATTCGCGCGCTGATCCGCCGGCAGGCCGGCGTCGGCACGACGCAGCTCGTGTGCGGCGATCTCGTCTATGCGTTCGGCACGCGCGAATTCCGCTGCGGCGAAACGGTGCTCGCGCTGCGCCGCCGCGAGCATGCGATCCTCGAGACGCTGATGCTGCAGCAGAACAAGACGGTATCGAAGGCGCGGCTGATGGACAGCGTGTTCGCGCTCGACGACGAGCCCAGCGCCGACGCGATCGACATCTATATTCACAGGCTGCGCAAGCATCTCGCGGGCAGCACGGCCGAGATCATCACGCTGCGCGGGCTGGGTTACATCCTGCGCATGAAGAGCGCGCACGACTGACGGGCACGCACCCGCCGCACCGGACGTCGATTCGTAGCACGAAAGGTTGACCAGGCCAGCCGGATGCCCGGCAGGCCCGCTTGTGCACGCGCGCCCGAGCCGTGATCGTTGCGCGTTCGGTGTTTTCACCGATCCGATTCCCGAGTCCGGGAAAGCGGCGTGAAGGATTGCCCCCTCTACGATGCGAGATGTCGGCCCCCTCGCTGTGGCCGTCAACATCCGGCATACATTGCGTACTGCCAACGAACAGATTTCAATGCGGCAGCTCGGAGGAGACGATCTTGAAACGAAAAACCCTTGCCCTTTCCATCGCGGCGGCAGGCCTGTGCGCCGGCACCCAGGCACATGCGCAGTCGAGCGTGCAGCTCTACGGCCTGATGGACCTGAGCTTTCCGACCTACCGGACCCACGCCGACGCGAACGGCAAGCATGTGATCGGGATGGGCAACGAAGGCGAGCCGTGGTTCAGCGGCAGCCGCTGGGGCCTGCGCGGCGCAGAAGACATCGGCGGCGGCACGAAGATCATCTTCCGCCTCGAAAGCGAATTCGTGGTCGCGAACGGCCAGATGGAGGATGAAGGCCAGATCTTCGACCGCGACGCATGGGTGGGCGTCGAGGACGAGCGCTTCGGCAAGCTGACGGCCGGCTTCCAGAACACGATCGCGCGCGACTCGGCGGCGATCTACGGCGATGCGTACGGCTCCGCGAGGCTGTCGACCGAGGAAGGCGGCTGGACCAACTCGAACAACTTCAAGCAGATGATCTTCTACGCAGCCGGCCCGACCGGCACGCGCTACAACAACGGCGTCGCGTGGAAGAAGCTGTTCAGCAACGGCATCTTCGCGAGCGCCGGCTACCAGTTCAGCAACTCGACCTCGTTCGCGACCGGCTCCGCGTATCAGGCCGCGCTCGGCTACAACGGCGGGCCGTTCAACGTGTCGGGCTTCTACAACCACGTGAACCACAACGGCTTCAGGAACCAGACATTCTCGGTCGGCGGCAACTACACGTTCGACATCGTGCGCCTGAACGCCGGCTACTTCCGCTACAACGGCGACCAGGGCCCGCTCGGCCAGCGTCACGACGATTCGTGGACGGTGTCGATGAAGATCGCGCCGAAGGGCGCGCTCGACTACGAGCTCGGCTACCAGCAGATGCGCATCAAGAACGCCGCGAACAACGCCGACGGCTTCACGCCGAACGCGAACCTCGGCGCGTTCAGCCTGACCAACGGCGTCGCCAACGGCTTCAAGGAGACGATCTACGGGTCGGTGTTCTATCACCTGAGCAAGCGCACCGAGGTGTACCTGGCCGGCGACTACATGAAGCTGCACGGCGGCTACACGGTGTCGTCGACGTTCGGCGCGAAGAACCAGCTCGAACTGACGTCGGGCATCCGCACGCGTTTCTGACCTGCGGGCCGGCCATCCGGGCGGGGCGTGCGGTACCCCGCCTTTTCCTCCCTCCGGGATGTCTCCATGCGGGCACGCCGGCGCTTTGCGCCGACCGTGCCCTTTTTTTCGTCCTTTCCGCGGCGCTCCGGGGTGCCCGGACAACGGCCGCCGGCCGCCCGTGCGACAACCGGCCCGAAGCCGCTTGCGGCCCGTGGGGCGGGCGATCGCGGCCGATGCCCGCACGCTCGGGCCACATCGGCGCTTGACCTCGGCCGGTCGACTCGATAGCGTTTCGGGTTTGCCCGGGTGGCCATTGCCGCCGGTGCCGTGAGCGCGCCCGACGTCCTGGCGCGCGCGGCCGGGCTCCGATGGAAAAGACGATGCAGAAACTCGATGCGGCCAGCCCGCAGGCGATGTCGACCGATTTCACCGCCGACAACGTCGCGCGCCTGAAGGCGCTGTTCCCCGAACTCGTGACCGAAGGCCCCGGCGGCGCGTCGGTCGACATCGACGTGCTGAAAGCGCTGGTCGGCGAACGCACGGTCGGCGACGCCGAAGAACGCTACGGCTTCCACTGGCATGGCAAGCGCAGCGCGCGCCAGGCCGCGCTCACGCCGTCGACCGGCACGCTGCGGCCCTGCCCCGACGACAGCGTCGCGTGGGACGACACGCGCCATCTCGTGATCGAGGGCGACAACCTCGACGTGATGAAGCTGCTGCACAAGAGTTACGCCGGCAAGGTGAAGCTCGTCTACATCGACCCGCCGTACAACACCGGCAGCGATTTCGTCTATCCGGACGACTTCAGCGACAGCATCCGCCACTACCTGGCGATGACCGGGCAGACCCAGGGCGGCGTGAAGCGCAGCACCAACACCGAGGCGAACGGCCGGTTCCACACCGACTGGCTGAACATGATGTATCCGCGCCTGAAGCTCGCGCACGCGCTGCTGTCCGACGAAGGGCTGATCGCGGTGCACATCGACGAGCACGAAGTGCACGCGCTGGTGCTGATGCTGCGCGAGATCTTCGGCGAGGAGAACGAGCTCGGCGTCGCCGTGTGGGACAAGCGCAACCCGAAGGGCGACGCACGCGGCGTCGCGTACCAGCACGAATCGCTGGTGCTGTTCGCGCGCAATGCCGAGACGCTGCTCGAACGGGCGCCGCTCAAGCGCCCGAAGCGCAATGCGCAGCGCATGCTCGACGCCGCGCACGACGCCGTGTACCGCAGCGGCAACGCGAAGGACGCGCAGAAGGCGTACCGCGCGTGGATGAAGGCGCAGACCAACCTGTCGGGCGGCGAGGTGATGTACGACCGGCTGTCGGCCGACGGGCGCGTGTACCGTCTCGTATCGATGGCCTGGCCGAACAAGAAGAAGGCGCCGGAAGAGTATTTCACGCCGCTGATCCACCCGGTCACCGGCAAGCCGTGCGCGATGCCGGCGCGCGGCTGGCGCAACCCGCCCGCGACGATGCAGACGCTGATCGAGCGCGGCCAGATCGAGTTCGGCGCGGATGAAACCACGCAGCCGCAGCGGATCTACTACCTCGACGAGAACATGTACGAGAACGTGCCGTCGGTGCTGCCGTTCGCCGGCTCCGACGACGCGCTCCTGAAGACGCTCGGCATCCCGTTCGACCTGCCGAAGCCGGTCGATTTCGCGGCGGCCGTGATCGGCTGGTGCACGCGCGGCGACGACATCGTGCTCGACTGCTTCGCGGGCTCCGGCTCGACCGGCCACGCGGTGATGCAGGTGAACGCGACCGACGGCGGCGCGCGCCGTTACATCCTCGTGCAGTTGCCCGAGGCGCTCGACCGCCGCGACAAGACGCAGCTGGCGGCCGCCGATTTCTGCGCGAAGCTGAAAAAGCCGCTGACGCTCGCCGAAATCACCAAGGAACGCCTGCGCCGCGCCGCGCAGCAGGTCGCGCGCGATTACCCGGAAAGCTATGGCGACCTCGGTTTCCGCGTGTACCGGCTCGACACGACCAACGTGATCGAGTGGGACCCGCGCCGCGACGACTTCGACCACGCGCTGTTCGCATCCGTCGAGCACGTGAAGACCGGCCGCACCGAAGACGACCTGCTCGCCGAACTGACGCTGAAGCTCGGCCTCGACCTGTGCACGCCGGTCGAGCATCACCAGGTGGCGGGCAAGACCGTGCACCTGATCGGCCGCGCGATCGTCGCGTGCTTCGATGCGCGCATCTCGCGCGACGACGCGGGCCCGCTCGCCGACGGCATCGTCGACCTGCTCGACGCGACCGGCACGACGCACGACGTCACGTGCCTGTTCCGCGACAGCGGCTTCGTCGACGACGTTGCGAAGCTCAATCTCGCCGCGCTGCTCGAACAGCACGGCGTGAAGCGCGTGCGGAGCCTGTGATGCGGCTGCATTTCGAAGCGGATCTCGACTACCAGCGCGAGGCGATCGACGCCGTCTGCGACCTGTTTCGCGGCCAGGAATCGTATCGCGGCGACTTCAGCGTGCTCGCGAACGCCGCGCCCGGCACGACGGCCGCCGCGCAAGGCTCGCTCGGCTTCGCGGTGTCGGAACAGGGCGTCGGCAACCGGCTGTCGCTGACCGACGACGCGCTCGCGCGCAATCTCGCCGACGTGCAGCTGCGCGGCGGGCTGCCGCCGTCCGGCCTGCCCGGCTCGCGCGACTTCACCGTCGAGATGGAGACCGGCACCGGCAAGACCTACGTGTACCTGCGCACGATCTTCGAGCTCAACCGCCGCTACGGCTTCACGAAGTTCGTGATCGTCGTGCCGTCGATCGCGATCAAGGAAGGCGTGCACAAGACGCTTTCCATCACCGAGGATCACTTCCGCGCGCTGTACGCGGGCGTGCCGTACGACTACTTCCTGTACGACTCCGCGAAGCTCGGCCAGGTGCGCCACTTCGCGGCGAGCGCGGCGATCCAGATCATGGTGATGACGGTTGCCGCGATCAACAAGAAGGAAATCAACAACCTCTACAAGGACAGCGAGAAGACCGGCGGCGAGAAGCCGATCGACCTGATCCGTGCGACGCGGCCGATCGTGATCGTCGACGAGCCGCAAAGCGTCGACGGCGGGCTCGAGGGGCGCGGGCGCGAAGCGCTCGCCGCGATGGCGCCGCTCTGCACGCTGCGCTATTCGGCCACGCACGTCGATCGCCATCACATGGTGTACCGGCTCGACGCGGTCGACGCTTACGAACGCAAGCTCGTGAAGCAGATCGAGATCGCATCGGCGATCGTCGAGGATGCGCACAACAAGCCGTATGTGCGGCTCGTCGGCGTGTCGAACCGGCGCGGCGCGATCAGCGCGCGCGTCGAGCTCGACGTCGCGACGGCGGCCGGCGTGAAGCGCCAGATCGTGACGGCCACCGACGGCGACGATCTCGAACGCCTGACCCGGCGCGCGCTGTATGCGGGGCTGCGGATCGGCGAGGTGCATGCGGTGAAGGGCGCCGAGTACGTCGAGCTGCGCCATCCGGAAGGCGAGGCGTTCCTGTCGCTCGGCGAGGCGTTCGGCGACATCGATACGCTCGCCGTGCAGCGCGAGATGATCCGCCGCACGATCCGCGAGCATCTCGACAAGGAGCTGCGCCTCGCGGAGCGCGGCGTGAAGGTGCTGTCGCTGTTCTTCGTCGATTCGGTCGAGCGTTATCGCCGCTACGACGAGAACGGTGTGCCCGTGAAGGGCGACTACGCGCTGATCTTCGAAGAGGAATATGCGCGCGCGGCGCGCGTGCCGGCCTACCGTGCGCTGTTCGACGGCGTCGACGTCGCACTCGAAGTCGAGCGTGCGCACAACGGCTACTTCTCGATCGACCGCAAGGGCGGCTGGACCGATACGAGCGAAAGCAGCGCGGCGGCCCGCGAGAACGCGGAACGCGCGTACGGCCTGATCATGCGCGAGAAGGAAGCGCTGCTGTCGTTCGACACGCCGCTGAAGTTCATCTTCTCGCACTCGGCGCTGAAGGAAGGCTGGGACAACCCGAACGTGTTCCAGATCTGCACGCTGCGCGACATCCAGACCGAGCGCGAGCGCCGCCAGACGCTCGGCCGCGGGTTGCGCCTCGCCGTCGACCAGGACGGCGAACGCGTGCGCGACCCGGGCGTGAACACGCTCACCGTGATCGCGACCGAGCGCTACGAGTCGTTCGCGGAGAACCTGCAGAAGGAAATCGAGGCCGATACGGGCATCCGTTTCGGGATCGTCGAGGAACACCAGTTCGCGGCGCTGCCCGTCCAGGAGGGCGACGCGCCCGCGCATGCGCTCGGCATCGAGCTGTCGCGCGTGCTGTGGAATCATCTGCACGAGCAGGGTTACGTCGATGCGCAGGGCAAGGTGCTCGACCGGCTGAAGGATGCGCTGCGCCAGAGCGCGCTCGTGCTGCCCGAGGCGTTCGAGATGCTGCGCGCGCCGATCGTCGCGACGCTGCGCAAGCTGTCGGGCCGTTTTGCCGTGCGCAACGCGGACGAGCGCCGTGCGATCGCGCTGCGGCGCGATGCGTCGGGCAAAGCCGTCGTGTTCGGCGAGGATTTCCGCGCGTTGTGGGACCGCATCCGTCATCGCACCGTGTACCGCGTCGAATTCGACAACGCGAAGCTCGTGCGCGACTGCGCGGCCGCGCTGCACGACGCGCCGGACATCGCGCGCGCCCGGCTGCAGTGGCGCAAGGCCGAGATCGATATCGGCAAGGCCGGCATCGAGGCGATCGAGGTGGCCGGCGCCGGTACGGTGCTGCTCGACGAAGGCGAGCTGCCGCTGCCCGACCTGCTCACCGAGCTGCAGGACCGCACGCAGCTCACGCGCCGTTCGCTTGCGACGATCCTGGCCGACAGCGGCCGGCTCGACGATTTTCGCGTGAATCCGCAGCAGTTCATCGCGGTCGCGGCCGATGCGATCAACCGCTGCAAGCGGCTCGCGCTCGTCGCGGGCATCACGTATCGCAAGCTCGGCGAGCGCCATGTGCATGCGCTCGAATCGTTCGAAAGCGAGGCGCTGACGGGTTACCTGCGCAACCTGCGGCCCGACGCGCAGAAGTCGATCCACGAAGCGGTCGTGTGCGAGACGGACGCGGAGCGCGCGTTCGCCGATGCGCTCGAGGCGCACGACGGCGTGAAGCTGTACGCGAAGCTGCCCGCGTGGTTCCGCGTGCAGACACCGCTCGGCAGCTATCACCCGGACTGGGCCGTGCTCGCGGAGCAGGACGGCGGCGAGCGGCTGTACTTCGTCGTCGATACGCCGAATACGGACGGCCATGTGCCGAGCGAGCACGAGCGTGCGAAGCTCGCGTGCGGCGAAGCGCATTTCCGTGCACTGGTGGACGGCGACGGCGCGGCGCGCTTCGTGCGCGTCAGGCAGGCCGATGCGTTGTTCGAACCTGCGGTGCCGCTGGCAGGCGCCGGGCGGTGATACGAAGGGCGGCGATGAGCCGCCCTTTTTTCTGCCTTGGTGAACGTGCCGGACACCCTCGCCGCGCCCTCTTCACGCGACGGTTTCTCTTCCGTCAACCGCGTGAAGGCGATCCGTGTTCCTGCGCGAGTACGACGCGGTTACGGCTGGTTGCAAATCGGGTCGGCACGACGTTTCCGCGCGACGGCGGCGATGCGGTGCCTCGATGAAAAAAGGGCGCCGAAGCGCCCTTTTCCCGCATGCGTGTGCCGCGCTTACAGCGTGCGGCCGAATGCGTTGTGATGCGAACGATGCGTGGACGTCGACGCATGCGCGGTATGGCCATGCGCATGCCCGTGCGTGTGACCATGACCCGGCTGCACGCCGGCGCGATCGGCGATCGTATCCGAGCGGTCGGCTGCGCGCGACAGGCCCTTGTCGCGGTCCCCCGCGTGCATGCCGTTCGAGTTACTCAGCGCCTGGCCGCTCATGTGGCCGCCGGACATGCCGCCCGCGTTGCCGCCCGAGCCGCCTGCGCCATGACCGCCACCGTTGCCACCGCCATTGCCGCCGGCCGCCGCGTAGGCGGACACCGAGCCGAGCGCGAGCAGCGCGGCCGTCAATACGGACAGATATCGTTGCTGTTTCATCTTGTGCTCCCTGGAGCGCGTTCGTGTGACTGCATTCTATGAACGCGCCAAATTTGCGCCACACGACGTTGTAAATGATCGTAACGGTGCGCGCGGCGCACATTCGTCGGATCAATCCGGGGGTTGCATGAACGGGGAACGAAGCAGGCGGTGGCGGCGCGTGGGCGCCGCCCCGGTGGTGGAGTGCTTACTGCGGCGGCTGCATGCCCTGCGCGGCGGCCTTGTGCTGCGCGGCCTGCTCCTGTGCCTGCTTCTTCGCCATGTGGTGGCCGACGATACAGCCGCCGACCGCACCGACGACCGCGTGGTGCCCCGCGTAGTGGCCGGCGACCCCGCCGACCACCGCACCCTTCATGCAGCCCGCCGCATGCGCGCTGCCGATCGTTGCGAGCGCCACGACAGCGGCGGCGGCACACAGCCTGATGTGACGAATGGGCGTCATGTTGTCACTCTCCTCTCGTGGTGATCAGCCGGGCCACTTAGTCCCAGCGGCCGCCGCGCCAGCCGCCGCGGTCGCGCCACTCGTGCTCGCGCCATTCACGGCGGCGCCATTCGTGTTCGCGCCATTCGCGCCGACGCCAGCCATCGTCACGCCAGCCGTCATCGCGGTAGCCGACCGGCGCGTACATGACAGGCGGCGGCGGTGCGACGTAGACTGGTGCCGGCGCCGCGTAGACGCCCGGCACGCCGATGCCGACCGACAGGTCGACGTGGGCCGACGCGACACCCGAAGCTGCCAGCGCCGCTACACCGAGAACTGCACCGAGAATAAGTTTCTTGCTCATCTCGCGACTCCCTGCACGTGTCGTGCGTCATGTGAATACGGTTCGGAGTCTAGGCACCGGACACAGACACAGGTGAAACGGGTATGCGAGACAGGTAACGGACGTTTACGGATGCCTGCAAAGCCTTGCGGGACAAGGGAGAGGCCATACTCGAAACACCGTTGCGGCGATGCATCGGGCCGGTAAAAAGGGCGTTTCGACACGAAACCGGGCGATTCGATCGAGCTCGCCGGCGTGCGCGGGACGCGAACCGCCCGCACCGCGCGGCGCGAGCGGTTCGCAACAGCGGGCGTTACGCGCGGATATCGTCGACGCTGCGCAGCCAGTGCACGCTGAACAGGTTGTCCGCGTCGGTCCACACGGTATCGGGCGCGAATCCCGCGCGGCGCGCGATCGCATGGAAGCCGTCGATCGTGAACTTGTGCGAATTCTCCGTGTGGATGCGCTCGCCGGCGTCGAAGCGGAACGCGTGGCCGCGCACGTGCACCGTCTGCGCGACATCGCTGACGAGATGCATCTCGATGCGCTGCCGCTCGCTGTCGTAGAACGCGCAATGCGAAAACGCGTTGACGTCGAAATCCGCGCCGAGCTCCGCGTTCGCGCGCACCAGCAGGTTCAGGTTGAACTGCGCGGTCACGCCCTGCGCATCGTTGTACGCGTCGTGCAGCGTGCGCGCGTCCTTCACGAGATCGGCGCCGACCAGCAGGCCGCCGCCGCGCAGCAGCCGTGCGGCATCGCGCAGGAATGCGTCGGCTTCGTCCCGCGAGAAATTGCCGATCGTCGAGCCCGGAAAGAAACCGATGCGCCGCGCCGGTGTCGCGGTCAGCGCGGCCAGTTGCTCGGCCTTCGTGTAGTCGGCGGCGATCGGCGCGACGTCGAGCCACGGATAGGCCGACCGCAGCCGCGCGGCTGCGCCGTGCAGGTAGTCCGCCGAGATGTCGACCGGCACGTAGCGCGCCGGCGCGTTCGCATAGTTGCCCGCGAACGCGTCGAGCAACACGCGGATCTTCTCGAGCGAGCCCGCGCCGAATTCGACGAGTTCCGCATGCGGGCCGACGCGCCGCACGATCTCGGCCGCGCGATCGCGCAGGATGCCGAGCTCGGTACGGGTCGGGTAATACTCGGGCAGTTCGCAGATGCGATCGAACAGCGCGGAGCCGGCCGCATCGTAGAAGTATTTCGGCGGAATGCTGCGCGGCGTACGCGACAGTCCGTCGATCAGGTCGCGCTCGAACGCGCTCGGCCGCGAATCGCGGGCGGGTTGCTGGCCACCGCTCGTGGCCGTCTGGTCAGACGTCTCGCGCAAGTCGCACCCCCGTGAATTGCCAGCGCGCGGCCGGCGGAAAGAAATTGCGGTACGTCGGCCGTTCGTGCCCGGGCGGCGTCGCGATGCTGCTGCCGCGCAGGACCTGCTGGCCGACCATGAACTTGCCGTTGTATTCGGCGGCGACGCCCGCGAGCGGCCGAAAGCCCGGGTACGGCTCGTAGGACGAGCGCGTCCATTGCCACACGTGCCCGAGCATCTGCCGGATGCCTTCGGCGGGGAACGCGGCTTCCCATTCGAATTCGGTCGGCAGGCGGGCGCCGGCCCATTCCGCGTATGCGGCCGCTTCGTAGAAGCTCACGTGGCACACCGGTGCGTCGGGCGCGAGCGGTTCGATGCCGTGCAGGCCGAACGTGCGACGGACGCGCGTGGCGGCCGCATCGTCGTCGTCGGGCAGCCAGTACGCGGGCCCTTGCCACCCTTCCCGCTGCACCGTGGCCCAGCCGTCGGACAGCCAGAACTCGGGGCGGGTGTAGCCGCCGTCGGCGACGAACGCCGCGAACTCCGCGTTCGTCACGAGGCGGTTCGCGATCTCGTACGGCCGCACGAGCGCCGTATGACGCGGCCGTTCGTTGTCGAACGAGAACGCATCGCCGTCGTGGCCGATCTCGACGAGCCCGCCCGGCTGGTGAAGCCAGTGCAGCGCGCCCGCATCGCCCGCGGCCATCGCGTCCGCGTCCGTCCCGTTGCGCGGCCGGAACGCCGGCTTCAGCGGGTTGCACGAGAACGCGTGCAGCATGTCGGTGACGATCAGTTCCTGGTGCTGCTGCTCGTGATGCAGGCCGAGCACGATCTCGGGCGCGATCGTATCGAGCAGCGCCGCATCGGCGCCGGCCAACGCGCGCAGCATCGCGTCGTCGACGTATTGCCGGTACGCATGCACCTCGTCGAGCGACGGGCGCGTGAGCAGCCCGCGCTGCGGCCGCGGATGGCGCGGGCCGAGCGCTTCGTAATAGGAATTGAAGAGGAACTGGAATGCGTCGTCGAACGGCGCGTAGCCGGGCACGCGGCGCATCAGCACGACGGTTTCGAAGAACCAGGTCGTATGCGCGAGATGCCATTTCGTCGGACTCGCGTCGGGCATCGACTGCACGGCCTGGTCTTCAGCGGACAGCGTCGCGGTCAACGCGACGCTATGGGTGCGCACGTCCTGGTAACGGCGCTGAAGCTGTGATGCAAGGAGGCTCATCGGTTTACCGTCCACGTCGCGATTCGCTGCGTTGCGTTGCCGGAAAAGGGAAAGCCTTGCGCATGATGCGCGCGGCTGACGTGCAACCTGCTGCTGCGTCGACGGGCAGCCGGCGCGCGCGCCGGGCCGCGAATGCGGCGTCACTTCATCTGCCCGTGCAGAACAGTATGGTCCAGAAATGTGAATGCTGCGAATCGGGATGCCGGTGAAACGCGAACGAAAGAGAAATGAAAGTGTTGGCTGCGCGCATGTCGCACGCGTGACACGCCGGACAGGCCTGCCGGTTCGGGCGTGAACGCCGTGCGCGACGCGCTGGTCCGCGCAGGCGGGCTGCTGACGCCCCATGACATCCGCACAGCGATCGTGAGTGAATGCCCCGAGATGCCCGGATTTGTCTGACGAACGTGTTCGTGCGCCGCAACCGGCACGGAGATGAACCGCCCCGCCCTTTGTCCGGGTTCGCAGCCAAACGAGCTTCGGAAAAAATTTTTTCGCCGATGTCACACACGCGGGGGGCTCGCTCGTCATGTCACCGGAACCCACACGAAAGGAGAAGGACCATGACTGCGAAACTCAATCCGTTTGCCGCCGCCCCCGCACTGATGAAGAGCTGGATGACCGTATCGGTCGCCGCTGCCGGGAGCCTCGAGCCGACGCTGATCGAGCTCGTCAAGATCCGCGCATCGCAGATCAACGCGTGCGCGAACTGCATTAACATGCACACGGCCGAGGCGCGCGAGCAAGGCGAGACCGAGCAGCGCATCTATCTGCTCGCCGCGTGGCGCGAAGCGCCCTGCTACACCGACCGCGAACGCGCGGCGCTCGGCTGGACCGAAGCGCTCACGCGGCTGTCGGAGGGCCACGCCGCACACGAAGCAGCCTACGCGGCGCTGAACGACCACTTCAGCCAGGAGGAACAGGTGAAGCTCACGCTGATGATCAACGTGATCAACGGCTGGAACCGGCTCGCCGTCGGCTTCGGGCTGTGGATCGACCCGGCCGACGCGAAGGCCGTCGCCGCGAAGATGGTGGCCTGATGGCGACCCTCGACCCGGCCAGGGGCAGCGCCGAAGCACAGGCCGACGCGGCGGCGAGCTTCGACCCGCTGCGTCGCACGCTGATTCGCGTTGCGTACCGGATGCTCGGTTCCGTCGCGGATGCCGAGGACATGGTGCAGGAAGCGTTCATCCGCTGGATGGACGTCGACCGTACCGAGGTGCGCGTGCCCGAGGCGTTCCTGCGCCGCATGGTGATGCGCATGTGCCTCGACCAGCTGAAGTCCGCACGGCACCAGCGTGAGACCTATATCGGCCCGTGGCTGCCCGAGCCGGTCGTCGAGGAAGACGAACAGGAAGACGTCACGCTGCCGCTGCTGCTCGCGCTCGAACGGCTCTCGCCGCTCGAACGCGCGGCGTTCCTCCTGCACGACGTGTTCGGCCTCGAGTTCGACGAAGTGGCCACGACGATCCAGCGCGACCCGGCCGCGTGCCGGCAGCTCGCCGCGCGGGCCCGCACGCATGTGCGCGAGGCGCGGCCGCGCTTTCATGTCGAGAAACAGCGCGGGATCGAATTGGCGGAAGCGTTTTTTGCCGCGTCACGCAGCGGCGACATGCGCACGCTCGGCGCGATGCTCGCCGAGGACGTGAGCCTGCATTCGGACGGTGGCGGCAAGCGCTCGGCGGCGGGCAAGCCGGTGTTCGGCTTCGAACGCGTGATGAAGGTGCACGAGTATCTGGCCGAGCTGTTTGCGACACATGCATCGAAGCTTGTGCGTGCCGGGTTCGTCAACGGGCTGCCGGGTTTCGTCACGCTGGAATCCGATGGCGAGCTGCAGACCACGGCGCTCGAGATCGAGGACGGAAAGATCGTCGCGATCTATGTCGTGCGCAATCCTGACAAGTTGAAGCATCTGCATTGAAGGTGGCGGGATCGCGCGCCGGGTGCCGTGCGCAGGCACGGCCGCGATGCGCGCTGTTCACCGCCCTGCTTTACCGGCCGCCGGTTCGTGCTCGCGCTCGTACTCGTGCGATCAATACGTGCCGACCACGACGTTGCGGATCACGATCATCAGGAAGCCGAGCAACGGCGTCGCGATCGCGAAACCGGTCGCCGCGAGCCAGTTCGTGCCGCCCTGCGCTTCCAGCAACGCGAGAAACGATTCGCGCGACGTCGCGTTCGGGCGCAGCTTGTCGACCCGGCGCTCGACGTGCGCCTTGTAGAGGCCGTTCCCGTACCAGCCGAGCGAAACCGCGATCCCGATCGTGACCGGATCGAGCGTGCTCGATTCGAAGTATGTCGGGAAGAACAGCAGCTCGACCAGCGTGATCGCGAGCGACGCGCCGAGGACGGCCGCGGCCTGCCAGTACATGCATCGATACGCCATCCAGACCGGGCCCAGGAAACAGGCTGCCCAGTTCCACGACTGCCGGTTCTTGCGCGACGCGGCGATCGTCCATTTCCGCTCGAACCAGGCAGCCTTCTTGCCGACATAAGCGGCGATTTCGTCGTTGCTCGCGGACGATGCAGCGGTCGTGACGTCGGACATGGTCGGGTGCTCTCAGTCGCGCGGGTCGCGCGTTGTTGTTTTGATGTGGTCGGGTGCGGTGAAAATCGAACGGCGCAGCCGCTTCGGTCGCACACGATTCTACCTGCCGTGCAGCGCAGGTCGTAGCGTCACGGGCCAGGATGTCGGTGGAGATGCGATGCCGTGGATCGCGCAACGCATCGGGGCGATATGCGTCGTTTCGCGTTGTTTCGGCCGGAAAAAGAAAAACGCCACGCGAGGTTGCCGCGTGGCGTTTGTATGTTTGGCGAGCCGCGTTGCCTGTAGGCAATTTGCGCTGCCGGACCCCTTCATTTTGTTCGTTGGTAGGCTCGATTGGATTCGAACCAACGACCCCCACCATGTCAAGGTGGTGCTCTAACCAACTGAGCTACGAGCCTAAGAAGCCGCGAATTATAGAGAGGGTTTTTGAGGAGCACAAGCCCTTTCGTGAAAATTTTTTGAATCGGCGCGTGCGGGGGCAAACGATCGACGGTGCCTGGCGATGCCAGGCACGTCGCCTTCACCGCTTCGCGTCACAGCAAAACGCGTCGATGCGCGGTGATGTTATCCACATTGCCCTCTGGATAACCGTCCGGCAAGCCTCTGGATTCACAGTGGAACGATTGAGGATATGTCGGCGAGTCTGTGAATCGGCGAAAAGTTGTTCTGTGCTGCGCGGAGCTGTTCACGTGCGACACCCATGGTTATGCATCCCGCTTCGTGCTGAAAATTCAGTGCGTTACGGAGGTTATCCACTGTGAGGCACAGCGCTTGTTAACTATCACTACGTATATATACGAACCCTGTTAACACCTTTGGATAAGCACAGTCCGTCGACTGTGATCCGCCCGGGATATGCACTGCGTGCGGCGAACAGAAGAACGAATCGGGAAGCTGTGAAGCGCGTGGGTGATGTGCGGACCGTCATGTCTGTAGAATCGCCGGCATTCAGGATGCAAAGGCCCGTCGGACAGGCTCACGACACATGACCGATTCTTCGTTGTCCAGGCTCGACACGCTCGACATCGACACAGTCGTACATCGAATGCAGCAACATCCGGGCGACATCGTGTTCGAGCAACGCGTGTCGATCCCGGAAGCCGACGTCCTGTGCTGCCGCTACAAAGGCGAGCGATTCAACGTGAAGTTCGATCTCGACTACGGGGTATTTGTCGATCGCGTCGGAAAGCTGTCTCGCCAAGACATCGAAGACATCGTCGGATGGCTCGCAACGGTGTGAACCGGATGACGAGAGGCACAGGCACATGATTGATTCTTTGACTGCGCTGCAGCGCTGGTACGAATCGCGTTGCGATGGCGTCTGGGAACACGCGCACGGCATCGAGGTCGTCACGCTGGACAATCCGGGATGGAAGGTGAAGCTTGACGGCGCGACGTCCGGCAAGGTGATCGATCTGTCGATCGAGCGCAACGAGTCGGACTGGATATCCGTGCGTGCGACCAGCGCTGAATTCGCCGGCTACGGCGGCCCGGGCAATTTGCCGGAGCTCCTCGCGCTCGCGGTCGAGTGGATTGACTGGCGCGCGACGAACGACGAAGGTCGAAGCGATCGATGAAGGCACCTGTCGACGAAATGCTGGCGACGGAGATTGCCGGCCATGTTGCGGTTGTCGTGACGAAGGTGGTGGCCGCCGCCGATGGGCTGGCACGGTTGGGCTTCGCTCGGCAATCCGGGCGCGGGGAATGGGCGATCGCCTGGCGCGGGCCGAGACAGTGCGTCATCGAAACGCGATGAATGCGGTGTGCGATCGCTCGATGTCTTCCACGGCGCGACGAAACCGAAGAAAGAACAGGGCGACGCAAGCGGCGCTCGCAACTGGAGTGAGTAATGGGACCGATCGTTTGCCATCGACACGGACGCGCTTCCACGGCGACAACATCGAAGGGGGTGGACACACGCATCAGGTTGCGCGGGCAGTGTGTGCCCGGTGAACTCGTGAAGGTCTCGCTCGACCGGCCGAGATACAGCCGGGAGATGTGGATGTTGCGCGCCGAGCTCGACGAGCACGAGGTCCATGCGATCTTCGTCGACCAGGTCGCGCACGTGAAGGCATTTCCGAAGATCGCGGCATTGGAGCGCATGCGCGCGTATGTCTGTCTGGCGTGTCTGGACGAACTGCTCGTGCGTTCCGGCGAGGTGCCCCATCAACCGACGACGAAAGAGCAGGCGTTCGATACGTCCGTCGTCGCGGCGAATGCAAAGTGGCCGAGCGATTTCGCGCGATGCGAACTTCACGGGCTGATCCGGCCGACGCGGGCGTCGCCGGATATCGAAACGGCGATTCTCACGATCGATGTGATCCGTGATTGTCACGTCGTGCGGGTGATCGATGCCCGTGTGAAGCACGAGCCCAAGTATTGGTTCGACGAAGCGTTTTTGCGCAAGGTGCTCGGGCCGGATATCGACATCGTCGATTCGACGTTCCGGATCGACGATCCGGCCATGTTCGTGCGGCTGTGGGACGCCGGTGAGTATGTGTGTCCGGTGTGCCTGCGGGAGGTGTTGAAACGCAGCGGCCTGGGCGATGACGCTGCGCCAGCGTGAACGCAAAGGAGAGGGCATGACGGGCAGGCAACCGGTGCCGATGCGAGACGATCAATGATGACCGACACGATCGAGCAGTACGACATGACGGACGACGCCACCCGGCGCAAGATTTTCTGGCTGCTGCAACGCCTGACGAGCCTGTCGCTCTGGGCGCGCAAGCGCGAGGCATTCGAGCGCTTCGCGAACGCGTACGAGCATGCAGTGAACGCGTGGCCCGATGACGATCCGGATGGCATTCATGACAAGCACTTTCCGATCATCGCCGACATTCTCGCGGCTTACGATCGAGGGCTGACCGAGCTGGCTCGAGGGAACCGGATTGGCTGGCGGAGCGGTGGGCCGTTCAAGCACGTGTACCGGCAATACCGCCTTCTGGACGCGTATTTCTACCCTAATCCCGATTACTGGGATCGCGGTGGGCAGATTGCCCCATACCCGCCGAAGATCGACGCGCTGGCCCGACTGCTGCACGCATCGGAATACCAGATGGAGTATGCGCCGTTCGATTCGGACGATCGATTCGGCAACCTCGCACGTCTGCGCTCGGCAAGACAGCTGTTGTCCCCGGATGCCCATGAGCGCAACTTCCACACGCTTTCGTATCCGGTGTTTCCGGAGGAGCTGCCCGCGGTTCCAGAAGCTGTGGGCCCGATCATCTGGACCGGCCGGAAAGTGCCGTGCGACGGCATCTGGGAGCCTGTCGTCGTCAAGTGGTCGAGGCGGCCGGGCCTCGTGCCGATCGTCATGCCCGGTTTGCGTAATGGAGGTTGCTTCAATTACTTCACTCGGGGCACGCGTGCGCCGCACCTGACGGACGATTTCCTGGGATTGTTCATCCCGACGTGCTGGCGATTGTTATGGGAAGACCGGCGTTACGTGAACGGCGTCATTCCCGACGAATCGCAGTATTTCCTCGAGCCGCGGCAAGCGCCGCAGACGAACCCGAACCCGTGATATCCGGAGAACGCCATGAGCAAGCTGAATTTCGGCGAGGTCGATCGATGTTCCGTCCGGCTCAATACCGCGACGCTGCTCGGCCTGAAGGCCGCCTATGACGACTTCGCGAAAACCGGGCAGGATCTGCACACCTTCGAGATCTGCATCACGGACGAAAGTGCCGCGAGGGTCGATCCGAAACCGGGCGACCACGTCATCGGCGTGACGTTTCTGGCGAAGATGCCTCCCGGCATGCGCGGGCTCGGCAATGCGAGTCCGCTCGGAACGTCGATGGGATACGTCATCTCCCCGGAGACCGGCGAGATTCTCAAGGTTCATCTGACCAAGTGACCTGGGCGGCGGTGAAGGTGGTCAGCCTTCGTATGTGGGTAACCGCGGCGCAAATGACGTGAAATGCTGTGCGGGCAATAGGTGAGCATGCGCTCGGATCGCAAGCGGAGGGCGGATCCCGGCGAATTCTGACCGTGACGAGCCGATCCGGATACGTGAGCCCGCGACTGAGTGCAGAAATGCCGGCTCCACGATGCGAGCGCGGGGGAAAGTGCATCACGTTCGTGCGCTTGCCGACGTGCCGCATGTGGACAACCTGCACGCCCAACCAGTCGAATCGCTGTGCATCGGACAGGTGAGCGCCATGCACTCGACCGTGTGAATCAGCCCGAATGCCTTGTTGGACAGGGTTTTTCCGGAATGGAGCAGGTGATGGGGAGAATGTTCGCGCGATCCGCCGTGACTGAGTGCCATGTGGATATCGAGCAGCCAAGACACTCGAAATCCTGTGCATTCAACGGGTGAGGGTACGCGAATGTGGTGAGGATGTTTGCGTCACCTCCCGGGTTGTGGATATCACGCATCCACGCAACTCGAAACGCTGTGCAGACCCAAGGTGAGCGAACCGAACGATATCAGCATGTAGCGTCACCACGATCAAGCTGACCGGCCTCCACGATTCCCGGTGCGGTTCAGACACCGACTCGACTGGCGTCGCGAGAGAAGGCGGCATATGCCAGGACAAAGTCGCACGGCGAGGATGATCGTTCGCTATGCTGCCGGTGACAACGCACCTATCCATCGGATACACATGAGCGCAACTGCGCGGATCATTCTCAAAGCCATGCTGAGCCTCCCCATTGCCTTTGGGCTCGCCTATCCCCTTGTCTATCCTTCAGAAGACGGTGGCGTTCTCGGCGAAATGGAGAGGCTTGGGACAATCGGCGGCATCGTCGTCATCACGGTTTTCCTGGCTCTGGTCTATGCCTACGCGAGCGACCTGAGGACTACCCTGAAATCGGTCAACCAAGGATCGCGTGCGGCCGAACCCGACAGCGTCTGGCTCATGTTCCTCTTGCCGTACAACTTCATCGAGGATTTCTTCATTATTTCCAACGTTGCGAAGTCCCTGGAAGCGGAGTCCCGTATCAATCCGGCGCTGTCGGGTCTGCGCTCGTTCGGCCGGATCAGTGGCATCGGGTGGTGTCTTGCGCAGGTTGTTTCGTTGATACCCGATACCCTTGGCTCCATCGCCGGTGGCGTTGCAGTTTTCCTCTGGGTTTGGCACTGGGTGTTCGTGCGTCGAGCGAACAAGATGCTTGCCGGCAGCCAGGTCTCGGTGGCGACTCTACCTGGACGGACAGGATCGTAGCCATCCTTGGAAGCCGGATCGCTTACCCGTGATCGATGTGGACATCCTGTTCCGCAGCGACTCGAAACCCTGTGATTCCCAAAGGTGAGGGCACCGGAGCGGCTTCGATGTGCATAACAGCCAGGGAAAGTCAGTCGAAACACTGTGCAAGCGAGTGGTGAGCGTGCGCCCGTTCAAGCCCGCCGGGCCGCGCCACAAAACACAAAACGCGCTGGCGGCCGCCCCCAACCGCCGACCGGGCGCGCATCCTGCTACTTCAAGTCTGCTGATCGAGCGCCTGCACGACCGCTTTCTCCGCGAGGTTCCCAGCCGGCCCGACCACCGCATAGTTGAGCCCGTTCACCGACCCGTACCGCGCGAGCAACGCGCCATCCACACGTTGCCCGGCCGGCAGCAGGCGATGTTTCGATTCTGCCGGCCGGAGATAGAAGCTGAGCGTCCGCCCGGCCTCGTCTTCATAGAGCACCATCGCAGCTGTGGCCCCGCTGTCCGTCGTGAACAACCGCCCACCGACCGGCCTGAACCCCGCAGCGCTCAGATCCGGCAGCCGCGCCGATGCCCCGACGCGCCGGGTGAGCCACCCCTGCAAATCGCCCGCACCGGTCGGCCGGTAATCCACCTTCGCCGTCTGATCGACCACCATCATCCGGTAAGCCTCGACTGCATCGCTCATCGGTGCGATGGGCGGCGCCGCGTTCCATCCACGCGCCTGCCATCCGCCGAATGTCCCCAGCCCGACGCAGAACACGAACGAAGCCGCGATCGCGAACCGCATCCGTGTGCGCTCCGCCTGCCTGCCGCGAATGGCGGCAGGATCCAGCGCAAGGTTATCCGCTGGCATCCGCACGCTTTCCAGCGCGGCTCGCAACCGCTGCGCATCCTGCTGCCATTGCTTCACCTGTTCCGCGCGCGCCGGATGCAGCGCGAGATAACGCTCGACCGCGGCGCGCGCATCGTCGTCGAGCTGGCCGTCGACGTAGGCCTGGAGGTCGTGTTCGTTCGGAGGCGTGTTCATTTCTTCATCAGTCGCAAAGAAGGAGCAGGAAGCTCGCCGTCGCTGAGCTGGCGCAGCGCCTGGCGCGCGCGGGAGAGCCGCGACATCACGGTGCCGATCGGCACCTCGAGCAGGTCGGCGACCTCCTGATAGGTGAAGCCCTCGACCGCGACGAGCAGCAGCAGGCTGCGCTGTTCGTCGGAGAGCCGGCCGAACGCTTCGAGCGTCGCGCGCGCCGCGAATTCGCGTTCGGCGGACGGCCAGTGCGCTTCGTCGTCGTCGCGGATGCGCCCGAGCAGCCACGCGTAGCGCTTTGCGCTGCGTTTGCCGTCGAGAAACTGCCGGTACAGGATCGTGAAGAGCCAGCTGCGCAGCGACGCGTCGTCGCGGCGGCTCGTCCAGCGCGACAGTGCGCGCTCGAGCGTCGACTGGACGAGATCGTCGGCGGCGTGGACGTCGCGCGCGAGCCAGAGCGCGAAGCGTCGCAGCCTGGGGATGAGTTCGCGCAGTACGTCGTCGTCGAGGGCGGTAGAGGGCATGGCCGGGCCGGTTGCCGAATGGGTCGGGATGCAGCGTAGGACGCCGGTGGGCGCCGCGTATTCCACCAGCATAGGAAAAAAATTTTCGTGGAATAAAGCGGCGCGGGTGGCGTCCTACGCGGGTTCGACAATGACCTGATGGTCGGGAGCACATTCATGGAGCGATCTTCTTCCTCTTCTTCGCCGCAGCGCGAGCCCGGGCGCGGGTGGTGGCGCTGGGCCGCGATCGGCGGCGCGGTGGCCGGCGTGGCCGTGGCGTTCGGGTATGTCGGCGGATGGCTTGCGCCGGCGCGTCTGACCCCGCACCGGATCGTCGACGCATTGCAGACGGCCGGCGGCGGCATTCACCCGGGCTTCCGGCGCAATCACGCGAAGGGCGTGTGCGTGACCGGTTACTTCGAAGGCAACGGCGCCGCGAGCTCGTATTCGGTCGCGCCGTTCTTCAAGGCGGTGCGCACGCCGGTGGTCGGGCGCTTCGCGTTGCCGGGCGGGAACCCGTACGCGCCCGACAGCAGCGTGCCGATCCGCAGCCTCGCGCTGAAGCTCACCGCGCCCGATGGCGAGCAATGGCGAACCGGGATGAACGCGATGCCCGTGTTTCCGGTGGCGACGCCGCAGGCGTTCTACGCGCAATTGATGGCGACCCGGCCCGATCCGAAGACGGGCAAGCCCGACCCGGCGAAGGTAAAGGCGTTTTTCGGCGCGCACCCGGAGGCGGGCGCGTTCCTGCAATGGGTGAAGGGTGCGAAGCCGAGCGCGAGCTACGTCACCGAAAGCTATTACGGATTGAACGCGTTCTACTTCGTCGACGCGGCCGGCAAGCGCCAGGCGGTGCGGTGGCGCGTCGTGCCGGAGCAGACGGCCGGCGCCGGCGACGTCGCGACGGCGGCGGACCCGAACGTGTTGCAGCAGGACGTGACGCAGCGTATCGCGGCGGGTGCGCAGAAGTGGAAGCTGCTGGTCACGCTGGCGGAGCCCGGCGATCCGGTGGACGACGCCACGAAGGTCTGGCCCGCGCAGCGCACGACGATCGACGCGGGCACGCTCGTGCTCGACCGCGTGGAGGCGCAGGACAGCGGGCCGTGCCGGGATGTGAATTACGACCCGACGGTGCTGCCGCAGGGGATCCAGGTGTCGGGGGATCCGTTGCTGGCGGCGCGCTCGGCTGCTTATGCGGATTCGTATCTGCGCAGGACGAGTGAAGAGGCCGGCGTGGCGGGTGTGGCCAGGTTGAGTTCGGAGGGACGGTGATGAAGACTTCTGCGACGTTTGGTTTGCCCGCGAGGGTGCTGCACTGGGTGATGGCCGCGATGATCATCGCGATGCTGTTCATCGGGGTGGGGATGGTGGCGTCCGTTTCCGGGCGGCATGAGGTTCTGGTGGCGATTCACAAGCCGCTGGGTGTGGCCGTGCTGGTGCTGGTGTGCGTGCGGATCGTGGTGCGGGTGTTGTCGAAGCCGCCGGCGTTGCCCGAGGATCTGCCGTGGTGGCAGAAGGTGGCCGCGCACGGATCGCATCTTGTGCTGTATGCGCTGATGGTGGCGATGCCGCTGATCGGGTGGGCGATGCTGTCGGCGGGCGGGTATCCGGTGACGTTGGGCGGCGGCGTGCAGCTGCCGGCGCTGGTGTCGGCTGATCCGGTGACGTTCGCCTGGCTGAGGGTCGCGCATCGCGTGCTGGCCTATCTGTTCTTCTTGACGTTCCTCGCGCACTTTGCGGCGGCGCTGTATCACGGACTGATTCGGCGGGACGGTGTGGTGAGGGCGATGGTGGGGCGGTAACTGACGGAAGGTCGAGTTCGCGGCGGCGGGGCTGTACACGGGCGACCGGGGCAGCTCTTGCCGTTTCGCTTATATATGACCACTGGGCAGGCTCGGCTGCTCCCGGCATAGCATGTCAAAAATATTTCACGAAAGGGCTTGCGTGGATGGGGGCAGGTGCTTAGAATCACGCCTCTTTCGCGCTAACGGAAACGCAGCGCGGGGGAAGAAGGGAAGCGGTGCTGTTGAAGTTGGTTTTAGCAACTCCAGTACATACGAAATTAAACCGCAGTCGTCGCAACGAAGTAGTTAAAAAAGTTGTTGACGAGTTTTAAAAAACGGTTAATAATCTCGCTTCTCTGCTGCTGAAAACGCAGCGCTGCCGGGAAACACGAAGTTCCTCGCAGATTGCTCTTTAAAAATTAACAGCCGATAAGTGTGGGCGCTTGATGGAAGCGAGCTGATCTTCGGA
>NZ_SSWO01000033.1:0-37069 GCF_004803625.1 Burkholderia sp. LS-044
CTATCAGTTCCAGCCCTTCAACCTCGTTGCCTTCCATGGTGTACACGTGTCCACTTAAAAATCTGGTGGACACGATCCTCGCGGTCACGAAGCGACTGGACAAGATGACTTCACCGGGGGCTTACAGTCGGGCGATCCTCTACGCGTTGAACCGGTGGGAAGCGCTCACGCGCTACTGCGACGACGGGCATCTCGAAATCGATAACCTGCCGGTCGAGCGCGTGTTGCGCGGAGTGGCTATCGGGCGCCGAAACTACCTGTTCGCCGGCGCGGACTCAGGTGGGGAGCGTGCTGCCGCGATCTACAGCCTGATCGGGACGGCCAAGCTCAACGGCATCGATCCCGAGGCGTATCTGCGCGTCGTGCTTGCGCGCATTGCAGACCATCCGATCAACCAGGTCGAAGGCCTGCTGCCCTGGAAAATGACCACCCCGGCATCGTAAGGCGATAATGCCGCTGGCTTCCCGTTCCCCGGAGATCAGATGGCGAAATCGTTCCAGCGCTTTACCCTGCACGTGCAGCTTCAACACATCGAGCCGCCCATCTGGCGCCGGCTCGAGGTCGAAGGAACCGAGTCACTGCGCAAACTGCACCATATCCTGCAGGCGGCCTTCGGCTGGGAAGACTCCCACCTGCACGACTTCCTGATCGACGGCATGACCTACGCCATGTTCGAGGTCGATGACGTGCTGGACTTCGCCGATCCGGGCACGACCGCCGATGACCGCAAGGTTCGACTGCAGAAGGTCCTGAAACCTGGCTCACGCTTCCTCTACCGGTACGACTTCGGGGACGGGTGGGATCACGCCATCGTCGTTGAGAAAGTGGAAATCGTTGAAAGCGAACCGTGGGGCGCGGCCCAGGTCATCGATGGTGCTCGTGCCTGCCCGCCAGAAGATGTGGGCGGCCCGCCTGGCTACGACGCGTTCCTGAACACGCTATCTAACGATCCGAATAGCGAAGAGGCAGAACATTACAGAAACTGGGTTGGCCCCGGATTCGATGCCGAACGGTTCGATCTACGTGCTGCCAATGCCACGCTGCTACGTATGGCATCCAATCGTTGGGGAAACCGGTAACTCACCCCGTCAAGATGGTATCGGCTCCACGCTTACTTACCGATGGGGGGCCTGCTCGCATCTGATGGGAGTCAGATTGCCTGTGCCGCGCCCTCATGAACAAACGGTACGTGTCGAGTGCTTACCGATGAGCGAACCATGTGTGCGGAGATGGGAGTAAATATCGCCCCGCCCGCGACGCGCGCTCCGGACGTCCACCTTGATGCGAAACGCGTGTCCAGCTCCCACGAATTACGCAGACAGGCTCATTGATCAGCGTTATCCTAGATCTCTTTCCAAGTTATGCCTGGGTTTAACGAAAGAAGCTTTTCCTGTAGATGACTAATTTTAGTCCATTCTGCGATAATGGCATCGCCCGATGTATAGTTTTCTTTATTCGAAACATAAAGAACCGAGCTCACTTTAATATTGCCAGTTGGAGCGACGCCAATTCGACGTTGGATGCCGGGTCGACCAATAAGTAAAATTTCATTATGAGGATTTGTGTCGCCCCCCGGATCACCGGAAATTGTATTCGACCAAATATTTTCCGGGGTATCCAACTGCTCATATCCCCCTTGGCCACGCATCACTCGACCATCTTTCCCTCTTCCTGAAAATATAGCCTCAGTAAGCGCTGCGGAATCTATTACACGCCCCGTCGCATGGTTATTTTCCCGCCCAGCATGATTGGGAAACCAAACGTCGTACGCAAAAGTTCCTAAGATGTTTTGAGCGGGGACATCAAGAACGAAAGCTATATCTTTGTATATATAGGTTTTTCTTTCGCCACTGGAAAGCTTTGGTCGCTCTGATAAATGATCTAGATCAACCAGTGAAGCGCTAACTATATCCCATTCGTCAAACAAATCACTAGCTCTCCTATTGCTGAATGGAGAGTCGTTAAAGTTGAAGCTATGAACCAGTGCAAGTCTTTCTGGGCGGCGCTCCCACGCACGAAGTATTGGCGCCTCTTCTGGCTCTGATGCAATTGAAGGACTGGGTCTGGAAATATTAGGTCGACTGCGCTTGAAAAGACTCGAAAAGTACCCTGGTGCCAAACCATCAATATCTTTCAGCGAAACTGGACTATTCCTCACCATTCTGTACAGGTTAAGTCCATCTACGACGCCTGCGGGATCGGGATTGAGCCACCGCCCAATCCACGGCTGGTAGCTACGCCAACCATAGTCGTACAGGCCGGTCGCGTCGCGTTCCTTGCCTGAATAACGACGATACCGGGTGTCTGCCTCCATCTGGCTACGCGCCGTCCACACGGCTGTGCCCCCATACGGATAGTACTCTTCCCGGCTGATCACATCGCCCTGCGCGTCCAGTTCGAGACCGATCGAGCCAATCAGTTCGGCATAGTCGTACCGAAAAGCATCGTTCGCGACTCCCTGAGGGAGGCCGGCGTCCCAGCGCAGAGCCTGGACGCTTGCGCGACCGGCCTCTATTCGGATCTCCTGCAGCACTGCCGCGACTGCTACCATCCGGCCGTCGTCGGATCGCGTGACCCGCAATGTCAGGCCGGGCAAGTAGATTGCCTCTATCATACGCGTTGAGCCCGACGTCAGCGAGGCAGTGTGTTTCCTGACCCGCATGCCGTCGCCGCCGTACTGGTATGCTTCCCGATCTGATCGGGTATCGCGCTGGACCAGCGTGACTTCCCTTAACCGGTTGAGACTATTCCACACCAACGGCTGAAGTCGATCCGGCAACAGGTTCTGCTGGTTACCCGCCGCGTCGAACCAGCCGACATCGTCTACGCGAGTGGGGATCAGACTGCCTTGCGCGTTCTGCGCTAGCGCATGGTTGTTGTGACCGGATACTACGATACCCTGTGTGAAGTTCGCCCCCCCTTGGTGCTGGATCCGCGTGAGGTTACCACCACGATCGTAGGCATAGCAGCGCATGTAGGCTGCATAAATGGTGTCATCCGCCGGCAGCAGGCTGACCGGTGGCAAAGTCGTACCCTGCTGCCCGCAGTTGACCATCTCGCGACCGGTAGCGCTGGTCAACTGGTACAGCGCATCGTAGACATAGGTGCAGGCTGGCTCGACCCGCTGGTTGCGCCAGTAGATGACTGGCTGCGCGGCGTCCCGCACGCTGGTGACGTTGCCAACCGGGTCGTACGTGTAGCGCAGATCCTGCAGCATCGGCTTCCGGCCGGACTGGACCGGCCGGGTTACCGTCCGTCGTGCCAGTCGCAGGGTCTCCGGTTCGTACATGTAGCAGCTGGCCACACCGTTGCCCGCCGTTTCGCGCAACACCTGACCGGCGGCGCTGTAGTCGATCGTCGCGAGCACCGGGCGGGTGCCCCCACCGGCGAGCGTCAGCGAACTGGCCGCCAGCCGGCCAGCAACGTCGAAGCGCTTTGCCTGCACGTTACCCTTCGCGTCGATCTGCGAATGCCACGCGCCCGTCGCATCGTGGCTCCAGGCTGTCGCATAGCCGGCCGGTTCGAGTGCCTCTGCCCAACTGGCCTCGTCACCTTGCCAGTCGGGTTCGGCATCCGGATCGGTGAGCAACGTGCGGGTCTCGGTCAGAGGCTGACCAGTCAGGCGGAAGCCCGTCCAGGCGAGACGACCAGCGGTGTCGTAACGGCGCACGCACCGACCACGCAGGTTCCCGGCTTGCGGCCGCACTTGGGCTTCGCCATAGATCCATGCGTCGTGTACCGCAGGAACGCCGCCGGCAGGCGTATCAGTCGCGCTCAGCGGACGACCGAGCGGATCGTAGGCCCAGGTGGAGACGGTACCCCGGCCATCGCGGGCCCATACGGGCCTGCCGTCGACATCGGCCAGTGCAAGCTGCACACCCGCATCAACGCCAGCAGTACGCAATACCCGACCGGCAAGCGACGCCGTATAGACGAAATTGGGCACCGCGCCTGCCGTGAACAGGCGGGCATCGATGCGGGACGCAATGCGCCCACACGCATCATGAACCGTGCGCTCGATGCGCTCGTCAAGGTCCGTGTCGATCGAGGTTCGATTGTAGGTCAGCATCCGCACCGGCAGGCCGCGGTTACTGCGTACGACAAGCGTCGGTGTGCCAAAGGCAAGGTTCATCAAGCGCTCCCGTTGGTCAATCACGCGAGACCCATCGTCTGGCGGTCCCACCCAAGGCCTCAGTCAATCAGCGACAAGCCAGGTATCGTTTTCGTCTTCCTCAACCGTGAACCACGGGTAATATCCGGTACGGCGCACATACCCCTTGGCCGTCACTACCTGAACCTCGCGTCCGGTAGCGTCGTGGAAGTGTGTATCCGCGTACCCGCAGCTGCGCATCGCGGTATCGGCAACATATCGCCAGTCGTTGATGAAGTACGGCTGATAGCTACGCACCGGCTGCCCCTTGTTGCCGTACTCGATCTTGCCCGACACGGCCCAGCGGGTCGTGGCATCGGCGCTGACCGGCTTTCCGTCCTGACCAACAATGATCTCGCCGTGTGCATCGCGTTGCCACGCGGCGCCCGCCGGGACTTTTTGAAGCTCCTGAAGTGTACGGCCCAGGCCATCGAAGTAGCTCACACTAACCCGAACCTGTTGGGCCGCGTCCGACGGGTAGCGATCGGCGACGAGCGACACCGACTGCACCGGATAGCGACTGGCAGCACGCACCCATCCTCGCACGGTATCTGGAACATCGGACACTCTCTCTACTCCGGCTGCCCACGCCCGACCTGCCGCAAGAACCCACCCATCAGGCGTGATGAATCCGCGCCGCTGCAACATTGTCCACAGCTTTAAGTCGTCGTCGGTCACGCTCTTCATGGCGGCCTTTGTCAGTCGCCCCATCCAGCTGAATGTCTCGACAAGCTGGATGCTGGCCACCTGCTGAGTTGCCTTATCCGCTCCGTCAATCGCCATTGCGACCGTGAGACCGTGGGGTGAGAACGTCGTCACGGGAGAGAATCCAGTCGCTTTCCCTTCCTCTGTGCCATAGAAACTGCCAGCCACGACACGGCCTAGCGCATCCAGTTGAACCTCATGCGTGTTCGCGTTCAGATCCACGATCTGCCTGGGCAGCAGAAACCGGTAGTCGTACTGGGCAACCGTTTCGTTACCCTGGACATCTGTCGTTTTTGTCAGCATGCAGGTGTAGTCGTCATAAGCGTACGTTACTGTGCCTACCAGCAGACTTGAACGCTGACTACCCGGGCGATAGAAGTTTGATGCGGACAAATACGAGGTATATCCGCGCGGCGCGATCCAGATCGGAGGTTCCGGCTCCGGGCCGGGCGACAGAATGCGGGCTGCGATCTGATAACCCGCCTGCTTCAGCAGTGCGATGCGCGCCTTACCGTCGAGCGCACCATCGAACGCCTTAAGCGCGTCATCGTCGAATTCGGCAGACTCAACATGGTCGACCAGAGCGGTCAAGGTCACCGGCATGTCCGAGTACACGATCCGTTGCTGTCCGGCATAGACGCGCGATCGTGCGATACTGAGCAGTCCGTCCTTCTGGTTCAGCACCTCAAAGCTCACCCCCCCATCCGGCACGTGCACGGCGTCATAGCTCAACACATTGCTGCGCTGCTGCTCAGGCAGTCCCAGTCGCCACGCCTGTGCGCTATCGAGATGAAGGGGCTGACTGCGCGTTTCAGTCACGATCAGGCCCGCCTGCTGGTCGTCATAGCTGCTGGTCCAGCTTGTGGCAGGCAGTGAATCCGGATACGGGCTCACTGGGGGCCTGGGACGACGCGGATAATTGATTTTGACCTGCCAAGTTACGGCACCATAGCGGTCGCGCCGAAGCTGAACCTGCTGGCTGATCATCGGGTCGACAGCGATACGCTCGTAGCGATAGTCGACCTGCTCGAGCATCCCCGGGAAAGCGACCGGATGTGCATGCCGGGTGCCCGGCTGGACCAGTCGGACCTGATAGCGCGATGTCGATACCGTGTAAGGAATCAGCTGTTTGTCGCTACCGTCGATTCCATAGACCTCCTGACGTAGCAGCGCCCCCTTGAGCGCTCGGAAAAGCCCGTGGCGCGTTGTGGAGTCACACTCACCGAGCACCTCATCCTGGTTTTGCGTCGCTTCATAACGCGTCAGCCGGGTTGTGTTGACCGTCACCGCGTCCGAATCAGCATAGGGCTTTCCGGGCAGCGTAGTTTCGTCAGTTTCCCGGCCAGTGTGATACCAGGTCTTTGTGAGCAACGGGGGCGCAAGCGGTACGTCGGACTGGGGCGTCGCGATGACATGTTGCGCATCCTGTGCCATGACGAGTCTGAAGCCCCGGAATTCCCGCTCAGTGCCGTCGTACACGCCGTGGTGATAACTGTACTGCCGGGTCACCGAATTACCGGTGATTTCGTCGAGCGTCACGACCTGCGCGAGCGTATGAACGGGTACCGGCAATGCCGACGTGAGGAGCGGATCGTCCGCCTTGTCATCGAGCCAGTATTGGGCAGAGCTGCGGTACTGGAGCGCCGTATTCGCGCCCATGTTGTTGTTTATCGACGTCATCAGGTACGGCTTCGCTCGCGTAAAATCCAGCCGCCAGTGGCCCGGCGTCATATGTGGATGCGAAATCACGAGACTTGCCACACCGACGCCTTGCAGATCTGCAAAGCTCACGCGACACAAGCGGTCGAAGGTTAACCCCGCCGGTAACGGCAGCATCACGGGCGACGCAAAGCCGTTGCCAGACTGGTTCAGATAAAACCTCAGGTGATCACGCTCAAGATAGATCAGATCAGCCGCGCCGCTACCGTCCAGATCGGCGAGGAACACCTGATCCGGATTGAATGTGACGCGATCGAAGCCGGAAGCGGGCAATCTGAACGGCTGGCCAAAGCGGCCACGACCAAGGTTCGGCCAGCAGGTGACGCCGTCATACCGGATACAGACCAGATGCGGCTGGCCAGAACCGAGCACGTCGCTGAACGCCACCAGTTCACGCGCGTCGCGTCCGGCAATCGGCAACCCAGGCTCGTCCCCTTCATGGGTAACGTCTATTGCTTTTGCATAGCCATCACACCGGTTCGCGTAGAGCCTCACGCTCCTAGGACCGATCAGAACCAGATCGGACAGGCCTGCACCAACCAGATCCGCAAGTTGCGCCTGCGGATGGAAAAATTCGGCAGGCAACGCATTGAACGGCGTGAAGCCCGCCCACTGATTTCGCTCCTTCAGCGAAAAGAACCCGCTTATGCCCGGTTGGGTCACGAGCCAGTCCAGACGGCCATCGCCGTCGATATCCATCAGGGCCAGACGCGCCGGTTGCATCGCAGGTACGGCGGGGAGCGCCTGCCAGTCGCCGTACGCGACCTCGTCGGTACCCACCTCGCCACGCACCGGCGGGCAATAACGCCAGTCGGTGCCATGGCGAAACAATACCCCCGGTAAACCTTCGCCAAACAGGTCGACCATCTGGTAATGGGTGAGGTCGTTCAGTTCGGCAACACCATCGAATACCCGATAGCAACCGGCTTGCGTGCCAGGATCGAACGTACTGTGAGCGAGTTCAAGCGGCGGCAGGCTCTGGATGGTACCGTCAGTTTCATAGGCGAGCGTACGCACCTGGGTGAGCTGACTGACGACCGCCGACTCCTGATAGGTCAGCGACAGGTGCCGCACGAGCGTATGCTCCTGCTGTAACTCTTTCGGGAAGTGATGAAACATCAGCACCTGCCGGCACAGCCGGTGGGTGCGCACCTCGAACCCGAACTGGTAGCGGGAAAAACTGTCAGCCCGCAACGGCCACGTGTTGCCGCCCGGCGTGGCGTAGGGTGGAGCGATTCCGAATGCGATACCCCGCTCGCCGTAGTCGAAGACCACACTGAACAGCCAACCCTGACTGCTCACATCGGCGCTGTCCCACAGGTACAGATCAGGTGCCGCAGCCCGGTTACCGTAATACACTTCCGCGAGGTAGCGATTCGCCGTGTGATTGCGTGGCGCTTCGTTCGCAGCCGTGACATTGGCGTCATTCTCGACGACGTGGCGATAATAGATATGCTCACCCATCGGATTAACCGACTCCTCGATGCGCCATTCTGCAATCTGTCTGGCGTCAGCCGGATTGGTGATGCGAGCTGCGGGCGTCTTGCCAAGGCAGTGCAGTTGACCGTCGGCGTCATGAATCAGCCAGAAATCACCGGTTGCGTCTTCCGGAATCTGCCAGCGCTCGATGCGGTGGAATGCGCCTTCCACTCGCGGATAAAACCGCGTGACCCGATACGCCTTCCCAAGGTGTTTTCCGCCGTATTGACTGACGGTCGTCGTCACCACCTTGCCCTGCCCGTCGCGCTCGCTGACAAGCACTTCGCCATCCGGGCCGACGAACTCTTCTTCCGGTCCGCCGTCGTAGCAGGGAACACCCCGGTTCGTGCGGCGCTGAACGGTTGCGAGACCCACCTGCCAGCCAAGGCCGAACGGACCATTGCCGCTACCACTGCTGTAAGTGAGCGTGAGCGCGGGTGCATACCCGCGGCCAGCGGACACTGGCAACGGCAACGACAGTTCCGCCATCCCGCTCTGGCCGGCAGGACTGAGACTGTCGCCGATCCCGGTGATAGCACCCCCTCCCTTGGGAAGCGCCAGATGAGCAATCGTCGCCGAATCTTCCATGCCCTACTCCCGATTATTCGATTCTTCGCCAGCCAATCTGCAAACAAACTTACTCATGGGCTGCCGACCGGCTCGAACATCAGTGTAAAGTCGCCCGAATGTGGCATCACCGTGTCACGCGTCAATAACGAATCATCGCTGCCCTGATAATAAACGCGGTTGATTGCCGGAAGCAGGTTGGCGTCCGAGGCGGCGAAGTCCTGATGATTTTGCCAGGCACTGCGGTAATCCAAGCTGAAAATCTTCTCCGGCAGACTCTTGGCAAATTTAGCGTTTTCCTGGAACGCCGACAGGCTCACACCGAGGCTGGACGTCACCCGATAAGGGACCGTCGAACGCCAGGTTAGCGTGCAGCGTTGCCTGGAACTGCAATCGTTAACAAACAACACCGGCCTGTTGCCAATGGCATCGTTAGTGACATCATTAATGCTGCTAACAACCTGTCTCTTTGACTTGATCTTATTATTTCGTAGCAATTCGACAGAGGCGTGATACTCCAGGCTGACCGGCATCGTTAGCGTGGCGGTATAGACATGACCGATGTTACTCTGGTCTACGGGATCCCTGATTGGATCTCCTATTGACATTGAAACATCGCTGCCGTCACTGCCCTTCCATTTGACGATATCTGCCTGCAGCGCACCCAATATCCTTACGCGAGCGATAAAGGTGGAGTTTGACGCGATCCGCTGTTCCTGCCAGTCCAGAGGAACAATGACAGGCGTGGCGTCCTGATCGGACAGCGTCTGGTAATTTAACGTCGCCTGGATCGTTGGCGGATTACTTCCAAATCTACAATTTACATCAAGCGGATGAACATCGTCGATTCCCAATGAAAGTTTATGTCCGGCGCTCGTTGCCAGCTCACCCGTCAATCTGACTGGCACCCGTACCTCTATTTCGTCATCCTTGTTAATCGGAAGGTAAAATCCAGAAGCGTATCCATCCGGCACGGCATCCCCCCTGACTGGGGCGTTCCCGTTCTTTGGAAATACCGAAACCGAGACAAGCAGCCTGTCAGCCGAAACCTTTCCCTTATAACCTACTACGTATTGCTCACCATCACACACTTTTAAATATTTTCGAAACTGATAGTTCGTGTCAGTCAATTTCCTGATTATAAAAATCACTTCCTGCTGACGTTGGAAAAACGTAAACGGCCGCATCTGCAGCGCCTTTATCTCATACTCCTCATTTCCAAATACCGCCGCATCGGCCCGAACGGGCATCACGCCCACTGCCATCGCGAGGCTGCATAACATCGCCTGCGCTAACCGCAGCAACCACCTATACCGACGACATACCCGTGCCGCCGCTGACCACTTCCAAGCAACTGCACCTGATTCAAGGTAATACATAACTGACTCCAACAGGGATTAATCCTGCATCTGCGGCAGGCAAATCCTGGCAATTCGTTGCCGGGATTCGCCTGAAACCCGATCATCAAGTAGTCTTTGCCTTGAATCCGAATAAACCGTCGGTCAGCAACGTCCTGGAGACCATCGCTGCATAGGCTTCACCGCCATCCCTCGCACGGTAGTGAAACCTGACGATCACATCGGAGAGCGACTCCAGCAAACGCCGCTGCAGCGGGTTATGCGGATTGAAAAATCTCAACTCCCAATCGCCGACCACACCATTGCCTTCAAAAGGCAATAGTCTGTCATCGCTAAAATTAACGACGAACATGCCGCTGTCATCCAGCCCCGAAGACAACGCAATGGCCTGACCAGGGCGAACATTTCTGACGATGCCAGGTGACTGCGTATCGCTACTGCTCCTGCTACGCATGGCATTAAATGTTTCCCTTGTCGGCTTCAACGCGAATCGGCTGTTGATCTGCACCAGCATTACACACACATCCTCGTAAGGACCGACTAGTCCAGGCACGGTCACTGACACGCTCACCAACTGCCGCATGTAATGTCCCGGGTAGCGCTTCGCTAGGTCGTCTTCCGTGACTTTAAATGGAATGGTCAGAGCCAGCGATTGCTTGAAATCGCTATCTGTCCACTTATACGCTCCATCGCGATACTTCTGATATTCAAGCAATCGTGCCTTGATGAACCCTGTGCAAGTCTCCGTCGCGAGTGGTTCCACTTTGCTTCCGTCAAAAGCATTCTCGACCGAAAGGGTATGCGTCAATTCCAGTTGCCGCTCGGCGCGGCTCAGATACTCGCGCTGCATTCTCAGCAATCCCAGCCGCAGGGTTTCGCCCGCCAGCAAACCACGGCGCACATCGTTCCAGCCGCCGGTCTGGAAGAAATTCCTACTCCCGTCGTACTCGCCCACCTCGTAACGCCACGCCTCCTGCGCCATCAGACAAAGCGAGACCACCGTGTCGTATGCCTGGTAATAGAGCGCCGAAACCTGCCCTATCATCCATTGGAAAAGCGCTTCACTAGTAAATCGCGTGCGCATGAACGCAGCCTGCTCGTCAAACTGGCGCAACTGCACCCGGGTCTGGGTCAACTGCTTTTCATATATTCCCGCCTGGATCATATCGGCGTCGAGTTGCAATTCCAGTTGCCTGATTTCTCCATCAACCTGCTTTTTGGCCAACTCCCAGTCCTGTTTGCGCCGACGATACTGCTCCCTGGTCTCGGCATGCGCGGCATCGCCCAGCATGATGTCACTGGCCACCAGTAAGCCTTGCGACAACGCGTCGGGAATGGCACCTATCCGCCCGCCACCGTTGGAGAAACCAAAAATTCTCGGAACCACGTCCAGCCCGGATGCCACAGCCCGCAACGCACCGCTCGTCGCACCAACGGCGGAAGCATCGCTGCGCAACCTCAACGCGTGAGCCTCATCGCTGGATACATCCGTATCGATCAACTCTTCCAGCTGTTTCGCGCGCTTTGTCGCGGCATCGTATGCGGCCTGCATCGCTTTACGGTTTGCGGCACTCAGCCGCACAGCATCGGCCTGGATGTCGAGCAGAAAGCGGCTGATTTCCTGCTGCTGGCGCAATAGCAAACTTTGCAACTGCATATCCTGCTGCCGCTCGATCACCGTCAGCAACGTTGTGCCGAACTGAACCAGCGTATCCACGGCGCCTGAGGCTTGCGCATACATCACGCCATAGCGGAACGGGGGCGGCACATTGATCTTATCTTGCAACGTCGTTAGTCCCTCTGCTGTTTCGCTACGTGCGGCCAGCAACTCAGACGGATTCAACGGTTGGTCGTACAATGGCAAGGACAGTGGTTTGCCATCCAGCGTCAAGCCGTTACGCAGGTTATACAGACGCGTCGTGAGTTTTTCCCACAGCGCCTGGGACAGGTGACTGCGCGGAATGTGAAACAGTTGCCCCGGCTGCTCAGCGCTCCCGCGCGAGTACCGTCTGCTGGCGTCGTCCAGTGTACAGGGCTTCCACGTCTGTATCTGGCTCACCCGTTGAGGCGCCCCCATCAGGCCCATCGCCAGCAAGTAACATTGTCGGGCTTCATTCACGCTATCGCGCGTGAGCTCCCTGAAATAGCTATCGCCCTTGTCGATCAGGTTTTTCACATAAGCAAAGAACAACGCCTTGCGGTAATAAACGGGCTGGTAGGCGGCGATCGCGTCAGGGTCCACCGGACCAGATACCTCGGCAAGCGGCACGAAACGGAACTGTGCAGTTAGCAGCCGGCAACGCCAATAGTCAGTCGTCTTCGTGACGCTGCGACTAGCCGGAAAGGGTTCGAACAACCGCCGCAGCCAGTCCTGGGCCTCGTCATATCGCCCCTCCAGATTCAGCCGATAGGCAATCAGGAAGGGGGCATGGAAAAACAGCTCCCAGAAATACAGCAGGTTCGCGCTGTCGTTTTCGAGCAACTCAGGTTCCCCGCTGCTTGCAAGTGGGGCCTGACGATGTTCCTGCGTTGCCGATTCGAACACGGCTTCGCTATCGCGTTGTGCAATATGCGCGAGCTCCTTTCCGAACAGGGTATTAAGCCGAATCAGACTGTCTGACGATCGGCGAACTGGTTTGCCTCCCCCCATCGGAATCGGTCGCGGCAGCGGCACCGGATCCGAAAACGCATCGCTCAGTTCGTTATGCGAGAAATGTAAATCGCTAAACGGTAGTCTGGCGCTATCAAACGATAGCAGAGACGCCGAATGACGGGTTATCGGTGCCAGCGGCAACCATCCAAAATTCGGTATGCCCGTCGACAAGTTGGTCGCTGGAGGTTTTATCGACACCGTTGCCCAACATTCGCCTTCCTTCACGACCTCGAACGGCAATTCCACGCTTCCCCTCAGATCTCCGGAGCGCACAGTGGTATGGATAATGCATTGACCATCAGTGTTCACATAGAAACCCTTCTCAGGATCCAGAAACGTTGAGTACGCAGCGATGGCCTGATATTTCGCCTTGATTGTGTCGTACGCTGTCTTCGTCAGAGTCGGCAACGTGGTTGTGACAGCCTTCTGGCTTATCTTCAGTGTCGGCGCAACGCTAACGGTCAACACCAGCCCCGCCAATGAGACCGCATCAAGGTCTGCGTTTTTCCCTACCTGTTTTCGTACATCCTCGTCGCTTATAAAGATGTCGATCTTGTAGCGGTACGTGCTGCCGACCGACAGTCCTCTCCCTCCAAACGGAGAGCCGTCGGCATTCTGCACAACGATGGTCGAGCCAACAATTGGCAGAACCTGAATATTCTCCAGTTCGACGGTCACCGGTGAATCTGCACCCTCGAACGTTACTGAAAAACGGGTTCTGTTGTCATTGTTTGCGCGCACAACATTCGACGCGAGCGGCTCGGCAACCAGGGGCACCCGCAAGGTGTAGAGCTGAAACGCCATCAGCTTGATGTTGCTCAGGTCAAAGCTCAGGAATTGGTTCTTCGTCAACTGCCCATGCAGGGGCGTGACTCCACCATTTTCGTCGATCCACGTGGCCGATTGATCCCCGGACTTACAGCTTTTGGGTAGCTCCAGTTCAACCTTCCCGATCTTCGCGCCAGGATCCCGCACCAGAATCCTTAACTCACCGCTGAAGGATTGACCCAAGGGCAACTTCATGTCCGGTGTATCGCAAACGGCACTCAGGCTAGCCTTGGGCCCAGCCGTAGGTTGCCTAAAGACTGCGCTCACTAGTGTCATCAGATCGCCGTCCGACGAACGCACCCATGCTTCAACGGCATTCGAGAATAACGGTTGGTTGGCCACAACTGCTGCTTTTGCCGTCTCCGTCAACGTCAACGGCACCAGAATCGTCTGAACAGTATCTGTCAGTACCAGGTCTTTCACGATAGTCAGCCTGCCATCTGTCGGCTTGTCCCAACCGGATGGCAAGTCCACGATGTCGTTTCCTGAAAAGTGGGTGCGCACCTCCTTCCACTGCTGCACATTCGCTTGCAACCCGTCTGGAAGGGCCAGGGTCAAAGTAATCTTGCTGCCTCGCTGATATACCCAGCTGTCTGGGCACACATTGAACTCAGCCAGCAGGAACCTGGACTGCAGATCGAGAGTACTGGTGGTTTGCGAGTGATCGATGCAGGTAAGCGTCGATAGACTCGCCCCGTAGCGCCACTGCCATTCCACTTCCATCTGCTGTTGTAGCGCAGGCAGTACCTTCGGCGTGGCAAGGGTCATGCGCTGCGCCGATTGACGATCCGTCAGTGTCATCGTGGCCAGCAGCGCCTGACTTCGCGGCGGCACACCATGAACGCGTATGGGGAGGCTGAAATCCAGTATCTGCGCCTTCTCGCGCAAATTGTTCAGCGTAATGCTTCCGCCCAAAGTCCCGACCGGTGGCAACACGGTTCCGACCGGCACGACTGCTGGCGATCCAACCTGGAATGCCCCGCCTAATGCGATGGTCAACTGCGCAGTGTTGCTTAGTTCAGGCTCAGCGCCCAGATCCACCGTAATCTTTAGCCGGCCGCTCTCCCCCGTCCGCATCACGGCTGGCTCAAACGACGAAGTGATCACGCTACGCGCCAGCGGTGCGACATTACAGCGGATCTGTCCAACCACCGTCCTGACGTAGACATTCTCTAACGAGAACAACAGTCCGTTATCCGCTGCCGCCTTGAAGTCATTGGCAATCCATGGCAGCAGGATAAAAAGATGCGAATATTGCGCCAGGAACGCGTTCCCTTGTGCCGCATCTGCTGCATCCAGATAAATGCGGTTGTTTTCCCAGTGAAACCCCGCCCCAGACGAAGTCGATATGTTATCGGCAGGTGTCAGCGAAAGTTTTTCGGTCTTGCCCGATTTCAGACCCAGCACACAACCTCCACCTGGGGGCAACATCGAAACAACTGACACGCCACACCCGACCCATCGATGGGTACGGCTGTCGACTACACCGTTGATCCGCGCCTTGTCGATTTTGACGGCGAAGTACATTTTCTCGTCGGAAGCGAGATTGAAACTGCGGCTCAGCGGTGCGGGAGCCACATCCTTGCTGAATTCCGCCGGCATCCAGCCCCAGTCATCCTGCACGAAAGGAGTCTGTCCACCCAGAGTGTCCAGATACCGGTCCAGGACCGACTTCGACAGAATCGTGAGCCTTAGCCCCGGCACTGTAAATGGTTCACCACTTTCATCCGCCGACAATGCATGGAACTCGAAACGCATTGAGGATAGGCCCCCCCGCATTCCAGTCGGCTGCGGGAAACTTCTGTATGCCGGCTCCGCGGACGTCGCGGTCAAACCGCCCAGATTGACCGATTGGACCAGGTAGACGATATCGGAATCGCTTGGAATATCGCTGATGTTAGTAACCAGGCTGGCATCGTTTTTATACAGCGTTTGGCCCGTGCCCCGTTGCAACTGCGCGATATCTTTCTTCGTACAACGCGTCGCAAGGCTGATTGCCGCATTGAGCGCCGGTGCCGTGAGATGATAGGCCCACGGCGAAAATCGCTGACCGTCTGCGCCGTCACAATACGTGGCCGCGATCCAGTCCTGTTCCGATTTCAGCGCCGGGCCGATATCCGGGACATTTGCAAGATTGGTCAGGAGCTTGAAGCTGACGCCCGTCAACGGCCGGATCTCCAGTCCCTGCGAGGCGACGTTGATCCCGATCACAGAAGGGAGGGTATCGTGTTCCTGCGGCTGTACATTCTGGGCATCGGGTTTCTGGGTCAACAGAAATTGCACGCCCAACCGGTTCTCGCGAATGTCGCCGGCCATCGTCTGAAGTTCGCCGCGTGCCACGGTCAACACGCCGGTTTCAATCAGGGCGTCGTCCACGCCATCAGTCAGCACCACGTTGCCAGCCGCCTTTGAGATCAGCACCACGCCATGCCTGATACAGGAGACGCAAGGCGATAGGCCGTTGTCGAAGGGCAGAAAAATGGACAACCTGTCGTTGGCAGACTCTACTGCCACATAACGGCTGATGCCATTGACTTCAAGGAAATGGACCAGTTTCCTGCCCGATGGCACGCTGGCCAGCATCGGTTCCGGAACGGCCAACTTTGAAATCACTTCATAGGAATCTCGCCCGGTTTGGCCGGCACCATCAACATCCAAGGTCACCGTCATCCCGGAACCGAATGCGAGCGCCCCGAGGTTCTGCGTGTAGCGCTGGTCCAGCAGCCATGCCTTTGGCACACAAGGCGTCATCAGTCCAGTTGAATAGAACCATTCATTGGGATTTACCAGATCGGTTGCTTCACCCTTCACGATCCAGCGATATGAATTGAGGATCAAACCCTGAACGGTGCGCCCGAGATTACCGTCCCATTTCGCCACGCCAGGCCGATTCTGAGTACCCGCCTCGCCCCACAGTGCATTGATGGTCACCTCGCCCAGGAAGGCATCCAGCAACAGATAGGTTGTACCGCTCGCTTTTTCGGCAACAGCTTCGCTCATATCACCATCGTTTGCACTGCTAATATGATATCCAGCGTGCTTCCAGGCCAGTACCTGAGGATCATTCTCAAAATCGAGACCCTGCAGCGAAAATGGTTCACCCAGCAGACCAACGAACAGCATGTCGCCCTTGGCCACCGCGTGACCCAACACCGCTTCCGGAAATGTCGCCGCGTTTTCGGGAATGGTAAAAGCCGCCAGATGCGGCGGACAGGTATCCGGTTTCAAGGTCGGAATGCTTTTATACACTTCGACCGGCGCGCTCCAATCGCCTCCCAGGCGTCGGTATATCACGCTTACCACATACTGGTACGCCTTGATCGAAGTCGTCGCTTTCATATCCGCCGCCGTACTCGTTTGTGACGGACCATTCACCTCTCTGGGCTCCACCCAGATGAAATACAGGCGACCGCTCATGACCACTAGGCGCGCCTGCACCGGTAGCCACAGTCTGCCGCCCTGATTGCCGGCCTGCCAGGCACTCAAATCAGCAAACCGCGCTTTCCACGCCTTCTCCACCGTCTCGACGGTGCTGATGGCATCGGGAATCGCATCAGTCAATCCAGGTAAATCAATCCGGCGCCATTCACTCCAAACTCGCATGCCTCTTCCATCGATTCCCCAGCTTCGATAGTAGTGCTCATAAGGTGGGTTTTTGCTGCGCCCCAGAAAATACGTCGTACCGCTGGCCTGATCCAGGCCGTCCTGGTAACCCCCGATCACGTCCAGATTGACGATCTTCTCGAAACCGTTCAGATACTCTCTCAACGCCCCGTCGATCGCATCCCGGTCCAGATGCGATTGCGCGAGGCGCGTCTCGAACTGCTGGAACAAGCCTGTCTTGTTCATCCTCGCAGCGGGATTCACATACTGCTCCGGATGCCAGCGCAACTGGACATTGGCCGCCCACACCGCATAACGGCTATCGTTACTGTGCCAGCGCTCGAGTTCCGCGGGCGTCAATGCCAATCCCGGCTCGACACCCTCTGCGATGCGCTGTATGAATGCCTGAAAACTGGCGATCGCTTCTGCCACCCTGGTGGTCGGCACCTTCGCTGTCATCTCCGGATCGATCAACAGGGTGCTGGCCACATCGACCGTCTCGGGCTCATGCTCCCGATAGGCCAGACTCCACCCCAACTGCCGGTACTGGATAGTGAAGCGGCGACAGATGGCCTTGTAAAACGCCAGCAACGCGCCGGCCCGGATTTCACTGAGACGGGCATCCAGCTCCTGAGCCGAACTGCCAGACTGCACACCGCACATCAGACTCAATTGCCACCGGCGGTCCCAGCCCAATGTCGACGACAGCCACTCATGCAGACTGGCGACCGGCCAGCCGCTCCACTCGCTTACGCGCAACATGCGCTGTACCCGGGCTACCTGGATGATGACCGACCCTGCCGTATCCAGAATCAGTTCCCGGCTCACGGACGTATCGCCAGTCACAGAGCCGACCTGAGCGCGTACATGAGCAGTCGCGTACTGGCCAGAACGCCATAAGGCGAGCGGCGAAAGCTGCGGATCTCCGTGAGCCAGCTGCGCGTAATCGCACATCGCAAGCAGCCGCTGCCAGTCCGACGGGACATCGCCCGCCTTGAAGCCAAGCCCCACATCCCCAGCGACCAGTGGCAGCAACTGTGTCTCATTCAGAGTATTGCGACTGACGACGGCTGCACTGATAAACAATGGAGTCAGCGATACAGCGTTACCTTTGAGAGCCTGATCCAGCAGACCGGCATGATGACTGGTCAGGATCGCGGCAACGCCCTGAGACAGACCAGTCTGGCTTGCCACCACCGAAACGGCTGCCTGAAAGCGGATCTGCAGATGCGAAGCCACCGCAGGATTTGCCTTCAGAAAGGTGCCTACGTTGCCAGGAGCGTCCTGACCGACATTCCTTGCGGGAACCAGTGACTCCAGGTTGAATTCTCTGGCAACCCAGTCGGCACCCCCGCTCAATTCATCAATAGCATTGTCGTTCCTGTCGCCCTCCTGAGAAAGCCGCAGCAATACCGGCTTGATGGCATAAGGCGCAAGGGCATCCTGTAACGTTTGCCGTAGCGCGGTATCCCGGGCGTGCCCTTCATCCGCTGGGCGGGCTACTGCCACCCATTCACTCAACGAGCCCTTGCCCTGCTTGCACCACTGCGTGCATTGATCGAGTGCGAGCAGCAGATCCAGGATATCGAAGTCCGTGTCGTGAATAGTCGGGCTGAACAGCAGCGCCAGCAGGGTATGGGCAGTCGATGTTGCCGCTTCCCCGCCTAGCAACTGTAACAACGCCAGCAATTCGTCCACCGTGATCCCCAGCAGTTGCGCGACAAGGACTGGCCGATAAAGTGCTGACAGTATCGGCAGTGTGCGAACCACGTCTGTCCCACGTTGGTTTTGCTTCAGCAGCTCAACGAGCCGGTCAAGAGTTGTCCCCGGTATCCGGAAGGCACGTGCCAGCATCGCCTTGTCGCTTACGCTCAACGCCTGATTGTTTAACTTCCATCCCTCATCCTCCTTCAGCAGCCGGTCAAGCAACGGCGCTTCCCCGACTCGGGCATAAGGAGCAATTCCGGATAGCAACGCCGCGCCACGTTCGGCATCCAGACCGTATGCGTCGCGCCAACGCAAGAACGTACCCATGGCGCGCAAGGTGCTGGCGCTCAGCGCCCACGCCGGTGATGTTCCAGCATCCTTCGCATGCTCGGCGTGCAACGCCGCGCTCAACAGGGTATCCAGTTGCACTGCCGGCAAGTTCAGGTGATGTTTTAGCCGGACCAGGCGTTGTAGCCTATCAAGTTGATATGGTGTGCAAATCAATTGATCTGCATCGATGGTTCCGGGACGGCATGCACTATCGTAAATAGCCCGCCCTCCCCATAAAAAGCTGGCACCGTAATGGCCCGGCAGGACCACGCTACCAGAGACATTCCACGGTATATGGGGGGATACTGACAGTTTGTCGTTACCTATCGCATAAAACGCCTCCAGTTCCTCCCTCGATATTTGCGCTGCCTGGCATAGCATCGGTACTGGCACATGCATCAGCGCCGCCGTGGCCTGACTTACATCCACACCGTAGTCCGCCTCGAGAGCCGCCCGACTGGCGGAGAGTGCCCGGCTACAAGCATCCGTATCTGCCTTGCTGCCGATCACCAGCACACCAATCGCAATGGCAACCTGATCAGTCGCATTGTCATCGTGTTGTGCGTACCACGTACTGAGTCCCCAATACACCTTCTGACTATCGGCTTTTGAATCAAACTGGGGCTGTGCAAGACGAACGCCGCCCGCTCCGTTATCTGTCCAGCTAAGCGACACTTTAGTCGTCTGGCTTTCGTCAGCCGTACAGGTGAGCGATGAGCCCGAACCGGCCGTTAGACCCACCTTACCCACCGATACCGTTGGCCACTGCCCGGCCAGCGTCAACGACGGCGTGATCCCCCCCTGGAATTGACCGTTCTCATCGAATACCACTGTAAATGGCGCGCTCCTGTCTGGCATCGGCCCGACAATGATGGCGACCTGACCAGAACTCAGCCCGCTGTAGGCCGTTTCAGCCCTGCGCCTGGCGTCCACACTTTTCCGGTCTGCCTGCCGGTATCCCTGCTCCAGTTCACTGAGCACATCCCCCAGCACATGACCGGAGGGGGCCAGCGCCAGTTCAACACGGCGCATCGCCTCATCAAACGGCATCGTCAGTGGATAGCGTGCTTTTGTGGCGAGATAGCCATATACCGCTTCGCGAGCCGACGCATGCCCGCTCTCCCAACCATATTTGGATTGAGGCAATGCCCCGAGAATGGCATCCAGGGTATCGACGAGAATTTCTCCCACCAGATCGCTGCTGGCTAGTGTCCCTTTGAACGACGTCTCATCCAGCAGCAGTTGCGCCAGATCGGGGCGTTGCGCGACCAGTCGCCGCAGCGCTTCTCCTCCGTTCACCCCTTGCAGTAACGTCATCAGATAAACAAGGTAACACATCGGTGAATCCAGCGATTGCAGCGCGCCTGGTTCCACGCAGCGCTCTTCCTTGTCATCAAACAACTGCTGGTAGAGTGGTTCGTGATAGCGGGCCACGCGCGGCAGCGCAGTTCGTTGAGCTTGCCCAACCTGCTCCGCGGCATAAGTAGGCGCGTCGTTAATACCAGACCCCGCCGACGGAATCAGATCCTGCCGGAACTGGTTGTCCAGCAATCCCACCTGTCTTTGCGCATAACTATAAATGGCAGCAGCACACCCATTCAGTTGCGCATCAAAATCCATCCGGAAACGGTCAGCCTCCATCATGTTGATGTCATAGACAGACTGGAAACCCAGCTTCCGCAATACAGCAGCCACGTCGGCTGGAAATGGCAACGCATCCATATCGGCAACGGCACCCATCGTCAGCCTCCCCCAAAAATGCTATGGAAATCGGAGCAAGAGAAATCCTCACTCCAATCCTCTTCAAAAACTGCCGGTAAATCCGACTGGGACATTGCTACAACTGCTGGACGCCGCATTACGCAGCGCCCGCGTGTGCTCGAACGACACTCCGCACACCGTGGCCCACATCACTCATGTTCATAATCAAAGTGAAAACTACCTTCCTGCGGCAACGTGCCATCCAACATAAAACTTCGGGTCTTCCCGGTTGCGCCCTCATCCAACCGCGGCAGTGCGTAGGTACTGGGTGGGAACAGCGACACCGGGGCCCATGGTTCAGCCACAGCCGAGAGCCGATACGATTTATCAAACCAGGCCTCCTTCCCGAGAGAGGACAAATTGAGTCCCAATGCATTCTCACTAGCCGCGTGAAAATATGGCACCCGCGCCCCCTGCCATATCAACGCGCATGTACTTGTCTCCTCACTACATGTCAGCGCACGATTCAATTCCCTCCCATCACCCACCGTCTCTGACACAGGATTTCCCCCGTCAGACTGCACTGTAACGGTCAGGATATCATCGGCTGTCCTGAGCATTGGTACGCTTGTCGCTTCATAACGCACCCGATTGGAAGGGCCGTTATTTACGTTGACGCGCGTCATCGGAAAACTCCGCCCACCACTCACCAGCGTTACCGTGTCAGTCTCATCCGCATTCATCACGTCCACCACGGCCTGAAAGGTTTTTCCATCACCATTGACTACCTGTAGCGTCCGATCCATTTTGTTCACCGCCACCTGCTCTCGCGACTTCACCACCACCGGTTTGATCGTCTTGAGCACCGAGTTATCTGTTTTCCATTCCACCACACGCTCTCTCGTATCCTGATCGACCCTCCCGTCGTTCTGCTCAATGAAGATCTCGACCGGTTTCAGCGCTCCGGAAGCGCTGGTGGCGAGTTCGACGGGAATTTTCATAATGAATCGATCGTTCTGGGTCATGCTCAAACCGTCGACGATCACACCAGATCCTGTCCATTTGTTGTTAAGGCAGGAATTCGGACAAACCGTGTCTTTATATACAACGCCATTTTTCAGGAGTTGCAACTCACCCTCCACACCTCGCAGCAATCCTTCGGGCAAATCGACCCGCAAATCCACGCCAGATACGGTTTTTAATGCCCTGACGTGGACTTCAACATAGTTGCGATTATTTGGCGCGTTATGAATTAGCGTCAGGGGCACTGTCTGATTGACGTCCATCCAAAATACCTGATTCGCGGGCAGCAATTTATCACCAATCGCGATCGTTACAGCCGTTTCGTCGGTGCCTGCCGGATTCAGGACCTCAGCTTCAGTCGTGGCGTATTGCCCGGAAAGATGCAATTCCACCTTTTTCGCAACATTGGCAGTCACTTTGACGGGGACTGTCACCTTGATGGACTGGTCCTCCTTATAGCGGACCGCTGGAGAATTCAGCTTCGTCGCAGCATCGTGCCCTGTCCACGCACCATCAGCCTCCGCTGGCGATGCCCCAGCGATTGCCCACTTCGGTGTAGCCGTTTTTTCCAGTTCCGTTGGCAAAACCAGCTTCAACGCCGTCAGTTCCCCACTCGTCCGTCCATTTTCTCCGCCCCCAGGCATGTCACCAATCAGCCTGTAATCCGACAGTGCGACATCTACTTGCCGCCCCTGATGCAACACGATATTGGCAGCATTGACCGGGTGGTTACCAATTTGTACATTGAGAGAACTGGTACGGCCCCGAACGGTAATTTGCGGCACGATATCGATGCTTTTCGAGTCAAGCTCGATGTCATCGCTCACATCGTTAAGATCCTGATTCTGCGCTGTTACCCGAGCGGTCAATGAGGTTCTGATTTTGACTTGATCTTTTGATGCTGCTTGCAACTCGATCCCACCGCTTTGCTTGCCAGGGTGTGAAATGTTCACGTAACAAATATTATTGCTCCTCACGCCAAACCCATTACACGCCGCAATATCGGCCGGAATAGGGCTTTTCGCTTCTACCGAAAAGTCGAACTTAACATGAGGATAAGAATTGACCAATGACGCATCGGCCTTGACCAAAAATGACTCACCCGGGTGGATCTGAGCTTTACTGAACGAGAGATTGCCTGCCACGTCCCCTCGTCCGATAATTCGAGGTGCCCCGCGTTGAAGGGTAATGTCGTCAAGACGCTGGTAATAGTAATCCCAATGTGTTTTATCCTCGTAGCAGACTCCCGAGAATGTGGCGCGCCCAGGTTCACCTTGACCGCCCCGGGCTGCCTGGCCTTTTCCTAACCCTGTCACCCACAAGGAATTATCCGTCTGGGTGACAATCGATTCAGAAAAAGAGTACCCTTGGGTTCCAGTCCCGAATATATCACAAAGGTCCCATTTTATATTCTGCTGATTTGGGTTCGTTGCCACTACTTTGATTTTTAGGTTCTTTGCTTCACTTCCTACGCCCTCAGCCCAGTCAAACTGCTTTGTTGCAACACTCCCATCGCCCCATTGCAAACGGGGAGAGCCAAAATCAGGAACACCTCTATTCAACGTCAGTTTCTCTATTTCAACACTATCTTCATATTCACCACCACCCGCAAACGAACACCCCCCAGTTAAAATTACCGACGATGCCCTCTCCACATACCCCGGATAAACAATAACCGATTTTCCGTCATCCCCCAGGGTGAAATACCTTGCCTTTTCTCGCGTCTTATCCGAATCGGTAGCCACATTGATCTTGCAACTCGTTAGGTGATTTCTGTTTAATTCCTTGCCATCCTCATAAGCATCCACGTTTACCACGATCGCCTCTCTATCGCTATATTTAACAGGAATAGCACCGTTTTGCGAAACCAGTTTCGAATTCCCCTGCCTTGCGGAAAACCTGACATTCGATACAGATGGTTTAACGATTTCAAACCAATAATTTTTATCCATACCATCACAACCTATGACTTTATTTCCCCTTCCCTCAACCCAGAAATTTATGTGGTACACCCCAGGAAAAGGCACTCGCAATTTCAAATTGTCACCGGCATCCTTGGTGAGCGACGGCTGCCAATGCCCCTCTGACACCGTAGTTGCCGCTGCGTTATTAAGCGCATCAACAAAATTCGAAAGCCCCGAATGAATTTGAAAATGCGACAGAAGCGTTTCCTGCCTACCCTCTGCGTATAGAGTCACCTTGGCCTCCTGAGAGAAGGCGACACATTTTCCTCCAAAGACGATATTTATTTTCGCCTCCATTGGATATTTAAATTGACATTGCTTTTCGAATCTACCGGCCCCTGGGTTGCTGGCAGGACACGTGCTCAAAGCCCCCCCGTCGAGATCGACGGTACGTCCAGCAAATACGTTATTGGATAAAACCAGAGATAATTGGGCGGCGATGCCTATCAAGATTATCTTGAAATAGCCACATATACTACCAATGATGACGTTGAAATCTCGATTCATGTGACTGTCGTTTCTCATGTTTTAGAGTCGCCAACACAACCTGGACAAACAAGCCACGGATGCCATATCCTGGCCACATGGATAAGACGGAAAATCAGTAACGAACTGCGGGTGGTGTTGGAGCCATTGATTCCCGTATTCGACCCGTCGCCCAAAGGCGGACACCGACGTACGGTCGACGACCGTGCAGCATTGAACGGCATCCTGCATGTCCTGCAAACGGGCACTGCGTGAGAAGACCTGCAGCAGGAGCTTGGTTTCGGCAGCGTCATGACATACTGGCAACGACTCCGCGATTGGCAAACCGCAGTTGTGTGGGAGCACCTGCATCTGGCGACGTTTCGCCGGTTGCGTGAGCACGACAAGATTGATTGGGAACAGGCGAATCTTGATTCCGCCAGTGTTTCCAGCCCCCCAGGTTGCCAGGAAACCGGCCCCAACTCGACATACCGTGGCAAGCTCGGGTCGAAACGGCACATCGTCGTAGATGCACGAGGCATCCCGCTGGCCATCAAAGTCACCGGTGCCAACCAGCACAATTTGATGACATTCGAGTCCACGCTCGATGCCATTCCGGCAGTGTCGGGCCTGAACGGCCAGCCGCGCAAACGCCCGGGCAAGTTGCATACAGACAGAGGCTATGACTTTGCCCGCTGTCGGCGTTACCTGAGGCAGAGCGACATCACATCCCGCATCGCCCGTCGCGCAGTAGAAAGCAAGGAGCGACTCGGGCGACATCGTTGGGTGGTCGAACGCATGCATGCCTGGTTCGCCGGTTTCGGCAAACTGCGCACTCCCTTCGTACGTCGTCTCGACATTCATGTTGCGTTGCTGTCCTTGGCCGCTGCCATTATCTGTTCACGCTTTGTTGATGACTTGTGTTAGCCGTTCATAATCAGATATCAACCTTATAGTTATTAAGTTCTCAGGCGAAAACGATTTGAAATTTGGCGCCGTATGCGCCGAGTAGGCTGCGGACCTCGTCGTCGGCGGCTTCCTTCGTCCAGTTACGCCAATGGTATTTGGCCTGCTTCCAGACGATTTCGATCAAATTGAGCTCAAAACTGTATGGCGGCAGATAGAACCGTTTCACGTGATGCTCGTGTAGGCAGCGCGCATGTCCTTCATAATCAATGGAGTGATGGATCGAAGCGTTGTCGAGTACCACCACGGTCGGTCATCTCCCTGCAGGGCGATCGGCTCGAAGAACTCGACCACAGCAGCGCCTTTGGTGGACGAACTCGTGACACGGTGAGTCAACACGTCCGCTCCGAAGTTGAGGGCGCCGAAAAACGAGCGCGGGCAATGGAAGCGCAGTTCGACACAGTGAGGCAGGTCGCGCGGTGACCACGCTCTTTGCACCGGAGGTGACGCGACAAAGCCCGCTTCATTGAAATAGACCAGAGCGCACCGCAGTTTTTGCCAGGAGGCTGATTTCAGCTCGATTTCTTCTCGGTCGCCCTCTTCTGAGCAAGAAGCGATTGCGCTTAACGAAAAGCCTCGCCGCCGAAAGGCGACCGACAAGGTTTCCTGCGTACATGGCGTCGGCTCGCCATGCACGGCTTCGACGCGCATCGCGATTTGTCCGAGCGTCATGGACTCCATACGCATCACCTCCATCGCCGCGGCGAACATGGCTTCGGACAACGCACGAGGATGACCGTCGTCATGGCCGGACAGCAGACCACACAAGCTGCATCCATGCTTTCACAGGAGCGCTGGACTGGATATGGGATTTGTCTTACGTGGGGGCGCGACAAATGGAATGAACGCCGTCACCTACCGAAACGCAGAGAGGAGGCAGACCCTCACGGCCCGACGACATCATAGTGCCCAGATGGAAGATCATAGAGGTCTTCACTGGCAAACCGAGGGATCCAAATGAAGGATACGACGGTCGGAGTGGACATTGCGAATGTCTACCAGCTTCCCTGGGTGGACGCCGGCACGGGCGGATTGTGAATAGGCAGCTGAAGCGCGCCGCGTTCCTCGAGAATTTTGCGAATCGCGAGCCTTGCCATGTCGGAATGGAGGCGTGCGGCGGTGCTCAGCATTGGGCACGGCGATTGATGGAGATGGGACATCAGTTCAAGCTGATGCCAGCGAAGTTCGTCAAGGCTTTCAATATCGGCAACCAGAGCGATCCTGCTGATGCTCGTGCAATTTGGATGGTCACGCAGATGCCCAGCAAACCGTTCGCCGTGAAGACAGAGGCTCAGCAGGCAGTGCTGGCGTTGCACCGGTTGCACCAACAGCGAATCATGTTTCGCACCTGCAGATGAACAGCGTGCGAGGCTTGCTCACAGGATACGGCGAAGTGATGGCAAAGAGCCTTGCTGCGCTAGACAAGGCGATTCCAGGCGTGCTGGCAAGGCTGTCGGAGAGACTGCCGGCGATGCTGATCGATTCACTACGCGAGCTATGGAACGATCTTGAGCGGCTCGACAGACAGGTCGCCGATATCGAACGGCGCCTGCAAGCCTGGATGAAGGAAGACAGAGCTTGCAAGGCAATCGCCGCGATTCCCGGCGTGGGACTGCTGACGGCAACAGCCAACGTTGCCACCATGGGCGACGCAAAGGCGTTCAGGTTAGGGCGGGAATTCGCCGCCTAGCTCGGGCTGTTCCCCAAACAGATTGGCACGGGTGGGAAGATCCAGCTACTAGGTATCAGCCGGCGCGGCGACACATACGTGCGTACACTGCTGATCCACGGCGCACGAAGTATGCTCTACCACGGGAAGCACGCGGGTCCGTGGGCTGAGCAATTGCAGAAGCGACGTCCTTCAAACGTCGTCGCTGTGGCGCTGGTGAAATGGAATGGACGCCTCCCATCCGTGAGCCAATGAAGATGGATCTGATGTTTCTCATGGGCCGAAGATCGAGCGGAAAATATGACCTTTCCCAGGTAACCGGAGAATTGGCATGAGCTATACGGCGGTGGGCGTGGATATTGCAAAGACGGTGTTTCAGGTGCATTACGTTGATGAGGGGACCGGCGAGATCGTGAACAAAGCGATTAAGCGCGCTGCGTTCCTTGAGCACTTTGTGAACCGCGCACCCTGCCTCATTGGCATCGAGGCGTGCGGCGATGCCCACCACTAGGCGCGACAATTAGCGAAGATGGGTCACCACGTCAAGTTGATGCCCGCGCAGTTTGTAAAGGCGTTCAACATTCGCAGCAAGAACGATGCGGCGGATGCGCGCGCGATCTGGCGTGCCGTACAGCAACCTAGCAAGGCCGTTGCAGTAAAGACCGAGATGCAACAGGCGATGCTGGCGCTGCACAGGTTGCGCCAGCAGTTACTGAAGATCCGCACGTTGCAAACCAATGTGCTGCATGGTTTGCTGACAGAATATGGTGAAGTGATGGGAAAGGGGCGAACTGCGTTGGACAAAGCGATGCCGGAAGTGCTCGGTCGGGTTGCTGAGGCCTCGGATAAACGCTTACCTTTCAATCAGCATTCCTTGTCATGAACGACAACCTCGCATTCGGCACGCCGACGCTCGTCGTGCAAAGCAACCGCGGCGCGCCAGTACGCACGCTGACCTACAACCGCACGTCGGTCGACGCGGCGCTCGACGAGCGCATCGAGCGGACCGCCTACGATCCGCTCGGCCGCGTCGCCTCGCAAATCGACGCGCGCCTGTTCAGCGCCGGCGCCACGCCTAATTTCTCCTATCTCGCGTCCTTGTCCTGTCGGGCGCTGCGCACCGTCGGCGTCGACGCCGGCACTCATTGGTCGCTCGCCGACATCGACGGCCGACCGATCTGGGCGCGCGACGCGCGCGCCACCGTGTCCAGCTGGACCTACGACGCGCTGGGCCGGCCAGTGACCGTCACCGAGACAGCCGATGGCACGGTCGCAGTGCGCGACGCGTGGATCTACGGTGACGCCGAGCCCGACGCGGCCGCCCACAACCGGCGCGGCCAGTGCGTGCGCCGCTATGATCCGGCCGGCCGTCTCGCCTGGGCCGGCTTTACGCTCACAGGCCAGCCGCTCGCCGAGACCCGCTCCCTGCTCGCCTCCCCCGACGCGGATGTTGATTGGACGGGCGATGAGACCAGCTGGGCCCAGGCGCTCGGCACCGAGGCCTATTCGACCAGCTGGACTCATGACGTGGCCGGCGCGTGGCTCACCCAGACCGATGTCAAGGGCAACGTCCAGGCGCAGACCTTCGACGTCGCCGGCCGCCTCGCGGCCAGTACGCTGACGCTCGCCGGTGGGGGCACCCGCCCGGTGCTCACCGCGATCGACTACAGCGCCGCCGGTCAGGTGTTGCGCGAAACGGCAGGCAACGGCGTGCTCAGCACCTACGGCTACGAGCCCCAGACCCAGCGGCTGGTGCGGCTGACGGTCACCCGCCCGGCGCAGGCCGGGCGCGCGACCGTGCTTCAGGACCTGCACACGACCTACGACCCGGTCGGCAACGTGCTGAGCGTGACCGACGCCGCGCAGTCGACCAGCTACTGGCGCAACCAGCGGGTCGACCCGACCCGCACCTATGCGTACGACGCGCTGTACCAGTTGATCAGTGCCACCGGCCGCGAGACGGTGGCCCGTGGCCGGCAAGGCATCATGCTGCCCGCGCCGATCCCACTGCCCACCGACGATTCGGTCTATGTGGCCTACTCTCGCACCTACACCTACGACCGCAGCGGCAACCTCACGCAGATCGCCCATCAGGGCGCCAATCCCTACACCCAGGCCATCGTCGTGTCCGCCACCCGCAATCACGCGCTGGCGCAGAACGCCCAGGGCAGCCTCACACCGGCCGACGTGGACAATGGCGCCTGGTTCGATGCGGCCGGCAACCAGCAAAACCTGCTGCCGGACCGGGTTCAGCCGCTCGGGTGGAACGCCCGCAACCGGCTGCAGCGCGTCACGCTGGTTCAGCGCAACGGCGCCAACGACGACCGTGAGACGTACCAATACGGCGCCAACGGGGTGCGGGTGCGCAAGCACGCGAGCTCACAGACGGCGGGCACGACCCGTACGGCCGAGACAATCATCTTGCCCGGGTTGAGCTTGCGCGTCACCCGCAGTACCGACGGCCAGACCGTGAAGGTGGTGGAGGCGCTGCAGGAGATTCGCCTGGAGGCGGGCCGCGCCGGCGTGCGCGCCTTGCACTGGGAGACAGGGCTGCCGGACGGGCTCGCGAACGATGCGCTGCGCTTTAGCTACGGCGGCGACCTGATTGGCTCGATCGGGCTGGAACTGGACGCGCAGGCGGAACTGATCAGCCGCGAGGAGTACTACCCGTACGGCGGCACCGCAGTATGGACCGCGCGCAGCCAGGCCGAGGCCGACACCAAGTACCGCCGCTACTCGGGTCAGGAGCGCGACGTCACCGGCCTGTACGACTATGGTTGGCGTAGCTACCAGCCCTGGCTCGGACGGTGGCTCAACCCCGATCCCGCCGGAACCGTCGATGGACTCAACCTCTACAGGATGGTTAGAAATGGTCCGATTTCATTCCGAGACAATATGGGACTTGCGCCAGACACTCAGCGAATACTTAAGGATGGCAAGCGCCTCGCGAGAACGCGACTCAAAGAGGCAAGGGATTTCATGAAAAATAATCAAGAAAAAGCCGTGCAGATTGGAAAAGTATTTTTTGGAAAAAAATTTGACGAGCAAGGTCTTGATCGGTGGAAAAATAAAATAGACCGACTATCCGAATCACTAAAATCATTCAAAACCACGAGACATATTGATTATCAGGAAATTTATTCCCAGCCCATGGCAGGCTCATCCGATTCAAACAATCAATCCAATGCCATCGCTGCAGTAGACAAATTTCAATATCATAGCGATAATAATTCACGATATTTTAAAGCTTTCCGTAAAACAGTTAACGCTTTAAGCCAGATGCCATATGGATCTGAAGAAATCGCCATGACTGTAGTTCACGAGTTGTCTCATGCCGTTTTGGATACAGAAGATTTTGATGCGCGCTATGCCAGAAGAGTTAAAGATACACATGAGCACGACATAAGTCGACTCGCAAGATATGCTCATGAAAATATAGATTTGACGACCCTAAGTGGCAAGCAAGATGCCGCTAGTCAATGGCGCGATGCCGAGCGAATCGCGGATTCATTTGCAGTTTCGACATTTTATCTTGCATATGCAAAAATTGACAAAAACTTCCAGTCACACATTCAATCAAGGTTCGATAACTGGCAAATTGATATGGGAACCTCACTTCACATAAAACTTCCGAGATAGACAAATCATTCAATTAAGAGCCGTTTTGAGGCTAGCCCAATATCCGTCCCGGTCTTAGTTGGGAAATTCCGACTCTTCGGGGCGAGCCGGATCGACCCGATCGGTGCACTGGCGGGCGAATTCCGCCGACGTCATTCACTGCAGCGCAGAGTGAGGGCGCGCTTCGTTGTAGTACTCTCGCCAGTCCTCGATTTTGCGTCTAGCGTCCTCAAGCAACAAGAACACATTGGACTCGGGCCAGAATGCTAACCGCTCAGCAGGGCTCCATCCGGACAACGGCATGGGGCTGTGCATGCCGAACGTTTCATCGAGCTGTTCTGCTGCCGGTCCAACCTGTCGTCAATTCGTCCGATGCAGTCTGCCAGAGAAAATTGCTGTCGTTACTGCGTACTGGGTTCTACGGCTGCAAGGGAGTGAAGCATGCCGGCATATGATCGGGCCGGAACACTTGGTCTCGCGTAAGTAGGGCCCAGATAATGCGTGCATGTTTATTGGCAAGAGCCACCAGCGCCTTTTGCCAGCCGAGTCTGTTGAACTTCCGCGAGCCATCGCGACAAGCGGTCAGTTCGACGTCCCACCGTCATGAGTGCACTTCGCGCCCCGAGCACGAGACGCATACGAAGATGGGGATCTCCTCGCTTTGTAATGCTCCCAAGTTGAGCCTTCCCGCCAGAACTATTTTGCCGGGGCTGGAGACCTAGCCAGTCGGCCCTGAACAATTCGTTTGCCCTTGGCCACGCATTCGACTTCCGGTGCATGCAGTGCGTACAGCTTGTTTTTGTCCTTTTGCTTCTGCAACAGAATCCGCTTCGTGCGGCCGATCAGGTCTTCCAGCGCTGCGCGGCTTGGTTGCGTTACGCCATCGAGTTGTCGTTCGACGTCACGCATCACGCGCCTGACACGCGAACGCAACGTCCGCAACGCTTTCTTCATCCGCTTGTACTGCTTCGCATGCGCATAGTGACCGATCTGGCCTTCCAGACGCGGCGCTTCTCGGTTGTAGTTCTGCCGTAGCTTCAGCCCGTACCGGGCAGCGGCCTTCACCAGGTGTTCCCGGCAGCGTTCGAGCAGGCGCGAATCGGCGGATGCGCGACGGCCTTCTCCACGACCGTCGTATCAACGATCACGCGCTTCAGGCTCGTGCTTTTGATGACGTTGGCACGTTAGCTGCCTCGATCGTCTCCGCGAGCAGTTCCTCGACGCCGGCTTCGCCCAATCGCTTGCGCCAGCGCGTCAGGCTCGATGGATCGACCGGCGGCCTCGTCTGCAAGTACGTCTCGCCGGTGAACACCTGCCAATAAGGGTTCTCGAGCCATTGCCAAACAACCTCTTCGTCCGAAAAGTCGAAGGCGTGCTGCAAGTGCAGCAGTCCCGCAATCAGACGCGGCGAAGTCGTCGGCCGGCCCCGCTGCGAGACAAAACTCGCGCACGTCGCAGTGTTCAACCGATCCCAATCGATCAGATCGGCCAACCGCACCAGCGGATGCTTCAAGTTGATCTGCTCGCGCAGCGGCTGCCGGAAGAAATCTCCCTCGGTCACCGGCGTCTTCGGACCCATCCGAACCTCGTCAGAAGTTGCAGGAATCATGCATCAATATGCCCGCTACTTGCAATTCCCACAATGCCATTCCAGCTGCGGAGGCTTACTGCTCAAGCCTTCGCGAATTGTTCAGGGCCGACTAAGTAATTGCCGCCCTTATACCAAGGGAATTTGACCATGCTGTCGCCTACAGCAACAGCCACCGCCCCCCGCCTTTGATACGTTTCAGGAGTCGAAATGAGCGATACCCCACCAACTCTACTTAAGAAGAAACGCATCACGATTCTCCACATTGGCTATCCATCGAGGGGGGCGCCCCCGCCCGCTCCATGTTGCGCCCGTCTGAGGATCCATATACTTTGGAACTGTCCGGCGCCGCCCGACTTCGCGACGGCCCTCTTCCAAAAACGGGAATATGTCTCGAGGTTCAAGCATGTACTTACCCACCTCCTCCCTGATCTTCACAACTACATCATGGATTTCCGCCTGGCGAGCCATTTCCGTTTTTATTACAAGTTCCGCCAGCTCAGCTTTAAGATCAACATATCGCTCCATATTCACCTCAATGAAAGGAAAAATCTCGTGGCGACACTACATCAAGGCAACGTCTAACACATTCGATTCGATCACGTATCAATATAAGAATACATGCACTACGAGATTAAAAGAATGAGAATACTCTTCTGCATTAATAGACGTCTCATAAAAATCTTTCCACTCCATTCCAATTCAGCCTCGCGGCCATTGAGGTCAGCCGAAATAATGCAAGCTAACGCGTCGTAGAATCGAGAGCGCGCGTCGGATAGATACCGGCGAGCCCACTAAATTACGGATGGTGTAATCGGTGTTGATGTCCCTGCAGAACTGTCCCACAGCTGACAGGTTGGCTGCGTGCCGACAGTCATCGCCCGAAGCGTGACGGCGCACCGACCGGTTCATGTTCGAGGCGACCCGCACCGAGGGTTACTCTGGCAGCTACGGCCGCGTAAGCGCGTTCGTGAGGCGTTGGCACGAGGAGCAGGAAGGCCTTCGTGCCGCTCGCCTTCGAAACCCGGTGGAACTGACCTGCCCCCTTCAGTAGGGTCAACGGGCTCTTCTAGCAAAGTCCTTTAACCACCAATTCCTGGAAAGCGGCCGGAGCATCCGCGGTTGCTCGATGTTTCGCCGCAAACTCTGACGGCGTAAGGTAATTCGACGGCTACATTGAGCAGACCCTGCGAGTCTCGTCGACCAGCCTGATTCACTTCCAGCGCAACCGCTACAGCGTGCTCACCGAGTATGTACATGATTATTGCCTGAACAGGCGACTTTTGCCCGACATCCAGCCCGGTTACTCAGAAGCTGTAACTCAACGAAGCCCACGTCCACGTTTGTGGCTGGCTGCCCAATCCCGGCGCACTGCCGCCCACCCGCTTCGCTAGGCTCACTGACGCCGTAATCGAGCGCCACGTCACGTCCAACCCGATCCCCATGCCCTGCAGGTTCACGTTGTTCGACTGTCCCTGGAACGGATCGTGACGCAGCACGCCCGTGCCCACGTCATAGAACACGTAGGCATTCACCGGCACCACCGGCACAGGCAGCCGCCATCCCGCTGTTGCTCGCACCACGATGCCCGTATCCACCGACACAAAGTCCGAGCTGAATGCCCGCACCGCCGAGGGACCGCCCATCACCATGCGCGCCGAGCTGTCCAGGTTCTTGAACGCGTACTGCGCCGAAACGTCGGCCTGCAGGTACGTACTGCGCGTGAGCTGCTGTATGCGCGACAGACCCAGCTCCGCCTTCGTGTAGCCTCCTGCGGTTTGGCTGCCCGCCGCGTCCTGCTGTGCGAACAGCGGGCTGTCAAAGCGAAGGATCCCGTATGTGAGCGTGAGCGACGCACGGGTTGCCGCTGCGCGCCCCAGCAGGCCGTCCTGCAGGTTCCCGTACAGCATGAACGCGAACGCGTCCGAGTTGCGCTGGTTCTCGAACCCCACCTGGTTGTCCCGGTACAGACTGTGGCTGTACGTCACCCGGGCTGCCAGATTCCGTTCCTGCTGGCGCACGATCGGATAGGTCATGTAAGCCGAGAACACGTCCGCCGTGCCGTCGAACTGGCCTTCATAAATCCCGCCCAAGTCGTACTGCAGGCGGCTGTAGCCCATTCCGCCGCGCAGTCCGGCGTTGCCCACCGGAAAGTCGTACGTCGCCCCGCCCAGTGTCGAGTCGCCGTTCTGCAGGTTGAACGGCAGGCCCGAGACGTTCAGGCGAAGCACATCGCCCCATCCAAATGGACTGTTAATGCCTAGCATCGCCCCCAGGCGTGTGCGACCCGACGTCCGGCTACCGTAGTTGTCCAGGGTGATCGCTCCGTTCACCAGCGGCGCGGGTTGCACGCCCATTTCGACATCGACTGCCCCGTTGGTCGTGCCACGCGACAACCTCGGTTTTGCCACGCTCACTCCGGGCGTGTCGCCCATCAACAAGCTCGCCCGCTCCAGCTTGTCCGTATCCTCCGGATGAGCTCGAAAGCGCGCCATCATTCCCTCGAGCAGCGCATCGCGCACGCGGCTGTGGTTTGACAGGTTGATGCGGCCGGCCTTGCCTTCCACGATGATGAAGCGGATGTTGCCGTCCTGCAGACTGTCCGGGTCCACCGAGGTGAAGGTGAAGCCGTACCCATGTGTCCGATACAGGTCGCTGATTCGGTCAGCCATCTGCTCCAGATCCTGGTCCGACACATCCCGGCCGATATAGGACTGTACGGCCGCCTCGAGTTCCTCTTGGCCGAGCTTTTCGTTGCCAGTAAAGCGCACCGATTTCACGTGGTAGCGTTTGCGCACCTCAGCCGGTTGGGCGCCAGGCAGCCCTCCCGCAGCGTTGCCCGGCTGACCCAGTTCTCCCGATTCCGAGCGCCGCTGCTGCAGGATGCTCCCGGCATTGGGAACCGTCGCCGGCGGCAGCCGAGGCTCGACTGATGGCGGTGGCGTCTGCGCCGCGCATTCGGTGGCCACCGCCATGATCGCCATGGCAACCGTACTCCACCCCTTGCGCGTCGTTGTGCGGTGTTGCGTCATTTTTCCTGCCTTCATTTTCTTTATTGCCCTTTCCATTCGCCTGCCACACCCAGTGGCCTGCCGCTCGCGTCCACCTGCATGCCCGCCTCATTTACCAGCACCACACCGGCAGGCAGCGGGCCACCATGGATGTCCGTCGTAAGTCGGCCGTCGTCACGGCGATACACAGCGCCGCCCTGAGCGGTTCTCACGTGCGGGACCGGCTTGAGGCGTCCGTCGCGGTCGACGATCATGCGTTCGTTGTTGACGAAATCGATGCCGCCGTCGGCGTCGTCATCTGCGGTAGGCACCGCCCCCGCAGCGGCGCGATACAGTGCCGTGAGTTTGGGCTGGAGGCTCGCCAGACTGTGGGGGGCGTCCGTTCTCTGTCCGCGTACTCCGCCATGCAGCTTGCCATTCGGGTCCACCGGTGCCTGCACCACCTCCGCCCCGGGCGTCTTGAGCTGCTTCGACAGCACCTGCTGGTCGGCCTTCGCGGCATCAACGTCAACGTAGTCCCGGCCGTTCATCACGGCCACGACCTTCTTCTCGACCTCCGAACTCTTGGGTAGCCCGTTGACGTACCCCTGGATATCCTTCTGCACCGCCTCCCGCGACAGATACTCGTTCACCGATTGATCCGTCGTCGCAAGATCGGCCCCGACCACGGGCTTCGCCGTGTTATGGCGCGCCAGGCGCTCGCCCAGCGTCGGGTCCGCCTTCACGGCAGCATCCAGCGCCCGCGCCTTGTCCTGCTGCGCCTCTCCGGCCGCGATGGACGCCAGCGTCGCAAGGTTGTCCGCAATCTCTTCGGGCTTCGCATCGGGCTTCGGCTTGCCGTCCGGCCCCAGCGGTTCTCCCTTCGCATTGACCAGTTCCGGACCCTTCGGCGTGTCAATCACCGTCTGACCCGGCTTCGGTGCGCCATTGCCGTCCAGCGGCTGTTGCTGATCATTGACTACCAGCGGACCCGCCGGTGTCGTCACCACAGTCACTCCGGGCGTCTTGAGCTGCTTCGTCAACACCGCCTGAGCCTGCTTCGCGCCATCCGGCGTCTCGTAGTTCTGGCCGTTCATCACCGCGGCAACCTGCTCGCCCTGAGCACCCGTCGCCTTCGTCTGGTTGATCAGCGCCTGGATCTCCTTTTGAACCGGCAGATCCTTATCGAACGCCCCCTTATCCGCATAGTCGCGTCGATTCAGACGCGCGAGCAGATTCGCATCGGCCTGCGCCTCCTTGTCCGCGTTGATCGCCTCCTGGATCGGCTTTTGCGCCTTCACCAGCGCCTCAATGGCACCCAGATCATCCGCCTGGGGCTTGCCTCGCATGACGCGCGCGTCCAGGCCGGCAACACCATGCACATCGGCGTCCAACTGACGCGTGTCCACCCACTCCTTGTTCACCGCGTCCGTCGCCTGCTTGATGCCCTTCAGCCCAGCAAGGAACTCAACGTCTTTCTTCAGCGCATCCCCAGCCAGCCAATCCTGGGCCGCCTTCTCGGTCTGCAGGTCTCCTCGACCTCGCTTCTCCTCGATCAGCGCCTTCCGATTCGCGTCCGGCTCTGCCGCAATCGCCGCATCCAGCGCTGCGCTCGCCTTCTTCAACTCCGCAATCGCGGCCCGGTTCTTCGCTTCATCAGGCGTGCTCGCTTTCGGCTGGCCCGTCTTCGGATCAATCTCCTTACCGGTCGTCGTCTCAACAACCTTCGGCTTGCCATCCCCGCCGGTAATGACCGTCTTCGTCGGATCAGGACTGCCGTCCGGCTTCAGCGGGTGGTTATCCTTGTCCACGGCGCCCACGTCCGTCGTATGCCCGCCCGCCTTCACAAGGGCCGCCAGCAACACCGCCTGAGCCTGCTTCGCGCCATCCGGCGTCTCGTAGTTCTGGCCGTTCATCACCGCGGCAACCTGCTCGCCCTGAGCACCCGTCGCCTTCGTCTGGTTGATCAGCGCCTGGATCTCCTTT
>NZ_SSWO01000034.1:0-34643 GCF_004803625.1 Burkholderia sp. LS-044
GCTTCAGCCCGGCCAGCGTCTGGTCCGCACCCACCGTCGCATCCAGCGTCTTCTGACCAGTAAGGCCCTCGCCCTTCAGCACCACCTGCGTGTTCTCGGCCAGCACCTGGCCGCCCTTGTCCGCAAGCCTGCCATCGGCCAGCTGGTACACCTTCGCGGCGTCTCCCGTCCGGTTCGCCAGCGTCACCTCCGCAAGCGCCGGCAGCAGCGTGCCATTCGGGTCCACCGGCAGCTTCGTGCCCGGATCCACCAGCACCGGGTGCTTCGGACCTCCCGGATTCAACGGGTCCACCGGCGCCTGCACCACCTCGAGCGGCTTCTGTTGACCCGGCTTCGTCGTGTCCGGCACGTTCACCTTCGTGACCGGCTTCAGGTTCGCATCCACGTACGCCGTCGCCTGGCCCGTCTTCGGGTCCACCAGCTGGTACACCTGCGTGTCACCACCGGCCGCAGCCGTACTCATGCCCGTCACCGGCCGCGCATGACCCTGCGCATCAACCTCCACGGTCATCGCACCCGGCTTGCCGACCGACGTGTAGTCATGCACGGTGGTGAGCACATTGCCCTTCGCGTCCTTGATCTGCTTCTCGACACCCACCGTGTCCAGGCCCTTCGGGTCCACGTTCACGAAGCGCGTGCCCGCCGCGAACGCCGTCCCGTCCGCCTTCACCAGTTCGCCCTTCACGTTGCGCGACACCGCCTCCGTCTGCGGCACGCCCTTCGCATCCAGCGCCCGATACTCCGGCGCCAGCGTGCGCCCCAGATCCTTTTCCACCTGCGTGCGCGAGCCGTCGGCCAGCTTCAGCCCGGCCAGCGTCTGGTCCGCACCCACCGTCGCATCCAGCGTCTTCTGACCAGTAAGGCCCTCGCCCTTCAGCACCACCTGCGTGTTCTCGGCCAGCACCTGGCCGCCCTTGTCCGCAAGTTTTCCGTCGAGCGTTTGGTAAACCTTGGCCTCATCGTTATTTTTGCCCTTGAGCGCGAGCTCCTTCAGTGGATGGTCAAGCAACTCATAGCGATAGCCCCACTGCCCGGCTTGATTTTTCTCCACTGTTCGAGGATGCTCGCTCAGCCTAGGCTGAGCGTCGATAGTCTCTCTCTCTATACTCTCCACGATCTGATAGCGGCTATCGACAAAAACCAAGGTTCCGTCGACTAACTTGATGACATAACCGTCATTCTTGCCGGCGGCATTCTGCAGTGTCGATTCCACCAATAGCCCGCCCCGCCGCACTGACAGGACGACCCTTGACTTATTGGGATCTTCTGAACTCCAAGAAACAAGCCAATCAGAACCATCTGGTGCGCGCACAATTTGACAGGAGGTACCGTCTTCTTGAAACGTGACTGTTTGGCCAACCATCTCATGTCTGGGCTCGGTCTTCGAGTCGTATACCTTTCCCGACACCCTATCCCACCAAAGGGTCTTCCCGTTTATGGGTTTGATATACCTGATCGCCGTTACAAGCGTCGAAGGAGTGTCGTCATAAAAGTCTCCAGAATTCTTGTAAGCACTACCTACGTCTCCGACATCGTGTCCATCTACTTCATCATAGAGGTGTGCCGTAGGATCCAGAAGAATGCCGCCCTCGGCATAGAAGTTGCCATCTTTGCCGAGATAGACGTTTAGGCCGTCTTGCGTGTAGAGCGGGAGCTTGGCGATGACCTCTATCCCAAGCATGGAAATTTTGTCCGCGACCGGAACGAGCAGGCCTGTGTCGAGAATCGGCGCCTCAAGCGAAATTTGCCCATTCGGCGCGAGTAACGCTCCCGATAGCGTCAGAACGTTTTGCGCCGCGATTTTGATTGCAGCGTCCACGCCGTTGGCCGCCACAGTGCTATCTATCGCTTGCGTCACCGCATTAGTCAGATCACGATCTCCCACGGTGACAGAAACGGGAGGGGAGCTGCCACCGGCGCCCACCGTGATGTTTCCGGAAAGGGTGATGTCGCGCCCAAGGATGTTGACCGCTCCCCCGGCAGAAGTGATTTGTCCGCCAACAGAGATGCCCGCAGATGAGATCAACGACGTGGAGCTATTTTTCCCCTCGCTCTGGTTCGTGATCGTACCCGCGCTGGTCAGCAACACCCCCATCAAGGCGTTGCGACCAGCCGCATTCAGCTGAATCGAGCCGTCCGACTGCGATTCGCCAATCACCAGGCTGCCCGAGTTCTCCGCCAACGCATTCATTGCCGGCTTATCAATCACCACATTCCAGCTACCGACCTGGATCGTTGCGGCGTCCGCGGCCACCAGCGAAATACCCCGGCTATCCGCGTTCGGGTCCATACCCGCAGTAATTGTCCCCGCATTCGATACTGAGTTGCCAAGCAAGGCAACAAATGACTTCGCCGTAATTTCCGCGCCCGGCGCCACCTGCACCAGTCCTGGTTGAGTCGAGCCGGCCGCAAAGCTCCACCTCCCCGCCATGAAGTCGTTGCTATTGATGCCCAGCGAAGACGCCACCAGCCCACCCACATCAACCTGCGCACCCTGGCCAAACACCACGCCGTTGGGATTGACGATAAAGATACGGCCATTGGACTTCAGCGTCCCCATGATCTGCGTCGCATCGGGGCCTGTGACCCGGTTCAATGTGGCGGAGTTCGCATTCGGCTGATTGAACGTCACCGACTCCTGTTTGCCGATATTGAAGTTATTCCAGTTAATCACCGCCCGGTCACTCGACTGGTTGATCGTCGTCATCGGCTGCCCCGCCCCCCCCTGGATGACGGCATTGCCTTGCACCACCGTGCCGGTACCCACAGCCATCGCATGGCCTGAGGCAGCCACCAGAGCGACACGCGAAAACAACGCGAGCAGCAACCGCGAGGGCGATGCCGACTTGACGCAATGACGGCGGAACAGGCAGCGAAAGAGAGAAAGGAGATATGATTTCATAAGTATGCAATAAAGCCTGCTGTATATCTAACCCCCCCCGCCCTGAAATTACTATAAGAAATGTCTCTTTTTTGGATTTTTATTTCCTGGGGCGCTGTCACGTTGTTGACCGTGTGAACAGATATGTGCGAAGACAGTGGTGTCTCAGAAAACGGCGGACGAATCTTGGGTAACGCCAGTGAAAAATCGCCATGCATCGAATCGTGCAGCGAGTTGTTGCGGTAGAGCGAAGCGCGCTGCAGGTGCGGCTTGAGCGCGAAGTGTTACCGAATCCGGCCGAAGCACGACGGGAAAACTTGCGTGCGCCCGGGCAGTCGAAATCCTCGCATCCGGCACTCGCGTTCGCGCGTAGGCTGATGGCTGTTTTCGGCTCCGTTGTTTACGCGCGCAGGAGTTGACGAATACGTGCTTCACGTTATCCAGCTTTCTGTTCATGCTCGTCGTGCTTGCCCTCAGCACCTTCATGCTGATCGCACCGTTCGGTTCAATGGACGCACTCGCCTTCTGGAACAGCGCCAAATCGCTATTTATCGGCACGTTTGTAACCGCAATGTTCTTTCTGCCGGCAGTACGTTTGGCATGCACTCAACGGGAATCGTGGAGCGCGCACCGTCGTGCGCAACGCGGCCTGCACGACTTCGGCCCATTGGTCAGGTTGCTTTGCCTGGCGATGATGATCGCTATCGTTTTGAACGAGGAATCGCTATCTACCGCATTGACAAACGCGGCCTTCGACGTGGCTTTCAGCGGCCTGATAGTTGGAGGAACGCCGGTTCTTTGAAGCGTGTTCGTCCTGCCTGTCTTGCGTGGTCTCATCCTGGCCGAATCGCTGCGGAGACAGCGAGCCGGAATTTTCCAATTAAGACCGGGACGGAAATTGGACCAGCCTCAGGGGCTACTCGCCTCTAATGGGAATCAGATTGCCTGTGCCACACGCCTACAAATCGACAGATGAAACAAATTTCTCACCCGCGACACCAGGCACCACAGTCAGTAATCGGGCGGTACGCCAATCAACTGTAGCGAGCCGCTCGTGACCGACGCGAACACCGGGCCGGCCACCGTGCCGCCGTAGTAGCCCTTGCCGCGCGGTTCGTCGATCATCACCGCGACGATCAGGCGCGGGTTGCTCATCGGCGCCATGCCCGCGAACAGCGCACGGTACTTGCCCTTCGCATAGGTCGCGCCGACCTGCTTGCGCGCGGTGCCCGTCTTGCCGCCGATCCGGTAGCCGTCGACGCGCGCGCGGCGCCCCGTACCGCCTTCTCCCACCGCCATTTCCAGCATCGAGCGGATCGCGGCGGCCGTCTGCGGCGACGTCACGCGGTGGCCGCGATGCGCGTCGATCGTTTGCTGGTCGGTGCCGTTCTTCAGCAGCGACACCGGGTGCAGCGTGCCGTCGCCCGCATAGGCCGTGTAGGTCTGCGCAATCTGCAGCAGCGACATCGACAGCCCGTAGCCGTACGCCATCGTCGCCTGCTCGATCGGCCGCCAGCGCTTGTAGCCGCGCAGCCGGCCCGACGCGACGCCCGGGAAGGTCAGTTCCGGCGCGCGGCCGATCCCGTATTCCTGGTACTTGTTCCAGATCGTTTCGGCAGGCAGGTTCAACGCGAGCTTCGCGAGCGCGACGTTGCTCGACTTCTGCAGCGCCTGCGCGACCGTCAGCGAGCCGTGGTTCGACGTGTCGTGGATCACGGCCGGGCCGATCTTGTAGGTGCCCGGCGACGTGTTGATGATCGTGTTCGGCGTGACCTTGCGCTCGTCGATCGACAGCGCGACGATGAGCGGCTTGATCGTCGAGCCCGGCTCGAACGTGTCGATCACCGCGCGGTTGCGCAGCTGCTGGCCGGTGAGGCGCGCACGGTCGTTCGGGTCGAAGGTCGGGTAGTTCGCGAGCGCGAGAATCTCGCCGTTCTGCGCGTCGAGCACGACGACGCTGCCGGCCACCGCGTTGTTCTCGACCACGGCCGCCTTGAGCTGGCTGAACGCGAGCTGCTGGATGCGGCGGTCGATTGTCAGCTCGATCGTCGCGCCATGCTGCGCCGGGACGAGCGGGCGCGTGTCCGACACGATGCGGCCGAGCCGGTCACGGATCACCTCGCGCTGCCCGGACGTGCCCGACAGGCGCGCATTCGCCGCGAGCTCGACGCCTTCCTGGCCCTTGTCCTCGACGTTCGTGAAGCCGACCACGTGCGCGGCCGATTCGCCTTCCGGGTAGAAGCGCTTCGAATCGGCTATCTGCGTGATGCCGTCGATCGCGAGCTTGTCGAGCCGGCTCGCGGTGTCGGCGTCGACCTGCCGCTTGAGCAGCACGAACGTCTTGTCGTTGCCGAGACGCCGCTTCACCTCGACGAGCGGCAGGTCGAGCAGCTTCGCGATCTGCGGGTAATCGGTGTCGGCGACCTGTTTCGGGTTCGCCCAGATTTCATAGGTCGACAGGCTGACGGCGAGCATCGCGCCGCTGCGGTCGACGATGCGCCCGCGCATCGCGTCGAGCTCGATCGTGCGCTGATAGCGCTTCTGGCCCTGACCGACATAGAAATCCTTATTCACGATTTGCACCCAAAAGGCACGCGCCACCAAACCAGCGAATGCCACGAACACAATGAATACGACAAGTCTTGAGCGCCACAGCTGCCGGAATTTCATTTCGGCGATATTCAGAATACGCGGAAAAATATTTCAAAAAATTGCAGCCTCATAAATTCCCTTTCCAGCATAATCCACGAACATTCAAACCGACTTATCAAGGCACTTCTATTCTCATCAATCAAAAAATACAACATTCCGAACCACCTTCTCCCAACCTACTATCAGATTTTTCAAGCAATATAGACAATTATTTTCTAGCAGAACCCTTTTCAACCAAGTCCAGAAATACGACCGGCCATCCGGGATCACCCGATGCTTCGCCGCGAACCCGAATGGCGAGGGGGAATTCTGTGCACTGCTTGCGACCTTTGCTCTCTGCAATTCCGGCGCCATGCCGCGTTGACACCTGAGTGATCAATGCATTCATTGCGGAATTTGCCACTGAGCGATTCGATATACCCACTTTGTGCCAGCTTGGCTGGTCTGAATAATCTCATGTCGATGCCTCTCGCGTAGGTCCGTTGGCCCAACGGAGCTCGCGCGACATACAAGTCGCCAGGTACAACGTTCCGAATATGCCCCCGTTACTATCTTCACGCCCCGATAATCGGGGCTATGGCCAGCTAGGCCCGGCATGATTCTCGCCCCCAGTCGCAGCCATGATCCGGGGGTCTTGTCACCGGGCCTGGTGGGTGGCTGGTGATCGCTGATAGGGGTTTGGCCGGGATATCCCGACGCCGTCCGTAACGTGGATGCCGAGACTTGCCACCGTTGTTGCAGGCCAATCCGTTCACTCTGCATAAACTGCGATGCAAGACACTCAACAACGTGACGCCGTCGATGTCTTTATCGGCGTCGATGTCGGTAAAGGCCATCATCACGCCGTGGCACTCGATCGGAGCAGTAAGCGCCTGTACAACAAGGCTCTACCCAACGACGAGGCCAAGCTGCGCGCCCTCATCACCGAACTCAAGACTCACGGTCGACTACTGTTCGTCGTCGACCAGCCTTCCACCATCGGTGCGCTTCCTGTAGCCGTCGCCCGCGCTGAAGGCGTACTCGTTGCCTATCTGCCCGGACTGGCCATGCGCCGCATCGCTGATTTGCACGCCGGCGAAGCAAAGACCGATGCCCGCGACGCCGCCATCATCGCCGAAGCCGCTCGCTCGATGCCGCATACGCTGCGCTCGCTTCGACTGGCCGACGAGCAGCTCGCCGAACTCACCATGCTCTGCGGCTTCGATGACGACCTCGCCGCTCAGGTCACGCAAACCAGCAACCGCATTCGCGGCCTGCTTACTCAGATCCATCCGGCGCTCGAGCGTGTTCTCGGACCGCGCCTTGACCATCCTGCGGTACTCGGTCTGCTTGAGCGCTATCCGTCGCCCGCCGCGCTTGCCGGAACCAGCGAGAAGACGCTCGCCAATCGCCTGACCAAGCTCGCTCCTCGCATGGGCAAAGGCTTAGCGGCCGAAATCGTTCAGGCGCTGAACGAACAAGCCGTGATCGTGCCCGGTACGCACGCTGCCACTATCGTCATGCCTCGCTTGGCTCAGCAACTCGCCGCCTTGCGCAAGCAGCGCGACGAAATTGCCGCCGAAGTTGAACGACTGGTGCTTGCTCACCCTCTTTGGCCGGTCCTAACCAGCATGCCGGGAGTGGGCATCAGGACCGCTGTCAGTCACCTGACCGAAATTGCCCACAAAGCCTTCGCTTCACTCCGCAATGTTGGGGTCATGTGTAGATTATTTGGTGGGCCCGGCAGGACTTGAACCTGCGACCAATCGATTATGAGTCGACTGCTACTAACCACTGAGCTACAGGCCCGTATTTTTACCTCGCTGGAGTTACAATAATACTACCGTCTCGCGAAGTCGCTAATCCAAATTCACATCGCAAATTTGCCGGAGCGCATGGAACATTACTCTCGACGGCCCAACCCAACGACGTAGCAGTTCGCGATGAATGCCTTGCCCGGGCTGCTTATTCGCGACATCGGACTGCCCGATTGACAGCATCGACGACATTCGAAATCCATTGCTTATCCGGGGACTCCAGCACGCGAGATTTACCAGTTGAAGTAGTAAGTTCGACTTGGTAGGTGGATTTCATAGAGCCCCCCCATGCGAAACAGGCGACAATCGCGACCGCACTTGCAAGCCTTACATCAAGTTGTTTAGAAAAAATAAAAATTGCCAAACAGACAAACAAAAGGAGCGCACAGGAGCGGCGCTCAGGAGAACTCCAAATGACGCGAGCCGAATATATTTCACTTACGGATAATACTGCGCGATTCGGCAGCACTAAATCGGCACTCGTAACACTTACTCCATGGTCGGCAAAAAATACGTGACCAACAACTCCCCCCCGACATTCGGAGGCATCCTGTTGCGTGGACAATAAATCAATGCCATCGTTCTCACTGGAGTGCTTGCGACAACTTACTTTGACCAAGTTACCTCCGTTGTGCGTCATATTAAAAAAGAGGAGAGTCACGCAACTTACAACGACCACCCACGCCACACCCACCCCAAGGAAATTACCGTGACGGCACGGCGGACTTACTCGCATTACGCAAATAAGATTGATCTCGAATTGTATTCAAAAATATTTCAATCTAAAGCCGTCCAATACGGATTTATGAATGAGCTAGGCGCCCTCACTACAAGGGAGATCACATCGATGAAGTCGATACAAAGAGGCACCTAGCGCGACCGCCTACGGCGGAGCCGGCTTTTCTCAAGTGCATGTCTAGCAATTTTCTCCACCTCTGAACCACTAAGCGTAGCCGCAACAGCTCTAGCGTAAGTATCGTGACTTTCAGACAACGGCGCGGCCAAGTCCTTGGCATCCAAATACCGTAACAAGGCAATTTTTCCATGCCCGAGCCGCATACTATATTCATAAAGCGCAAGCGCGGCCGCCGAATCGCCCGACTCTGCAACCAGCCGAACCAGCACCCTAGTGTCGATTCGCCTCACTGAAACGAGCTCCCACTCAAACAACGACGCGAGTTTGATGTGACGGCACACCGCAGACACACAAATGCAGGGCCGACCGCACCAAGCCTAACGACCAGCGAAATAGAAAAGCACATCACTTACAAGCCCTGTTGGCAGTCGCAGCTAACAATTGCAATCGCCCGACCATAACGATCAAAGGGAGGCGCACCACCTTTTGATCCAGCGACCCTGTTCAGCCGCCCCTCGTTGCCCCCAACTCCCACCGGAGACCTCTGCGACTCGCACCAAGAGCCACGCCATACGTCCCGAGAGAGGGTCGCTTATCTATTCGCCAACCGCCAAACCCTCATGCGAGCGAATAGTGCCCCCCGAATAATCGCACCTTGATCGATCTTCACTCGGTGACACCCTAGAACTGACTGCCGCCCGAGCGACTCACCGACACGGCCAACTTCGGTTTGAATACGGCTTGTTGGCCGCCAACCAGGCGATCAGCTGACGCCGGATGCAAGATCCCACCGAACGATCCAGCCACCCGCAAGCTACGCGAGGGGCAAGCCCATCCCTTCATGTGCCAGCGACCAACTTATCGTCGGCACGCACCACCCAAGCCAACGAAAAACCAACCCGCGGATCACGCGTGGCCGCCCCCAATTGACACTCAACCACCACAAAACTGATCAGCACGTGACCGACACCTCAACGCAACACCGATACGACCACACTACGCAACACAAGGCTGCGCGGCATCGATCACGGCGACGGACTTAGAACGCGTCACCAAGCCAACAACACATTCATTCCAGCCACAAAAATTATCGCACATGGATTTAAGTCGATTACTGCACCACCAATTACGCCTCAACTCGAGCGCCATCCGATCAATCCAATGCCCCCGAGATGCGACAAAATCGAACTCCAAGGCTTATAACCCAAAAAAGCCGCCCCAATGACGGGGCGGCATCAAAGGCGCAAAGCCAGCGCTTTACAGCCCAGGCCAACCACACACGGGGACGGGCGTGGTTGAGAACTATGATGCCCGCCCCACCCCCCCTCAACAACAAGAATTGTCTTGTTTCCACGCATTTTGGATGAGCATGACAGGAAATTTCAGGAGCGCGTCCGAACAAACCTCGAAACAGGATTTGCGTTATGCATGGCACCAATCTCGCAGATTAAAGCCATGAATTGACTAGAGTTTCATAAGCACTCACGAGCCGTTTAGCACGCGTAGCGTCGCTCAAACTCAATCGGCGAAAGATCGGCGGCGGGAACCGCGGCATTGATGGCTTCAGCCGTCATCGAACCGCTACCGAACCGCTCAAGTAGTTCGACCGGAATCGCCGGCAGAGCCGCCGGCTGAACTTTCAGTTTGCGAGGCATAAACTCTCCCGGAGAGCATGTTATGCTCTAAACACAAAACTCTTGACAGGCCCTCGAAGGCCGCCGTGCACGACACGAACGCCTGGAAACAGACTTCACGAAGCAGTCGCCAACTGACCGCCTGTCGAACGCCACCGAAGCAGCATCACGAAGAGCGGACACAGTGCGCAAGAAAGCTGCTCGTCGAGGCCGCGTGACGCTAGTAACTCCCGAGATTGAGCGCCGCCGGGAGAAGATATTCCAGACTGATTGTCGAGTGCGCCTGCACCGCTCCCCCAAAAATGGAATCCACTCTTGTCAAATTTTGCGCTACCACGCCTCTTATCTATCACACAATCTCCGCTACCCGATAAAAATGCTATTCACTCTCGCATCATGTTAATTAGCCGTTTAATTATCGAAGCACTTCTATCGAAGCACTTCATCTCGCGCCGCATCATGCACACAAAAAATTCATCTACATTAGGCTTGACTTTTCGCACACCATCCCTCTTTAATAGAAAGACGCGAACTACGGGGGGTTTTATATGAATCAAGATGCAGCTGCACAATTCGATGAATTGGCCGCACTATATGAAGACATGGCAAGCTGGCCATTTCGACAGGATATCGAAATTCCAAGCGTATTGGAAAATATTGGCAAAATCGCCGGACTAAGTGTCGTCGACTTTGGGTGTGGCACGGGTATGTATGGTCGCTGGCTGAAGGCCAATGGAGCCGCGCGCGTTATCGGTTATGACTTGGCCCCAGGCATGCTCAACTATGCACGCCGCCGCGCCGAAAAGGAAAAACTCGAAATTTCCTTCACGTCTACGCTTGGTGCGGAACTCACAGACCAATTTGATATAGTACTTGCCGTCTATGTTTTACCATACGCACGGACCCGGACGGAGTTATATTCAATGTGTGCCGACATGGCCCGGCTACTGCGTCCAGGAGGCCGCCTGATCGCACTACCGATTCATCCAAATTACTCTCCCTCCCCTGACTACTACGAATCGTACGGATTTCGCTTGGTGGCAGACGACCACCTTCAAGCTCCGTATGCCGATGCTGGGCGAGTTCGACTTGAGTTGTGTATTGATCAGAAACGAGCAAGCGTAGACGCATGGTATTGGTCTGAACAGACTCTCAAGGAAGTACTAGCGGAGGCAGGTTTCGTGAATGTCTCGTTGAGCAACCCCACTCCGATCGCCTTTCAAAAAATTTACGCAGCGCCGAGTAATTTGCAAACGTATCTCAAGCAACCTCACACCATTATAATTAACGCTCATCGTGGGTGAGTTTATGACACTGAGCGAGAAACCTCTCAACCACCACTTCAGAAGTGCGCCAATATCGGGTGATATACTCTATAATCAGGTATTAACCAACATTTCCGCTACTGATGAGCATAGCTGGGACGCTCTCGTTTCAGATAACAATTTCTTCAACAGCTATCGCTGGCTCACCAGCCTTGATAATGCACTTGGTCGCACCGACGTTCTCACTGTCCGCTCTGCGGCTGGTTTGGTCGCCGGATGCGCACTTTGGGCCGGCGAGCGTACTCCGGGACTATTCTCTCTTCCTGACTATTTTAAAAACATAAGTGGACCTTGGCATGAGCCTTTTCTCTGGCTCGGAGGGCGACGCTCCACTCACAACGAAATTCCTTGTGTAGCGGGAACGCGGCGTCGGAGATGCTTACAGCACCTCGGACAAGTGGCTACCGAACTTGCTATGCAGCGTGGTTGCGCGGGCATTGTCATGCCGTACATGCCATTGTCAGCCGCGCAAGAATTCTCTGAAGCAATCGACGGCACTTTGTTATTGCACTCAGCTGAGGCAGCAGCACCAATTCCAGCAGGTGGCTTGCCAGAAGCGATGATGGCATGGAAGAGGCACGATCGGGTTCAAGGGAAGGCAGAAATTTGTGCGTTCGAACGCAACGGAAACCATATTGAATGGACTCCGATTGACGAGCATATCGAGTTAATCGCAGCACGTCTCGTAGCGCAGAATCGGGCACGCTATGGCAGCAGACAAGGGGAAGCGTGGATGGCCCGAATGTTTAACGGGCAACGAACGGCCGGTGCGTTGCAATCAGCGGTCGCCGCAATTTCTAGGCGCGGCGATGAGGTGACAGCTTTGACAGTATTCTATCGATTCGGCGAAACATTTCACGCCCGTTATTTTGGCTGCAACTATGAAATCGCGGATAAAGATTTCCGCTACTTCGTTCTCACTTACTACGCTCCAATCAACTATGCCGCCAACAATGGTTTGAAATTTCTTCGCTTATCGACATCTGCGCTTAAAGCAAAAATCCGCAGAGGTGCAAAAATAGAGCCGTTGGCCGCAGTTATTAAGCTTACCAATCCCGCAAAGCTCAACTTTTTCGCCATTGATAAGCACAATAAATCATTTATCGATGAGTTTCGGCGTGAATACGCAGGCCACCTCAGTCGAGAATGGGAAATTTAAATAAATCGTCACAATCATGAAAAAAAGGAAGCCAAAAAATGTTGCATCTCGTCTACATATTGCGGCCCACCTCTCATGCGCGCCTCAATATAAATGCGTTCTGGTCTTGGGTCAGCGATCGGGAGTCGTGGTTTTACGCCGGCCTAGAAATGGCGCACGATCCACGTTGGTATGTTCGCACGATTGGGGCGGACGTGCACTCACTTGAACATATAATTTCTTTTTCCGACGAAGCTGCATGGGGAGCTTACCGCACCGAAATATCGGTGCGCTCGCAGGACGCCGCCTGGGAACGTCGGCGTGTAGAACAGGAATTGTGGTGGGAAATCTTGGACGCGCGCATCTTAACCGACGCGCCGATACGTCGCACCGATTCAATATCCAATCGAGGTCACAATGAATGAACTACGATCGCTTCAGGAACGAACGTTCTGGCTAATACGGAACACGCGGTTCATGACATTAGCGACATCCGACAATAACGGTGAACCGTGGGCATCCACTGTAAATTACGTTCCAGTGGTGGATCATCAAATTCACCTGCTTTGGTATTCAATGAAGGGTGCGCGGCACTCTCTTAACATCACAACTCGATCTGGGGTAACGGGCTCGATATTCCGAGCCGATCTTGTGCCTGCACTATCTCCACTGGGACTTGACGGAATTCAATTCGGCGGCATCGCGCGCGAAGTAGATGAATCATCTGCTATTGCAATGCATGCTGCTTACTACCGTCTAAACTTTCCGGACGAAGCCATCCGTCAAAACTGGATGTTGCCCATTGACGAATTCATTGGCAGTGGCGTAAGACGCTTCTACAAGCTAACAATTGATGCATGGTGGCTACTCGATATCGATCAGTGGTTAAGGAACAAGGAGGATCGGCGCGTCGAACTTCCATCTCCCGACCAACTCGCGCTGGAGTTCGGCGTTACGCTTGCTAACACGCTATGAATCAGCTCTTTTCACGTCTTTATCGGAAGCTCGTCGTATCGTGTCAGGCGCTTGCCGATGAGCCGCTATTCGGTCATGTAGACGCTCTAGCACGCGCTGCAGTGAGCGGGGGCGCCGCCGGGGTATTGACGAATGGCTACGCCGAAATAGCGCAAGTAAAGGCCGCTGTGGACTTGCCAGTGATCGGCGTGATTAGTCAACCCTACCCTGGCGCGGAAATCGTACTGACCCCAACGTTATCGGAAATCGATGCTATCTGGAGGGCAGGTGCCGACATGGCAGGTCTTGAAGCGACCAAACGGCGAAGACCTAACGGTGATACGCTAGAAGATTTCTACTACCGTATCCGTGATCGTTTTCCAACACTGCCATTAATGGCGGAAGTGGCTACAGTCGACGAAGCGGTACGGGCGCAAGCACTTGGATTCGATTGCATTTCCAGCGCTGCTTTCGGCTACACTCCTGAAACATTTGGCAGCAAGCTTAGCGACGCCGATTTTGCAGCGTTTCGAGCGCTTCGTTCAGCAGTAACGCGTTGCCCACTAGTTGGAGAGGGTGGAATTGAGACACCGTCTCAAGCTGCTCGGGCGTTACAATGTGGAGCCGATTTCGTCGTGGTCGGTAGCGCGATTACCCGACCTCAAATTACGACCGCTCGCTTCGTTAAAGCAATGTCCGAGTGATTCAGTGATCTATCCGCTTGATCTGCTCTAGAAATCCTGGACACAAATGAGTGTTAGTGTTTCGGATTCAATTTTCCCAATAGGAACGGGTGATTGGCGATGAAGCGCAAGCAATACTCGGTGGAGCAAATCGTGGCCGTGCTCAAACAGGCTGAGTGTCTCGTATTGTCATATTTGATCGATGCGGTACAACCTCTATCTCGTGCCCGGAATACCAGGTAATGGGCACTTGAAGTTAAGTGCTACTCTCATGCCATATCCTCGTAGCAATCTACGAGGCATTCGCGCGGTGATGACATTGACCTGGCTGGGGGTGTCAGGATTTCCGTGTTCAAGGCGGGTGGAACAATTACACGGAAGGTCGAACGAACCGATCTGCATAAAGGATAGCGAACTGGTTCATGGCCGTCTTCCAGTCGTGCGCGGCACTTCCCCAATTCGCGGTGATGTTGCGCAAGGCCAGCCAGATGAGCTTGGTGGCAGCCTCGTCGCTCGGGAAGTGACCACGGGTCTTGATGATCTTGCGCAACTGCATGTTCAGACTCTCGATGGCGTTGGTAACCGGCATGATATAGCCGGTGCCTCGCGTTCCCGCGCCGAGCGGTTTGAGCATATGGTGTGACCATCCGGGACATGGGGCACTGGGGAGCACTTCGGGTGGGCAGGCCGTTCCTATACGATGAGCCGTGAGCTCGTGTTAGTAGTTGGCCGCCCCTGCGACCCGCCCGGTTGCGCTGCGAGCGCGAATCCGTAGTTGTCGCGCTGTCCCACCGGCTCCCAACAGTGATCTGAAACGGGAGACGGTTATGCGAATCGTAGGGTTAGATGTGTCGCGCTCGGTGGCCGAGATCGCCTACCTGGAGGATGGCACGCTGCATGCAGGCGGCCGCACCGGGTTGCGACGCGACGAACTGGAGCGCTTTGCGGCAAAGCTGCGTGCCACCGATCATGTGGTACTCGAAGCGACCGGCAATACCACTGCCATCGTCAACGTCTTGCGCGCGCATGTCGCGCGTGTGGCGATTGCCAATCCGTTGCAGGTTCGGCTAATTGCCGAAGCGCGTGTCAAGACGGACAAAATCGATGCGGCCGTGCTGGCGCAGCTGTATGCAAGTGGCTTTCTGCCGGAAGTATGGATGCCGGACGAGCGCACGCTGGCGTTGCGTCGGCAGATCGCGCGCCGCTCACAGCTGGTGCGGCAACGTACACGGCTGAAGAACGAGATTCACGCAGTCCTAATTGCACACCTGATCGAGCGATGTCCCGCCACCGATCTGTTTGGCAAGAAGGGGCGTGCGTGGCTCGGTGTTCAACCGCTGCCACTGGATGAACGACTGGGTGTTGAGCAGCGACTGCGCGAACTGGACCGCCTCGGCGACGATCTGCGTGAGGTGGAGCAAGCACTTGCGCAAGCGACCATCGACGACGCTCGACTGCGCGTGATGTTGACGATCACCGGCGTCAACATCACTGTGGCGATCGGGCTGCTATCGGCCATCGGCGACATCGAGCGGTTTCCGAATCCGGAGAAGCTGGTGAGCTACTTCGGTCTCAATCTATCAGTCTATCAATCCGGTCCGGCACCGGCCAGGCATGGTCACATCACCAAGCGCGGGCGCTCTTATGCACGGGCGATGCTGGTCGAAGCCGCTTGGGGTGCCACGCAAGCACCCGGGCCGCTGCGCGCCTTCTTCCTGCGCGTGCGCGATCGCCGCGGCCAGCAAATTGCCGCCGTCGCGACTGCTCGCAAACTCGCAGTAATCGTATGGTATGTGCTGACACGCGGTGAACCGTTCGCGTGGGATCGCCCGGCGCTGACTGCGCACAAACTGCGCGCGCTGGAACTGCAGGCCGGAATGCCGGCGCAGCATGGCTCGCGCAAAGGTTCGGCTGCGGCCTACAGTCTAAAGAGTGTCCGTCAGCAAGAGCGAGCCGTGGCTGAGCAGTCCGAGCGAACCTATCAAAGACTGTTTAACCGGTGGAAGCAGTCGCGCCCCAAATCAGACAGCGCGCCGATACGGTGGCCTGAGGCGCGAACATAGCGAACGAGCGAAGCGTGGTGCGGGACTTGTGCATTTCATCCGTCGTGTAAATGATCTTGCGCACACCCGGCGGAAACGCAAAGAACGGGATCACGCGATCCCAGACGTTGCGCCACGCGCTACTGACAGTCGGGAATTTCTGGCCCCACGGCCCATCCGCAAACGCATCGAGTTCGGCCTGAGCGGCTTCCGCGCTGGGCGCGGCGTAGATGGGCTTGATCGCCGCGGCCAAGCCTCGGCGGTCCTTCCAACTGGCGTAATCGAGGCTGTTGCGGATGAGGTGGACGATGCAGGTCTGCAGCGTGGTGGCCGGGAATACGGCGGCCAGCGCTTCGGGCATGCCCTTGAGCCCCTCAGTGACGGCAATCAGGATGTCGTGAACGCCGCGCGCCTTCAGATCGTTGAATACCTTCATCCAGAATTTGGCAGCCTCGGTATTCTCGATCCACAGGCCCAGGATCTCCCGCGTGCCGTCGGGCAGCACGCCCAGCGCCAGGTACACCGCCTTGTTGCGCACGACGGCGTCTTCGCGAATCTTGACCCGCAGTGCGTCGGAAAACACGACCGGACACATCGGCTCGAGCGGCCGGGCCTGCCAGGCGGTGACTTCGGCCATGACCTCGTCGGTGACCGAGCTGATGAAGTCGGGCGAGACCTCGGTGCCGTACTGTTCCAGCAAGAAGCCCTGAATCTCGCGTACGGTCATGCCTCGGGCATACATGGCGACGATCTTGTCGTCGAAGCCGGTGAAGCGCCGTTCGTGCTTGGGAATCAGGATGGGTTCGAAGCTGCCGTCGCGGTCACGCGGCACCTCGATGCGGGATCGGGCCGTCTTCGGTCAGAGCCGTCTTGGCCCCTTTGCCATTGCGCTGATTCGTGGCGTTGACCGGCTTGGCAGCACCGGGAGGGTAGCCGAGATGATGGTTCATCTCGCCGCCCAGTGCCCGTTCGATCAGCGCCTTCTTGAGCGCCAGCGTCGCGGCGTTGATGGCTTCGGCCGTCATCGGACCGTTGCCGAACTGCTCGAGCAGCTCGGCCGGAATCGCCGGCAGAGCCACCGGCTGGGCTTTCGGTTTGCGAGGCATAAACTCTCCTTGGGAGCATGTTATGCCTTAAACACAAAATTCCTGACAGGCCCACCTGGCTTGCCACCTTCCGTTATTACGGAAGCTTCACTCAAGATCTCGCTCGATAGCTTCTGTGGCGCCGCGCGGCAATTTGATTCCACCGATTCGTACCTGTCGCGGAGTGGTGCCGAGGTACTTCTTCATTGCGGTGGTGAGGTAACTTTGTGTACCGAACCCACAGTCGATTGCAATAGACATGATACTTGCGGACGTATTCTGGAGTAGCCAGCTTGCTCGCTCGAGTCTGCGCGTGATGACATACTGCATGGGTGTCTTCGCAAAATATGCTCTGAACGCCTTGATCGTATCCTGCTCTCTCATGCCGATCAGTTTGGCTATATCGGCCAACCCGATAGGTTTATGGAGGGACTGGTCAATAAACAGATCGATCACATCCCCGCAAAGGGCATCATGCCCCCCCAGCGCTCCGGATTCCGCGGTGTTCGCATTTGGATTTCGACGATACGTGACACTGGGGGGTTCTCCGAACCGTCGAATATAGTCTCGGATAAATCTACCAGATAAACTAAATCCGAGAGTTTGCAGTGCATCGATGAAGCTGGAATTATCCGCGGCAGACAGCGCCCGATTGACCGCGCAGAGCCGCGCCTCATAGAATATCTCCGCGAACCCAAGGCCAGTCATACGCCGAATTCCCTTCTCGAGCGCGCCGGTGGTACATCGGAGTTCCCTCGCGATCCGCCCCAATGTATTCCATTGCATCGGATCGCTTTTCACCATATTGATGGCCGAATAAGTGCGCCGCTCATCAGCATAGTGTTCGAGGCACAGGCTTTGACTGTGGGAATTGGGATGAGTTGTCATCAGTATCTTGAACAAATGCTCGATGAGCACCTGCGCGACCTGTCCCGGCATTGGTTTGACGAGCATCATTTGCTGGAGGCTGCGAGCCGTAGCATTCCACTGTGCCGCAGCCACCTTTGACATTGGCTGCAGATTAAGCGAAATCATTCCGTCGGGTGGTCTGCCTGTCCATTCGTAAACAAAACGGTGCAAACTTTCGGCGTTGACGATCACAGAAAGATGATCGAATCCTTCTTGATGCGTTGTACACATGGAGTTTCCGGATGCGGAAACAGGTAGAACCTCTCCGGCCGAACACGATGTCTCTATGCTTCCATCAGAATACAACGCCCCTCCGCGGTTACATGAAACGATCAGATAATTCTCCCGCGGATGATCCGAGGTGAAAATAAAAGGGGTTTCATGAACAACGTCATACACGGCTACGCCGTTATATGCATACCCAACCATGTCTACAACACATTTTTGGCTGCGCTGCGGCGTGAATTTGTGACTTGCATATCTCGACGTGATATATGCAGATATTATATCAAGATCGTCGCTATGTAGACGGTGCTCGTCTATCACTTGGTGGCGGGTCATTTCCGTGTGAGGCATTAATATCACCTAAGCCGGGAAATTATAAATAACTAAAAAATCGCAACATAACAAATGTTATCTGCGCACCAATTAATATTCGCATGCCATTCTTTTTTGGACTTGTATTTTCATTGACAAGCGCGCTCAGCCATCTGGGGAAACACTAATTAATAGGCGATCGCGCAAGGTCGTCGGCGATGGGCGGGGAATGGCCGAATACCGAAGCGGGGCGCCGCCCATTCGTAGGAGTTTTCCCCGAGGATGTGCCTTAATTCTCACATTTCTCATACGCATGACGGACTTCCCCCATGAATCGAGCGCAGCCGGTTTCGCGCGATCATCAGATCCTTCTGCGCACCGTCCTGCATCGCCTTCGTGCTTTCCTCGTTTGGCCGCCACATGCCACTTCACCGACTTGCTTTTCATCTCATCGCGCTTGTCTATGCCGATATAGCTCGCATCACCAAACGCTTCTTGCTCGTGACCGTGTAACAGCGCGTGTGCTTGCGAAAACATCAGACACGTCGGCGGACGTGCCGACCACGCCGTGAACCAGCCTCGAATCGCCATCGACACCGATGTGCGCCTTCATGCCGAAGCGCCACTCGTTGCCTTTCTTCGTTTGATGCATGTCCGGATCGCGACGCTACCCGGCGTTCTTGGTCGACGGCGGCGCTTCGATGATCGTCGCATCGACCAGCGTGCTTTCCTTCACATCAACCCGCGTTCGCACAGCGAGATGCCAATCTCGTCAAACAGCTTGAGCGTCAGGTCATGTTCGAAAAGCAAGCGCCGGAACTTCAGCAGCGTGGTCGCATTCGTCACACTCTTGACGGCCAGATCGATCCCGGCAAACTCCCGCATCGCAATATTGTCGTACGGTGCATCTTCCAGCCCTTCGTCCGACAGGCTGTAGCACTGCTGCAGAAAGTAGATTCGAAGCATCCGCTCCAGACCGATCGGCGGGCGGCTCCGAGTTCCTTTCGGGTAGTACGACTCGATTGCCGTCAGCAATCGCGACCACGGCACGAGCTTCTCCATCTCGTCCAAGAAACGCTGATACCGGGTCACGCGCTTCTTGCCCGCACTTTCCGCTTTCGCAAAGCTCATTTTCCGTTTCATCGTCGTGGGCCCGTTCCGCGAACTAATGAGTCCCGCCGGCAATCACGCACGCACCGTCGCTCTCGACATTGGCCGTCGCACCGATGTTAGCCGCCCGAAGACAATCGGTTCCGAGTCGGCTCAGGGCTTGTCGTCGATGACCAGAAGCGTATTGCGCACGTTGGACAGCGCCTCGGCACCCTCGTCGAGGAAGACGATCGTTTCGATGATCCCGGTGCCCCCGACGAAACTCTCGAAGTTGGTGACGAGCCCGTGCTCGACATACTTCTCATGCTCGTCGAGCTCGACGTTCCAATTGAACTCACCCACCCAGTCGGGGGGAAAAGCGATGCCGAGCTGATAGCCACCGATCCAGTCGCGCAGATCCCACACGCCGAATGACTGATAGTATTTTCGCAGTTCGGCACTGATCGTCGCGAACGAGGTTCCTACCGTTGCCACGCTTATCAGAAGCTCGACAGCACCCGCAGCCACCGCACTGACATCCTCGAGATCCTTCGACGGGTTCCCGAGATAGAACTGGCGCGCGGTGTTCGCATGGTAGCGATGCTTGACCCCGCACGGGTCGACGAGGAGCGGGCCTTCGCCAATAACGCGGGTGCTGGACAACGCATGGCAGTAGCTGCGCGTGCGCGAAACGGTGTTGTGCAATCCGCTGGTTTCGCCACCTGCTTGAGCCATGGCCCACTCCAGTTCCGCCCATACCTGGATCTCCGTCATCTTCGGATGCAGCTCGTTCATCAGGTGTGCGTAGCCGGCGTCGAGAATCCGCGAGGCCTCCCGGATCACCTTGATCTCGGCCGGCGACTTAATGCGCTGAAGATCGCGTAGCATGATCGACACGTCTCGCACATCGTGACCGCAATTCTTCAGTGTTGCTATCAGGTGTTCGGTGGTCGCCGCGTTCTGTCGAGGGGTCCACATCTCGATACCCCACGTACCAGACACCCAGCACTCGGCGGTAAGCGCCTTTACCACGGCCCCATGTACGCCGTTCAAGCTCGGGTCGACTGTTTCTGGACGCTCAGGATCGTCGAAATGCCGGATATCGGCGGCAATCGAGGTAAAGCTGAGCAGCTGTGCGTGATCGGCCGAGTCAAACACGATCATGCTGCCTTTATCCCGGTGAACGGCCGTGAAGCTGCACGGCGGCCAGGCCGTCGTCGAACCGGTTCGGTACCACCGCGCCTGATAACCGTGCAGCCAACACTGCGACTCCGGTGACGACAGCAGTACTACGTCGACGCGTTTCCGCTCCATCGCGGTGCGAAGCTTTGCCAGGCGCAACGCGTACTCGTCGTCGGAGAAAGACTGCTGTTTGGGGACGGTCTCGTCCATCAGCGTCTTCAGATAATCCCGATTCAGTTGAAATCCGCTCATCGCCGCAATCACCTATCCCGTTAGCACCGGACCGGCTCAACAAGGCGTGCTTGTCGTGCCCTTGATCTCCAGGAACTCCTCGAGACCGAATTCGGCGTACTCCCGGCCGTTTCCCGACTGTTTGTAACCGCCGAACGGCGCGGCAGGGTCCCACGGTGGGTAATTGATATGCACGTTCCCTACGCGCAAACGCTTCGCTATCCGATGCGCGCGCTCCAAGTCCTGCGACTGGACATAAGCAGCCAGCCCATACACGCTGTCATTGGCGATAGAGATGGCTTCTTCCTCGGACTCGTAACTCATGATCGAGAGAACCGGACCGAATATTTCGTCACGCGCGATCGACATCGTGGGCAGCACATTCGAAAAGACGGTTGGCCGAACATAGAAGCCCGTTTCCAGGCCGGCGGGCCGCCCCAGCCCGCCGGCAATCAGCGTCGCGCCCTCGTCGATCCCGAGCTCGATGAACCGTTGGATGCGCTCATACTGCACGCGGCTCACCACCGGCCCGATCTCCGAGCTCTCGGCGCCGGGATGGCCAACCAAGGTCGCTTCCGCTTCAGCCCGAGCAATATCTTCGACGGTGCACATGAGATCGGCGGGCACCAGCATGCGTGTTGGAGCGTTGCACGATTGCCCGCTGTTGCTGAAGCAGGCCTTGACCCCGCGGGTAACCGCGTCTGTCAGGTCCACATCGGAACAGATGATGTTGGGGCTTTTGCTGCCGAGTTCCTGATGTACCCGCTTTACCGTGTCGGCTGCGGCCTTCGCCACTTCGATCCCTGCTCGGGTGGAGCCCGTAAACGAAACCATGTCCACGCCCGGATGACGCACGAGGGCGTCGCCCACGATGTGGCCGTACCCGTGAACGAGGTTGAAAACGCCCGGCGGAACGCCAGCCTCGTCGAGGATCTCCGCGAACAATATCGCGCTGAACGGAGCAATCTCGCTGGGCTTGAGCACCATCGTGCATCCGGCAGCCAGCGCTGGCGCCACTTTGCACACGATCTGATTGATCGGCCAGTTCCATGGCGTAATGAGCGCACATACGCCGATGGGCTCGTGCGAAACCAACAGCGTTCCGCTCTGCCTCGCGAACTCGAACTGCTTCAATGCTCGGATAGTTTGTTGAAGATGCGCGGTTCCGACGGCCGCCTGCATCGATCTGGAAAACGCAATGGGGGCACCCATCTCCCGGCTGATGATATCGGCGACCTCGTCGTATCGGGCGGTGTACACCACCAGCACGCGCTCGAGGAGCTCGACCCGTTGCTTGACCGTCCATTCAGAAAAGAAAGAGAACGCCCATCTTGCGGCAGCGACGGCGCGATCGACATCCGCCGCCCCGCCGACCCGCAGTCGAGCGTAAGGTGCTTCGGTGGAAGGGTCGATCACGTCGATCGGTTGTACGTCTGCGGGATCGAACCAGATCCCGTCGATGAAGCTCTGATTGGCAGTTCGCATCTTGATCTCGCTACAGTTTGCTTCCGTGGTATCCACGACGCCGCTTTGCGCGAACGTCAGCGTTCCGAGGGCCATGCTTCGGAGGGTAGGTGATCGGTTTAGAATTCGGCGGCCAGCCAGCCGATAGTCACGACCTGCTCGATTGCAAGCGCCGCGGCAAGTACGCCTGCATCCCGGCCGCGCGCGCCAGCTATCTGGATGCCAATGGGCTGACGCTCGGACGTGATTCCGCACGGCACGACGCAAGCTGGCTGCTGGCTCAGATTGAGCGGAAAATTGAAACCTGCCCAGTCGAACCATGATGTTTCAGGGTGGTCTCGCGGCACCTGGGCACCCGCTTCGAATGCAGGAATCGCCGTCGCTGGCGAGACGAGCAAGTCGACCCCGTTCAAACAGGCGCTCCATCCAGACGCCGAATTCGGCGCGCGCAGCCGACGCCGCCACATACTCCATCGCTGTCAAACGTGCACCGCCATCCGCGAGTTCAACAAACCCCGGATCCAGATCTCGCCATCGTTTCTCGGGAAGATTCGAACGCCGGCTCGCGGCTCCCGCCGACCAAAGCACGCTGAAGATCGTTCGTAACGCCATGGCAGGCAGTGTCACCTCTTCGACTTCGGCTCCGGAATCCGCCAGCCGGCCGATCGCCGCATCCACACAGGCTGCGATGCGAGGGTCGAGCTCCCCACATGCGGGTGTATTCCAATAGCCTATGCGCTTGCCTTTGAGATCAAGCGGGTCCCGACGATCCAGCGCGGGCAGCGCCGATACCTGATACCAATCCCTTGAATCCACCGCGGACATTGCCGATAGCATCATGCTGGCATCTCCTACCGAGCGCGCGATGGGCCCGAGATGCGCGAGTGTCCCGAACGCGCTGGCCGGATAGGCCGGCACTCTGCCGAAGGTCGGTTTGAACCCGACGACGCCCGTGAATGCCGCCGGTATTCTGATCGACCCGCCACCGTCGGTGCCAAGATGAAGCGCACCGGCGCCAACGGACGCAGCGACGGCCGCACCGCCGCTGGACCCACCCGCCGTCAGCGCCTGATTCCACGGATTGACGGTGCTCCCGGAGCGAGGACTATCCGTGACCGCTTTCCAACCGAACTCCGGCGTCGACGTCAATCCCAGAAAAACCGCTCCCGCTCGGCGCAGTTGGCGCACAGCGGGGCAATCCTCCGCCGCCGGCTTCGTGTCGACCGCGTTGCTACCGTAATGGGTCACCCACCCGGCCACCTCGACGATATCCTTGATCGTCGTCGGGACACCGTCGATCGGCGACAGCGGACACCGATCCCGCCAACGCGTTTCCGAGAGTCTGGCGGCGGCCATCGCCTCGCCGTGCTCGATCAATGTAAAGGCACGCAGCGCCGGATTGATTTGCTCCGCTCGCTCGAGGCACTGATGGGCGACTTCGATCGGCGAGATCTCGCCGGTCGAATACCGGCGAGCCAACTCATGCGCTGAAATCCGGCAAAGCTCGGGCGCGTCGGAAATGGGTGTGTGAAGCTGGTTAGCCATAGATTGATCTCGATTGTCGAAGTTGCGTCCTTGTATGTAGCCTGCCGCGCGTCATACCAGATCCCTGATCTTTGCCCAAGTCATCCCCAACGCAAGCATCGGCGTCCGCAATAGGTGCCCGCCCGGAAAATTGCGGTGACGAATCTTGCCGAACAAATCGAACCGCTCTACCTGCGTGCCGATCGCCTCCGCGATCAGCTTGCCTACCAGACCGGTCACGTTCAAACCGTGCCCCGAAAATCCCTGCGCGAAATAGACGGTCGGTGCAATGCGACCGAAATGCGGCGCCCGGTTCATCGTGATGTCGACCAGGCCGCCCCATGCATAGTCGACCTTGACGTCCTCAAGCTGAGGAAAGGTCTTCAACATATCGCGACGCATCGCCTCCCCGAGATGGGCAGGTGCGCGCGTCGAGTAGCTCACCTTCCCCCCCCAAAGCACGCGCCCATCGGGTGTCGGGCGGAAATAATCGAGTGCATAGCGGCTATCGCAAATGGCCGCCTGTGCCGGCATCAATGCGGTCGCGCGCGCCGGATCGAGTGGCTCGGTGGCAATCACGTACGTCCCGACCGGCATGATCTTGCGCGACAGGTCGGGAGCCAATCTGCCTAGCCAGGTATTGCCAGCCAGCACGACGAATCCAGCGCGCACCGCCCCGTCGCTCGTTTCGATCACGTGCGTACCGCTTTCATTACGTATGCGCATGGCACACGTGTCCTCGAATATTTGCGCCCCGGCCTCGCGTGCCGCGCGCGCAAGGCCGAGCGTGTAATTGAGCGGATGCAAGTGACCGCTATGCGGATCGAACAGGCCACCTCTATATCGTGAGGATTGGACATAGTCACGCATAAGACCGCTCTCGATATAGCGCAACTTGTCGTAACCAAAGCATCGTTGTGCCTCGTCGCACCACTGCCGTAGCGCAACGACGTCGCGCGGTTTGTTCGCGACATGCAAATAACCGAAACGCAGATCGCAGTCGATTCGATGATTCGCGATGCGCTCCCGGACGATGTCAACGCCCTCGAGCCCCATTGCCCAGACGCGCGCCACGTCCTCCGCCGGCATATGCGTGGCGAACGTATCCATGCCGCACGCGTAGCCTCCGATCAATTGTCCGCCGTTGCGACCGCTCGCCGCCCAGCCGACCTTCGATGCCTCAAGCACCGCAACGCGATATCCACGTTCCGAGAGATTCAGCGCCGTGGAAATTCCCGTCAATCCGGCGCCGATCACGCACACGTCGACCTGTAATGCTCCGGTGAGCGGTGCACATCGAGTTGTGTCGTTGGCGGTCGCCGCGTAATACGATGCAGCATGAGACTTGTTCGAGAATTGGAGCATAGGAATAAAGAGTGAACGACAGCGGCATGTTCGATTTAACCGAGCAACGCAACCGCGGTCTAAAGAATCAGAACGTGTAGATAAACTGCGTCGCGATGATGTCGTTCGACTTGCTATACGAGCCGTTGCCGTGCAGGAACACATCCTGCGTCGCCCAATCGTGGCGATATTCGATCTTCACGATGGTCTGCTGGGTCGGATACAACAGTAGATCCAGCGCCACGTCCTGGTGCGCCGCTCCCTTGCACTCGAAGCCCAGGCCGCCGTTGGCTTTCGAATTCGCGAGGCAGCTCGCACCGATACCGAAGCCGTCGGCGGTATCCATGCCGTTCGCGTTCTGAGCGATGCCGCCGCCACCGCCGCCGTTCTTCGTATTGACGAGCAAGTCATAACGCGCGGTCACACCGATACGACCAAGCAGCGGCACGTTGAATTTTCGATGTCCCAGCAAAGACAAGCCGTACCATTGCGCCTGGCCGCCGTTGAACGCGGCGTTCTGTTGCTGACCATAGTCCAGTTCGGCGTTGTACTGGACGTCGGCAAGCGCATAGGTCGCATCCGCTTCGGCAAAGAAATACGTACCGTAGGGGCTGTGCGCGACGCCGCCGACCCCGTATACCGGATTACCGTTACTGTCCAAGCCGGAATACAGCGTTTGTCGACCGATATTGAACGAGCCACCGATATCGAGCGCAGTGCCTTTCGTGTAGTCGACCCGCGCGGTGAATGTCGGCATTCTGTTACTCGACGTAATCGCGTCGCCCAGCGCATTCGTGCCAATTTGCACGACCGAACCGGCCGTACGATATTGCTCGTTTCCGAGCATGAACTTCCATGACCAATGGCCGTCAGCGCTCAGGTAGTTGACTCCCGCGCCGATGTAACTACCCGGGTCCGAAAAGTCATACAGCAGGTTGTGCGTCAGCGTCAGCATCTGGTTCGATTGCTGTACTTCATAGCCGCCGAAGCTCGGCATCATCCCTGCGACGACACTGGTCGTCGGCGTCACCGGCACCGTGATGAATGCCGTGTTCAGGATATTGACACCGCTGTTACCGTGCTCGTCCATAAAGAGGCCGCCCGCGCCTCGGTTGGGCAATAGCGAGATTTCCGCGGACGGCGCCATCGGCCCTACGCCGAAGGTCTTCTTGATATCCAGATAGGCATCGCCAAACGTACTATTAAAGTAGCTGTAGCTACGGTCGTGATTGGCGAACACGAACGATGACGTCCCTGCCGCACGATTGTAGAGATAGGACGGATCGATGTATCCGGTCACGGACAACCCAGCAATTGGTCCGGTGCTGGCCGCATCGGTCAGCGTCTCGACCTTGAGCTGCGAACTGGCGATCTGCTGACGGATCTCGCTAACGTCGTTATTGGTCAGTTGGGCAGGCGCCTTCCCGTAATCCGGCGAAGACGCGTCGACGACAGGTGCCGGTTGCTCGGCGGTGCCTGAAGATGCACCGGACGATTTCGCCGCCAGCGCCGCCTTCATCGCATTCACCTCTTTCTTCAACTCTTTCAGCTGCAATCGAAGCGCTTCAATATCAGCGGTACTCGAACCGGCCAGCGCGATTCCCGGCATCCCGATCATCATCAGCATGCAAATTATTTTCATTCTCATGAGATTTCTCCGAACACCGCAACTTAAATTCTCTCTCTTACATTGAGCGCCGCATTTACAAATTAAGACCACCCCATCGCGCATAAAATGATAATTTTCGACGCAAATTTTGAAAAATGCGAGAATAATGAGAAAATACCAAATCGACAATTAGAACGAGATGAGAAAGGTAACCGAACCAATTCCATCAATAAACCGGCGACCCTCTTTACGGCGAGAACACGCGAGCATCGGCTCCCGGCATCAACGTCCGGATTTGATCTGCAGCCACAGACGATTCTCGAGACGCGCGATGTCCGAGGGTTTGGGGCGCGCGAGCGACATCTTGTTCAGAATCTCCGCAGGCGGATAAACATTGGGATCGTGCGCGATCGCTGGCGTCACATATTGACCCGCAGCCTTATTTGCCGTGGGATAAAAAACTTCGTTGGTAATTGCTGCATTGACTTTCGGATCCTGAATATAGTTGATCCATTTGAGCGCGGCCTCGGGATGCGGCGCGTCTTTCGGAATGCCCATCACGTCGAACCACACGATCCCGCCTTCTTTCGGGTTCGTGTATCTGATTTCATACGGACGCTTGGCGTCCTGCGCGCGCCGCCTCGCGACACCGATATCGCCCGAGTAGCCGAGTGCGACACAGACATCATTATTGGCTAGATCGTCGATGTAACCCGACGAGCTGAATTGCGTAATGTATGGGCGAATTTTCTTCAACACCTCGTACGCCGCCTGATAGTCTCCCGGGTTCTTGCTATTAGTGTCCTTCCCCATGTACTGCAGCGTCGCGGCGAATACATCGTCTGACGAATCCGGGACGGACAAGCCGCAGCTCTTAAGCCTCGCGGCATTTGCGGGATCAAAGATGAGCCCCCAGCTGTCTACCGGCGCATTCTCTCCCAGCACCTTTTTCACGGCTTGGACGTTGTATCCGATGCCATCGGTACCCCATGCCCAAGGCACACCGTATTGATTGCCTGGGTCCGCATCGGAGATCTTCCGCATCAACGCAGGATCGAGATTCGCTAGGTTCGGTAATTTCGACTTGTCTAGCTTCCGATAGATGCCCGCTTCGATCTGTTTCGCCATGTAGTTCGACGTCGGCACAACGATGTCGTACCCCGAGCCGCCGGCAAGCAACTTGGTCTGCAGCGTGTCGTCGCTGTCGTAATTATCGTATCTGACGTGAATACCGGTCTGCCTTTCGAAATTCGCAATCGTGTCCTTCGCGATATAGTTCGACCAGTTGTAGACGTTCAGCTCGGTGTCCTCAGCATGCACCTGCGTGCCGATGAAACCCAACAGAATGCTCGCAATCGGTACGGATGCACGTGCAAGGATAAGGTGAAAATTCCCGCCTGCCATGGTGAGCTCCTCTGCGGACGAATATGGATCGCACATCGTCATGCGTCGCCGCGTGTAATTTAAATGTAAGAATTCGCATATGCAGCTCGCCACTCGCGCATCTCGTCTTTTTGGCGGGGCCCGTCGACGGCAGCATGCCCGACAGACGAGAGCATCGATACGACCTGCCGTGTGAACTTGCTTCTCGCACCCTCTTCTCAATGCAGCAGGTGCCGCGTCGTGTGACCGTTCAGTTAGGCGTTACAACCACTCTATCAAGCGCGAATTGCCCGATCTGTCCTAAGTTTCCGGGACAAACGCATTTCTCAACGAGTCATTCGATCAGGGGAATCCGCAGGCTTGCTTCGGCTTATTGGCGTGATATAAGCGGACAACCGAGTTCTCCGCGCGTGCTTCGTCATGAGTTCCGCTCCGCCCATCGTCGACATCCACCTTGGTCAGCTTTCATCTATAGCATGCGCGCTAGGTGCAATCACAAACGCGGTAGGAACGCGTCAATTTCTTCGAGTACTGTTCGAAACCATCTCGAATTTTGTCGATTGCGATTCGTTACACTTGGATTACGTACAGCCAGGCTCAACGCCTCGCAACATCTGTTGGATCGGGAGCTTCGGCAAGAATCCGGAACTCATCGAACGGACCATGCAGCTCTACTATCAGAGCTATGCCCAGAACGACTCGACGTTCGATCGCATCGAGTGCGAGCGAGACGTTCAGTTGATGCAGCTATCGGCCCGACAGGTCGAAACTCGACTGCGCAGCATTTTTTACGACGTGGCCGATATTCACGATGAATGCGTGACCTACTGTCTCGCCCGCGGCGTGCAATTCTCGATGTCGGTGTGCCGCGCACGGCGCCTGCCGCCGTTTTCGCTCAAGGAATTGAGCATCCTCAAACATCTGGCCCTCATTGTTCTGCCGCTGGCGGCCATGCACGAAAGCCTCGTCGGTGCGAAGCATTCCGGCAAGGAAAGATCGGGAGCGCCCAGCGATACCATCGGCCGCTGGCTAAACGAGAGACTGACGCCACGCGAGGCACAAGTCTGTTCAGCTTTCATCCAGGGCATGACCACACAAGCAATCGCGGCATCGATGGGTGTCAAGCCGTCGACTGTCGAAACATTTGCAAAGCGAGCTTTTGTCAAACTGGAAATTGATTCGCGACGTCAGCTACTCGCACTTGCATTTAACAACGCGCTCGTTGAGCCTAGTTATTCGCATATCAATTAAGTAATCGTCGGCAACCTGTCTCGTCGTCTGGCTCGAGGGTGGTAGCGTCCAACCATAGGGGCTACGCGACGGCAGGTGGCCAACGAGAGAGTCGACAAAGCAAACTTCGCGGCGGCAGGATTATTCTCGGAAGACTCTCTGGCTCGTTACGTTGGCGAGGGTAGAGTTCGTAGATTCCGCTAATGGGGTCGGTTCGAGCGCTAGCAGCGCCGCTGAAGTTCCCCCGCCGATCCGTCACGATCCACCCAAGACGCGAAGGCAGCACGTGGGGCACCGACAGCTACAACGAATCCCTGTTCAATACAATCGGGCTGGAGGAATTCGTACCGCAAGCGCATCTCCTGCGCCCGATCCATACTTGGATGAACGAGCCGCTGTCGAAGATGGATACCCAGTTCTCGGCGATGTACGATGCGGACATCAACGGCGGTCGGCCGAGCATCGCGCCGGATAAGCTGATGCGGGCAATGCTGCTTCAGGTGTTGCACAGCATTCGCAGCGAGCGGCAACTAGTCGAGCAGGTCTCGTACAACCTTCTGTTCCGGTAGTTCGTCGGTCTGTCGATCGAAGATGCGGTGCGGAATCACACGGTGTTCAGCAAGAACCGGGATCGACTGATCAAGTTCGGCGCAGTGACTGACCTGTTCAACGCGACGATGGAAACAGCGCATAACCGTGGCTTGCTGTCAGGCGAGCACTTCACTGTCGACCGCACCTTGATCCGTGCGTGAGCCAGTCACGATAGCATCCGACGCAAGGATGGTGGGGACGATGATCGTCCGCCTGACAATTGGCATGGCGAATCCCGTAGTAATGAATCGCACAAATCGAAGAGCGACGGTGAGAGCCGGGTCTATGGCAAGAGCATGCCACGCATGCCTTTCCGACTTACCTGGGCCATGCGCTGACGGATAACCGGCGCGGTCTGGTCGTGAACGTTCAGGCCAGCGAGGCGAATGGTCGTGCGGAACGCAAAGTGGCGACGGACATACTGCGCGATGTGTCGGGATCGGACGGGCGTATTGCGGTGGGCGCAGATAAGGCGTACGACACGCGTGGATTTGTGAAGGCCTGCCGCGAATACAACGTGACGCCGCACGTCGCACGCAACACGAAGCGCACCGGCGGAAGTACAATCGGCGGTCGGACGACGCGGCGTCTCGGTTACGCACTGAGTCAGCGCAAACGCAAATGCATCGAACAGTGCTTCGGCTGGGGCAAACGGATCGGGCCGATCCGGCAGGTGATGCTGAGAGGCTTGGAGAAAGTTCATCAGTTGCTCACGCTGACGATGGTCGCCTACAACCTGATGCGGCCGAGAACGTTGAGATTCGTGCGTCCGCAGGACGCGTAATGCAGAAAATCCGGCGGCAAATACCTTCGCTGTCCGGGCTCTACCGTTGAATCCAGCGTGACGCAACAAAATTACCGAGTCGTTGAGCGAATTCATGCCATTTGCGAGAGTGGTCCGAATCCGGTCGAAGGGTATTTCAACAGCCTGCCATTATAAATATCACACAAACCGTGAATGGCACGGTGACAGCGAACGGACTGGATTTTTGCGCAAAATGTGCCGGTATTATCGGGGGCACTTCTTCAAAATCCGCTCAGTGAGGCCCCTTATCAAGACGCCCTGCTAACCTTCATTGGCATACAGGGCCTCCAAATCCGGGGCTAGTTTACCTATGAAATTTAGCTACGGTAAACATATGTTTTTGTTTCTTCACGCGGGGACGATGTGTGAACGATCAACCGGTATTGCATATCCGGGCCTGTGTATTTGCGCGGAAACAGGCCATCCATAGCATTTTCCTGCATCTCTTCACTTCGGTAAAGGATCGAGAAGGACAAATTATCCCTATTGTCATTATATTGATAAATCTCCTTTTTTACGGAATATATGATTCCATCGCTAGATAGCTCCGGGCAGCGAATATCAACACACCCTTCACGAGGATCCCCCTTGACACTATGCACCAATGCCTGAACAGTGTCTGGTGGGAGAGGAATGCTTTCATAGTCAACTGCAATAGGACGAAGCCGTGTCGCCATAGGGTTCGGGTATTGCTCCCATACGATACTGTGCTGAATCACATGATTATCACCGGAAAGTCCATTATCAGCCTCCTCCAAAGCGATTCTCGAATCATACCAGAATAGCCCAGGAGCATGGCGAGGCGACATACTGTCAGTGTAGGTGAGTTTGCCACCATCGAGCAGCGTCAGAGTAAGCGATGCCACGGTCTTTTCTGTGTCGATTAATTTGTAGACTATTTCACCGCCGAGATTGATTGGATTTTCAGAGTTGATTTCAATACGCCCATCTTTATGCGGAGCCAGTTCATATTCAAGATGGAGCCACTGCCCATTCTTTATGTCCTGTTTTGCTAACTTCACCTGATGATCGGTATTGTTGACAAGATTTATGATGACTTTCATCTCAATATCTCCATACACCAGCAATAAGGCATGTAAATTTTATTGAATCAGCCCAACAAATGCATATATTTCTCCGTCTTTGATGCGAACATTAGTCACATTACTATATTGCACGGAATCCAGTCATAAAGCGGCTGAAATACGATGCGTTTTCAGCAAAGATAACTGTATTTGCCAACAGAGAACTCGTCCATAAGAATCATCTCGTGCTCGGCGGTCGATCAAACTGTACTCCGTGCTTGCGCACGAATGTTGCCCACCGGTCCGAACAGACGACGGTCGTTACCGTTGACCCCGCAACTCCATAGTCATTGCCGCTGCCAGATAGGACATTGCTCAACAGCATCTTGTTATGACTAAGGTTCGCAAGCGCTCCCCCAGCACCGTCTGTTCATGAAGGTTCATAGGCGGCAATCTGGTTCCCACCAAAAGCGACATTCGCAATGAGCCCGAGAATCGATTCACGCACGAGATCTTTCTCGCGAATGCCGAGCGTCTGCCGCCATATACTCACTCACGAAAACCAACGTCACCCCGTCGGAACCGACAGCACACGAAACATGCTGTATATGAAACGCAATGCCTCGGTCGAAGCAATTCTATGGTGGAAACCCGGTGACCATCCACTGGTTGTCTGGCACGATGACGGCTAGGCCATTGCCACGCTGGACGGATGGCGCGCGCTCGCCTCCGGCGACTGGATAGTGACGGACCGTTCAGGCTGCGCACGTCCCGTGTGTGACCCGATGTTTCATTGCCTCTATAAGTCGGTCGCCCATCAATCCAGCCGCACTCCACTCTCGAAATGACAGGACAGTATTGCGCCGCCCCCACCCGACGGCTGCTTTGCCGAACTCAACGGTCGCGTCGCCGTATTCTTCGACTGCTTAGGCATCCCACTGACACGGGCGCCGACTGTGCATACGATGAAACGAAAAAGCAAATTCGGCACCACGAATGGCGTCGACAAGGCCCTTGCCGAACATCGCCGCTGCCCCAAGAAGTGAAACAATGTCCGTGAATCTTACAACCAAGGGTACTGAACTATCCGCCTACTCACAGGTCAGTCAGAACACCGTAGCCAGACGGCTCAACGAACACTCCCGACAAACACAAAACTTCGAGAGGCTAGCTGAACGATTTGGCTAAATCGTTGCTCCGACCGGTTGAATCCGCCCGCGATTTTGGCCATTCGGACAAGACGGCTTGCAGACGTGCCCCGATAGCGCCCGACAAGCAGCGAACTTTTCCGATATTTTCCCGGTCACACTCGCCAGCTTGCGCGGGCGCGCCGGTGCCCCTAACGGACAGCCGCCTTCCGGTATTCCGCCGCTCAACCCGCCCGCCTATCGCTCGCACGCACGGCGCAATACACAGGGATTCTCGATGGACACCAAACGATCGCGGCCGGGCCTCGTCGCCGCGCTGCTCTGGGCGGCACTGTATCTCGCGACCGGCTACATCTCGCACGAGTTCAACGGCCCCGTCCGGCTGACGGGCTACATCTGGCTGCCGGCCGGCGTGACAGTCGGCGCGTTCATGCTGCGGCCGATGCGCGAATGGCTGACGCTGGCCGGCGCGTTCCTGGTCGGGCAGCTCGCGCTGGCCGGCATCGAACACGGCAGCCTGGTCAACGCGGTGCTGTTCACGGTCGACGAGGTCGGCGCGGCCGCGCTCGCGGTGTGGCTCGTTCAGCGCGTGCGTTTCTCGCTCGAAGGGCTGTATTTCCTGCGCTCGGTGATCCTCGCCGGCCTGATCGCGGGCGTGGTTGGCGCGATCGGCGGCGCGGCGTGGTACACGGCGGTCAAGGGCGCGCCGTTCTTCGACGTGTGGTCGGTATGGGCCGCGTCCGATTTCGTCGGCGTGCTGCTGGTCACGCCGGTGCTCGCGTCATGGTCGCGCTTTCGCGCGCACCGCCCGGGCGACCACGAGCGCTTCGACCTAGTACTCGGCATCGTCGCGTTCGCGCTGCTCGTGATCGGCGCGCTCGTGATCTTCGACGGCGACACGTCGCGGAAATTCGGCACGGGCGCCGGCTTTGCGCTGACGTATGTCCCGCTGTTCCTGACCGTCGCGGTGACGCTGCTGCTCGGCGGCCGTGCGGGCTCGTCGTCGGTGCTGGTGCTCGCGCTGATCGTGATCGAGCAGACCGCGCAGGGCGACGGGCCGTTCGCGTCGTTCCATGAGCACTACGGCAGTTCGCTGCTCGAGGCGCAGCTTTACCTGGCGGTCGCGTCGCTGCTGGTGCTGACGGTGAGTACGCTGAAGACGACGCGCGAGCGCGTGCACGAGCATGCGACGGTCCTGCAGAACAACATGGAGCTCGCGCTCGCGAGCGCCGGCCAGATCGCGTACGTGCTCGATCCGGAATCGGGGCGGATCGAGTGGAGCGGCGACGTCGAGCGCGTGTTTGGTGTCGGCGTCGACGCGGCGCAGATCGCGAGCGTGTCGCTCGTGCTCGAACGTGTGCAGCCGGGCGACCGCGATGCGTTGAGCGACTACTGGAATGCGGAGATCGCCGGCGAGGATCGTGCGTCGCTGTCGCTGCGTATCGTGCAGCGCGACGGCGGCACGCAGACGATCACCGATCACGGCGCACCGTTGCTCGACTCGAATGTCGACGTGACGGTGGTGG
>NZ_SSWO01000035.1:0-32063 GCF_004803625.1 Burkholderia sp. LS-044
CACGACGGATCTCAAGGGCGATATGGTCGGCGATCGACAGGACGGCGCCGCTACCGCGGCGCCGTCATATAAAAAACTGGGGAAAATTACTTCGACGAAAGTGGGGAGTATCTATCCGACGCTGACACCGTGGAGGCATCGTAGCTACGGCCGTGGCAGCGGCCGACGCAAGAGCGGGCCCCAAGCTGCCCACAAGGTAGGCGCTTTTGGCCGCTCTCGTATTGGCAATGTCGAGCAACCCAAGTGCGGCGAGTGGTTCAGAAGCCACTTTCCGAAATAGCTCGTCCCAAAGAAGGGAAACCCGTAACGCGTCCTCACTCCCCCGCTCATCCCCGGCCATCTCTCCTATGACGTCGAGCCCACGAAGTGAAGGATTTTGCGAAAGGAAAACTCGGTCAACAATAGTTGTCGACCATCGATGTCGGGCTACAGAAGTGCGGCGCCCATCGATGCGACGCCCCTGCCAGCAAGTTGGCGAGACAAATCCGGGCCGAAACCGTACCATCAAGACGAATCTTGTTTTCAGACCGCGAACGCCCCGTTAACCTTCTTTGGCGTTCGGTGCGAGATGGACGGCGAAAGCATAGGCCTCCCCCTTTGATGACGACTTTGGTTTGATTGAGCGCCATCCCATGGTTGTTGCCAACTCATGCTTCTCAATGCGGACGCGACATACGATGCGTGACCAGAGCATCAAACACGCCAGAGCGATGGGCCTGTCGCATTCGTACGCAATAGATCGAAGACCATCACCTACGGTTAGGAGTTACCATGGAACCCAAGAGCGTTTTTGAATTTGATCTGGGCAATAGGGGGGGCAAAGACGCACAAGGTATCGCTGTTGAAATTATTCGCATTACGAACAAAACCGAGTTTCAATGGACATTCGACTCGATTGAACTTGCTCCAACGCTTGAAGGCGGCGAAAATCGGGTCATACATTCACCTTCCATGGTCGATGGCATATGGGACGCAATGCCACCCAAGACGATTGGGCCCAAGGAGACTGCCGTCTTCAAGTTTCCGGAACGGGCACTTCCTCCCATCAGCCTGAGCTTTCGCGCAAACGACAAGGTCAACACGCTCATCAGCGTGAACCTCAGAAATCGGTTCGTCCATGGCGAACTCCCGAACGGTCAGGACTGGAAGACAAATTGGTCGGACAAGTTCCCCGAAGAGGAGACCGCCAAGCTTGATAACTTTGTTGCTTTCAAGGATCGCGCTGCGCCAGAGCGCTGCCCGGATGGTTTTTTTTCAGCGGCAGTTAGCGCCTCCCTTCGCAATTTCGAGGGTCCTACAGGACACCCGACAGAGGTACGTGTCTCGGTCTACAGGCACCCCTGGACAAAAAACTTGAAGTTCCTTTCCTGGAATGGCAACGAGTTCGTCGAGTTCAAAGGCGTTTCGATTGGCGATGACGGGAAGATCAGGCTAACCCTGCCGAATCACGAACTCATTTACCAAGCTTCCATGGAGACGAGGCCCGCAGCATCCTTGGGCAGCGACGTCTGGTGGAGTGACCGCCAGGTCCATTGCACCTGCCGTGGCTGGGCGGCGCACCTGGATTTTCCCGCCGTGTTCACGACTTCAGGATTTTATTATAGTGTCCAAGTTGACTATCTGAAGGATCACCCTTCAGTCAACCTGGAGTTGAGAAGCGAACTGGCCTGACAAGCCCGGCTGCGGTTTGCCGCATCCGATATCGTCGGCAGGACGACATGAGGTGATGTTGTATCGGGAAACCGTTCTGGTCGGTGTTATCGCTTCGCAGATCGACAAGCCCGCGACGAGCGGGCTTGTTTGCATCTGGGCCAGATCAGTGATATCCGAAGACGGCAACCGGCGGTCACGCGTATTTGCGATCGCTTGGGCGAATGGAGAGCGGCGGTTATGAATGCCCTCGAAGCTTCTACGCCGACCGATGCCCAAGTAGGGACGACAAGGATGAGTTGGACACCTAAACTGGAGCACGAGAGCGCACTAACCATGGGATTGCCTACGGGCAGTAATCCCAAAAAGTCAGGGTTGTGACATGCAACTCTAGGCAGGAGCGGTGAAGCCGTAGCAACATGGCAGATCGCTCCGGCAACGGACTATTTCGGTAGTTGTAGTGGTCAACTAATCCCGGACACTGCGTTAAGTTTTTCTTCCGCAACCGCCGGCGCCAGTCCGTCATTGAACTGATGCGGCCGTATCCAGTTGTACCGGCGCATCAGGTAGTGGCTGATGTCCCGGTGGACCTCCTGCGCTGACATGTAGCCCACTGACGGTAGCCATTCGGTCTTGAAGCTGCGGAACAGCCTCTCCATCGGGGAGTTGTCCCAACAATTTCCTCGACGGCTCATGCTCTGCTGTATCCGATAGCGCCAGAGGCGCTGACGGAATTTCCGGCTTGCATATTGGCCGCCTTGATCCGAGTGAAACAGCAAGCCTTGCGGTCGACCACGTTGCTCATAGGCCATCTCCAACGCCTGCACGACCAGATCGGCATCAGGGCGTGTCGAGAACGCCCAGCCAACAACCCGGCGCGTGAACAGGTCGAGTACTACGGCCAGATAATGCCAACGGCCCTGCGCCCAGACATACGTGATGTCACCACACCACACCTGATTCGGCGTACCAACCTCGAATTCGCGATTGAGATGGTTCGGGATATCGATCCGCTCGACCGTGGCCTGCTTGTAGGCATGGCGGCCCGGCTGCTTGCAGATCAACCCGAGTTCTTCCATCAAGCGGCTGACCTTGAAGCGGCCAATCGCCGTACCTTCCTCGCGCATCATGCCCATGATGCTGCGACTGCCAGCAGAACTTCGACTCTCGATGAACAGCTCGTGTACCCGGCTACGCAGTGCCATTCGCTCGGCATCAACGCGTCGGGCTCGCCCTCGGTGTGCATACAGGCAGGACCGCGACACGTCGAATACCGCGCAGATCAGCTCAACCGATTCGCTTGCGCCAAGCTGATCAATTACTTCGTACGTTCGATGCCTTCCGACATCAAGAGCGCGGTAGCCTTTTTTAAAATGGCCTTCTCACGCTCGAGGCGTTCGATACGCGCCTCAAGTTCCTGAATACGCTGTTGATCCGGCGTGATTGCCTTGCCCTGCGGCGTAACGCCCTGGCGTTCCATCTGAAGTTGCTGCACCCAGCGGCGCAGCACCGTCTCGCCGACGCCGACCGAGCGGCTTGCTTCCATATGGCTATAGCCCTGGTCGAGCACCAGACAGGCGGCTTGCTGTTTGAACTCCGGGGAAAACGTACGTCGTTGCTTGCTCATCAGACACCTCTTCATGGCGAACATTCTCGCCTAAATCAGTGTCCGGATTCATTAGACCACTACATAAACCCTCGTGGATGAGCTGTGTGGGGGGGGCAAAATGTTCGCGCCGCGCCCGCCCGGGCATCGTGATGGCTCGTTGCCAAGCATGCTAGGCAACGTCGAGAGCCGATATGCTTATCGTTATATCAGATGGCTGGCGGCCCGGAGAACAAGAAACATCGCAAGGTGGGCTGAAAATCTTTCGGGAGCGTGTTCAAGTGGGGAGTATCTATCCGACGCTGACACGCGCTTGGTGATGTGGCCATGCCTGGCCGGCGCCGGACCGGACTGATAGACGTAAGCGCGCAATTCGCCACACGTTGACGGTGTGGTCATGGGGCAGTCAACTCGGATAAGCACCCGCTGCACCGTCTCGCGGTGTACGTGCAACTGCTTTGCGATCGTGCCGCACGGCCGCTTCTCGGCGTGATACAGGCGCAGGATCTGTGCCTCGAGTTCAACCGGAATCGTCATCGGGATCGCCACGATCTATGCAACGGCCGACGGACTTGCCATCGGGACGGGTACGACGGGAACCACGGCAGCGCACGAAGCCGGTTCGCACCAGCAGCGGCAACGGGCCGCCGCAGCAATGACAGCGCAGCGGCCTCGGCGCCGCCGCACGCGTGGCGGCGTTGGCAAGCGCAACGGCGACGTCGAGCTCCGGCATATGTTTTGCGGCACGCCGGCAAGCGAGTCGCAACGCATGGACGAACTTCATCCGATGCAGGCACTTATCCGTGTGATCGAATGAATGCGCGTACCGCTGTTCGGATTCTTCACTTCTTCACTTCTTCACGATACGCGCAAGACGGAATCGGAGCCCCGGTTCATCACTCCGTCGTCGGCAGTGCCCGGCTCCGCACGTTGGCAACCGGCGTCGCGCGTGGCCTCATCGCTCCACGAACATGCTTGCCTGACCGACCAGAACCGACGTGCCCGCCGTGTCGTCGACGAGCCGCGCGATATCCGAAAGCGCGCCGATGACCGCGCGCCGCCCGGTTGTCCGCGCAAAGTCGCAGACGGCCTCGACCTTGGGCCCCATCGATCCGGCCGCGAACTGTAGCGCCGCAAGCGCTTCCGGTGACGTGCGCCGGACCATGCGTGCGTCGGGCGTACCCCAGTCGACGTAAACGCCCGCCACGTCGGTAGCGATCACGAACAGGTCTGCGTCGAGTTCGCGCGCGAGGAGCGCTGCACTGCGGTCCTTGTCGATCACCGCCTCGATTCCCCGGTGCCGACCGTCGTTTGCTTTCACAACGGGAATGCCGCCTCCACCCGCACATATCACGATAGTCCGGGTCGCGAGCAGCGCGCGCACCGGCTCGATCTCCAGAAAGCACAGCGGTCGAGGGCTCGGCACGGCACGACGATAACCGCTGCCATCGGCGACGATCGTCCATCCATTCGAACGCGCCGCTTCGGTCGCGGCCGCTTGCGTCAGTACCGGGCCGACCGGCTTGTCGGGCCGGTCGAAAGCGCCATCGGACGCACTGACCTCGACCATCGTCAGCAGCGTCGCGCATGGACGTAATGCAGACAGCCGGTTACGCAGTTCGAGTTCGATCAGGTACCCGATCATGCCTTCGGTTTCGGCGTCGAGTACGTCGAGCGGGAAACGTTCGGCAACCGGCGCCTGCCCGGACAACGCCGCGAGCATGCCGACCTGCGGGCCGTTGCCGTGCACGATCACAAGTTCGTTGCCGTGCGCGATGCCCGCGAGTTGCGCGGCGGCCAGCCGCACGTTTTCCTGCTGAGCGGCGGCGGTCATCGCCTCGCCGCGGCGCAGCAGCGCGTTGCCACCCAGGGCGACCACGATACGCATCGGTTCGTCTCCTCTAGCTCGCCAGCGTCGCGACGAGCACGGCCTTGATCGTATGCAGTCGGTTTTCGGCCTGCTCGAAAACGATGGATGCGTCCGACTCGAATACTTCGTCGGTGACCTCCACGCCTTCGGTCAATCCGAAACGATCCGCGAGCTGCTTGCCCACGACCGTATGAGCGTCGTGAAACGCCGGCAGGCAATGCATGAACTTCACGCGCGGGTTGCCGGCTGCCGCGAGGAGCGAAGCGTTCACCTGGTACGGCAGCAGCGTGCTGATGCGTTCGCCCCAGGCGTCCTCGGGCTCACCCATCGACACCCACACGTCGGTATAAATGAAGTCCGCGCCCTTCACGGCCTCCGCGGGCTGCTCGGTCAGCGTGAGCCGCGCGCCGGTTTTCGCGGCGATCTCGCGGCATTGCGCGATCAACTCGTCATGCGGCCACAGATGCCGCGGCGCGCACAGGCGCACGTCCATGCCGAGCTTCGCGCCGACGATCATCAGCGAATTCCCGGTATTGTTGCGCGCGTCGCCGATATAGCAATATGCGATCTCGTGCAGCGGCTTGTCGCTGTGTTCGTGCATAGTCAGCACGTCGGCCAGCATCTGGGTCGGATGGAACTCGTCGGTCAGGCCGTTGTAGACCGGCACGCCGGCATACTGCGCGAGTTCCTCGACGATTGCCTGGCCGAAGCCGCGATACTCGATCGCATCGTACATGCGGCCCAGCACGCGTGCCGTATCCTTCATCGATTCCTTGTGGCCGATCTGCGAGCCGGTCGGGTCGATATAGGTGACGTGCGCGCCCTGGTCGTGCGCGGCGACCTCGAACGCGCAGCGCGTGCGCGTCGACGTCTTCTCGAAGATCAGCGCGATGTTCCTGCCGGTCAGGCGCGGCTGCTCCGTTCCCGCATATTTCGCCCGCTTCAGGTCGCGGGACAGGTCGAGGAGATAGCGGATCTGGCGCGGCGTGTAGTCGATCAGCGTCAGGTAGCTGCGGTTATGCACGTTGAACATGGTGAGATTCCGTCTGTCGATATCGGTTGATTGCGCGCTCAGAGCGCGATCGGATCGCGCGCCACCGGGCAGCTCAGGCAATGGCTGCCGCCGCGCCCCCGGCCGAGTTCGCCGCCCGGCAGTTCGATGACTTCGACGCCGGCCTGGCGCATCTTGCGATTCGTGTAGGTGTTGCGGTCGTAGGCGAGCACGACGCGGCGATCCAGCGCGAGCACGTTATTGCCGTCGTCCCATTGCTCGCGCTCGCTCTCGTAGCGGTCACCCCCCGTCGTCAGCACGCGCAGCGAGCCGACGCCGAGTGCGTTGGCCACGACCGCCAGGAACCGGCCGTCGTGACGCTCGTAGCGCACCTGCCCGAGCGTGTCGCCGGGGTACAGGCTCGTGCAGCGAATATCGTCGGCCACGTCCGGATAAATGCTGACGAAGTCCGCGTCGAGGAAGGAGAACACCGTGTCCAGATGCATCGACGCGCGCGACTTCGGCAACTGGCAGGCGATCACGCGCTTCGCGCCGTGGCCGGCAAACAGTGCGCGCGCCACCTGTGTCACGGCTTGCGGGCTCGAACGCTCGCCCATGCCGATCAGCACCACACCGTTACCGATCGCCATCACGTCGCCGCCTTCAAGCGTCTGTGCGCCGTGGTCGACGTCCGGATTGCCCCACCAGGTGCGAACCTGGCTGGCAAACCGTGGATGGAATGCGTAGACCGCGGCGAGCAGCAGCGTTTCCTTGCGCCGCGCCGGCCAGAACATCGGATGCAGCGTCACGCCGCCATAGATCCACGCGCTCGGATCGCGCTGGAAGATCAGGTTCACGAGCGGCGGAATCACGAAGTCGGACCGCTCCAGATAACCGCCGAACAGACCGCGCGCGTCGAACGGCAGCTCCGATTTGGCGACGCCGCCGATCAGCGCCTCGGCAAGCCGCTGCGCTGGCATCGATTCAAGCCATAACCTCAGTTCCCGCAGCATGCCGGTGCCGACTTCCTCCTCGGTGATGCGGCGATCGAGGATCCAGTCTCGCGCACGGGTATCGAGGCAGATTTCGGCCAGCAGGTGCTGGAATTCCAGCACTTCCACGTCCCGTTCGCGCAGCACACGCACGAAGGTCTGGTGATCCTCGATCGCCTTGTCGACCCACAGCACGTCGTCGAACAGCAAGGCGCCGCAGTTGGCCGGCGTGAGCCGCCGATGAGCGAGGCCCGGCGCGCACACCATCACGGTGCGCAGCTTGCCGGCTTCGGAGTGAACGCCCAATGTCATGGTGAGTTTGTCCTTGATCGTAAAGTAGTGGTTCGATCGCGACGGCGATCGGGAGTCGCATGCGGCTGCCGCACCAATGCCTGCCATCGAGGTTCCGGATCACGCTGTCGAAACCCGTCAACCGGCGGGCGGCGTATCAGCCGACCGACACGATGCCCTTCGCGAACAGCACGACCGCGCTCACCGCCACCGCAAGCAGCACGATGGCCGCGACGCGTTCGCGAGCGGTGAAGACGTTCGACTGCGGATCCTTCTCGCGCTGCGCATACCAGAACACCGGGATGCCGACGACGAAGAAAATGGTGGACATCAGCAGGTAGGTCGGGCCGGCCGCATAGAGCAGCCAGGCCGCGTACACGGTTCCCAGGACGCCGGTCCAGATCGACGCGCGCTTGCCCTCGCCCGCCCGTTCGTGAAAACTCTTTTGCGTGGCGCACTTCCAAAGAAAGCCGGTGCTGGCGAGATACGGCGGCAGGATCATGACGCCGGCCACGCTGATGAGCCATATCCACGCGTCATGCGCGAACAGCACCACGAACATCATGACCTGCATCACCGCGCTCGACAGCCATAGCGACGGCGCGGCCGCGTGATGCCGGTTCTCGCGGGACAGAAAGCGCGGGAAAATGCCGTCCCGGGCAGCCGCATAAGGCAGTTCGGCGACGAGCACCGTCCACGCGAGCCAGCAGCTCAGTACCGAAAACAGCAAAGCGACGACGATGAAGATCGCACCCCAGTGCCCGACAAGCTGCTCCAGCACATATGCGGAGGACGGATTCTGCAGGCCAGCCAACTGGTGCTGCGACATGACACCAAACGGCAGCGCCGAAAGCAGGAAGTAAAGCGTCGTGCAGACCGCGAGCCCGATGAACGTCGCGGTACCGACTTCATGCTGGTTGCGCGCGCGATCGGACACGACCACGGCGCCCTCGATGCCGATGAACACCCACAGCGTAACCAGCATCGTGCTTTTGATCTGCGCGAGCGTGCCGCCCAGGTGTTGCTGCTGCCCCCAGACGTCGAACGAGAAGTGCCCTTTCTGAAAGAACAGCGCGATCACGACGATCGCGATCGACAGCGTGACGATGTTGACGACGCTCGCCATCGTGTTGAGGATCGCCACCCGCTTCACGCCGGAGAGCACCATGAAGTGCAATGCCCAGATCAACAGCGAACAGCCCACGATCGACTGCCAGTTCTTGCCGTCGAACACCGGAAAGAAATACCCCAGCGTCTGCATGATCAGCACCGCGAACGCGACGTTGCCGAATGCGGAACTGAGCCAGTACCCCCAAGCCATCTCGAAGCCGGCGAACTTGCCGAAACCTTCTCGTGCATAGGAATAGATGCCGGCAGTCAGGTCGGGACGCTGGTCCGCCAGCGTGCGGAACGCGTTGGCCATGAAGAACATGCCGACGAGCGTGATCGCCCATGCGATCGCAATGGCACCCAGGCCGGCGCCTGCAGCCATGTTCTGCGGAAGGTTGAAGGCACCGCCGCCGATCATCGAGCCGACGACGATGCCGCTCAACAGCAGCAGGCCGAGCTTGCGCGTTTCCGGGCCGGCTGCCGCCAGTTTCGACGTCTGCTTGCCGTCGACCGGCGGTTTTTCGACTACAGGTTGGCTCATACTAGTTCTCCGAGTGCGTTGACTTGGCCTGGCCACGGCATGCGACTGGATCGTTGCGACGTCGCACCGTAACGAGCGCTCTTCCCGGCTGGCGGCAGTGTCACTGGGCGATGCCCTTCCGTCGATGTGAACGCGAAACGCGTCGATAACAAACCACGCTCCAATCGATAAAAATTGGAGTCCTACTTATTGATTGATGTGTTTAGGATCAGTAAAACCGGATATCGACGGCATCACTCAACAGGCAAGTGGGCCGTGTCGGTGCACGCGCAATGCAGACTTCGCGAGCGGCGTGAACGGTTCGTGGCGCCTGCCGATTCCAATGACGATAGTAGGTATCGAATCACCCGCGTTGGTTGACTCATGTCAAGTGGAAATCAGGCAGCCGAGTACAACCATCGGTCCTTACCGGGGATTCTTACAGCGTTCGCGGACATCAATTTCGTCCTGAGGGCGCGGACGGTGTACTAGACGACATGCATACAAATATTTCAGCGATCCGTTCTCGTAGAGCATAGTAAAGTTGTCAAAGCGGACATTTCAATCTAGCCAAAGAGGCGTCTCGACCTGACCAGCTATTTGCACCAGATCCCCACCGTACGCACAGCAGGGTCACGTCCAGCGGATAGTGCAGCCGCTTCAGTACATTCCCAATGCCACTGGACAGTGTTTTCGCCTTTTCCATCATGCTCGCCAAGCTGTGCAGTCTTCGGATTCTACTCTGCCCCGTTATTGCGACACAGCCCATAGCCCCCTGCCGGTGTCGAAAAGATCGGTGATTGCGCAGCGCGCATCGACACCACAGTTTGCGCCCATCACGCCACAGGAATTTTCTCGGATCGAATGGAGTGTTGAGCATTCGCCACACGTTAGTGTAAAGCTGATCGCGAGATGTCCTTTCATATTTATAATATGCGATGCCTCTCGAATTTAAGGGGTGTTGAGAGTTTCATTTCCGGGTTCCGTCATTGGCGGTCCAAATTTATACCAAGTAACCTAGCGTGAATAAAATGCAAGAACTTAATGAAAAAGAAGTTGCCCGTGTGTCTGGTGGCTCTTTTTGGAGTTTTGTAAATGACGTTTGGAAGTGCACTCCTGTTGGCTGGGCCGTAAATAAGTACATCGACGCCTCGCAGAAGAGCGAAGAAAACGCTAAGCGCTGGAACGACCACGTGGCAGAAATTCTTGCGCGAAATCCGAAGGCTTGGGTTGACGCTAATGGTAGTCTCCATGAGCCATATAAATAATTAATTGCCGGGCCACTGGCAGCCCGGCGGATTTCGCTCGTTATGGCTCACCTGCAAGGAATGGCACGCCCGTCGTAGTTTTTCAGCAAGACAAAGTTGACGTATCGTGTATCGCCCGTTCGGGTGGGATATGCGGTCGAGCCAGCCTTTTTCACAAAGGCGATTCGTGAAAAATCCGCATCTTGGCGAATTTTCTCCAGATTGGTAAAGGGCCGGCCCGGGAAAAACTCTGCGTCGGCCTGACTACCCGAAAGCCTGCAATCAGCTGTCTGCGCCACGCGCAGGGATCCCGGCACTTCATCGAGATGGGGATATTTTCCCAAGATTCTCTGTCACTTTTTTAAGAGCTTGCTTGTCGGCGTGGCATCATCCCCCCTGTTTCGACAGGCTGCGCTAAATGCGCAGCGTACCAGCCTCCTTGGCGAAATCGTACTTGTCCGTCCGGTGTCATTCGCCATACTGACGGTCGCAGCAACTGCGATGGCGATCGTTGTGATTGTCTTTTTCGCGTTTGGTAGCTATACACGTCGCACCACGGTCGAAGGCGTTGTGACGCCCGACACCGGACTGGTGAAACTCTACGCGAAGCAACCGGGCGTTGTGCTTGAGAAGCGCGTCACTGAGGGCCAGCGTGTGACTCGCGGTCAGGTGCTCTACACTATCTCGACTGACCTCCAGAGCTCGGCAGCAGGCGACACTCAGGTTGCGCTCATCAATCAGGCTCGCCAGCGCAAGGCATTGCTACAACAGGAAATCGACAAGACCCGCCGGTTGCAGTCCGACGAGCGCGATACGCTGCGAGCCAGGATCTCGAGCCTGCGCACCCAGCTTGCAGGTATTGACGATCAGATCGCCGCGCAGCGCCTCCGGACGTCGCTCGCTGCCGACGCGTCGGCGCGCTACGCCGGGCTGCTCGCCAGGGACTACATCTCAACGGATCAGTCCCAGCAACGCGAAGCCGATCTGCTCGATCAACGCGCGAGACTAAACAGTCTGCAACGCGATCGCGCCAGCACCGCGCAGCTACTGAAGGAGGCTGTCAACGAGGACGCCGGGCTGTCGTTCAAGCAGCAAAACGTGCTGTCGCAGATCGACCGCAACGTGATCGACGTTGACCAGGCCCTGATCGAAAGCGAAGCAAGGCGCGAACTCGTGATCACGGCCCCGGAAGCAGGCACGGTCACGGCCGTGATCACCGAGCCAGGCCAGATGTCAGACGGCTCCCATCCACTCGCGAGCATCGTGCCTGCGAATGCGCACTGGCAGGCACATCTGTTTGTGCCAAGCACGGCAGTCGGCTTTATCCGGGTCGGCGATCCGGTATTAATCCGTTACCAGGCCTACCCCTACCAGAAGTTCGGTCAGTACGCAGCGAACGTCGTGTCGATTGCCGGCACAGCGCTGTCTCCTGCCGAGCTCGCGATCAGTGGCGGTCCTGGCGGCAACGACGGCGCCTTCTACCGGATCACGGTCGCACTGCAGTCGCAAAGCGTGACTGCCTATGGCCTGCCTCAGCCACTGCAGGCCGGCATGGCGTTGCAGGCGGACGTCTTGCAGGAACGCCGCCGTCTGTACGAATGGGTACTCGAACCCCTTTATAGCCTGACTGGTAAACTCTGACACGCTGGTTACGTATGTCCTTTCTGGATCGCCTTTCATTCGGCATCGGCAGCAAGCTCCCGATCACACTGCAGACCGAAGCAGCAGAATGCGGCCTTGCCTGTCTCGCGATGGTCGCGGGCTATCACGGCCACCACGTTAGTCTTGCGACGCTACGCGGGCAATTCCCGGTATCGCTGAAGGGCATGGGCCTTGGCCGTGTGATCGAGGTCGCGCAGCGCCTGGGGCTCGGAACCCGCGCGCTCAAGCTTGATCTTGACCATCTGGCCCAGTTGCGCACGCCGTGCATTCTCCACTGGGATTTCAACCACTTCGTCGTGCTGCGCAGGGTGCACGGCAAGATCGTGACAATTCATGATCCGGCGCAGGGTATCCGTAGGCTATCGTTCGACGAGGTGTCGCGTGCGTTCACGGGGGTCGCGCTCGAGCTGTGGCCAACAGATGTCTTCAAGCCACGCGGGGTGGTGCCCAACGTCAGGCTGCGCACGCTGCTCGGGCCGGTGTCCGGCCTCTCGCGCTCGCTTGTGCAGATCGTGCTCCTAGCCCTTGCGCTGGAGGTGTTTGCGCTGGTGTCACCATTCTTCCTGCAATGGGTGATCGATGAAGTTATCGTCAGTGCCGATCGCGACCTGTTGACGGTACTCGCGCTCGGCTTTGGCCTGTTGCTGCTGATGCAGCAGGCAACCAGTGCGCTCCGCTCATGGTCACTGATGTACTTTGGCACAACGCTCAATGTGCAGTGGCGCGCCAATGTGTTCACCCATCTGGTGAGCCTGCCTGTGCAGTACTTCCATCGACGCCATCTGGGTGACGTCGTATCACGATTCGGCGCCGTAGACGCGATTCAGCAAACCCTCACCACGTCATTCCTGAGTGCGGTAATTGACGGGTTGATGGCGATCGTCACCATCGTGCTGATGTTCATCTACAGCTGGAAGCTGGGTCTGATTGCGCTTGGTACGATGCTCCTTTACGCGCTGCTGCGCGCACTCTGGTATCTCCCGTTGAAACGGTCGAGCGAAGCGCAGATCGTGCACGCCGCAAAGCAGCAGAGCCATTTCCTGGAAACCGTGCGCGGTGTGAAGACCATCAAGCTGTTCAATCGTCAGGCTGAGCGGTGCTCGGGCTGGCTCACGCTGCTGGTCGAGCAGGTCAACGCCGGCTTGCATGTGCAGAAGCTGCAGCTGTTTTACCAGCAGTTGAACGGACTGCTGTTCGGCCTCGAAGGGCTGGTGATCATCTGGCTCGGTGCTCGCCTCGTGATGGATGGCCAGCTCACGGTTGGTGTGCTGATGGCCTTCAATGCGTACAAGGGGCAGTTCGATAGCCGGGTCGGCAGCCTGATCGACAAGTTCTTTGAGGTCAAGATGTTGCAGTTGCAGGGCGAACGGCTTGCCGACATTGTGTTTGCCCAGCCCGAGGCCGAGGCCGGTTTGCGACAGGTGCCGGGCGAAAGCGAGAACCTGGTAGCCAGCATGGAAACAGACCAGCTGGCTTTTCGCTACGCCGACAGCGAGCCGCTCGTGCTCGAGAATATTTCACTCAAGATTGAGGCAGGCGAATCGGTCGCGATCGTCGGCCCATCAGGCTGCGGCAAGACAACGCTGATTAACGTGCTGCTCGGCGTACTCACGCCAACGGAGGGTGTGATCAGGATCGGCGGTGTCGACGTCGAGCGGCTCGGGATTGACAGGCTCCGAACACTTGTGGGCACCGTGTTGCAGGACGATGTGCTGTTCGCAGGCTCGATTGCTGATAACATCAGCTTCTTCGATCCTCAGGCTGATCTTCGGTGGGTCGCCGAGTGTGCACAGCTCGCGGCAGTACACGCCGATATCGTCGCCATGCCGATGGGCTACAACACGCTGGTGGGCGACATGGGCACCGTCCTATCGGGCGGGCAGAAGCAGCGAGTACTGCTCGCTCGCGCACTCTACAAGCGGCCGAAGATTCTGGTGCTCGACGAAGCGACAAGCCATCTCGATGTGCAGCGTGAACAGCAGGTGAACGCTGCCATCGGCGCGCTGCAGATGACACGACTTATTGTTGCGCATCGACCGGAAACCATCGCGTCGGCCTCACGTGTGATCACACTGAATGGCGGCAGGATCGTATCGGATATGGCCGCGGCGACCGGCATGGGCCAGTCTGTTGCGGTACCCGCCTTCCCCGCATCGCCGTCCGCGAGCACGACGCCCGGTGCAGACGCGTTCGGGCACGCCGAGCAGTGATGCCGAAGATCCGCAAGCTTATGGCTGCATGCCTGGCTACCCTGCTCGGGATGTCGGCCGCACGCGGACAGATGTTCGACGTCTACCGCACACGCCAGCAGGTGTCCGTCACGCCCGCCGCGCCAATGTTGAAGAACGCGTCGTGTACGGCAGAGGTTACGGATCGTCCACTTGAGCTGGAAGACGCGATTCTACAGGCGGTGTGCGCCAGTCCGCAGGCCCGGGAGGCATGGGCGAATGCGCGTGCGCAGGCTGCCGCAGTCGGAATAGGCGAAGCTGCCTATCTTCCCACGCTGACTGCGACAGGCAGTTACGGACGGGAAAATTCCCGGATGTCCTACGATTACCCGGATCTGGGCCGGTCGATCGCGGCATCGCAGAATTCGTCCAGCCTGCGCGGGGCGTTGAACCTGAGCTGGGTTCTGTTCGATTTCGGCAAACGCGGGGCGGCGCTGCGCCAGGCGCGCCAGCTCCTGGCTGCCGCCAATGCCGCGCACGACGATGTACTGCAGACGGTGTTCTTCTACGCCGCGCAGGCCTATTACACAGTACGCGACGCGCAAGCGGCCGCAGACTCCGCGCAGCAGTCGGAGTGCATTGCGAAGGAAAGTCTGGCTGAGGCCAGCGCGAAGCACGACGCTGGCGCAGGCACACTGGGCGACCAGATGCAGGCGCAAACCAGCTATCGCCGGGCCATACTCGACCGGGTTGCCGCAGACGGCGAAGTGCGCACCGCGGTTGGCACGCTGGCCGTAGCGATGGGCCTCGATGCGAACACGCCTGTGCACATTGCGGTATCGGACCCGACTCCCGACAGCGCCGCATTCACCCAGGGAGTGAATGACCTGATCGAGGAGGCGAAAGCACAACAGCCGAAACTGGTCGCGGCGCGGGCGAAGCTAGAAGCGGCCCGCGCGAACGTCGATGTGGTGCGGGCTCAGGTACTACCGACGATCTCGCTGACGGGCAGCCTGAGTCAGAGCGATCTCTCGCACCAGCAGCCGCAGATAGGCAATCCGGACAGCCGTCGCGACAGCGTGATCGGCATTCAGGTGACAATACCGCTGTTCGAAGGTTTTGCATCCGGTTACCGTACGGCACAGGCGCAGGCACAGGCCGACGCGCAGGAAGCGGAGCTGCAGAACACGGAACTTCAGGTGTCGCTCGACGTATGGAAGAACTACCAGAGTCTGGAGGCCGCCACTGCGAACCTGGGCAACTCGAAGGAACTGCTTGCCGATGCGCAACGCTCGCTCGAGATTGCTCGCGGTCGCTACAAGGCAGGGGTCGGCACCTTCACGGAACTGCTGACTGCCCAGACGGCGCTCATTGATGCACAGAGGCAGCGCGTGCTGGCCGTGTCGAAGTGGCGTACCGCAAGGCTCGGGCTTGGCGCGAGTCTCGGGCAGCTAGGGTTGTGGCGCGAGCATCAGTCCTTGCCACCATAGCGGCTCATTCTTTGCTACTGCCAGCACAAAGGCCTGCTCGCGTGACTCGAGCCACAACCTCAGGTCACGATCACCACCATAAACCTCGTCACCTGTGACACAGCCGCATGGCAGGCCGACATCCAGTGCGCGCTCAAGCATGTTGCGCGCGAGCCGTGGCTTCGTTGCAAACTCCAACGTCGGTGGGATGCCGGCTGCCTTGCAGCGAGATGGGTCATCGGTCCATGCCTCCGGCACATACAGCTCGCGATCGATGAATACACTGCCGCCGTGACCGGCATAGCAAAGGAATACGCCAACCTGGCAATTCTCGATTCGGCCCGCCGTGCCGCTGTATTGGCGTTGATAGCTCTCGCCGAAAAATTTAGTGGGAACTACGATACATTCAATCAGGCCCCGTGGGCGAACGGCTTGCCCGACCCGCTTACAGTGCTCCCTCAAAACTCTGGCCAGAAATTATTTCTGGCGGCGGAGATGCTTCGACGCAGTAGCGGTTGTTAAGCGCCACACCAGAACATCTGACCGAATCGAAAACTATCTCGGTCAGATGTCCGCGGGTTCCCGTTTGCATCAAAAGATTCAGCCATACAAAAACTATCAGGCCTTTGGCTTTACCGTGATCGTGCAAATCGCAAATTCCAGGTGTGAGGTGGCGTAATCTGCGCTTGCTGTCACCTTAGCCGTACCAGGAGAAGTCGCACCCTCCACGTAAACGACAGCCAGTCCATTTTTATTTGTTTTTATATGATCCGTCGATAACCTTAGCCCCGTTTCCCCACTATTGATCCTAAAATTCACCAGCACACCTGCTACCGGGGAAGCGCCAGCATCACCACCTAATTCGTCAAGCAAAATTGCTCTTATTCCCAAAGGATTGGCCCCAATTGTGGTAAATTCATTAGATGGCATTTGCACTCGACGCTCCTCAAAAATTACACGCTGAAAAGTCGTTGACGCGGCCACCCCACCCTCATCGAGAACTCTAGCAGTAATATTTGCGATCCCGACACGGCTTTCCCATCCGTCATCAAAAAATATATTAACCACGCCGTCATTATTTGTTTTCACAACTGTTTGAGTTAATTGCAGATTGGTGGTGCCTGAGTCAATCGTGCAATAAACAGGTATTCCCGCCCCAACAGGCTTCCCTGATTTCAATACCTGAATCGTTGTTCCGCCAGGAAAACTACCAATATGGGTAGAGGTAGACGCATCATCGTCCGCAACCTTCAGCGAAAAGTCTTTCGAGACAGCGCGAACCAACCTGAACGACTTGTTATCGGTTATCCCTCTCGGGTCCCAAAATTCCACGTCAAACTGTATGTCTTCTCCCGTATATTTTTTTGAAAAAGAAAGGTTAGACAGTGTCACGCCTTCTTCGACACTATCTTTTAGGAGGACCTTATTTCCACCTTGCTTAGGATATTTTTTTGCGTCCAATAAATTAACATAAGATATCTTCTTGGAGAACTTCGTCAGCGCTACAGAGCCCTTAAACACAAGCTCAACCTCTCCTTTTTCATTAATCCTAGCGTCAGAAGCTGTGCCCCGACCATGATCGTTCCACGAAAAGGAGAAAACCTCGTTACCATACGCCTTCACTCCGGGCGAGTAAAAGTATACCAAATAGTTTTGGGTGCCCGTATTTGTTGAAGAATTATTTCTTCCCACATCCTCAAGTGCATCACAAAACATCAAAATGTCTTGTCGATCTTTTGGATACGGCGCACTTTCAACCTTTAACCCATTGATCGCCGCCTGCCCCTTCTTAGCATTGGCGAGTATCACAATCCGACTAAAGAACGCATCCTCGCCAGTTAGTGCATCCTGGCCAATGACCATAAAAGGGATTTGCGCGGAGACATGATCCGTTGGCGATAGCACATCATTCGAAATCTCCAGGTAAATAGATCCATATGGTTCTATTGTATCCGGAATATCCTCCCACCAACCGTCGTTGGTATTTTCGATTACACCAGCCTCATCTAGCTTCAAAGTAAATGGACTTCTGTTTTCAAATGTAATGGCAAACCACTTCATGATTTTCTCCTAAAAGGTCCCACAAGGCCGGGAAATTAGCGGCATCCCGAGCGAACAGATTTTGCTCACGAATGCCGATAGATAAGCAATACCAGCGTACATCGCCGATCACCCGGCCAATCGTATCGACGAGCTGTTGCCATGGAACGTGGCGCGGCAACAAATACAGTTTTATCATTGACAGAAAAACTGTTCGTTCAAATCCCCCGCTCCCGAAACCGGGCACCCGGAAGATAGCGAGTCAAAACGATGGCGACTTTGACAAGTTCATGGGCGTCTTAATTTCCCTCCTCTCCTTCGGTCCGACCTCTGGGCTGTCGCTATTAAGATGTGACTTCATATAAGCTGGAAGCAATCTTGTTGACTTACGCATAGAGATACTCCCACCCATCCCAGGAAGATACAAGAAACTTCTCACCTTTGATAATTTTCCTGACCTAGCGCTGTCCAACGGCGGAGGAGCCTAGTACAACATCCCGCAAATAAGTTGAATAAATGAGCGCCTCGGATATCGAGGTAAAATGAGCCGAAGCCGCCATGCAACGCCAGTTAAGCTGGCGAATAAAGAACGACGGGAACTGCTATCACTGATCGATCGGAAGACGGCTGCGCAGCGGGGCGCGCATCGCGTTGTGGGCCCACGAGGGCCACTCCAATACGGTGATTGCGCGGGAACTTGGAGTCTCCGTACAAACGGTCTGCCTATGGCGCAAGCGCATAGCGCGGCAAGGTGTCCAAGGTATTCGCGAGAGCGAGCGCAGTGGCTGACCCTGCCTCGCTCTCACGTACAGCATGTCATGCAGCAGCGCGTAGGGTTTCGTATTCCACGGGAGTGCAGTAGCCGATCGACGTGTGCATGCACTGTCAATTGTAATAGCCCTCGATCCGGTCGACGATGTCTAGGCGCGCCTGCGCGCGCGTCTCGTAGCGCGTTTTTCAGGGTTTTAAAGAAGCTCTCCATCGGCGCATTGTCCCACGCGTTGGCACGCCGGCTCATCGAGACCGTCATGCCGAATTCGGCGGCCAGATTGCGATACACCCAACTGGCACCTTGACTGCCTCTATCCGAATGCAGCAGTAATCCGGGCCCGGGTTTGCGTTGCCAGTATGCACTGCGTAATGCCTGGCAGACCAGATCCGCGTTGATTCGCTCCGACATCGACCAGCCGACGATACGCCGGCTTGCCAAATCGAGGATCGCAGCAAGAAACAGCCAGCCTTCGTCGGTGGCGACGAACGTGATATCACTCACCCACGCCTGATTCGGTTGCCAGCCGTCGAAGCGCCGATCCAGCAGATTCTGGCGCCACGGGCAATCTATGTGTTGAGTGCGTCGTGACGCGATACGGGCGCTTGTAGACCGGGCGCAAGCCCTGGCGCTGCAAACTGCGACGAACGCGTTCAGCGCTCACCGGTTGGCTCTGAGCACGCAATTGCCGCACGATGCGGGGGCGGCCATAGCTGCCGCGACTGGCCCGGTAGATGACCGCCACTTCGGCGTCCAGCGCTCGGTTGGCCTGCGCCCTGACGCTGAGCGGGCGAACCCGCCACTGGCAATACCCACTGCGCGAGACGGCCAACACTCGGCACAGCCGGCTCACGCTGTACTGGTCGCGGTGTGCATCGATCCAGGCGTACCTCACCGCGACCCCTTCGCGAAGTACGCCATTGCCTTTCGGAGGATTTCGATGTCGAGCTTCGCGCTGGCCAACTCCTTGCGCAACCTGCTGACCTCGGCCTCCAGATCGCTGACCGGTCGACGACTTGAGCTCGGCGTGCTGGGTGACGGCCCCGTCGCCGCTTCAGCATTGCCTTTGTGCTGGTCTCGGCACCCGTTGCCCAGTGTCGCTACCGGTACGCCCAGCCTGCGAGCAGCCTCATGCTGACCGACACTCTCCGACAAGCGTACCGCCTCCACCTTGAATTCCTGCGTGTATTGCCTTCTCGGTACCACTTTCTCTGTCATCCTGTTCTCCATACAGTCAAAAAGTTATCAAACTTCTTGCTGTACGTGGAATCGAGGCAGGGTCACTGCCAGCCGGCTCAGGTCCGGCGTAGGCTGTTGGGCAGCGCTCAGGTAGGTCAGGTGGCTGTAAAGCATCGCGCCAAAAGTTAACACCTCAGCGCAGCGTTTACAACCACTCCTCCCCAATACAAAAATGCCGTTCAGTTGCTTAACTGAACGGCATTACCGTGGGGCTGTTAACTGATATGACTTTCCATGTCAACAACGATTGGTTTTTCAGTTTTTCCATAGGTACCTAAATTTCCTGAGGGCGGCGTAGCAGTAATGTCGACGGTGGATCACACTGATATCCGCGGGTTGGCTACCGCATTACAGAGGTCCGTCTCATGAGCCTTCCGCTTCCTTTTGCCGCAAATCGGGTGACGCCCGTTGCGAAGTTAACTCGCGGGTTACTCGAGTACCGGGCTACGCCGCCTTCAAGAAACTCCTTCAAGTGTTTGTCAACAGTCAGCCGTTGCGGATGACCACGCGATTATGTCGCTCGTTCGCTACACGGCAGAGCGAGTGACATCGACATACGAGTGATGTCCCAGATGAACCCAGCCAGTTCGCGAGCGATGGCAATGACCGCGATATTGACGCTTTTGCCGCGTGCCGCCAGTTTACGGTAGCGTCGGCACAATCGAACTTGCGCGTCCCAGGCACGATCGATGATGGACTTCGGAATGCCTTCGTGCCGGCGCTGGATGTCCGGACTCACCCGGGCCGGATGCCGGTAACTCCAGGCCGCCTCAACGAGCAGCTTTCTTGCATAGCTGTTGCCCGCCTTCGTAATGCTGCCCTGACGGCGCCGGTCTCCCGAGGAGTGTTCCGAGGGCGTGACGCCCAGCCAGGCCATTAGTTGACGTGGATGTTCGAAGCGCGACAGATCGCCCAGTTCGGAGAGCATTCCAACGGCCGTGGTGAACTGCACGCCCTGCATCGCTTGCAACCCCAATACGGCTGGATAGAACAGCCAGTTGACTACCGCCTGGCGCAGCGCTGTTTCGAGACGGTCACATTGTGCGAGCCGATCCTCGATCGTGCGGCGATGTTCGTCGAACGCCAGTTGTTGCCACTCGCTTTCGAACGAATACTGGCTTAGCCATCGTCGATGGGCTGGGCCCCAGTTGGCGCTGCCCGCATAGCGCACACCGTGCGAGAGCAGAAACGACTTCAGTCGCTGCCGCGCCTGCTTCAAATCGTCCTTGGCTGCGGCCCACGCACGGGCCAGATCCCGGAAGGCCTCATCTTCGATACCGGGTACGTACACGGCCGACAGGTCACCCGCGCGTAGCGCGCGCACCAACTTGATCGCATCGCGTCGATCCGTCTTGACGCGTTCGTCCGGTTTCTTCGGAATCAGCGACGGCGCACACACCATGCAGTCGAACTCCTTCTGCATGAGTTGGCGGTGGAGCCCATAGCCATCCATGGGACCGTAGCCGAGTTCGCGAACCGTGAAGGACCGGGCTCGATGCGGCCGAGCGCCGCTTCAATCGCTTTGATGACGTCGTAGCGACTGTATTCGCGAGCCAGTACGAGGTGATGCCCGAGCACGGCGCGTGTGCACACGTCAATGATCACCAGCAACCAGACACGTTCGATTTCGAACTCGTGCGTAAAACCGAGCGGATCGGCTATCACGACCTTGAGACGGATATCGAGCCGGTGTCCGTCGAATTCAACGACCTGGTAGGGGCGTGTCGCAGCAGGCGCTGCGAAATCATCGCTGCGCGGTAAGCCTTTCAGATGCGTCGCGCCAGCGGCACGCGCAGCGGTGCCGAACCCGCTCATCAGTTCGCTTTTGACGCGGGCAGAGAGCGACCGAATCGCGTGGCTCGCCGTATTGAACGGATAGTCGGCGGCCACGATACCGCACTGGCGACATTGCTGAAGAAAGGCCGCATGCAGTCCTTGCAGGCCGCGTAAGCGTGTGCGCAATTCGCAGCCGGTACGGATCTCGATCAACGCGACGCGGTGCTGCTTGATTTGCAACTGCAGCCACGCCGCGAGCGCCGGGAAACGCTCAAGCAGTTGCGATAGCGCGCCGACGGCGCCGCGGCTTCCGCATTCTCCGTTCAGTTTCACCGGACTCAATCGGACGTAATCGGCAACGCGCGCGTGCGAGATCAACGCGCGATAGCCATAGAGGCGACCGTCTGGATGCGAGGTCGATTGATGTCACCAAACGGATTGGTATGCCCTTGAGTTCGTCATCAGGGCATACAGCTGGCTGCGGCACTTGCGCGAACGAATCGGACAGGATGGTCAACTCTTCGCGGTTGGCATAGCGAACCCAAAATTCGGCGAGGTAGCACCGACCGTTGAGCTGCGCGTAAGCCGGTCGCTCACATCATGTACATGCCGATACAGTGCGCTGCCAGCGAACAGCTTGCGCCGCCGGCAGCATCCTTGACGACGAGCACGGTATGTCGACGCCGCACGCGTCGCATCGTAGTGCGCCGCCGTATCGCCGTTGCGTGCGAGTTTGCGGAAACCGTCGAAGCACTTCGACCGAGCCGTCGTGCGATGGCTCTCGTGCTGCTGCCGTTTCGATATTCATCACGATGACCGCGCGTTCTTCCGCGCTTAGATGCTTGTACTTCCTCATCGCAACACCTTACCCGTTTCAAGATGTTGCACTTGAACTCAGCAGGTCGTCGAAATACCTCGATCCGTCCTGCACGATGTAGTGCGCCCGAACAGAAGCGACCGCGAGTTGTCGTCAATGATCGGCGCGTCCATCCGTGGGCATTCGCTGTTCAGGTATCCAAGGTTAGCAGCTTGCAGGGAAAGTTAACATCCCTATCAAGGTTTTTTGCAACTTGACTCCCCGAAGGTCAGGCTGAAACGAGAAGTTTCCCGTGGCTATTTGATCTGCCCCGTGAGTTAATCATCACCGGATTTCTGCGCGGTGGCCACTTCGATCCCCGCAGAAATCCGGTCATGAGCTCAATTTGCCCGCACAACGACGTGCGGGCATTTTTTTGTTCCTCGAGGATTGCCGGCGAGTGCGGCGAGAGTCTTGCGGAGGTAGTATTTGACGTTACGGTAGCTGCGCAGCTGCAGCATCGGTGTCCCTAAGGGACGGTTTCATAAAGACTGGTTGGCCCGCGGAAGGGTATTCCAACAGATCAGGCAGCAACCGAGTTTGAGGAACGCGCCGTGAATGTCCGCACGACGCTCGAAACGTATTGCCTTCTCGGCACCACGCTCTCTGCCATGTTCTTCTCCATACGGTCAAAAAGCCATCAAACTTCTTGCTGTACGTGGAATCGAGGCAGCGTCAACGCAGGAATGGGTAGCCTGGCACAACCATTACCGGCTAATGGAACCGCTCGACTATATTCCGCCTGCTGAACCTTGGGAAAACTATTACAGGCAAATCAAAAATGATGCTGAAGTGTCTTCATTAGCTTAACCGACCGGTCTCCACGATTTCCGGTGCGATTCAACAAGATTCTGGTTGACCCGGTTTGCTGGGGGCCGGTCAAAGGGAGTCGAACTCTCGGAGGCTTTTGCTCTGCCATTGAGCTACGCCAGCACAAACAGGCATTCTCGACTTCGGCTCAAATCCGTCGTTGACATGAATAAAAAGATGCCGCCCAAGTGCGGCGGCATTCAAAAGAGTCGAAAAGTCCTGAGTGCTCATCCGGGGAGATGAGCGGCTATGATTGTATGAAATTTGAGTGGTCGGCGCACTCGAGAAACTTCTTGAATTCGTCGACGCAGGGATTCAGTTTATGGAGTCGAAAGGTATCGCGGTCGCAAAAAAGCCGACCTCTCCACGAGATCGGCTTCGGGCCGGTCTGCCTGAGCAACCACGACAGCAGATCGGTGAGCGCCAAGTCAGGGCGTTGTCAACTTGACGGTGTAGAGGCTCAGCAACCAAAATAAGTCGGTATCTTTATTAATTGTTCCGGCATCCAGTCGCGGCCTCTGTCACTGTCCAGCGATGCCACGCCGATAGGCGCGCCCTGAGCGCTGCGCGATGGAATTTCGCCGTCATGCAATGCCGTGGCAAGGCAAACTGTTGACGGATCGGGCCGAAGCTCGACAGGAACGCCAGCGTGCGCTTCGGATCGCGAACCCACTCATGGCACGTTCCCGGCGACGTGTAGGCTTATGACTGTTCTCCGCGTGGTTGTTGACCCGGGCAGCCGCCTTCACGAATACGTGCTTCACGCCAGCCAGCTCCGGAATGTCCGCCTTCGCATCGGAGTAACTGCGCAACTGGTCGGTGACGATCTTTCGCGGCACAGGCGCCGAACGCAGCACCTGCCGGAAGAAGCGTCTGGCTGCGGCCTTGTCGCGGCGCTTTTGCAGCAGGATATCGAGTTCGACACCATTCTCATCAACCGCGCGCCGCGGCACATACGACTCCCCGCGCAGGTTCACGAACATCCCATCGAGGTGCCACGTTGAACCGGGCTTACGCCGTGCGGCCTTCGCGTGGTGTGCAAAGGCCACCCCGAACTTGTCACACCAGTGGCGAACCATCTCGTATGTCACGCATACGCCGCGCTCAAGCAGCAGTTCCTCGATGTCACGCAGACTGAGGTTAAAGCGAAAGTACCAGCGAACAGCACAACTGATGATCCCAGCCGGATACCGGTGGCCGTGGTAGAGCGATTTCGACTTCTTCATGCCCTTATCTTACGTCACCAATCTGTCAACGTGACAGAGCCAACGAAACTGCGATTGGCCCACATACAAGTATGCGCCTGAAGCATTCCGCGCGTTGTTCGGTGACAGCCGGATCCGGGGGAATTTCGACTACGACGAAGCGACCGACGCGCTCTCTGGCAAGACCACCAGCCAGAAGGCTGCTTCGTCGTCGCTTGCCGCCACGTCGCCCTCCGCCCAGCCGAGCCGACTCGGTCGCGCGCCAGCATCGGCCGTGGCGGTGTTAATGCTGCCGGCTCACGCAGCAGGCCCCACAAATCCGAACAAGGCTCCGACGGGGTTCGCCTAATGTGGTGGTTCATCACCGACCAGGCTCGTCTCCTGACCGAGCGGTCGGCGATCGACGAGCTCGTCGCCGAAGGGATCGGCGTCGAGAACGCTCGATGTGGTGTATTGCGTTCCAACCTTGCCTTGAAAGTGGACGTGGATCTGCGGATCGCCGACAAGGTTCGCACGGCCACCATGATTTACCCACTGATTTTCCCGAACGCGCCACCGGTCGTGCGCCCCACCGGGGAGACCAAAGATTCGGGCTCTCACCAGCACCTCGTCAGTGGCGATCGATCTATGCCTTGAGTACCGCGAGGACAATTGGCATCCGGACCTGAACGGCGCCGTAATGCTGCGCAGTGCGCTGAAACTGATGGCCGCCGACCTGGGCATTACCCACACGTCAGGATGGGCGTTGCCGTCGGCACACCACGTGACGGACGGTCAGCAAATTTGCGGGAACTGGTGCCGGATGAATATGACTGCTGCCGGCCAAGTCAAGCTAGGCAGCCAATGGGAGATCGAACCGGCTCGTCGGACGCCGCGTCGGCAGCTGTTCGGCCGGCTGGCAGGAGAACTGCACCGGGAATCGGCGTACCGGCTTTCGGGTTTCGCCGATGCCAGGGGGCAAAGCCGATTTGATGATCGATTTTGGGCAAATCATGCCGCTTCGGCAAACCTACACTGATACGCAGGCAACGCACGCCCGCCATCGGGCTGCATCCCGCTCTTATCCGCTCGCGAGCCACCAATGCCGCGGCCCGGCGGGTTTAGAGTCAAGCTCGTGTTGTCCCCTGCAGAAATGTGAGCTAAAGCGGGAATAGCTCGGTTTCCGTCCGGAAACCGAGCGCAGCGACCTGTGCTGCCGTGCGTACACGGCAGTCCGGCTACAAACAATTGCTCGATACGTAGAAACGGCGCGTCGGGCGTGAGAACATACTTGCGATGGGACAATGCCCACTCGATAAGTGGGCGCTATCGCAGACAGCGCTCAGATCGATCGCCGCCCCGTCGATTTTTCGACCGCTGCCGGCCGGCCAGTATTCTCTCTTTAAGTCCTGAGCGCTGCGGTCCGCTGTTTGCGGAAGATCTGATATATTTGCGCGCGTCGGATCCGAAGTAACGCTACGATGTATAGCGGACGGATAGTTGAGGCCGACCAGCCAGATGATAGATAAAAATGAGACCATGATCGATCGAGAAGCCGGGGACAAAAAGAAGGGCGACCGCTTCCAGAAGCTGCGGGCATGCATCCGCCTGCTCACGGAGATCGGGCTCGACAGGAACAATCGCATTTACTGCGCGATCGAATTGCTTGAAGACTCCCTTTTGATCCGCGAGCACGGTGAGCATGCACCGTGCGTCGAGGAAAACAAGAACTATGGCTCTTCGCTAACGTTCAATTCGTCGCCGGTCAAGAACACAGTCGTCGCCTTTATCGACCTCGATTTCCGGTTCCTCGGCGACTCCCCCATCCGGTTCAGTTTTTACGCTTCTGCCACTACCGGCGATGAGCGGTTCGACAAGCTGCTCTTCGAGCGAGCCGGTCTTGCTGGGCCGGGCAAGACATCGGTCCTGAAAAAGCTGTGCGCGAAGGAACCTCTATCCGGGGATGATATTGCGCTGTGCAAGACTGCGATCCTTGAAGAGTACGCAAAGCAGTATGCCGCAATCGCCGGCCATGGCCATCTGGCTGCAATCACCGCGTGGACGCCCGAGCAGTTCGGGCAATTCCTGTCCAAAATAGAGTGGATTGTGACGACGGACAGCAACCCAGAACTCGAGGCGGCGGCAGTCGATTGCGTTAGGAAGTGCCCGTTTTACAGCCACCGCCATGATGGCATGGAGTCCGTGATCGTCGGCGCCATCTGCAGCGAGTTTGAGAAGCGTTCAGAGCACGGAGTGCCGATGGCTCGCCTTCTGGGCACCGCCGATATCGAGAATATCTTTCTGAAAACGCTCGGTGTCCAACCTCAGGAAAAGCCGTTCGACCCTGCGCACGAGAGCTGGGACGAGATCGATGTAACCGATATGCGCAGTCTGCAAGAGAAGATCGAGGCCGTAACCTCTAGCTATCCGCCAAGAGGGCTGAGACGCTTGAAACTGCGGGTAGGTCTTGCAAAGGACGAGGCGCGCCTCTGGCAGCGGGAGTATGTGTCATTGCGGCGCAGGCTATATGACGTCTGTGAAGATATTCTAGAGGCGAGACAGAGTGGGCGGACATCGCCGCTCACCCCGGCACAAATCGACGCCATCCTCGCAGACATGGTTACTCAATCAATGGAAGAGCTGACGCTTCTGAACAAGACCTACCACTACCGCATACAGGACGAGAACACCTTGCGCGGCGCGATCCTGTCGCTGTTCGATGAATGCTATTTGGCGTTTGACTGACATGGACAAAAGAGACAGCATCAAGCGGCGACTGAACTTCATCAGCGGCGAGGACTTCTATTTCCTGACGTATGAGCTACTGTTGCTGGTCGATATCCTGACGGCTGCAAACGGGATGTTCAGGGATCATCGCAAGCTTTCGTATTTGGTGCAGTTGGCGGGTGGTGAGAAGGTCGTTCGCATTCTTGAGCGCTATGAAGACAGGACCATCAGCAACGCGGAAGACAGGGAGCAGCTGTTTGTGACGTTTGCGAACGGAGAGCTGAACAAACGAGAGATTTTCAAGCTGGTGTTTGCACTGGAGCGGCGCGGCTTCCTGCGAGTCGAACGTGCTGCGACACCAGAAGTCGTCGACGTGCAGCTGAACCGGTCTGTGTTGCCGGCCGACTTCCTGACCAACGAAGTCTTTGGAGCGGACCGCGCCCGGATCAGCAGAATCAAGAAGGCCGTTCCGCGACTGTCCACGCTGACCATGGAAACATTTCTGCAGAAAGTGTATGAAAGCCGCGGGGTAAATGTATGGGCGCTCTGAAGATTCTTCAGGTGGGTTACCAGGGTGACAGGTACGAGTTCGAATCGCCTGAGCTTGGGCAGCGGCTTGCCATTGTCGAAGGACCCAACGGAAGCGGCAAATCCACATTCTTCAACCTGATCTATTTCGGATTGGGCGGGAAAGTGGATGAGTTCGAGTTGCGCAGCGACAATCGGCACGCGGAGATCACCGGCGACACCAATAACTTCGTATGGGTAAAGATCCGGATCGGCCTCACTGAGTATTCGCTGATACGAAAGTTCGGCGAGAATCTCATCACTGTCCGGGCACTTGGTACGCTTGGAGAAGGTTTCGACCAGAGCGTTGATACCTTCCCCTTGTTCCGGCGCGACGCGGATACGCGCATCTTCTCTGATTGGATCCTTGAGAAACTGGGCATCCCGGTCGTCGAAATATTTCAGGGCGGTCGTAACTTCAAGCTCAATATCTCGGATCTGATGCGGCTGATCTACCATAATCAAGCGCCCGATCCACATGGCATTTACAAACCCGCCGATAACAGCAATTTCCTGTCCGATTCGCTGGAGGTGCGACGGGCGATTTTTCAGGTGCTGGTGGGAAAGACCCTGCTCGCGCTGTATGAAGCGATGGGCAATTTGAAGCGTTCGGAACGAGAACTTGACGGCGCTCGCGCGATTCTGTCTGAGTATCAGAAGATTGTGGTCGAAGTCCTCAGGGGCCGCGGCGGCGCAACGGTCCAGAATGTGCATTTTCTTGGGAAGCGGATCGAAGAAATCGATTCACAACTGGACAAACTTGTTCGCGCGAGATCGGAGCGTCTATCCCACCATGCGCCGAGTCAGATCATGCAATCGATTGATGCCGAGCGCCGCCGCCTTGGTGAGTTGGTGTCCTCCTTGCGTCAGAGGCGAGAAGAGGCGGAGGTGCTCGTTCGAGACAAAGGTCGTCTTGCCAACGTGGTTGCTTCGATTCGTGACGATATTGATCGTGTTAGCAAGGTTATTTTCACGCACGAGCAGCTGAAGCTTTTTTCAAGCGATACATGTCCATATTGCCTGAATGCGGTGTCCCGGATACAGGGCCATTGCGTATGTGGGAACCCCGTCGACGAGAATGATTATCAACGGTTCTTCTACAGTCCCACGGAATACGTGGACATCTATCGCGCCAAGAAAAAGTCGCTGCTGACGATGCTGTCCACAATCGATGATATGGACGCCGAGATCTCTGACACGATGACGCACCAAGCCGCCTTGGAAGAACAGGTCAGGCAACTTACGGACAGAATCGAAAAGTCGTATGCGCTACCACAGGGAGAAGCAGCCGGCTGGCAGGTAGAGCAGATCGATGAAAAAATTTTTGAATTGAAGAACGAGCAAAACGAGCTCTTTCAGGCCCTAAAAATGGAGGAGAAGGTCGAGGGTCTGCAGAGAACGTTCGATTCAAAGCGGGAAATCTGGGCAGCTGCCGATCGCCTGGTGACGCAGCTCGTATTGGCGTCAAAAACGGAACTCAGCGGCCGGATAGCTGGATTTAACGAAATCTACAACGACTTCATGACGAAGGTGTTGGCCAGATGTCGATCGGCGCGTATCGATGAAGACACCTATATGCCGGTGATCAACAATGGCGAATATCGAGAGGCGAGTGCCGAGGTTCCAAAGAGATTTCTCTACTATTTAACCCTTTTGTTAATGTCGTTGAAGAATGACATGCCGTTTCCGCGGATGCTCCTAATTGATACCCCGGAAACTGCGGGGATCGACCGAGACAACCTTGTGCTGATGCTGCGGCAGATGAAGGTGCTCGATGAAGAGAACACGGACTATCAGATATTGCTTTCGACGGGAGTTGACAAGTTCCCACCTGAATATAAGGAGTGTGTCTCTATACGGCTGAGAGACGATGCCAAATTGCTCCGGGAACGGCGACAACAGGTGTAAGGGTGTTCGAGTACGGCTGGACTGTACTGTTCAATGTCTGGAACCTTTCAGACAATGGAAGTAGTAGCAGTCCAGCTCGGCATCAGCTATCAGCTCCCGGCCGCACTAGCGTCGCATGGCCTACAAATGTGGCATAACCGGCGTGGCGTCGTCGTGGTCGAACAATTCTGCTGACAGCCCCATAAAGACGGTCCCTACAACCGCCTGAGAAGAGTGTTCGATGGCAAGCAAGAAATACCGCGACAAGACCTGTGTTTACTGCGGGCGGAACCGGGGGTCGAGCATGGGTGATCACGTCGTCGCACGGGAACTCTGCCCACGCGCCGCGTGCGATAACCTGCCCAAAGTGCCGGCATGCGTGGCATGCAACAACGCCAAATCGAAGCTTGAGCACTACGTCCTTGCAGTGTTACCGATGTAAGCGCTTCCCCAGCACCGTCTGTTCATGAAGGTTCATAGGCGGCAATCTGGTTCCCATCAGATGTAGTGGGAACCAGAAAAAATGGAAATCAAGGCGCAGGGCCGCCGACGAGGCTCCAAGAATTACACGAATGAGTTTCGCACGCAGGTCGTGGCGGAAACACGAGACCCGACCCGTTCACTGGCGGAAGTTGCACGCGCGCATGGGTTGAACGCGAATCTCGTGTCGAAGTGGCGTCGGGATCAGGAGCAAGAGGCGACGTCCGCATCCGCGCCAGTTGAATTATTCCCGCCTGTTCAGATGGCATCACCGCCGATACCGGAACCGGTCAGATCATCCGGCTGGTCATCGAATGTCATGGCGTGCGCGTGTGTTTCGAAGGCAAGCCGGAGTCTGATGTCCTGCGGCTTGTGCTGACAAGCTTGCTGGAGGTGGGTTCGTGATGCTGAGCCTTCCCGCTGGGACGCGGGTGTGGCTGGCTGCTGGTGTGACAGATATGCGTTCCGGCTTCAATAGCCTGGCCGCGAAGGTGCAGACCGTGCTCGAGCGGGACCCGTTCAGCGGACACGTGTTTGTGTTCCGCGGCCGACGCGGCGATCTGGTCAAGGTGCTGTGGTGGAGCGGTGACGGCATGTGTCTGCTGATGAAACGGCTTGAACGCGGCCGCTTTGTCTGGCCGCGTGCGGATGGGGGCGTCGTCAGCTTGAGCCAGGCGCAGTTGTCCATGTTGCTGGAAGGCATCGACTGGCGGCAGCCGGTGCGCACGGCGGCGCCGACCTCAGCGTTGTAAACCCGCCCACCGGCGCGTAGACTGCGGGCATGACGACGGCGAACGCGTACCCGGACGACATCGAAGCGCTCAAGGCTCTACTGCTCGAGCGCGATGCCCGCATCGGGCATCTGGAAGACGTGGTCGAATCGCACGAGGCGGCGACGGCGACCGACAAGGCGGAGATCGAGCATCTCAAGCTGCTGATCGCAAAGCTGCGCCGCATGCAGTTCGGCCGCCGCTCGGAGAAACTGGACCGCCAGATCGAGCAGCTCGAGCTGCGTCTGGAAGAACTCGAGGCCGACGAAGGCGCTGCCCCCATCGAGATTCCCAGGACGCCACGCACGGCACCGGAACAGATACAACGCAAGCCGTTGCCGGATCACCTGCCGCGCGAGATCCAGATCCATTGGCCCGAGTCACGTGAAACCTGCACGGCGTGCGGTGCGCCGATGAAGCAGCTTGGCGAGGACGTCGCCGAACAACTCGAGTATGTGCCGGCGAGCTTCCGGGTCATCCGCCATGTGCGGCCGAAGCTGGCATGTTCATGCTGCGATCACATCGCCCAGGCTGCTGCGCCGAGCCGTCCCATCGAGCGAGGCATGGCTGGCCCGGGACTGCTGGCTCATGTACTGGTCGCGAAGTTCGCGGATCACCTGCCGCTCTACCGGCAGTCGGTGATCTATGCGCGGGAAGGTGTCGAGCTGGATCGCTCGCTGCTGGCGAAGTGGGTTGGTCACACTGCGGCGCTGCTGCAACCGCTCGTCGACGCACTGCGTCGCCACGTCATGGCGGCGACGAAGCTCCATGCCGACGATACGCCAGTGCCTGTGCTTGCGCCAGGGAACGGCAAGACCAAAACCGGACGCCTGTGGGTGTATGTGCGTGACGATCGGGCGTCCAGCGACGCCACTCCGCCGGCCGCCTGGTTTGCCTATACGCCGGACCGTAAGGGCATCCATCCGCAGCAGCATCTCGAATCGTTCAATGGCACGTTGCAGGCCGACGCCTACGGCGGCTACCAAGCGATTTACGAAACGGGACGCGTTGCCGAAGCAGCATGCTGGGCCCATGCACGGCGGCAGTTCTACGAATTGCATGCGGCTCGCCCAAATGCATTGAACACCGAGGCGCTGGAACGTATCGGCGCCCTCTACAAGTCGAAGAGCAGATCCGTAGCAAAATAAGCGGCGAGCGCACCGACAAGCACGCGACAGGCCCTTGCTCGATCAACTCCATGCGTGGCTGAGCGCCACACTGGAGACGCTCTCGCGCAAATCCGACACGAGTCGGGCGTAAGCACCCGGTAAAGGCACCGAGGCTCGGGAGGTGCCGCTGATCAAGCCACGGCGAGCGTCCAGCGATGCGGAAGCAGCGACGCGATGTCGTTGGCACGATGCGTGGGCAGTCGGGTGAGCACG
>NZ_SSWO01000036.1:0-23141 GCF_004803625.1 Burkholderia sp. LS-044
TCGTGTTTCGCCGCTTCACGTGGCTCGGCGCCGGCAGCCTCGGCATGCTGACGCTCGTCGCGATGGCGGTGGCGAACGACTTCTGGAACCAGACGGGCGCCGCGCGTTTCATGGCGCTCAACAGCTTCTTCGAGCATCTCGGGCTGATCGCCGCGCTCGTCCTCGTCACGATGCTCGGCGACGTGCGAAGCGGGGAAGGGGACTGACGAAGCTGATCGTCTGCTGTCCGTACGATTGCAGCAGGAAGGAGCGGCGATCACGAAGCACGTTCGCTCGACATGCCCGGCGCCGATGGTGGCGGGCGGTTTCCGTGCCGCACGCACGGCGTTCGTGGCGTGGCCGAAATCCGTCGCCATACCGGCGCCGCCGCTCGCGGTCGGGCCGCATGACGACACGGCGCACGTGCACGCAACGTCCGCCCGAGAAATTCGACCGTTTCACCGACAGCTTCGTCGCCACGTACGGCGGCAGCAAGTCGAAGCAGGGGCGTGTTCCAGATAACGCCGAAGTATGGTCAGACCATTTCCCGGCTCGTCTTCACGCCGTGCCGCGCGATTTCGGTACTTGCCAATATGCGGGAAACGTCGTGCATCCGGCACTGACGTCAGCAACGGGGCACGCCCCCACCCGAACACCGGCCCATCGGCCGCACTGATCCCATTGCAGGCTGCGCAAGCGGCCACCATCCAGGTCTGCCTTCCTGATGACCGACAGCGCAAGCGGCGCCACGGTTCATCGATCCCGGCCAAACCCGCGCCCGAAACAATCGATCGAGCATGAACCGGCGTTCCGGTCAGCGCCCCGATTTGCGCGAGGTCGAGTTGACCGCCGCCGCATGTCGCGCGGCAAGCGTCGAGTGATCGAATTCAAAATTTGTCTAGTCATCCTGGCGATTTGTCCATTCATCCTGCACCAAATCCGTGCCGGAATTCCCCGCAAAGAGGCGCGTCAGAGCCCCGTATTTAGGGGATTTCCCGCGTTTACGCGGTTTTTTTTGATCAACGCTTGTCCGGCCGTTTTTCTTCTTGCATGCTTGTATAGACAAATTCCTGAGGCGTCTTGCAGACCGAAGGGATGACGAACTTCAACGCAAGGAGAAATCTCGTGAACGGCAAGCGCATCAAGTGGGCAATCAGGACGATCGGCGCGATCGCGGCGGCTGCGGCAACCCTCGCCGCGCCGGTGCAGGCAAAGGAATGGAAGACGGTGACGGTGGCGCTCGAAGGCGGCTACGCGCCGTGGAACCTCACGCTGCCGGGCGGCAAGCTCGGCGGCTTCGAACCGGAGCTGCTCGCCAACGTGTGCGAGCGGATCAAGGTCCAGTGCAACATGGTCGCGCAGGACTGGGACGGGATGATTCCGGGCCTGCAGGCCGGCAAGTTCGACATCCTGATGGATGCGATCTCGATCACGCCGGAGCGCGAGAAGATCCTGCTGTTCTCGCGTCCGTATGCGGCCACGCCCGCGACGTTCGCCGTCACCGATACGAAGATCCTGCCGAAGGCCGCGCCCGGCGCGCCGATCGTCAAGCTGACCGGCGACGCGAATGCGGACAAGGCAACCGTCGATGCGCTGCGCAAGCAGTTGAAGGGCAAGACGATCGGCATCCAGTCGGGCACCGTCTATACGAAGTTCATCAACGACGGCTTCAAGGACATCGCGTCGATCCGCGTATACAAGACGTCGCCCGAGCGCGATCTCGACCTCGTCGCCGGTCGCATCGACGCATCGTTCGACGACGTCACGTACTACGCGGCGAACACCGGGAAGAAGGAGAACGCGTCGATCGTGCTCGCGGGCCCGAAGCTCGGCGGCCCGATCTGGGGGCCGGGCGAGGGCCTCGCGTTCCGCAAGCAGGATGCCGACCTGAAGACGAAGTTCGACGCGGCGATCGGCGCGGCACTCGCGGACGGCACCGTGAAGAAACTCGCCGACAAGTGGTTCAAGACCGACGTCACGCCGTAAGCACACGCGCGGCCGCCGCTGCATGAGCGACCCGACGGTCGCGCAGCGGCGCGCATCCTGCCGATCCACTCAACGCTTGCCGGGAGGCACGCATGGCCATCCTTGAAATGCTGGGCTTCGGAACCGAAGGCTGGGGCGGCGTCCTGCTGCTCGCGGCGCTGATGACGATCGCGCTGACGCTCGCCGCGCTCGCGGTCGGTGCCGTGATCGGCGCCGGCATCGCAGCCGCGAAACTGTCACGCCACCGCAGCGCGCGCGTGCTCGGCGACCTCTACACGACGGTGTTTCGCGGCGTGCCCGAACTGCTCGTGATCTACCTGTTCTATTTCGGCGGCTCGACGCTCGTCACGACCGTCGGCCAGTGGTTCGGCGCGGAAGGTTTCATCGGCGTGCCGCCGTTCGTGATCGGCGCGCTGGCGGTCGGAATGATCTCGGGCGCGTACCAGGCCGAGGTGTATCGCGCGGCCGTGCTGGCCGTGTCGAAGGGCGAGCTCGAAGCGGCGCGCTCGATCGGCATGCCGCGAAGCATGGTGCTGCGCCGCATCCTGATTCCGCAGGTGCTGCGTTTCGCGCTGCCCGGCATCGGCAACGTGTGGCAACTGAGCCTCAAGGATTCGGCGCTGATCTCGGTCACCGGGCTCGCCGAGCTGCTGCGCACCAGCCAGATCGCCGCGAACTCGACGCACCAGTATTTCGTGTTCTTCGTCGCGGGCGGGGCGCTCTATCTCGTGATGACGGGCCTGTCGAACCGCGTGTTCAACCGGGCGGAAGCGATTGTCGGCCGCTCGTTCCGCCGCAATTTCGCACGCAACTGACGGAGCGATCGCATGTCCATCGATTTCGACTTTCTCCTCGACACGCTGCGCCAGCTGCTCGCGGCCGTGCCGACCACGCTCGGCCTGTTCTTCGCATCGCTCGTGCTCGGCGGCCTGCTGTCGCTCGTGATCGTCACGATGCGCGTGTCGCCGCACTGGCTGCCGAACCGCTTCGCGCGTGCGTACATCCTCGTGTTTCGCGGCTCGCCGCTGCTGATCCAGATGTTCCTCGTGTACTACGGGCTCGGCCAGTTCGGCGTGATCCGCGAGAGCTTCATGTGGCCGCTGCTGCGCGAACCGTATGTGTGCGCGGTGCTGTCCCTCGCGCTGTGCACGGCCGGCTATACGGCCGAAATCCTGCGCGGCGGCTTGATGGCCGTGCCGGTCGGGCAGATCGAGGCCGGTTATTCGATCGGCCTGTCGGGCTTCGCGCTGCTGCGTCGCGTGATCGGCCCGATCGCGCTGCGCCAGTGCCTGCCCGCGTATTCGACCGAAGCCGTGCTGCTCGTCAAGTCGACCGCGCTGGCGAGCCTCGTCACCGTGTGGGAAGTGACGGGCGTCGCGCAGCAGATCATTCAACAGACCTACCGGACGACCGAGGTGTTCGTGTGCGCGGCCCTCATCTACCTGGGCCTGAACTTCATTGTCGTGCGCGTGCTCGGCGCGCTCGAATGGCGGCTGTCGGGCCACCTGCGCGCGCCGAAGCAGACCGGCGCGCCGGCCGCGGCCGCGCGCGACACCCGGCGCGTCGCGTCCTGAGCGCATCCATCCTTCCAGGAGAATCCGATGAACACCGCTGCTCCCGTTGCCCTGTCGGTCAGGAACATCCACAAGTCGTTCGGCGATCACCACGTGCTGAAGGGCATTTCGCTCGACGCGCACGAAGGCGACGTGATCTCGATCCTCGGCGCGAGCGGCTCGGGCAAGAGCACGTTCCTGCGCTGCCTGAACCTGCTCGAAACGCCCGACGACGGCACTGTCGCGCTCGCCGGCGAGGAACTGAAGATGAAGCGCGCGCGCGACGGCAAGCTGCAGCCGGGCGACCGGCGCCAGGTCGACCGGATCCGCTCGCAACTCGGGATGGTGTTCCAGAACTTCAACCTGTGGTCGCACATGACGGTGCTCGACAACCTCGTCGAAGGCCCGCTGCGCGTGCAGAAGCGCAGTCGCGCCGAAGCAGTCGAGGAAGCGGAGGCGCTCCTCGCACGCGTCGGCCTCGCGGACAAGCGCGGCTACTATCCGGCGCACCTGTCGGGCGGCCAGCAGCAGCGCGTCGCGATCGCCCGTGCGCTCGCGATGCATCCGAAGGTGATGCTGTTCGACGAACCGACGTCGGCGCTCGATCCGGAACTGGTCGGCGAGGTGCTGCGCGTGATGCGTTCGCTCGCCGAGGAAGGGCGCACGATGCTGGTCGTCACGCACGAAATGGGTTTCGCACGCCACGTGTCGAATCGCGTGATGTTCCTGCATCAGGGCGAGGTCGACTCGGACGGCACGCCCGGCGACCTGTTCGGCGGCCAGTGCTCGGAGCGCTTCCGGCAGTTCGTGTCGAGCCATCACGACCGCGCCGCGAACTGAGGCCATCATGACCGTATTCCGTTCGGCAAGGCCGCTCGACTGGCGGCAGATCGCGGAGGTGGCCGCCGGCGAACCGCTGGCGCTCACGGACGAAGCGCGCGGGCGCGTCGCCGCGGCACGCGAGCTCGTCGATGAAATCGTCGCGCGCGGCATCCGCGCGTACGGCGTCAACACCGGCGTCGGCGCGCTGTGCAACGTGATCGTGTCGCCGGCGCAGCAGAGCACGCTGTCGCGCAACATCCTGATGAGCCACGCGGTCGGCGTCGGCGCGCCGCTCGGCGCGGCGGAAACGCGCGCGATCATCGCAGCGGCGATCAACAATTACGCGCACGGGCATTCCGGCGTGCGCGCCGATGTTGTCGACCAGCTCGTCGCGCTGCTCGAACACGATTGCCTGCCGGAGGTGCCGGCGCACGGGTCGGTCGGGTATCTGACGCATATGGCGCACGTCGCGCTCGTCTGCATCGGTCACGGCCATGCGCGCCATCGCGGCGAGCGGATGCGCGGCGACGAAGCGTTGCGCCGCATCGGCCGCGAGCCGCTGGTGCTCGGTGCGAAGGAGGGGCTGAGCCTCGTCAACGGCACGCCGTGCGTGACGGGGCTGGCCGCGCTCGCGCTCGCCCGCGCGGAGCGGCTGCTCGACTGGGCCGACTGGGTCGCGGCGATGAGCTTCGAGAACCTCGGCGGACAGCTGGCCTCCTTCGATCCGGCATCGCTCGCGCTACGCGTTTCGCCCGGCATCGGGCAGGTCGGCGCGCGGCTGCGCGCGCTGCTCGCCGACAGCGGGATGCTCGGCGCGGCGAGCGGCCGGCATACGCAGGATCCGCTCAGCCTGCGCACGATTCCGCATGTGCACGGCGCGGCGCGCGACGTGTTCGCCGTGACGGCGGAAGTGGTCGATCGCGAACTGGCGTCCGTCACCGACAACCCGATCGTCGCCGGCACGCGCGACGAACCGGCCGTCCATTCGCAGGCGCATGCGGTCGGCGCCGGCATTGCGCTCGCGATGGACAGCCTCGCGGCGGCGATGGCCCAGGTCGCGGCGATCGCCGAACGGCGTCTCGACCGTCTCGTCAATCCGCTCGTCAGCGGGCTGCCGGCGTTTCTCGCGACGCCGGGCGGCACGTGCTCCGGCTTCATGATCGCGCAGTACACGGCAGTCGCCCTCGTCGCGCAGAACCAGCGGCTCGCGGCGCCCGCGAGCCTCGACGGCGGCATCACGTCGGGGCTGCAGGAAGATCACCTGTGCCATGCGACGCCGGCGGCGCTGAAGGCGCTCGACATCATCGAGAACACGACGCGCGTGCTCGCGATCGAAATGCTGGCGGCCGCGCAGGCGTACGATCTGCAGGCGAACGGCGCGGCGCGGGCCGCGCCCACCGATACGTTGTGGCGCCACGTGCGCGAACGCGTGCCCGCGTACCAGGACGACCGGCCGCTCGCTGACGACATCGCGATCGCGACCGGCATCGTCGCGGGGATGCCGCCGCCGGTGCTGTGACGTCGGGTGACGGGGGCGGTGGCAGGTTATCTGGACATCTAATAATCATTCGGGCGAGGGCGCATGAACCATACGGAACGACACCTTTCCGCCGGGCTGGCGGTCGCGTCGGGCGACGACGTGCCGGCGCGCGCGCTGCCGGCCTACCAGCAGATCAAGCGCTACGTCGTCGAGCGGATCGCGAAAGGCGACTGGAAACCCGGCGGGGCGATTCCGACCGAAGCCGAACTGGTCAAGGAGTTCGGCGTCGCGCGGATGACGGTGTCGCGTGCGCTGCGCGAGCTGACCGCCGAGCGCGTGCTGACCCGCATCCAGGGCGCGGGCACGTTCGTCGAACGGCGGCATTACGAATCGACGGTGCTGGAGATCCGCAACATCGCGGACGAGATCGCGGAGCGCGGCCATCGGCATAGCGGACGCGTGCTGCTGCTCGAAAGCAGCGACGATACGGAGGCGATCGAAGCGCTCGGGCTGCGCTCGGGGCCGGTGTTTCATTCGCGTATCGTGCATTACGAGGACGACGAGCCGATCCAGTTCGAGGATCGCTACGTGAACCCGGCGCTGTTTCCCGCGTATCTGGAACAGGACTTCACGGTCGAGACGCCGAATCACTATATGGTGCGGCTCGCGCCGATCCAGCGTGCGGAGTTCCGGATCTATGCGCAGAAGCCCGATGCGCAGGTGCGCCGGCATCTGGTGATGGAAATCGGCGAGCCGTGCTTGCTGCTCCGGCGGCGGACCTGGGTCGGTGAACAGGTCGCGACGTCGGTGCGGTTGTGGCATCCGGCGTCGCGGTTTCATTTGGCGGGGAGGGTGTAGGGGGCGGCCGGGGTTAGCCGGAAAGTGTGCCGGTTACCAAACCGTATCGTTGGCAGACTCACGCGGCAACCCGCTGAACCGCGGGCGATCCGGAACGACCGTCACCTTTCTGTTTGTCGATGTCGAGGCCGACGGTACGCCCGCGGTTTCGCGAACCTGCGTCAGCGCATGCCGCCACTGGCGACGATGTGCTCGCCCGTCAGCCACTTTGCGTCGTCGGAAGCGAGGAAAACCGCAATCGATGCGACGTCGTCCGGTCTGCCCACGCGCCCGAGTGGCGTCTGGCTGACCGCCGAATGCTCGAACTCCGATCCGATCACCCCGGCGCTTTGCGCGCCTTCGGTCACGATCACGCCCGGATTGATCGTGTTCACGCGAATTCCTCGTGGCCCGAGTTCACGTGCGAGTGCGCCAGTGATGGAATCCACCGCGCCTTTCGTGCCGCTGTAGACGGCGGTCGTCGCCGGTGTGAGCGTCGAGACGACCGAGCTGACATTGATGATGCTGGCGCCTTCGCCGAGGTGCTGGACGGCGGCCTGTGTCGTGAGCAGGACCCCGAGCACGTTGATGTCGAACTGCCTGCGGTATTGCGCTTCCGTGAATGCTTCGATCGGCGCGAACTCGTAGACGCCCGAGTTGTTGACGAGGATGTCGAGGCGGCCGTACGTTTCGATCGCCGCATCGATGATGCCTTTCGCGTCGGCCGCCTTCGACACGTCGCCGCCCACGGCAACGGCTTTCCCACCGGCCGTGGTGACGGCGGACACGACGTCGTCCGCGCCGGCCTTGCTGCTTGCGTAGTTCACGACGACCGACGCACCCTCTGCCGCGAGCGCCTTGGCGATGGCGGCGCCGATACCCTTCGACGCACCGGTCACAACGACCACTTTCCCTGCAAGCTTGCCCATGATGTTCACCTCAGTGTGAATGATTCCGTTGATGGACACCGGCCTGCCGTCTCGCACGATGCGATCGCCGGTGTTTTCTGCCTATGCGGACCTGCATGCGGTCGCGATCGGTTGGCGCGGCGCGACTGGCCGGGCATCGATACGCGGGACACGGCATCGTCAACCCGGCCATGCCGAATTGCGGATGACGGAACAGAAGTTGCCCCGATGAAAATGAGGCTCCTTGTCGGCGATCACGTCGGCTTTCACGTTGCCGAACGTGGTCTCCGGTTTGTGCTTGATGCCGTTGTAGAACGCCTGAATGATCTCTTCCTTGAAGTGCGGCGGGCGCGGATGCGCATGCGTGACGGCTTCGCGTTCCTCGTGCGAGAACGCGTGGTACGAAAGTCCGAGCACATCCATCTCGACCCCGGCGGTCACCAGTGCGACAACCGGGTGCATATGGCGCGGAATGCCGGGCGTGGTATGCAGCGCAATGGCCGTCCAGACGAGATCGATGTCGGCCGCGGTGATGCCCCGGCCCGAGAGAAACTCGCGGGCCGCATTGGCTCCGTCGACTTCAAAGCGTTCGGTGGCGCTGCTGTACGCACCGGTGAGGCCGACGTCATGGAACATCGCTCCCGCGTACAACAGTTCCGGATCGAATTTAAGGCCGCGGCGCGCGCCCTCCAGGGCGCCGAACAAATAGACGCGGCTCGAATGATGAAAGAGCAGCGGGGTGGACGTGTCGCGCACGAACTCGGTAATTTCCCGCGCAAGCTGACTGTCGGGCACGGCGACATCCTGAATGACCTGCGACATGACGGTTCTCCATCGAAATGTGAGCGGACGCTGGCGTCGTGGCGGACGCCGCACGCGATTGGCCGGCTACTTCGTGGCAGTCGTTGCCCCGATTCTTGCCAGCGCCTCGCGAACGCCCGCGCCGTACTCGGAGTCGGCCTTCGCGCAATTGAGGATGTGGCGCTCCTGGATATGCGCGTGGACGGAGGCCATCTGGCGAGCGGTGTTGTCGAACAGCAGGTGTTGTTGCGCCTGGCTCATCAGGCGAAACAGATTCCCGGGCTGCGCGAAGTGATCAACGTCCACGCGGTGGTCCCAATGTGCGGCGTCGCCTTCGATCCGCAGCGGCGGCTCGTGAAGATCGGGCCGCACTTCCCACTCGCCGGAACTGTTCGGGTAGTAGGACGGTGTGCCGCCGAGGTTGTCGTCGGTGCGCATGGCGCCATCGCGGTGGTAGCTGTGGAAGGGGCACTTCGGCGCATTGACGGGAATGTGATTGAAGTTCACGCCAGCCGATAACGTTGCGTGTCGCCATAAGAGAACAGCCGCGCCTGCAGCATCTTGTCCGGCGAAAAGCCGATGCCGGGCACGACGTTCGCGGGCGAAAACGCCGCCTGCTCGACCTCGGCGAAGTAGTTGCCCGGGTTGCGGTTCAATTCGAGCACGCCTGCCTCGATCAACGGGAAATCGCTTTTCGGCCATACCTTGGTCAGGTCGAACGGGTTGAACGGCAGTGCCCTGGCCTCGTCGTCGTTCATCACCTGAATGAAGAGGGTCCAGCGCGGGAAGTCGCCGCGTTCGATGCTTTCGTAAAGGTCGCGGCCATGCGTTTCGCGATCCTTGCCCACGAGCTGTTCGGCTTCGCCGTCGGTCAGATTCGCGATGCCTTGCTGCGTACGGAAGTGGAATTTCACCCACGTCCGCCGATTGTCGGCATCGACGAGGCTGAACGTATGGCTGCCGAATCCATGCATGTGCCGATAGCTGCGCGGTATGCCCCTGTCGCTCATGACGATCGTGACCTGGTGAAGCGCTTCCGGCAGGAGCGTCCAGAAGTCCCAGTTGCTGTTTGCGCTGCGCAGTCCCGTGCGCGGGTCGCGCTTGATCGCGTGGTTGAGATCGGGAAAACGCAGCGGGTCACGGAAAAAGAACACGGGCGTGTTGTTGCCCACGATGTCCCAGTTCCCTTCTTCCGTATAGAACTTCACTGCGAAGCCGCGGATGTCGCGCTCGGCATCCGCGGCGCCGCGCTCGCCGGCGACGGTCGAAAAGCGCATGAATACCGGCGTTGCCTTGCCGATTTCCGAAAAGAGTTTCGCCTTGGTGTAGCGCGTGATGTCGTGCGTCACCGTGAATACGCCGTGCGCGCCCGATCCTTTGGCGTGCATGCGTCGTTCGGGAATGACCTCGCGGTCGAAGTGCGCGAGTTTCTCGATCAGCCAGATATCCTGCAGCAGCGCGGGACCGCGCGGGCCGGCCGTTTCGATGTTCAGATTGTCGGCAACGGGTGCACCCGTTGCGTGATCCAGACGCGTAGACGTATCGCGATTCTTCATGCGTCGACTCCAGGAGGGTTGGGCGGACCGGCGCAGCGCCATGCCGTTTCGGGGCAGGCTGCCGCGCGAGGCTTGACGGGCAAATCAACGTGCTATCTCGGCAGGTGCGCCGAAATGAAACGGCCGGACCGCGATGGCCACCCGTTCAACGAGTGACGAGCCACGGAGGCATCGACGAGTCGATGTGAGAGAAGCGTACCTGCGGGGTGGCCACGCGATCTTGTATAAAACAACGATTCGTTGGACGATTCGCGGGCGACCGTCGCATACCGGGGGGCAGTGGCTGAATTTGGATCAGGAGGCGGCGGATCGAGCTGACACACATGCGCCGCCCGTGACGTTTGCACCTGTCCGGTGCTATCGGTTCCGCTGCGCCCAGTCTTTCGGCCCGCATCCCTCGAGACGCGAGAACACGCGCGAAAAATGACTCTGGTCGAAAAATCCGCAGTCCGATGCGATGCTGGCCAGGCTCGCATCGGTTGCCCGCAACAGCGATTTCGCGCGCTCGATACGGCGCTTGAGCAGCCACTGATGGGGCGTGCTTCCGGTGGTCTGCTTGAAGGCTTCGCCGAAGTAGCTGGTGGAGAGATTGCACTCGCGTGCGAGATCGGCGATCGACGGATTGTCGTGCAGGTGGGACGCGAAATAATCCTCGATGCGCCGCATCTGCCAAGGAGCGAGTCCGGAGCGGCGTGGCCGGAGCACCGGATCGGCTCGGCCATAGCGGGTGACGACGTGTTCGCAAAACGCCAGCGCGAGGTAATCGATGAACAACGCACTCGTCAGGTCGGGCTGCTGCAGGACCGTCTGCAGCGTATGCGACAGACTGAACAGCACCGGGTCGCTGGCGCCGAGATGCGGCTGCACGAGTCCTCCTATGCGCCGGCGCCGCTTTTGATCGGTGAACTCCTCGATCGCACCCTGGGCCAGATAGAGCCGCATGGTATCGAACGGCATGTCGAGACGGCGCGTCGGGCTCGCGCGCAGGTCGAGCAGATAACAGCTGCCGGGGCTGCTCGATGCGGAAGCATCGAGGTTGCCGCTTGAATAACGGAGGCCGGGATCGGGGCCGAGTATCAGCGGCATCTGGAAGACGAAGGCTTCCTCCGGTTGCGGCGTGAGCGAGCGCCCCGGTTGAGGCCGCGGATTGATCAACCGGGTGAACGAGATCGGTTGCCCGTGGGAGAAAACGCCGGCCCGTACGGTGGGCGCATCTCGCAGGAGAAACCGTCTGGCGAGCGTGTCGTCTGCAACGGGTTGCCCGAAATCGACAGGATCCTTGTCGTTCATTCATCGCGCCCTGGAGTGCGCCCGTTCGGGCGTGGTGTGCCTTTACCCGACGGCGTGTTCAAACGAAATCTGGCCCAATTTAGCGCAATTCGATGACGGCCGCGCGATGGGTGTCGTGACGCGCGAGACGCTGTCCGATTGCGGGCGCGACGCGCACTGCAATGGCGCGGTTCGCACTCGCGCGAACCAGGAAAGTGCGCGGGTTTCGTTGCACGCGCCAATGCTGGGCGGCTTCGTCAGCGTGAAGTCAGCGACGTCTGCCCGACGTGCGATGCCGGATCCCAGCCGCCGCCGAGTGCCTTGAACGTCGAGATCGCCGCACGTGCGGATTCCGTTTGCGCTTGCGCACGCGCGTCGGCGGCCTGGAGCAGCGTCTCGTTGGCGTGCAATACGTCGATGAAACTCGCCGCACCGCTGCGGTACGCGGTCATCGACGCATCCTTGGCGCGGGAAAACGACGACTCGGCATGCGACAGCGTGGCCGCCTGCGCCTGTCGGTTCACCAATGACGAGAGCGAGTTTTCGACGTCCTCGGACGCGCGGAGCGCGGCCTGCCGATAGGCCGCTAGCGCTTGCGCGTCGGCGCCTTTCGCCGCTTCGACATCGGCGCCGATGCGCACGAAATCGAACAGGCGCCAGCGCAGCCCGACGAGGCCGGCCGCCTGGTTGGCGCCGCCCGAGAACAACGTGCCGGTGGCAGCGGAGGTCGCGCTGCCGAGGAAGGCGTTCAGCGAGACCGTCGGGTAGTACTCGCCGATCGCGGCGCCAATGCGCGCATTGGCCGCAGCGAGGTGACGTTCGGCGGCGATCAGGTCGGGACGTCTTTGCAGCAGATCGGCCGGCGTGCCCATTTCCGCGAGCGACGGCGCAACGGGAATCAGGGACGGCGGGCTCAGCTCCGCGCGGTGCGTGCCGGGAGGGGAGCCGAGCATCACGTCGAGGGCGTTCGACGCTGCATCGAGCGCCGCGAGCAGGACGGGCACGCCGGCCTGAACCTGGTCGAGCGCACCCTGCGCCTGCTGAACCTGATAGTCGGCCGCCGCGCCTTTCGAATACAGGAGTTTCACGTCCGAGAGCAGCGCCTGCTGCGTCTGCACCTGCCGGGTCGCGATGTCCAGACGGGCCTGGAGCCCCCGGATCGTGACGTAGATGTCCGCGGTCTGGGCCGCGACGGCAAGGCGGGTGGCGACTGCCGCCGCCTGCGTCGCCGAGTAATCGGCGAGCGCGGCTTCACGCTGACGGCGCAGACCGCCAAAGATGTCGATCTCCCAACCGGCCTCCAGGTTGGTTTCGTACTCGGTGCCCCAGCGCGAGTAACCCGGCGTGGCATTGAGCAATTGTCCCAGCGGCGTGTCGACGGACTGATAGGCACGCGCCGCCGACGCAGAGACCGAGGCCGACGGAAGAAGCGCCGCGTTGGCCGTGCCGAGGCGCGCACGCGCCTGAGTAATTTGCGCAACGGCCTGGGCCAGGTCCAGGTTCTGCGCCAGCGCCAACGAAACGTAACGCGTGAGCAGCGGGTCGTTAAAGCTTTCCCACCACGCGGACAGATCGGCAACCGGAGCCTTTGCCGTGCCGGCGGGCGGCTGGGTCATGTAGTGCTGCGCCAGCGGCGCATCCGGGCGGTGGTAGTCGGGACCCACGGCGCACGCCGAGAGGGCGGCGACGCTGGTCAGGAGAACAAGTGAACGGTGCAGGGGCATGATCATTTCGGGAGCGCAACGGTGAGCGGATATTGTGACCAATATACAATATGGTCACACGTTGTCAACTCGCGAGTGAGGGGCTAAGCTTGAGACATGAACAAACCGACTCCCTCCGCCTCCCCGTCCCGCGGCCCCTCGGACCACGAAGTTCGCGCCCAGATCGTCGACGCCGCAACGGAATACTTCAGCCGCTACGGCTACGAAAAGACCACCGTTTCCGACCTCGCGAAGGAAATCGGGTTTTCAAAAGCCTATATCTACAAATTCTTCGATTCCAAACAGGCGATCGGTCAAGTCATCTGCGCGAATCGCCTCGCCGCGATGATCACCGCCGTCAGGGAAAACATCGACGGCGTACACAGTGCGACGGAAAAATTTCGCCGTATGTTCAAGACCTTGCTTTCATCCGGAAGCGAGCTCTTCTTCCAGGATCGCAAGCTTTACGACATCGCCGCCGTGTCGGCCGCATCACCCTGGCCATCGGTCCAGGGTTATGAGGACCAGATCCGGCAACTCGTCGCCGAGATCCTGCGGCTCGGGCGCGAAACCGGCGAATTCGAACGCAAGACCCCGCAGGACGAGGCGGTGAACGCGATCTTCCTGGTGATGAAGCCCTATTTCAATCCGCTGCTGCTCCAGTACAACCTCGAGGGTGCGGAAGAGGCGACGACCCAACTTGCGAACCTGGTACTCAGAAGTCTCGCTCCATGAATCTTGTTGTGACTGTTGACTGAATTGGTCACCGGTATCAGAATGAGGGCTCCTGTTCTTTGCGAGAGGGGACCTCATGTTCCGGCGCCATCATTTTGTCTACACATTGGGCGTGGCTTCGCTTGCGCTCGCGGCATGCGGCGAGCATCCGGCCGCTGATCCGCGTACCGAGGCGCCACTTGTGCGTACGAGCGCCGTTCACGGCGCGGCGGGGGCGAACCGGTCGTTTTCGGGTGTCGTGGGCGCCCGCGTTCAGAGCGATCTCGGTTTCCGGGTTCAGGGCAAGGTCATCGAGCGGCTGGTCGACGCGGGCCAGACGGTCAAGCGCGGCCAGCCGCTGATGCGCATCGATCCGATCGATCTGGGGCTGCAGGCCCGAGCACAGCAGAAGCTCGTGGATGCCGCGCAGGCGCGCGCGACGCAGACGGCCGCTGACGAGGCGCGCTATCGGGATCTCGTCGCGGCAGGCGCGGTTTCGGCATCGACCTATGACCAGCTCAAGGCGGCCGCGGACTCCGCCAAGGCTCAGCTCGTCGCGGCGCAGGCGCAGGCCGTGCTCGCCAACAATGCGTCCGGCTACGCCGTCGTCATGGCGGACGCCGACGGCGTGGTGGTCGAGACGCTGGCGGAGCCCGGCCAGGTCGTCGCGCCGGGACAAATCGTCGTGCGGCTCGCGCATGCCGGCCCCCGCGAAGCCGTCGTCCAGCTTCCCGAGACGCTGCGTCCCGCATCCGGCTCGATTGCCGAGGCGACGCTGTACGGCGCGGCCCAGAAGCCTGTTCCCGCCGTCCTGCGCCAGCTCTCCGACTCCGCCGATCGGCTGACACGGACCTACGAGGCGCGGTACGTCCTCCAGGGCGCGCTGTCGAATGCGCCGCTCGGCGCGACCGTGACGCTCGATCTCGCCGGCGATGCCGGCCACGCACCCGCCGGTATGGTGGTCCCGGTCGGCGCCGTGTTCGATCCGGGCACGGGCACCGGGGTCTGGACGGTCGACCGGGCCCAGTCGCGCGTGACCTGGCGCAAGGTGCGTGTCACCGCATTGAGCGACGACAGTGCGACGGTAACGGGCGACCTTCGCGACGGCGACCAGGTCGTCGCGCTCGGTGCCCAGTTGTTGCACGACGGAGAGCAGGTGCGTCTCGCCAACGACAAGATGATCGCGGCATCCGTCTCCGCGCAAGGAGCGGCGCAATGAGCGGCTTCAACTTGTCGGCGCTCGCGGTGCGGGAGCGCTCGGTCACGCTGTTTCTGATCATCCTGATCTCGATCGCCGGCGTGGTTGCCTTCCTGAAACTGGGGCGGGCCGAAGATCCGCCCTTTACCGTCAAGTCGATGACGGTCATCACGGCATGGCCCGGCGCGACCGCGCAGGAAATGCAGGACCAGGTGGCCGAGCCGCTCGAAAAGCGCATGCAGGAACTGCGCTGGTACGACCGGACGGAGACCTATACGCGTCCGGGGTTGGCCTTCACCACGGTGACCTTGCTCGACAGTACGCCGCCCGCGGACGTGCCCGAGGAGTTCTATCAGGCGCGCAAGAAGCTGCATGACGAAGCGGGCAACCTGCCGCCCGGCGTGATCGGCCCGCTCGTCAACGATGAGTACTCCGACGTAACGTTCGCGCTGTTCGCGCTCAAGGCAAAAGGCGAGCCGCAACGAGTGCTGGTGCGCGACGCCGAGGGATTGCGCCAGCGGCTTCTTCATGTGCCGGGCGTCAAGAAGGTGAACATCATCGGCGAGCAGGCGGAACGGATCTATGTCTCGTTTTCGCACGACCGGCTCGCGACACTCGGCGTGACGCCCCAGGAGATCTTTGCCGCGTTGAACAACCAGAACGTTCTGACGCCGGCCGGTTCGATCGATACGGCGGGCGCGCAGGTCTTCATTCGTGTCGAAGGCGCGTTCGACAAGCTGCAGACCATTCGTGACACGCCGATCGTCGTTCAGGGCCGCACGTTGAAGCTCTCCGACGTGGCGACCGTCGAACGCGGGTACGAAGACCCGGCCACGTTCCAGATTCGCAACAACGGCGAACCGGCGTTGCTGCTCGGCGTCGTGATGCGGGACGGCTGGAACGGGCTCAACCTCGGCAACGCGCTCGACGCGGAGGTCGCATCGATCAATGCCGGGATGCCGCTGGGCATGAGCCTCACGAAGGTGACCGACCAGGCCGTCAATATCCATTCGGCCGTCGACGAATTCATGGTCAAGTTCTTCGTCGCGCTGCTCGTGGTGATGGTCGTGAGCTTCGCGAGCATGGGATGGCGCGTCGGCATCGTCGTGTCGGCGGCGGTGCCGCTGACGCTCGCGGGGGTCTTCGTCGTGATGGCCGCCACGGGCAAGAGCTTCGACCGCATCACGCTCGGTTCGCTGATTCTCGCGCTGGGCCTGCTCGTCGACGACGCGATCATCGCCATCGAAATGATGGTCGTGAAAATGGAGGAGGGCTACAACCGCGTCCAGGCGTCGGCTTACGCGTGGAGCCATACGGCCGCGCCGATGCTGTCGGGCACGCTGGTCACGGCGGTCGGCTTCATGCCGAACGGCTTCGCGCGCTCGACGGCCGGCGAATACACGAGCAACATGTTCTGGATCGTCGGCATCGCGCTGATCACGTCGTGGGTCGTGGCCGTCGTCTTCACACCGTACCTCGGCGTCAAGCTGTTACCCGACATTGCCGTGATCGAAGGCGGCCACGAAGCGATCTACAACACGCGGAACTACCAGCGCTTTCGCCGTTTCCTCGGGCGCGTGATCGGCCGCAAGTGGATGGTCGCCGGGATCGTGGTGGCATCGTTCGTGGTTGCCGTGATGGGCATGGGACTGGTGAAGAAGCAGTTCTTCCCGACGTCCGATCGCCCGGAAGTGCTCGTCGAAGTGCAGATGCCCTATGGGACTTCGATCGAGCAGACCGCGTCGGCAACGGAAAAAGTCGAGGCGTGGCTCGCGAAGCAGCCGGAAGCGCAGATCGTGACCTCGTACATCGGGCAGGGTGCGCCGCGCTTCTATCTGGCCATGTCTCCGGAGTTGCCGGATTCGTCCTTCTCGAAGATCGTGATCCGCACGAGCGATGAGCACCAGCGGGAAGCGCTCAAATTCCGTCTGCGCAAGGTCGTCGCCGAAGGATTGGTGCCCGGGGCGCAGGTTCGCGTCACGCAGCTGGTGTTCGGCCCTTACTCGCCTTACCCCGTTGCGTTCAGGGTCATGGGCCCGGACGCGGGGACGTTGCGCACCATCGCCGCGCAGGTCGAGCGGACCATGAAGGCCAGCCCGATGATGCGAACGGTGAACGCCGACTGGGGGCCGCGTGTTCCCACCGTGCATTTCACGCTCGATCAAAATCGTCTCGGGTCGTTCGGGCTGACGTCCAGCTCGGTCGCGCAGCAACTGCAATTCCTGCTGACCGGAATTCCCGTCACGCACGTGCGCGAGGACATTCGTTCGGTGGAGCTGGTCGCGCGTTCGGCGGGAGACACCCGGCTCGACCCGCAACGGATCGAGGAATTCACGCTGATCGGTAACGCAGGGCAGCGGGTGCCGCTCTCGCAGGTCGGCAAGGTCGACATCCGCATGGAGGATCCGATCCTGCGCCGTCGCGATCGAACGCCGACGATTACCGTGCGTGGCGATATCGCCGAAGGATTGCAACCGCCCGACGTGTCGACCGCGATGCTCGCGCAATTGCAGCCCATCATCGCGAAGCTGCCGGGCGGCTACCGGATCGAGGAGGCCGGCTCCATCGAGGAGGCCAACAAGGCGACCAATGCGCTCGCGCCGCTGTTCCCGATCATGATTGCGCTGACGCTGCTCATCATCATTTTCCAGACGCGCTCGATTGCCGCGACCATGATGGTGTTCGCGACCAGTCCGCTGGGTTTGATCGGCGTGGTGCCGACACTCCTGCTGTTCAATCAGCCCTTCGGCATCAACGCATTGGTGGGGCTCATTGCGCTCTCCGGCATCCTGATGCGCAACACGCTGATCCTGATCGGCCAGATCGAAGAGAACACGCGTGCGGGCATGGCGCCGTTCGATGCGGTAGTGGAGGCCACCCTGCAGCGCTCGAGGCCCGTGATCCTGACTGCGGTTGCCGCGATGCTTGCGTTCATTCCGCTGACCCATTCCGTGTTCTGGGGCACGCTGGCTTATACGCTGATCGGAGGAACTTTCGCAGGAACGATACTGACGTTGGTGTTTCTGCCAGCTATGTACTCGATCTGGTTCAAGATCCGGCCCGGGGCAGAGGAAAGCCACTCTGCGCTCGAACCCAGCGCCAGCGTGACTTCGTAGACATGTGGGCTTTGTCACGTTACGGAGGGTGATCGCGTAGGATGCCGGAATGACGAATCCCAAATCGCTTTACCACGGCCATCGTTTCCCAGCTGCGATCATCAGCCTGGCAGTCCGATGGTACTTCCGGTTCCAGCTCAGTCTGCGCAACATTGAGGAACTGCTGTTCGAACGCGGTGTCATCGTCAGCCACGAAACCATCCGTCGCTGGTGCGACAAATTCGGTGCAGTCTTCGCGGGCTGCGCGAAGACTGTACGACGCAAGACCGGCAGCACCTGGCACCTCGACGAGATGTTCGTGACTCTGCGCGGCGAGCCTTATGTGCTGTGGCGCGCCGTCGACGAGCATGGTGCCGAACTCGACATCCTGCTGCAGAAGCGGCGTGATAAAGCTGCCGCCAAACGTTTCTTCCAGCGAGTGCTGCATTCCTTTCCGGCGCCGCGAAAGATCGTTACCGATCAGCTGCGCAGTTATCCTGCTGCGAAGGCGGAGTTACCGGAACTGGCGAACGTGAAGCACGTGTTCGTGAAGGCCTGTGCGCGCGTGAACAACCGTGTTGAGAACAGCCATCAACCCACCCGCGAACGCGAGCGACGCATGCGAGGGTTTCGCGACCCGAAGCGAACTCAGGCCTTCCTCGCGAGCTTCGGACCGATCCGTCAGCATTTCGCCTTGAAGCGACATCTACTGCGCGCCTCTCTTTATCGCAAACACCTTGCCGCACGTTTCTCGACGTGGCATGAATTCACCGAAGTCCCCCCCATTCCGTCTGCAGCATGACGCAGCGGGTCACTCTTACGCTCGCTCCGTACTTACTCGGCTAACTTGACAAAGCCGTTGCGCGCGCACCAGGCTCGCGCGACTCGGACCGCTTTGCGCGAGCGTCGTGTCAGCCAGTTGCACGAGGCGTTCGATCAGCGCGTCGTGCGCCAGGGTGACGTCGGTCGCGAGCGCCTTGACCGCCGTCGCGAAATCGCGTAGCTGCGCTTTCAGGTCGGGCCGCTTCGCGTCGACCTTGCTGCCCGCTTCGTTGACCATCTTGCGTTGCCAGCGGGCAAGCATCCACAGCAACTGATCGGTGGCGACGCAGAGCGCATAACGCATGAAACACGCAGCCTCCAGTCGGCGAATCGGCTGTCGGACGCGCTTGCTGACGGACGGCGGGCGGTTGGCGCAGCGTCGCGCGTAGTGCCGCACCACGGCCTCGTTGCATTCGGCCGGCCAATCGCGATGCACGCCGAGCTTAGTCAGGCGCTCAATCTTGCGAAACAACTCGCCCATCTGATTCGTCGAGTTCCGCAGCGGCACGGACCAGAGCCACTGCTGCAGGCTGGCGCCGCCCGATTCCGGCCGCGGCAACAGCATGCCCCACTGATCAAGGGCAGCGGCGCCGAACGCAGCCTCGAGCCGGTGAGTTAGCGCCGTTTCGACGTCCTGCACCGCCTGCACGATTAGGTGTCGCAGCGCACGGTCGTGGACAATCAGGACCCGATGCTCGTACAGCCACTGCTTGAGATCAAACAGCGCGGTGCTGCGATCCTGTCGGCCCGACAGCCGCTCCTTGAGCCAGCGAATGACGTAGCGTCGCTGGTGCTCGGCCATGGGTTGAAATCCGAGCGCCTCGTAGGTGAGCTTCTGGTGGTCGGCTAGCGTGTCAGTACGGTCGTCGTACAGCGCGCGCAACGTCCCCAAGTCGGGCGGGTCGATGCCGAGTTGCCCACCCAAGTGCTGCCACAGCCGTTTTGGAATTTGTTTGTAAGCGTCGAGCGTGCGGCCGGTCATCCGCACGAAGCCCAAGTGCAGCGCGACCGCCAAGCGGTAGAGGTGCGAACGGCGGCCGTCGATCAAGGTGCGCTCGCGGGCGGAGAACGTAAAGAAGGTATTGAGCTCGAATTCGGTCAGCTCATGCGGGAAGTGTCGCATGCCGAGATACGCCAGCCGCCAGTGGTCCATCGCTCGCACTCCCGCACGAAAAACGGACTATGCAGCGTAGCGGGAAAAAATCCGTGAAGCAATCGGGCGCACGAAAGACAAAGAGTATTTGGGCACTTCGGCAATTGCCGATGTCTTACAAAAACGTCATGCACCAGGACGTGCACTCGAACCGCGACTGTGCTTCGTGGTTGAGCGCGAGCCGTGTGATAGCGATTTACGCTTTGGCACGCAGCCTCAATCAGCAGGACGCCAGCGATTTCGCACAATCCCGCCCCTCATGGATCAATTCCCGCGCGACGTTGGACAAAACGCCATAACGCTCGATCGTCGAGAAGCCGGCATCGAGTCGGGCATGGTACAGCCCGAGCATCTCCTTGATCGTGACCCGATCGACATCAGATAGCGCCGCACGCTCAAGAATGCGCGTAAACGCAACCAGCAGGCGTTGGATGACAAACGTCGCGTGATAGATCGCAAGCATGTCGCGGGCATCCCGACGCAGCGGAGACGCATACTTTATTTCCGGGCTGTTTTGAACGAGTTCCTCGCGCAAATTGATGCCATATAGGTAGGTGTGCGCCGCCTCATGAACCAGCTTGTCGAGCAGGAAGATCCAACTCAGGTCGATCTCCCCGTTCACGAGAATCATCGATTGAAGCTTATCACCCGTTAGCGATAACGCACGCTCGCTAGTCGCACCCGCCGATTCAAAAAAGACGATCGAGCCGACGAGGATCTCGATCTCCGCGGCGAGTTCCGCATACGCGGCTTCAAGCACCCGAACGCCGTGTGTCATAGCCGCTTCCGCGAGTTGCTCCTTTTCCCGGGGCAGCGGCCGTAAGACAATCTCCGTATAGGATGTGCCACCCGAGATTTCGTCCAGCACCTCGCGTAGCAACTTGCAATCGATGCGCGATGCCGGCGTGAATCGAGGCAGCGTCTCGTATCGGTCGCGCGCGATGACCGTGAGCAGGCGCGACGCTTCCGGCAGCTTGTTCTGCTCCGCCAAGCGGATCACATAGTGGTAGGCGAAGCTGTGAAATCCATTGAATCCGGCGGGCTGCAAGGTTGCGAAGTGCGCGTGGACGCTGTCGGGAAACAGCGCCGGCGCATGTGCCGCGAGTTGTTCGAGCAGATCCTCATACGCGGACTTCAGTTGGGATTTGAACCCCGTTGACAGCGACGAAGCCACACTTGCCACCGGAAGAAACGGATAGGTCATGACAGTGATTGAAGGTCGAACAGTTCTCGGTTAGTCTGGAGATAGTGAGGCAAGCCACTATCTCCGGAATTGAGCATGAGCCTCAACGGCCTGGAAAAGACGATACAAAGGAGTGCAAGCACGAAAAGTTCGCTGCCGTAGATGATGACGGCGTCGGGCGACAGTGTCTTGAGGGCCACGCCCGATATCCAGATGCCCAAAGGAGCGGCGGCCGTGCAAAGAAACATCAGGCTCGATTCCATGCCGGTGCGATGCCCTTCCGGAATCGCCATCGCTCGTTTCGAATTGACTGTGACGTTGAACGTCGTCAACCCGACACCCAATGCGAAACCCAGCACGCACCAAGTGAGGAGATGGTGCGTGCAACCGAACGCAAAGATGGAGGCGCCGATCATTCCGATGCCGACGCTCGAAACTGCATGATCGGAAGCGATGCGCCGGGCTTGCTGGATCAGCAGGGCAGAAGCCCCCAATACGCCCGCGCCCAACGACAGCTCGATGCTGGCCACGTTCAGCATGGTGCCGCCCTCCGCGAGAACCTTGGCTGGCAACAGGAAGAATATGAACGGGACGAACAGCATGTTGGCGAGCAGCGACGCTGTCGCGATCGCCCGCTCGGCTCGAATACCGAGTACCCGTTGCATCCCGTGGCGCAGGTCCCGGAAAAACGACGGTGCTGGCCCGGCGCGCGTTCGCACCGATTGCACCGCACTGAACGACATGTGGAAGGCGAGCGAGGCCACGACGCCGAGACAACTGCTCGCGGCACTCAGCCAAAGCGCGGACTCGCCGCCAAATGCCCCGATCATGAAGCCCGCCAACGTCGGGCCGAACAGGATGTTCAGGATGAAACCCGACGCCTTCAGGCGCAAACCTCTGCGAACCTCGTCGGCATCGGGCGAAATCTCGGGTATCAGCGGTGTGCTCAGCGGCATCAGGGCCGCCACGGCGACGCTCGAGGTCACGCTTGCGATGACGATAACGACAACAAGCCAATTCGAGTGGGTGACGTGAAGCGTACGTGCAACGACGACGACCGGTATCACCGATGCAAGTGCGAGCAGCGACGCGCACAGCAACACGGTGCTCTTGCGGATTCGCTCGGCGACAACGCCGACAAATGGAAGGAATAGCAAGGTCGTCGCCCACGTCGCGATTAGCGTCAGCGTGAGTGCCGACGGGCTTGCGATGTCCTTCAGCAAAAGCCAGGTGGCATAGAATTGCAGGATGCGCGACGAAACCGTCACGGCTGCGTCGGCTAACACATAAGTCACGATCAGCTGCCATCGGGTCGAGTGCATCACGCTATTCGCTCTTCTGAAACTCGTCGGCAACGGATTTGAAAATGGCTGCCGCGTTGAACGCCCGTGCGTTCCCGGCAAAAACTTGCACCTGAATAAATACCTCGCGAATTTGTTCGATCGGTATGCCGAGGTGCAGGGCAGCGCCAAGTTGAAAACGCAATTGATTCTCGCAGCCGCCCATGGCGCTGATTACCCCGAGCGTGACGAGGTGCCGTGTCTTCAGATCAATGCCGGGTCGGCGATACGCGTATCCATAAATGTCAGAAGCCAGTTTATCGACGAGATCGGGAAATACCGGCCGCACGGTCTCGTTGGCCAGCCGGACGCCGTCTGGATTGAACATCTGAAGCAGGTCGCCGTTCTGTTCGATGGGATTCATCGGTCGCCTCTGTCCGATATGGCGGATCCCGGGATCCGCCATTGACAATTCACTACGCTGCTGTCACTTCAGGGCAGCGGTAATTGCGTGGACGATTTTGCTTTGTGCACCTTTCATGACCATCTTGTTTTCGATCTTCATCTGAAGCTCCACGTATTAAAAATTAAAGCAATCCGAAAGAAACGTTCGGGCTCGATGCAGTTCGTTACGAACCGCAGGGCAATACTTGCAGGTAAACAAATTTAGGTAAAGCAAAAAAATATTAGATGCATTGCCGAGAATTTGATGGATTCAATTCGCGTCTCTTAGCCAAGAGCGATCTTTGGGCTAGCAATCATCATCCAATTGATTATAAAGAATATTTTTTAGGGGGGGGGG
>NZ_SSWO01000037.1:0-18000 GCF_004803625.1 Burkholderia sp. LS-044
TCCATCTTTGCCACAACAACGCTTTTTGTTCGGCGGATAGCCCACACCGCTTCTTCTTGCTCACCTACCTTACCTCCTGGGGCGACATTAGACCAGAAGGTGTTGCGATGACCGGTTGAATCCACCGCGGCTTTTTTAGAATGTCGCGCTCCTCGGTCACGCGTTTGAGCTCGGCCTTCAGTCGCCGAACCTCGGCGCTCTGATCCAGCTCCGCTTGCCGCACGACGTCGGGCCTGCCGAACTTCAGTTTCCAGGCGTAAAGGCTGTGGGTCGTGATGCCCAGCCGCTGCGCCACATCCGCCACCGAATGACCCCGTTCGGTTACCTGTTTGACTGCCTCGATCTTGAACTCATCCGTGTACCGCTTGCCGCTCATCCTGACCTCCTCGGTTGCCATAAATTATGGCTCGAAGATGTCTACGAAAGGCTGGCCGGTCCAGTGCGGGCATGGCTGAGGGTGATATGCGGTGCACGACTAACCTGGCATTGCTGCTTTCGCGCTACCCGAACGAAGCGGAAGACGGCATAGAGTCGGCGGAACTGATTCACAAGGCTGCAGACGCGGGAGACCTAATTGCCAGAGCAGCAATAGACCAAGGAAAGCGCAGTCGCCGCAAAGCTTCCTGACTCAGCGTTGCGGGCAAAGGGCTGTGGGCCACCGTTCGTGGTCAGTGATAGCGCGGGCGCCGGGAAAGCGCCCGACATCCGTTTTCTCCATCACTCCCCCAAGCGTTCGTGATTGTCGTTTGGAACCTGGAGCGCTCGCTTCCGCGTTGTCGCTCGAATCCTGATGGATGTCGGAGACAGGACCTCGACGACCATGGGCGTCATCTGCGGCAGCGTCTGGAATCGTCCACGCAGCGCCGGACCGCCAAATATCCGCGGTGACCCGTTGCTGGTTGCTGTCCGGTTAATCGTTCCCAAGACGGGCTGCGCTTCGTCGCGGAAGAAAATCTCGATGGTGTCTCCATCAGCGCCGAGCAGTGTCGACGACGCGACGCCTCCGTTGAAAAAGCCCTGGTTCCAGTACGTCGGCTGCAACGTGAATTCGAACGACGCCGTGGGCTCGGGCGCCGACGCGCCGCATTCCAGTTCATGGGGTGACAGCCCTGCCATGGGGGCCCTGTCCGTTGTTTCGCGCTCTCTTTGGCCTTGAGCCAGCCGCTGGCCGTTGAAATTCCATTCCGGCGCAAGCTCGGCGATGATGCTGTCCTCGAGACCGGCGGCGAGGTTGAGGTGGAACGCCCCGTAGCGCATCAGTCCATTGTCGGGCAGCACATAAACGTCGACGGCAACGCGCTTCGCAAGCAGCTCGCGGATGCGCTTGTTGTTGCGGATGTTGGTCGTGCTCGTCGGGCCCGGCGACAGATAGCCGGCCATGCGTTTTCTGAACGTCTGCGTGGACTTGCCCACATATTTCACGTCTCCGTCGCAAACGAATGCATATAGGATGTTGCGCTACTCGCCGTGCTGCCGGATGGCCACATGAAGAGCACCGTCCTTAAGAAACCAGTGGCCGGCTACCTGGAAGCCGATATCGACCAGTCTGTTCGTTGGACTCACGCAGGGCTTTGCACAGGGTCACAGTTTATACGCCAAATATGCGCGGATGAGGGCTGTTCGGAGCAACGCAGGTCATCCCAACGCGATGCACGCTTGTTGCATCTTTGACGTTCTTCCCGGGGGAGGTCAGCGCATTCAGGCAGCGACCGGCGAAAGACATTAGGAAGCGGCGAGGCAGCTGAAGCAGGGTATGCCATACGACGTCACCCTGATTGCCGACGTCTAAAATCACTGCTGCACGGCGATAACAAGGCTGCAGAAAGCGGCCATCGGGGAAGCGAATGCAGACGAGACTTCAGGCCATCATAGACGAGGCGCGGCCACGCCGCGCGATGTTCACCACTTTCACCTTCAGCGCCAACTGGTTTGAATCCTTCTGCCTGCCGCTCCTGAGGGTCTCCGGCTGCCAGAAGGTCGACATGCTCGTCGATTCGCGCGAAGCCTGCAAGTCGACGGACGAAACGTCGAGTCTCTACGCTGGCACCCAATATCGGGTCATTCCGGTCCGTCAGGCATCTGGTGGATTCTTCCACCCAAAGGTTGCCTACCTCGAACTCAGCTCCGGTTCCGACGTCCTTGTGGTCGGTAGCGGCAATCTGACGGCGCAAGGCCAGAACGCGAATCTCGAGGTGCTTGACTCCGTCAGTGCGCTCGAACACCCGCTGGTGTTTGAAGCCTTCGCAGACTTTGCCGAGCAATTTGCAAAGACGCCGGGGCTCTCCGAAAAAGCGTCGGCCAGCCTCCGGTACTACGCGCAGCGTGCGCGCCAGGTCGCGGCCCTTGCACCCGTCAATGCACGGCAGAATCCGACCGCCTGGCTGGTCCATACACTGAAGGGGCCTGCGGGAAACCAGTTTGCAGAACTGGTTCTTGAACAGCTTCCTGATGCAGCCACGTTGGCTGCATACGGCCCGTATCTTGACCCTAAGGCGAACGCCGTATGTGAACTGGCTGAATTGTGTGGCGTGCCTGAAATTGCTCTGGGTGCGCAACTCATCGGCGAGAAATACGTGATTCGGGTCGAGGACAAGCACAACCTACCCCCAGGGACGCGTTTCGTGGTGCCGGATGGTCCGAAACTGCACCGGTTTGCTCACGCGAAAATCTTCGAAGTCCGCGGGTCTGCCGGTTGCATGGTGATGACGGACTCGGTCAATGCCACCAAGCAGAGTCTTTTCGGCCGTGAGAATGTCGAGCTTTCGCTTGTGCGCAAGCTCGAGCAGCCCCCGTTCACCTGGAAGGCGCTGGAAGGCGACGAACTTGCGAACGCGAAATTCGAGGCCTGCGAGTTTAAGTCGCCTAAGCTCGGCCACGCGGCGCCGGCGCTCGACGCCCAATGGCTGTCAAACGGCAGCATCACGGGTACGGTTTCGCCGTGTCCGGCGCAGCGGCAGGCCACGCTTGAAGTGTGGCGCGAGGACGAGCTTGAATGTGGACCGATTGAAGGGGTGCCTATCCAGGCAGACGGCTCGTTTGCTGCGCCCGGCCAGATACTCCCGGATGAGGAGGGCGCACGACGTCTGCGCCTCGAGGCAGGTGACTTCACAGTGACGGGCTGGCTGAACGTCGAGGTTGAACTCGACGCCAACCCCTGGGAAAAGGCGTTGCATCGCGCTATCCGCCGCATCAAGCAGGGGGCGAAGCCTAACAACCGTGATTTGCTCCCCATCCTGCACTGGATGGTGTCCGTCCTGCATCGCAAACCAGAGCAGGATGCCACGGGGGCACACGAGTCCGGTCCGAAAGAGGGCGAAGCGAGCAAGGCGCCGCCAAACAAGCCGAGACGCATCGAACCGCGCCCCTATAACGACTGGCGTCCTGATGACGAGCCAGGCCTGCGCATTCCTCCGAAGACGGCCGAGCAAGCGATGGCGGCTGCTTTCAAAAGCCTGACCGCCAGTATCCTTTCCTCGAGTCTTTCGCGCGGCCCCCGTAGCAAGCTTGTGATTATCGATTCGGAGAAGAAGGAGTCAGGCAAGGACAAACCCGACGAACCCGAGGAGCAGAAAGCGTGGGAGGCAATGTATGAAAAGCTTCCCGCGGCCTTGGAAAAAGACGCCACCGCGCCGATAGTGTCGGGCATCGTCGCGAGCGCTGCGGCCGACGTCTTGGGTGAGCACATCGATATTGTCAAGGCAGGCGGCACGCTGCCACCCGCGCGAAGCATTGAAGCGCTGGCCTTTGTCGCGACGGACCCATTTGGCCTTGGCGACTGGCTGACGCAGTACACGGGTTATGCGTACGATGACGATAACCGCGAGCGGCTTCTTTCCGTCTTCTGCACGTTCGCTTGCTGCACATTCGACATTTCGCCGACGCTTGCGACAGGTGCGCTGAAGGAACAGCTGCAGGAGTTTGCATTGCGCGAGCTAACGCTTGAGGACTGGCTCGCGGCGCTCGAGAAAGGACTCGCGTCGGACGCGTTCGACAGTGTGCCGAGCGACGCGTATGAGCGGCTCCGGTCACATGCCGCGACGATAGTTGCCGGCCTAACCCAGCAGGAAGAACTGGAGCAGATGGTCGGCTCTGTTTTCGGGGACGCACAGGCAGTCACTCCGCCCAACCCGCGCTATCAGCACATTCTTGAGCGCTTGCTGGCCCTGAAGTCCAGCCCGCCATCGAAAGGCAAGCCTTCTTTTGGCGTGATTCCGCAGAAGCTGCCGACGACGAGGAAACCGGGCTGTCCGAACTGCAAAGGAGAATCGATACACGGGGTCAGTGAAGTGAGAGCGCTCGAGACACACAGGGTGACGATTCACCCGACGTGTGGAAAGCCGGTCTTCGCGGGAATTCGTAACGCGGAGCTTCAGCGCTTCAATGTGCCGCACGAACTGTACATCGACTGGAACAAGTGACATGCACGCAGCCCCCGTTTTTACCACGCGCGCCAAGACAGCGACCATCATCGACCCGCTCGGCTTGCAAAACGCGAACATGTCCCTCTACCGGACGCTGTTCTTCGGCATCAACAATGTTGTGGACTCCATCCGCGTGTATTCGGCCTTTTGCTGGATGGTCAGGCTGGCGAGCGAGCGTGCCGACGCGATACCCAAGGAAAAGGCCGAGGAGCGGCGCGAGCTCTGCGCGGGAGCACTGGAGAAAATTGACCTGCTGCTGGTGTGGTGTAACCGCACGGAGCGTAGCGGCCTGCCGGGCACTGAACGGGTATGGCCCGAAGGGGACGAGCCCGCTACGTTGCGGCTCGCGAAAATCCTCAGCAAGGCACAGGAGGAAAAACAGAAGGCAACAGGCAACGTCAACACGGCGCGCGGCGCCTATCTGATGACCGCTCCCCAGTACAGGCCGAGCATCATCAACGGCTTACGGTTTCTCGCGCACTCCACTCAAATCAAGGGCTTTTACGAGCTGACCAGCGCGGGAAAAGAGCTTGCAGATGCCTTCGCGAAGCATCTCGATGAAGTCGTAGCCCAGTATCGGAGCGACGCGATTCCCCGGGGTGACGACCCAGAAAGAATGCGAGAGTTGGCAGAGTGGCTGGCGGACCCGGAAGACCTGTCGATAGTGCCTGCTCGAGTTCCGGAGCTCTATCCGTTGTTGCGCCTGGATAAGCCCCATCGGGACGAGCAGGAAGCATTTCTCAATAGATATCTACCGTCGCCTGGAGCCCAGCCCGAAGACCTGGGTGAGGAATGGCGGTATCGCCACCAGGGCATCACACTTGTCCTGCGCGCCATTATCGCTGCCGAAAAGGGCCCTGGCGTTGTCGAAGGCTATGTTCCGGAAGAAATCGTGCGGCATGCGATGGGGAGCGGGCTCGCGCCAGACGGGACGAAGGTTGACATTGCCGAGCTGATTGAGGCGCGCGGCGTCTGGGCCAGCCTTCAGGTCCGGCAGTATTTGAAACTGGCTCTGGAGACGCTCTTGCGCCTCACCGAGGTTGAAACGAGGCGCCTCATGGTCACCGATGCACATCGAATCCAGCAGGTGGCCGACGCAGTTGCTAACCAGGCGTCTGACGGAGAGCACGCGCAATCGCCCCTGAGCTTCTGGCTGAATCGATGGAAAACCGGGCAGGGCAGCGCCGATACGCTTTATGAAGCCGGCGCCGTAGCGCATGCCAAGCCGGCCATCAGGAGCCTTCCCGTCCTCTTCGAGGAGCTGAAGAAGAATATTGGGTTTCGCTCGGAGAGCGGGGCACGGAAGGCTGTGTATCAGGTGCTCGGTGCGTTGACATATTGCGCTGTTGAGGCCGGCAACTGGAAAGGTAACGACGCATATCGACTGGCCGATGGCCGGGACCGGCTTGCGCCACAGCGGCTGGCCGAGCTGGCTGACCGATACGCCGCTCGCCCCGCGGACGAGTTCCTCTCAATGATAGTCCGGGACTTCGTCGTCAATCTGCATTTCAAGGTCGCGCGTGAGCGTGCCGAGACTGAGCCCACCAATCCGCGCGAACGCTACATTCTCGTTCCCGGCGACGAAGGTATTGAACTCAACCTCGACCGCGAAACAACCTTTAAGCCGCCTGTGCTGACGGACCGGTTGCTCTGCGCCATGCTGCTGCTGACGCAGACGGGGTTGCTCAAGAAAGCTGAAACAATGGGTATGCACGCGTTCAAGGTGACACCGAAGGGCTACGAACGCGCGGCCGAATTCATTCCAGCATCGCACACGGGTGAGTCCGGGCCGGCATTGGCACCGACGAGTGTCCCTCAGGACCTTCCGGCGGTCGCGTGATAGGCCAGGACGAGTCTGCACCTCCAGAGACTCATGGCAAGAAAGCGCCAGCTGGACGACCAGGGCTGCTGCCGCGGGGCGCGAAACACGTACCGATGCCAGCGCATCCTGCATCGATAAAGCCGCGGATTCAGGAAAGGACAGTCCGTTCAAGTCCTTGCAAAGGGCGGTGCGCGGGTAAGCGGAGAAGGTATCGGCTAGGATATAAATCGTCTCGCTATTTTCTTGTGAACGCAGCGCACGGGTCGTAACCGCCGAGTAGGCGGCTTAGAAAATACGCAGTCTCGTCTTGACCTTGGTCAGCCGGACGTCTCCGTGCAGTCGCTGCATTCCGTTAGCGGAGTTTGGACACGGAGCGTTGTGACCGGGCAGGGCGGGTAGCGGGTCGCCTCTCACGGGTTAGTGACAAGCGTCGGGCATTTCTCGTAGTCGGGGCCACGCCCTGATTGAGTAAAATGGCACCGTGTGTCACGTGCCACCGGAGACTCTCTTGTCTGAATCCAAAAACAACGACGCTTGTGCCTCCGTTCCACTGAATTTGAACCGGTCGGACCCTCCCAAGTTTTACGAGATGAACTGGGAGGCTTTCGAGGAGTTGACGCGTGCACTCCTTGGCCAAGAGCCGGACCTAAGGTTGGCGGAACCATTCCGCATTCACGGGCAGAAACAATACGGAGTCGATTCCCTTGCGCAACTGAAATCCGGCGACGGTATTGCGGTTGCGTCGAGCAAGTGTTACGAACAGGTAACCGTGACTCAACTCGCCGATTGGTCGGACGACTTTCTGGACCATCTGGAGAAGTTTTGGGCACCTAAAAATGTGCATCGATTTGTTTTGGCTGTTGGGTCGTCGGTGAACGAACGTGGCCTGGCGGAGGCGGTGGAAAAGGAAAAAGCTCGATTCGCTGCCAAGGGAATCGACTATCAGGTTTGGGCGCCGCATCAACTCCAGGACCTCTTGCGTCCGCACCGAGGAATCGTTTCGCAATATCTCGGTCCAGATTGGGTTCCGCGCCTATGCGGCGAGCCCGAGCGGTCTTATTCCAACGCCAATGTCGTCAACGTGTCCGTTCATCTGTGGGTGTACGCCTTGGCGGACCCACTTCAGTTGGCGCGCGCGCTTGAAAGCGTACGCGAGCCGGTCGCAAGGCTTGCTCAGGCACCTGAGGAGTTCAACTTGCTCCACCGCTCGCAACTGCCCCTGCAGGAAGCAACGTTTTCCACCTGGCACACGTGGACAGAAGCGGCGGCATGCGATACGTCATTGGCCCCTGGGGCCGATGAAGACGAGCGAGCCCCCGTTTTACAGACTCGATTGAGTCAGGATGAGACACCTGACCGCACTGTGAATTCGGTTCACGGAAAGCTTGAGCATTGGCTCTTCATCTCCCTACTGGAAAATTGGTATCTCAAGAACGGGACATTGAAGAAGTCACGCTGGAAGCTGACTTCATCCATGTCCTTGGCCTACGCCATGCTGGTCGACCCCACTGATGGCAAGGCGCATGTAGAGTTCTTCCTTAACGAAGATAAGCTCGATTTGCGCAGTTTTTTGCACAGGGCGTGGTCCGGCCACAAAGCGCATAGTGCAATGTTGACAGGTGTCCCGGATAGACTTGTCGTCTTTACTCACCCCCGGGACTGGTACCTTGTGTGGGACGACGAGGAGGAACTGGGAGATGCGCGCGATGTGACCGAACTCCTGGCGAACCGAGGGTTATTTGAAAGAAGTTCTGGAAACCCGGATTCTCCGGCGGCGAAGTCGCTGCTGGAAACGCTGCTCAGGCTGTTCGCGTGTGAGCAGGCCAACCTAGACGAAACCGAAGACCCCTTTGAGTTCTCCGAAGAGGCGGAATCGGACGATGAACAAGGGGGCTGGGGCGACGCGCATTTCTCCGAGCACGAAGGGGAACCGGTCGAATGCGAGGATGACGAGCAGGAGAGCCTTTGGGACGCGATGTGCGAGCAAAATCCCGGCTTCTTCCACGGTCCGTGGGACGACACACGGTTGGCCGAACTCGGTGCTGCAGTATCGCGGCTATTTTCCGGTTCGTATCACACCGGTGAGTTTGCACCCACTAGCGAAATTCTGCCGCGCAACGTCCTGGTTGCCCGCCGACTCACTGACTCATGGCTACTCCTATCCGGAAACCGTCGTCAACCTCCGACGGTAGACTGGTCGGATACTGAATTCAAACCGTACTTCTTCCGACCAGCGCGAAAAAGCGGAGTTTGCGTGTGATGGCCGTCATGCCGAGGTGCAAGACGGATTGTTGAACTCACAATCCAATTGTGCAATGTACAGTTGCGATACTGGGTCAACGGTACTCAGGGGGCGACGCTGTAGAGCCGGACTGGCAGAGGGCACAGCCTTGGTACGAACTCGGGGGGGCTGATGGGCAACAAGGGGCGTAATTTCGCGCTTGGTCTGCATTGGGATTACGGCCCCCGTCGGGACGATTCCAGCAAGGACGTCAGTCATGGGACTGATGGACCTCGGCAATGGTGTACCCTTCCTTTAGGCTCCACTCGTTCTGTACGCGTGAACTTCGCAACCCCATTCACAGGCAAGCCCGCAAAACCGCATCTCTCGGGATTGTTCCTGCTCGACCCGACTGTGCTCATGAAGCTCAGTGGACATCCGATGCAGGCGATGTTGAGAGAAGCCCTTGGCGAGGCGAGGGCCAAGCGATTGGAGCGTGCGCTACGCGATAACACGGAGTCTCCAGAGCTCCTGGACGCACTTCTCGATGCGTTGCCCGACTGGCCTATCGAGATTACGGCCCAGCTGCGACGGGCTGCCGCCGGGGACAAGGCGGCCGCCGACATCCTTGCCGAACAGGGGCCGTGGGAAACCTTCTACGCCGTCCGCACGGAGCCACTGACCTACAGCAACGAATATCGACTTGCATTGGAGCGCGCATCACGGCCCGCCGAGGCTGCGTTTAGGCGAGGGGACTACGGCGTGTGCGCACAACTGCTCGGCGTGAATCCAGTGCTCAAGTCATTGGTGTGGGACGACGCCGTGCAGGCGCTGACGCGGGTGAAGGATGATGAGGACATCCTCGCGTTCCAGTTCATAGTCGCGATGGAGGTCGAGCTCAGTTGCCTCGCCGCGTTGGATGTTCAGCTTGGCGTCAGCGACCAGGTCAAAGAACCGATATTTTCCGCGCTCCTGCAAGACCCGGAGCATCCTAATCGGAATCCGCCGGCGTTGTTTTTCCAATGGCTCAGGCAGGCCACCGGGCTGAGCACGCTTGCCGAGATTGAGGCACGGCTATCGCTCGTCGGTACGCCCGTTCATCTGGTGACACTCAAGAATTGGAGTCGTGGCCAGCAGATACCGATCTTCGCGTGGCTAAGGTTGCTCGTGGCACTCTGCCCGAACGAGGCGGACCGGCAATGGGCGGAATGGCTGTATTGGGCCACAAAGCTGTTGAACCTGCTGGGCCATTACTCGACTCGATTCGTGAAACTGACGCAGCGGCAATTTGCTGAGGCAACGCATCCAGCAGCCGAACAGCATGAGCCACTGTGGCTGCGATTTCCCCACCGCTACAGCACCTTTGGCGACTGGGCCCGAGGACGTTACCCACATTGGTTCACGTACCACCGGGCCCGAATCACGGATGCATAACGCGCTGACAGCGGGGGCGTTCTCGCCCGCCTATCGTTTGCTGCCTTGCGAGCTCGACTGCGACCGCGCCGGCGCATTGGTTCTGCCGCCGCCGGAGGGGCGTCCCGTAGTGCTGGGCCAGCCGCCAGTGCCCTTGGCAGTACCGGACTGGCTGCCTGTCTTTCCGCCTGAGGTGTTTCCGTTTGAGCTCTTTCCTGCTCCGTGTGCCATGTTGATTCTCCAGTGAGAGGGTCGGTTTCCGTTGACGGACCCAATGCCCGTCCACGAACCTAGTATTCGGCAACAGGAGGGTGGCATGGGTAGCGGTGTTTGGACACGGTGTGAGGTGACCGGGCGGCGCTCCCGTCGCCCGGGCTGACAAGCTGTCGACGTCAAGAAATTCCGTTCTTGTCAGCGGTTGGGTGACTCGCTAGAATGCGTCCAAGGTCCCTGCACCCAACCTATTCCCGGGTTAAAGCAGGAGCGCAGTGCCCATCTTCACAGCAACACGCCGGCCTACCGGGTCGATGCGTAATCGGGAAACGTCGACGACAACCGGAGTCATTCCATGGCTAGCATTGTGCTGTCCGAGGTTCCGCTTGCGAATCTCAAAAAGCTTTCCCGCGAGACGTTCCCTGCTATCAAGTCGTCACACCTGACCGAAGCGCTTGCCAGTGCGCTAGGTTTTCGCACTCATGCGTCGTTGCTTGCTGCGCTTGTGGTTCCTGCGACGGATGCCGATATCGTGCTTCTCGACGAGTTGCCCTTCAGGCAGCGCTTGAGCGACCTCGGCTACAAGGTGCCCGAGAAGTTCTCCTTCGAGGACTTCATCGAAGTTCGTTGGGGCACCGATAAGAAGACCGGGAGAGCCAAGAAAGTCAACGTCGAACGCCCACATGCGCACGAGACCACTTTGATTTCGACCGTCTGCAAAAACGGTTCGCCCGTGAAATATGAGAGTGCGCGCGCGAGGGCGTGGCGCAACCTACTAGTGAGCGCCGTGAATGCTGCACTCGAGCACAAGCTTTTCACGTTTCGCCCTGGCGACAACCGTTGGCCAAAGGAGCCCTACGGGGAGCATCGTTTCGAGTTCACATTGGCAAACGGCATGCCGGGAGCGGGTTTCGTCCGCGATGTCGGCTATGACGAACTGGTGGTCTACGCGACGGCCGAGCCCACGGACGGGCCCGTTCGCTGGGATTCGGAGCGGCAGGCAGGCTCTGCCACAGGGTTTGTTTTTCTGGAGCGGAGCCGCGGCGCGTGGCTGCAAAGCGCTGAGGGCACCTTCCATGGGACCCGGCCGGCGACAGCATCGCTGGCAGAGATGAGCGTAGCGCCGCATGGATATGGCGACCGCGGACAGGTCATCATGTGATGCAGAAGGGGGAGCCTCCGGTCGGAGTGCGGGCTAGCTCGATGTTTCTGAAGCGAAGCCAATGCTCCTGAGTTGGTTCCCACCTTAACACCCTGGTTGCCCCTCGACGCCTCCCGGCTTATCGCTGCTCGCCACCCACGGTACGCTCGAGCTTCGAGTAATCCGAGAGCGGGAAAAGCTCCAGGAAGGGTATAGACGGCATCGGCGGGTATTGGTGAAGGACTCCGTCACGCATGCGCAACGCATTGCGCATGGCTTCCGTGCCCGCGTCGCCATACTCCCGTCGCACCATGCCGGACACTGCGTACTGACGAAGGGAAACACTCTCTTTGCGGTCTAGCACGCGCAGAAAGTTCGTCCACTTTTCCGGGTTCACGCCAGAGGGCGTTTCATAGAGGGTTTTCAGGCTGCCGTCGCCGTCGACCGACATGAGAAATAGTTCCCTGAACCCGTAACCCTTTGGTTCCATCGAGTTGGGATACTGGGCACCGTGATGGCGGCGATAGTTCAGGATGCTGAACGCGTTGTCGACGATGTCTTTGACGGTCAGGCCGGTGACATCCTGGAGTTCCCGTACCAGCGCGCGCAAGGTGTTCGGAATGGCAGTCGGAGGCTCGAGCAGCCATCCGTCCTGTCGAAGGCCTTCAGCATACGAGCGCGCAAGCTCATACTTCACGTCTCGGCCACGGTCTTGAGGGCCATGGGCTGGCACCGGGCGCGCGAGGGCGCGATATACCTTGCCGTGGAGCGCGACTTCGTAAAAGGGCACCTCGTCGCCGAGTCGCAGTGACGCCAGCGCAGGGATGCCGTGGAAAATAGTGCCTACGTAATCCGCCATGTACAGCGCGTCTTTCTCCGCTATAAGTCCGGACCTCAGACCCGTGTCTTTACGACGGTCGGGGTCGAGCACGGCGGTGTGGGCCGTCGCCCCGCGTTCCGGCTCTTCAGCGGCGCCGCGAAGTGATTCGAGGACAGTGCTCACAGGTCGATTCCCCTTTCGAACGCGGCCACATTCTCCTGCATCTCTGCAATCAGGCTGCGAACGGTTTTTCCTTGAAGAAATGGTGCGAACATTTTCCGGTCGTTTGCCGTCAGCAGGCGCTTTCCATCAGGGTCCTGGGCAAGCATGACAAAGTAACGGCAGATTCGCTTTCTTTGCGTCAAAAAAACGTCTTGGGCGAGCAGGGATACGCGCCTGCGAGACTCCAGTATCTGCGCCGATGGAGCGTATCTGGCCATGGCATCGCGGAGTAGAGGAAGTGCTGCAGACATGTCTCGGTGGTAGAGCTGCGACTTGAGTGTCCGCTCCTCCGCGTCAGTCAGCCGAACATCAATACCTTTCCATTCCGCGGGCGCTGCTTCACCGCGTACAAGCGTCCATCGATTGCAGCGCCACTGGCAGATGGCCAGGCCGTGCAGCCCACGGGTGAGATAGGCACCGTCGAGAACCGGTGGTAGTGACGCCGGCAGCCAGTCTGACTCTCTCCTGTTGAGAAATAGGGCTGCGGTGTTTGCGGGTACGAACGCGCGCGAGGACCTCCTCTGGCGCCGTTCACGGGATGCTCGACGCGGTTTCACGTGAGGTTCTCAAGCGAGTTGACCCTCTCATTCTCGAAAGGCTCGCGCCGGAATACCACCGCGTGGTCGAGCGATAGGACGGACAGCGGGAGGGCATTGTCATAGCCCTGCTCAGCACAGAGCTCTTCCCACACCTGGTAGACCACACGCCAAGGTTTCTTGGCGATGCGCTGCACACCGGTCCAGAGGTAAAACTCGTCCCAGCGGATGGCAACGCTGCCCGTCAGCCAAACGGTGTCCATGGCCTGCTGGAGCAGCAGCTCGCGATGGCGTTCCATATCCCAACTCTCCATATCTGTGACATGGCACAACGATATCGGGTTTTTGTCTCAAGAGCAAGATATTGTTTCGTTAATCGTGAACTAAATAAATAAAGTCTCCTTATTTTAGAGGGGGCGCAGGGACGGTAAGTGCCGCCACAATAAGCGTAGCTTATTGGACGCAAGGGCAAAATGGGCAGGCTAGACGGATGCTCTAATTTCTGACGCATCCGAAGGTCCAGAAAAGCGAAGCATCTACGCCGTCGTGTGCAGGAGCACCCATGCCCGGTCAAACCGACCGATACCCAGCGGTTTGCGGCTATGACTGCACCGGTTCGGTTGTGCTCGCAATGGATGCCGCCTGGGGTGCCGAAGGGGGCGGCGTTGCGCTCAGCATGCCGCTCGGGATGGCAGTATGCATCGAGCCGGGTTGAACCTTTTCTAGGGTTGGATATAAACGCACCGCTCTACACGTGCCGTTACGTCGTCTTCTGGCACGTAACGGCACGTGTTGGCATCGAACGACCCTCGCGTGTCCCGAAAAACTGCTTCTCTGGGACCAACCATGAAACTTCTCGACCTCGACGAACTGGCGGCGCTGCTCGGGCGCAGTCCGGAGACGATTAAAAAAGACCTTCGGCGAAACCCCTTGTCGGTGCCGCCGCGCCTGCATATTCCGGGCACACGGTTACTGCGCTGGCGCGAATGCGATGTCGACGCCTGGCTTGCTGAACTGGTCGGCGGGGCGGCCCGATGATGTTGTTTCTCGACTCCACTGCGAATGAGTTGTCAGCCTTGCTGAGTCGGGCGTCGCGTGATGCGGACGCGCAACGCGCAGTTGCAGCTCGCGCGGAGGCGACACGCATCATCTCCAGCATGACTGCGGAACGCCGTGAAAGGCTCGTCGACGCAATCTACGACTATGTGAGCCAGGAGGGGCTTGATGGAGCCATTGAGGCTCACTGGTACAGTGTTGCTCGTTTCCTATCGGACGGAGCGGAGCGGCCGGCACCTGAAGCGGGCGCAATGACGTCGGCAAGCCAAGCTGACCCAGCAACTAGGCCCGTCGACGTCGTCGCGCAAGCGGACAGCATCGTCACCCCGTGTTACGAGGTATTCTCCGGCCACGGTGCCGTTCCGACGAGTTTCGTCCGCGCGGCGGCATTCGCAGATACGACGGTCGGACTGAAGATTTTCGCGGTACTCGGTATGCGCGAGGTCGCTGTAGAGCGAGGCGAGATACCGCTGAATCTGACGCACCTCAAGGTGCTGATTTACCTTTCCTCGATGGTGAAATCGTATGATGCGGTCCTCGGCGCGAATGTCAGATTCAATCCGAGAGCCGTAATCAGGGCACTTGGATGGTCAATAACAACATCAGCCTGCGGCGTCTTTACGATGCGCTGGAAGCGCTCGCCGGCACAACTATCCGCATCCGTGAACAAGGCGTGTTCGATGTGGAAGAGGCGGCAAGCCTCATTGGTCGTCGAGTCACCAGTCTCACGGTGCCCCAAGCCGGAAAAAGAGCAGACTGGCAGGTCCAGATTCTGGCCACGTTGATGAACGCCATGCAACGCTTTCGCACGTTCATCGATTTCCGGACGCTTGCCGTCCTTCCTAATGGCGCTGCGAGTCACCTTTATCTGTTGCTGAAGTCCGAAGCAGGGCGGGAGACAGAGTGGCCGGTCGCCAGGCTGGCCGAGATAGCGGGACTCACCTCCCGTAGCGGGAGTCATGTGAAAGCGAAGCTGACCGAAGCACTTGAAGTGTTGGTTTGTGGCAAGGTGCGGAAAAGCGCACGAGGGAAGGCCGTACATACCGAAGGGAAGGGCGTGGCGATGGGGGCCGACAAGAAGGGAAAGCCGGTTTTCCGTTCCACCAATCGGCAAACACTGAGTTTCTCACCTCTCGTCAAAGCATTCACCTTCAGGACTGACAGTCGCGGACAGGAGCGATTGAAAATCACCCTCGCTGACTAGGACGCTCGGTTCACTGCATTTTCGCGATTTCTCGTGGATGAACGACAGGTTAATGGCGATAAAACGGACCGTAGAGTGCGGTTGGGCGATGTAGTAAACGGGTCGCGCGGCCTCGAATGCGGGAGTAGTAAAGCGGTCGAAACTCGATAGTAAAAGCGTGAACAGCCGAAAAGGCTGGGACGCTGGGCTGATAAGGCGTTCAGGCACTTTGGATGAAGCAACAAATAAGGTTAACCAAATCTCTTATTAAGAGAGTCTTTTGTTAACTTAGATAGGTTAAAGAGTCGCCCACGCCTACCACCGGGTGCAAGTGCGGGAACCCGCCTTCTAAAGCATGCAGTGCTGTATCGCGGAGGAAGGTTCAACTCGAGGGGGGGGGCTAATTTTGTGGAGCAAGTCTGGGGCAACCAGCGGCAGCCTTGAGAGGAAGAGCACGTGGGAGGGCGTTGCCCTCCTGGAGCAGGAGTACCAGGCGGTGAGCGATTAGGTTCGGACATCGGTTTTTGTACAAGGCCCCTTCCACTGGGCGACAGCCCCTGGCATGCTTTTCTGATTTTCGAACATGCATGGGTTAGACCCTTGGCATGGTCCCGAGGCTGTCATTGCCGGAAGGCAACTTGTGCGTAGTTCCTGTCGCCGTCAAGCCTCCGTTGGGTGCCGCCCTATAGTCAGGGAGCCAGCCGTGCTACGAACGGTCCGGACGGCGGTAGAACGGGCGAACAACAGAGCAGGTGGCCATAACCGGTTGTCGCGCTCACTGGCGAACGGGAGCACAAGGACTCACTTGTTGAGTAGAAAAACAAAAACGGGCATCTCCATAAAGTAGGCGATACCTCAACCGTTAACATGGAGAGCGAGCGTTACGGCGTGACACGGCCGGACTAATTTGACGACTTGAGGCAAGCAGTCACGGTCACGTTCGGCGGCGCAAACGAAACGATGTTCAATCGCACTTAGGTCGATGCTCTCCAGTTGACCGAAGGCGAAGCCCGCCGTTCGGGGCCATGTCTTGCCTGTCGCTTCGTTAATCGCTGGAGTGTTTTCCAGGCACCGGAAAAGGTTGTGCGCGAGCGTATCCTTGCCGCCGGTGGCCATGGCCGCATGGCGGACACCGTTGATAACCTGCTCGCCTCGTACTGGGCGCTCGTTTCTTCTCGACCGGCAACGGCCGAGGGAGAGGGGCAGATGACCGTGAGGGCGAATCCCCACGCGCCCGAGGCGGATGCGCGAGTAGAATTGCTGCAATGGCCTCCGGCATGGCATGAGCGCAATCGACTCGAGAAGAATTGCTGGCGGATAGCCATGCGAAAAGAAGCGAGAATTGGGGGCCAAATGAATTTGCAACATCTGGCGGAGGCGGAAGAATGCCTCCGAGCGGCAATCAAGTTGAGCGACGTGCCGTTTTTGGGGCTGATGAGAGACGCCCTACCTCCCCTAGTTATCACTAGCATCGACTTGCTGACCTTGGGTAATCCCGGTGTAGACATGTACACCGATTACCTTCGCCGCTTTCCCGCACTGTTTTCTGTCCATTTGACCGCCTGCATTATGGAGGGGATGGGGCGGGACGGGCATTTTGAACTCTATTCCCACATCCAGCGAGCGATAGGAGCAGAGTGGACTCCTTCCCAGCAACAGCGAGAGGTCCTTTGGCGGGGGTTTAGGCGAGCGATTCTCGAACTAGGGTTTGAGCCTTCGCCGCTAGTTTCCGGGCCGCATTTCATGGCCAACGAATATTTGCGTCAGGCCGGGGTCCCGCTTGCATTTGCTGATGACCTGGCTGAACGCATGCTTTCCTTCGCGCGAAGGCTTGGCTTGCCAGACGGTGACGACCCGGACGCAATAATGAGTTGGCAGAGGGCATTGGAGGAGCGGCTGAACCCACCGTTTAGCATGACTGCAAGGAAGGCGGTCTCGCTCGACGCGAAAGGGTATTACACACAGGCCTTCCTGCGCGTTAGCGCGACGCAGGGTACTTCGGCTGCCGTTGAGCCGGGCAACCCTCTCGAACGGGCGATGGCGCGGGCATTCGAGCGGCAGGGGAACTCACATGCATTTCGTCGTGCGTCGCTCCCGTATGTCACCTTCAATGATGGGCAAGTGGGAATATTTGTTCCCGGTGGAGACGAGCGTGATTTTGAGTTTCAGGTAGACGGCAAAGTCCAGCTACATCAATCGAACATTGAGGATGCTTTTGTCCCGTTGAGCAATCCTCTTACGCGGGAGGTCATCATCAAGGAGAGAGCCGGGATGCAATCGTCCCGGTGCCAACTTTGGGAGGACAGCAGGCCAAATCGGTTGCTGCTTTTCACGGACGCGGGGCGCTTCAAGTGTGCGGTACAACTGCAGGCCAACCCGGCAGTGCCAGTCATCATCGCGCCCGGGACATACACCTGTTTGAGTCGGTTCGAGCCAGTCGGAATTGAGGTTGAGGAACTATTGGATGCGCCTGCCTTGCATACCTTTGGGTTCTCCGTTCACCCTGGGCAATCGACGACGATAAAGCATGGCCCAGCATCACTGACCTTGCAGGGAGAGAGTCAACCATACTGGCAGTGGACCGGGGCAAGCCGAACAACCAAGGAGGGGGTGGACGTCTATTTCGGCAAGTTGGAATTTGCCGTGGAGTTCCCGGTTGAATGGTCCCAATTTGCGGGCGGCCGGTACGTCATAAATCTCTCGGCGTCCGGAAGCGCTACGAAGCTTCAATTGCCCTTCACGGTGGACGCGTCATCTCGGGCCGTAATCGCGATAGCCGATGCTATGACGGCACGCGAGTGGGTACCCGGATTTGTGAAGCTACTCGTAAGCACCCGGTAAAGGCACCGAGGCTCGGGAGGTGCCGCTGATCAAGCCACGGCGAGCGTCCAGCGATGCGGAAGCAGCGACGCGATGTCGTTGGCACGATGCGTGGGCAGTCGGGTGAGCACG
>NZ_SSWO01000038.1:0-17057 GCF_004803625.1 Burkholderia sp. LS-044
AAAAAAAAGCCCTGCTGAACAGGGCTCTTTTTTCCCCCTTCCAACGAAGGGGAAACGTAACCAGTCCTGGTGCGCTTGCCTTGCGGCGCAGAGCTCCCTCTCAGGAGGCATCCAAGCGTGACAGGTGTTGTTAGGACCGGATCGTACGCGAGTCCGATATCGGCGCAACGCTTAGCACGGGATAACTTCGATAACGGGATAACCATATTACGGGAGTACCGTTTCGTGGTTAAGTGCATGATTTGTAATGGCATCTGTACAATAAATAGTGTAATATTGGCGGTGTGATGGTCAATTTTTGTAGTAGGAATAGCAGCCTTGAAGACTCAATCTACCTAAAAATGGACGATAACAAGCAACAAAAATTGGGAAGAGGGATCGCTGATCGCCGCAAGAGATTGCGCGACAACCTCTGGCCAGACCTTGACGAAGATGATCTTTGGCTGCGGAAAAATAGGGTTGGCTTTACCACCATACCTCGCACCATCACTCTGATCGGACGCATCTTGGATCAAATGTCCGGCAAGGGCGCGCCGGTCATGGGTGCCTACCTCACTCTATGGTGTTGGGTGTTCGATGAAGGATTCGTCGAGATTCGTACTCCCCGGGAACTCGCCTATGAATCTGGTTTTGCCGGACCTAGAGCGGAGGCGACATGGCGAACTCGGATGCGAAAGCTCGAGGAGCTCGGGATCATCTCCATCAAGGCTGGTCTGGCTGGCGACTTCCAATATGTCCTGATGTATGACCCGATCAAAGTCATCAAGAAGCTGTACGAGTCTCGTCCTCAGGACATTGCCTATCAAAGCCTAATGAATCGGTTGATTCATATCGGAGCTGACGACGATGTCGTTTAGGCCGAGGCTCCTCGATCGCCCGTGCTCATGAGCGCTGATCGTGGATTTATACCGACGCCGCCTTTGTCCGCACCCGCCCAAGCAATCATATGTGCCACATATGAGTTGAGTAAATGAGTTGAGTTGTTGGGGCCGTCATGGGTTATTTTGGGTCTTTGTCTGGCTCGCCAGATGAGGGCTGAGCATTGGCAGATGCCGCATAAAAGCCCTTCAGCTCGGCATTACCAAAGCACTGTACAAAAACACACGTAGGCACTAGAATTTGTGTGCGTACAAGAATTACTAACTAGGTATTGTGTTCTTGTCATGGCCCGGAAATCGGCCGCGCTCCGGATTGGGTCTCTTTTAGGTTCCCAAAAAGTCGCAGCTCGCCCCAACTTATGGGAGTTGATATGGGCATGAAACCGGGCCAGAACACTGGCAACCAAGGCGGCATCTACCGCGAACAAGGGCCCCGCGGCGGTCTGCGGGACAACTACACTACCGTGCCTGAGCACCGGCCATTGCCACCCACATCGAAGCCAGGTAACACGTGGGTACCGGTCAAGCGGACGCCTCACGGGCACCGCTAAAGCATCGAGAGGAGAGGGACGTTATCTGACGTCCCTCGTTCTTTTTGGGAATAAGAAAATGCAAGAGCATGATCCGAAGGGCACTGGGGAGCTTCGGGGCCCAAGTTCATTCTGTATCTCTAAAGCAGCACTCGAGACGCTGATCGAGTACAAAGCCAGCGCCTACGAGATCTGTGCTTATCTAACCCTTGCCAAGTACACCGATGCTAGCGGGCGCCTGTCTCCGGCTTCCGTAAAAGCAGTCAACACGGCAACGGGTGGCAACAAGGCCACAATTGAGCGCGCCATCGAGAGGCTGCAGACCATGCATGTGCGGCGCCAGGGCATGCAGATCGGCAAGAAAGCTGCCCCGGTCGTCGACTATGGTCCGATCGTCTGGACAAGAGAGGCGTGGTGTAACAAAACTGGGGAAATTCTTGTCGATGGCCCTACGGAGCGCGGCAAGATCCGTTATGTTTTGCCGGATTTCGATGAGCCGGTCGAGGACCGCATATGGTTCGGCTCGAACCTGGTGAGCGGCATCAACGGCTTCCTCCCGCTCAGGGAATTGAAGAATGCCGGCGACGTCGCTGCACGGTTACTTTTGTTGCTGTATCAGGTGAACGACATGGGTGCGTGGGGAGGTATCGAACCATTTCGAGGTCCCTATAACCGCTACGAACCCGTTGCCGAGGATGCGTTCCTACGAGGTAATGCGCGACTGATTCGAGCCAAAAGAGGAGGAACAGTAGCCAGCGGCGGCTCAGGCAGTATCTTCGCGCTTGCGTGGGGAGAGAAAGTTAATGGCGACTGGTGGGGAAAACACAAGGAGGCCGGCGGTCCATGCTGGCGTGCACTGGAAGCCCTTGAGTCAAGTGGACTAATTTACGAAGTGGTAATGGTCCTCAACAGAGACGCTAAAAAACAGCACTTCGCCAGCGGCGAGGAGTACAGCGCGATACCTGAGGGCGCTGAGCCCTACTACGAGCTCGATTGCCGCAGCCAGCACGGGTACAAGCCGGTCGGCGAAGAGGGTATTGGTGGTGCTACGGCTCGTACGGCTGGCGACTGTGGATCTCCCGTTGCGACTGAAGGCGGGCGACTCGACGGCACCTATGCTGCCATCGTACCGCGCGGCTACGGTGCCATGGTCGCCGGTATCTTCCGGGTGCGTTTTCGCGTCTCCAATCCCAAAAACGTAGGTGTCAAAGATGCATGGGCACGAATTGCTGAGAACAATCGCACAGCCTTCGAGTTCATGCAGCGCGTTCGACAGTCAAGCGGGCTCGAGCCGTTGCCGCCACTCCGAGGGACATCAACTCGCGCGGCCACGCTGGCACAAACAGAAACAGCCCCTGCCTGAAGGATGCTGCCTGTGGATAACTTCCTTCCGCTGAGAGCACGTACCCTTCAATGCTTTTCAATACCCTCAATGCCCCTCAATCGCCTCAATAAAGGGAAAGGAAAGATTTGGAAGTTATAGGCAGGCGCAGCTACGCTTCGCTCCGGATGAACGCCAGAAAGGAGAGGGAAGGCCATCACCCTCAAAGCTTTGCCACTCGAGACTGGAAAGCAGCTGGCGCAACTTGCCGAGATGCACAGCATGGATCTGTCCACTGCTGGCTTCGAGATGGCGCGCGAGGTTGGTCGTTCATCTGAAAGGGCCTCACAATCACTCAACTCATTTGAGTGATTGTGTACGTATGTACAGCAATTCTGACATTTTTCGGGGTAGCCTGACATTAGCAGCGAATGTCAGAATAGTCGGCCCTGCGGGTCCGGCTTGAACTTGAAACGAAACCCCGTCACCTTGCGGCCAGACGGTTTGACGGGCTCCCATTCGATTGCAAGGCTGTTCTTCTCCTGCAGCTCCTTCACCGCTGGCTCGATGACGCGGCGACGCAACTGGCCGGAGTCTTTAACGCAACTATCCGGTGCCCCCATTGCCTGGCAAAACTCGTCGTACCCGATGGAGACGAACCCTTTGTCACGGTATTGCGCCATGATTTCGAGCAGACGCCACGAATAGATCGATCGCAGATCTGCTGCATGCCGCAGCTTGTACTTCGTGAACTCGCTCTCGATGCCGAGCAGGTAGGGCGCAATGCTCGGCGAGAATTTGATATCCACCCAGCCGGCGGTCGTCGTATCCACCTTCTCGTAGATCCACCGCACTACTCGGTGCTTCGTCGTTTTTTTGCCCCGTTCGATGACTTCCTCATCCCACTCAACACGGCATTCAAAGAGGTTTTCTGCGGCCTCCTTTAGCTCGCTATAGGCATGCTTCGCTTCGATGTGTGGGTACGCCTCAATGAACTCCTTGGCCGTTACACGGATGGTCCAGCCTGGAGCATCCCCTGTCATTGGATCCGGGCGCATCGCCCGATCTTTCAGAATTTTTGCCTTCGGGTTGCACTTAGCGATAGCAAGCGCGAGCAGTCGCTTTTCAGACAACTTCATGCGCTGAATGCGCCGCACTAGCTCGTTCTTGATGGTCACGCTTCGTTCGCGTGTGGCGGGATCGTGCAGCTCGGCAAGGTCGCCCATTCTGACATTTTCCGGGTTATTCTGACATCGAAAATTCTATGTCAGAATAAAAAAGGCGGCAAGAGAGCGCTGCTCAAAAAACAAGCACCTACCCCGGAAAAAGCCCGACTAACCCGAAGTTTGTCAGATACATCCCGAAAAAAGCCCGACTACCCCGGGAAAAGCCCGACTAACCCGGAATTTGTCAGAAATGCACCTCGGAAACCCTTGCCCTTATTGGCTTTCCGAGATCCTACAAAGGGGTTTACAAACAAGGTTTACAAACAAGAACAATGTGTTTACAAAGGGGTTCGCTGAATTCAGCAACACTTACCTGTGGATAACCATACGGACCTGTGAATAGGCACGTGGTTTCACGGACGCATTCACCTCCAACAGCCTTACCTGGCAAGACTCTCCAAAACCGTAATACACGCACGGCGGCCTAACGGCCGGGGCACCCCTGCGGGGTTCCCCCACCGCTGCGCGGCGGCTCCCCCTCCCGCTGTCTATCCACGCCCCCGCACGCGGGGGCTAAATCGGCGCGTAGCGCCTTGACGACCCCCATGGTGGTCATTCACTCTGCCGTGGGCGTGGGCGCAGATAGCCCTTTGGAACTTCCTGCCCCTTTTTAGCTAGCAAGAAGAGGGGGGCTTACCGAGGTGGCCACAAGGCCCATAGCGGCCCGCTACGGCCTTCGGATGGCTTGGTTGATGGGGTAGGACGTCGCGCTCGCCACGTCCCGGTAAATCGGGCCTGCTGCCCTATCCTGCACGAGCTCAAGAATTTTCAACTTTGAAAATCGACTCGTTCCTTTTTTGAGGGTGATCGCATCCACTGATGCGCGATGTGCGGCCGGCGTCGAGTGCGCCGGCCCGGGGCGGGGTCTTGCCGGGGCCGCTGGTGGCAACAGGGCCGCGTGAGCGGCCCTTGCTGTTTCTGTGCGCTGAAGCCTGAAATCGGCCAACGCGTGGTTATCACCTTTGGGGCTAGCGAGGCATGCGACGACCGCGCGCGTGACGGCGAGCACGGTCGGCTTCCCGGCCGCGCTCGCAGCAGTACCACCCGTGGACGCATATCACCGTACCCATTATCAGTACGAGAATCCCCAGACCCATCGTCATTTCTCCGGTTACGGTTGGCAAAATGTCCGATGACATTTTGCCGTAAATGCTGCGGATCGAAACAGGTCGACCACGTTACCTATTCCCCGTTGCGGCAAATATCAGTCGCTCCACCGCGTCCCGTATCGTCTCACCTTTGCGTCGCAGGCGTTTGGTCACGGCGAAGGCCTCGTGTGAAACCTTGATGCGCGGGAGCGCGTTGCCAACCGTCACGACCTCCTGTAGATGGCTGCCGCCGACCACCTCGTTGACCACCTTCCACAGGCTTCCCTCCTGCAGCCGCGCCGACGTTATAAATTCAGTTTTCCGACTCATACGTGCTCCGTAAGTAGTTGTTCCATACCCAGCGGCCCCGGCCTTCGCCGTGGCCCAGATCGCGCGAGCAGAGCGCCAGCGCTTCCTTCCTGCTGCAGCGCTCGCTCAGGTAGTGCTCGAAGTTGTCGCGGCAGAAGGCCCGGCGCAGGGAGTGGCCGGAGTTCTCGCGCTCGAGGCCGAGCGCGGCGAAGCGCCCCTGCACCTGTTGTTTGGCTGCGTGATTGGTGGGCGCGTCGACCAGATAGCGGCGCTCAGCCACGATCGCCAACGCGGCTCGGACGGCATCGAGCGCCCTTGGTCGATAGGGCTCAGGGATGTGGGTGTCGCGAACGCGTCCGCCCTTGGTGCCGTGCCGGATCGTGATGAAGCTCTGGCCTCCGGCGAGCGCCGCCTCCCATTGCGTGAGGCTCTTGTGGCTTTCGATCATTTCTTCGCGCCGCAGGCCCAGGCAGCGCTCGAGCTGGATCCACGTGCGCGTATCCGGCGCCGCGCGCTCGAGCGCGTGCGCCAGCACGCTTGCGTCGACGACCTTCCCCGTGCCAATGCGCGTGCCGGACGGAACGCCCAGCTCGGCGTTGGTCAGGGCATCGGCCCATTCGCCGCGGCCGGCGCCACGGATCGCCCGGCGCAGATGGCTCATCTCGTTCTGGATCGTCCGCGCGCTGATGTCGGCGTCGATACGTGAACCCACATAGTTGCGCAGCTGCTTTTCGGTGACGGTGGCCGGGTCGACCTGGCCGTAACGGCGCTGCTTCGCATGGGCCGCGAAGGCTAAAAAGGTGGTGCGCATCTTTTGCTTCGTGAGCGTGGCCGCGCCTTTATGCAGCGCCGCGCTCATGAACTTGGCCTCGATGGATCGCGGTTTGTTCGGTGCCGGTTTGCTCATCTGCTGTGTTCGGTGGTGGTTTTGCCTTGCCGCGTCGCTCCAGCGAGGCGGGTACTGCGTGTGTTTAGAGAGGAGTGGCCGCCACCTGGAGGTGGGTTGGATGGCCGGGGTGCTGCGTGCCGATCAGGTCGTTTGTCGATCGCCGGTTGGCCGGTTCGACGCGCCGACAGGGCGCTTAACTACGTCGTCAAATCGCGAGCGCCTTGGCGGACGCGAGAGACGGGGTGGTGCATTAGCGCGTCACTGATACGCGCTGCGCATCAGTGACGCGCTGGGTTCGCGAGTGCGAGCGGTGCTGACGTGACGCGGAGGTCAGGAAAGCGTGGAAGCGTCGTGCTTGACTCGCTGCGTCTGGCTGTCGGCACAGCTGGACGGGGAGTGGTCGCGCGAGCGATGGCCGCGAAGATCGCGGGGGGAAGGGGGGAGGTCGATGTGCATCGGGACGGTCTCCGAAAGAGGGACTGCGATCAAAGGCATGGGACTGCGGACAGGGGGCGGGATGCTCAGATCGAGCGATCGGGAAGCGAAACGGAACTGCGGAAAAGGGAATGCCTGAACAACGTTCAGCGATGGGCGCAGGGGAGCGATCGCACGTGGCAACGTGGCGATGAGGTCGGGCAGTTAAGCCTGGAAAATCTGGCGGGCGGGAGTCATCCGCGAGGCAGAGGGTGTCAGGCCGAACCTATGGACGGACTACGAGAGCCCGGCCCAGCCTGATCGAAAAATGGTGCTCAGGGGGCTGTGCAGGGCGGACGAATCCGATGCACTTACCGTCAGCACCAAGCGGCCATGGGCCTGTAAAAAACGTGGGCCAGGAACCAGTCCTGGCGGTCGGTCGATGCGCCTGAGGCGCGACAGATGACGGCACGTTAGCACACGGTTTTTCCGACGGAAAGCGGCCGCGTCATCTATTTTGAAAGCGGCATAAAAACACGCAGCTTTCGCGGCGATGCGATCCGAAATGGTTGTATGCGCATCGACTGGCGACGGTGGCCACCGCGTGTCGACCGCGGATTTTTCGTCAACGTGCACGGTCGCGTTTCTCACCTGCAGGGAGGAAATGCGGCGGTGCCAGGTTCGACCGACGATTGCTAGAAAAGCCGTTTGGCGACTTCGCGACGTGTGCCTTCGTGGCGGTGCATGTGCGCAATTCCGATGAGCGTGTGTTTTAGCCACGCGTCGGCAATCACGCGATGTTCGTCGCGTTGGCGGTCGGCCGGCGCGGCCGTCGAGTTGTCCAATTGTTCGTCGCGGTTTGTCACGAAATCCCCCCCTTGGAAATGGCACAGACATGACGCACGCGCCAAAACGCGTGCCGATCGGGCTGCCAGCCTTGCCGGTATTGGGTGTGCGGCGGTGCACGGAACAGCGTAACAAGTCGGCGGCAGAAACAGCAAAACGGCTGGAACCCGTACCGGCCGGGGTTACGCGGCGTGGTGCAAATTGCACCACGCCAAATCAAAACCGTGATTCTGTGGAGACGCTCATGTGTGCGCGTCACGAGCGGCATGGCAGCGATGCCGGGGGCGTTTCGCGTGCGGGCTCGCCGTTGTGCTCACGCACAATCCGGCCGAAATGGGCGACGTGCCGCGCGATAGCGCGCACGTCGTCGGACTGCACTTCGTCGCGCAGGCGGCGCAGCTCGGCCTGCTGCAATTCGAGCAGTTCGACGCGCTGCGCGTCCGGCGTCGGTTGGCGCAATTCGTCGGAAATGGACGCGGCGAGCTGGGCGATGCGCTGGCCGAAAATGCTGCACATGACCTCGTAATCGACGTTCGCGCAAAAACCAGTGTTGTGCGTTTCGCTGTTCATCGTGGTTGGTCCTGATGCGTTGGATTCGATCGTGGCAGGGCGTAGCCCTGCACCCTTGGGGAGGGTCACACACCACGCAACTGTCGTTGGACGGCCCAACCCCCCGCCCGGCAAGGGTTATACGCGGATGACACCGAACGCGTTTCGGTATGACACCGAACCCTCTGAATTTTACCTGATTTATGCCTGAAATCCTTGATGGTATTGGGTTATAGGATGGCGACAAATTAGGAATAGAATGGTGTTTTCACAAAAAACGAGGTGTGGCATGCCCCGTCAGAAGGGAAGCGGACGCGGGATCAACGAACGCTTCAATATCCGGCTCGATGCGGCCACCGCGGCTCGCTATCGCGAGCTCGCGGAGGCGGCCGGATTGCCGTTGTCGGAGTTCCTGCGCCAGACGCTCACGCGCGGCTTGGCGCAGCAAAGTGTCGAGCGCGTCGAGGCGCGGCTGGACGCGTTGAGTGCGCAATTGCCGACCGGCGCGACGCCGGCGATCGACCGTGAATTGCTCGATGAGCTGGCCGTGAGCGCGTTCTTCTGCCGTGACGTGCTGCGCCAGATCGTCAGCGATCGCAACATCCAGACGGCCTACGAGGCCGACGACCGGGCGCGGGCGCAGCTCAAACGCCTTCGCGCGAAATAGCGGCGATGGCGGGGGCCGCGCGCGGTGTGATGCGTGGCTAATGTTTGCGCGTCACCAACGGCATGGCGGGGTCCAGTCCGCGCAGCATTGCTAGATCCCGCTTCAGATCGGTCCGGGCCCGGCGTGCGCGCTGTTCGAGCTCAGCCGCCAACTTGATGCAGTCGTGTCCAGTCGGTAACCACGTGCGTAACGTGGCGGCCAGGCCGGTCAGGGTAGCGAATTCCTGCGCGTAAACGTTGCCGGAATACAGCACCAGTCCAAGCAAATACTCGCGCAGCAGGACGTGATCGTCGTCGGAAAGGGGCGTGATGTTGTCAGGCAAGGTCGGTCTCCAAAGCATCTGGAAACCCGCCCGACAGGAGGGTGGGCGGGCACGATGACGAGGTTGGTCGACCGGCTCTGTAACCACAACCGGCAGGCCCGAAGGCCTCCCCGCCACGGCCCACCCATGAGAAAAGGCGCGCAAAGGCAGACGCACGACCTGCCGGGGCAGGCGTGCGGGTTACAGAGTTTTGGGCGACCAAGCCCACACCGTCGCTGTTTTGACGGCACTGCAATTTTAACCGATCCGGCTGGGTGACGTGCATCGCACACCATCCCGGAATCGGGAGCCTCAAGAGCGTGCGCAGGCGCCACGCCTCGCGGCGGAGATGTATCGACGACGAACGAAACGAAATACGTGTCAGCTGAATACGATCTGAGTGGCCTGATTGAGGCGGCCAAGCCGTTTGCCGAGGAAAAGATTGCAGAACGCGAGCGGCGGCAACGAGAGCAGGCAGAGCGCCTGACGCGTAAACGGCCGCTATCAGTTGTGAAGTGAGGGAAGGCGAGTTAGCGATGGGCGGTGGCCGCAACGCTTACAGATGGGAGGAAAAGCACAGAAACGGGAAAATTTTCACCGGATCATTGTGTCCGATGAAATCATTCGGGTATGATGCGAATTGCGTGCCAAAAGCACGCGCGGGCACGCCCTTCTTGGGCTAAGCCCCGGAAGGGTGTGGGTATAGAACACCTGACCGAATGGAGGTGCCTATGGATCTACAAATGGTCCAACTGGTTCTTCGGGTCGTAGTTGAAGGTATCAGCTTCAGCTACTGCCTGATGGAACTGGGTCAAAAGCTGTTCAATTAACGCAATGCTGACTTCGGCAGTTTTCCCCAACTGCCTCGCCCGACCTCCCCAGGTCGGGCTTTTTTTTGCCTGTCGCAGCTATCAGCGCTAGGCGTGGGCCACAAAAAGTCACTTTCAGAACCAACACTCCGCAGCCCTACATGAAGGCGAAAACGCTGAAGTTCAACGCGTCGGCTGATGTGTCCCTATTTTTGATCCCACATCGGCGCGCCGAAAGATATTATCGAAATCGGGCGCCAACAGGGGTGACTGTATAGATATGCCTATACGCTGTCAACGAAAAACCCAGTTTCTGCAAGGAGGTTTCGGAGGGAGCCTAGGTAGCGAAAATTTCCTCTGAAGCCTTATGGGGCGGGCCTCTCGGCCAGATTTCAGGCGCTTGTGGCGCGCTGGTCAATAGGCCTTAAAGGCATTTTCTGCCCTCCCCAAAGGACCTTTCCTGGCCGGCGGGAAAGTTACTTTCTCTCTGCAATTGCATTGCAAAACGGGCCCGTGTGGGCACCATGCCAGTTTCCTCGAAGCCTTGTGTGGTGGACTTCTCGGCCAGATTGTAGGTGCTTGTGGCGCGCCGGCGTATAGGACAAAAAGTCCTTTTCGTCACCTCAACAAAGGATCTTTCCTGGCCGGCGGCAAAGGTACTTTGCTTCTGCAATTGAATTGCAAAACAGGGCCGCACCGGATCCGACACGCGGGCGGAGGTCGAACTTTAGCGGCTAAAATGGAAATAACTATCAAAAGTAAATTTTAGATAGTTATTTCTATTCGTGCTTGGTCAAACGAAAACGCCGGGCCTCGGGGGCGAGGTCCGGCGCATCGGATCACTTCTTGCCGTAGGTTGCGTCGTGATCCGGAGCGATCGTGAGAAGTCGCATGTACTCACCATCACGATAAGCGGTTGCCCGCCTAGCTTGTGTAATACGAAGCGAGTACATCGCGTCAACGCCAGCAGGTGGCTGCACGCTGGTGATTTTTTCCCACTTGAGTCCGGAGTCCTGATACACCTGATTCCAGCTCATGAGCAGCAGTTTCTTGAGGGTCGCGAGAACCCGCGAGGCTTCAGCCTTGTCCAGCGCCACCCACTGACGCTGGAAGACCGGATTATTTAGGTCCAACTTTACGAGGTCGTCGTTTTTCTTCCTCATTGCCCAACTCGTTCAAAAGGGCGTCGAGGTTCGATTCCTTGGGGGCGTTACCTTGGGCCCAAGCGAGTGCCTCCTGCAGGTCACGTTGTGCCTGTGGAGCATGCAGCCACGCTTCGTTTTCGGGAATTACGAGTGCGGTGCGGACGAGCCACACACCCGGCTCGCGCTCTTCGACGAGCACTTGCCGGCCAGCGTATTCCTTGCCAAGCGAAATTTGCCCGCTGGAACCGACCACCTTGACGCTGGTTTTCGGGTCATGCAGGTTTGGATTCATGCCGGTTCGCCTATGTGTCGATCAGTCCTCAATTTGTCAGGCCGAGAGTGGGTAGGGATGGCTCCCTCGGCGGGTAAGGCCCCAAATCGGATGGTCAAAAAGGCTCTCTAAGGATTGTTCATCAATCTCGGAGCTTGAAATTATGATAGCACAATCGCATGAATGCATGAATGCATGAAGTCGGCGAGGACCGCTTGAGCCCTCACGATCGAGTCCATATCTATATGTGATAATGTCCTTTATCACATATAGAAGGAGAGACCATGGCCACCCGTGGTAAGGCTGCCGAGCAGCCGGTTGCGCCCAAACTACAACTGACTCCCGCCGCAATCGGACGCGGCATTGCTCGGCTCGAGGAGCGTATTGTCGAGCTGCGGGCGTTCAACGTTGGCTCGGTACCGGATGGCAACTCGCCCGAACTAACGGCGTTGTCTACCGACATCAAGGACACTCTCGAGCGGTGCTTTGGCGAGAACACATCTGCATACAGGCGCTTCCAGTCAGCGGCGCACTTGCAGTTTCGCCCGATGATGTTCGGTGAAAACTATCCCCAGCGGCGCCATTACCAGGACGGTGCTCGGGAAAATATCGCGCAGTCCATCGTGCTGCTGGAGTCAGCACAACGCGCATTGCAGCAAGACTTGGAGGACGCCCAGCATGAGGCTGCGGCATCTTCGGACTCTTTGGTCGTAACTCCTTCGGCCCTTTCCCGACGCGTGTTCGTGGTCCATGGCCACGATGGCGAGGCCCGCGAGACCGTGGCCCGCTACCTGTATGCGCTCGGTTTCGAACCGGTCATCCTTCATGAGCAGGCCAACCAGGGGCGCACGGTCATCGAAAAGATTGAGGCGGAAAGCGATGTGAAATTCGCTGTCGTCCTGTTGACGCCGGACGATGTGGGTCGCAGCGTCAAGGAAGACGAGCTGAAGCCGCGTGCTCGACAGAACGTGCTGCTCGAGCTCGGCTATTTCATCGGTAAGCTTGGCCGCGACAAGGTTTGCGCGCTCAAGCGCGGCACCGTCGACATTCCCAGTGATTTTGCCGGCGTCGTCTGGGAAAACATGGACGATGGGGGCGGCTGGAGACTGGCTTTGGCGCGTGAGCTTAAGGCCGCGGGCCACGAAGTCGATCTGAACAAGGCGTTCTAGTCGTGGGCCAGCTCACCACGTTCGATTCTCTATCCGTGCCAACGCTGGTTGTCGCGGCAGGTGAACCCGCAGGTGTGCGCTTTCTGGAGTTCTTCGCGTCAGCGATCCGTAACCCGCACACCCGGCGCGCGTACGCACGGGCCGCCGGCGACTTCCTGACCTGGTGTGCCGGCGCCGGCGTGCCGTCGATCGCGGCCGTGCAGCCGCTGCACGTGGCCGCGTGGATCGAGCTCCAGACGGCCACGCACGCGGCGCCGACCGTCAAGCAGCAGCTGGCGGCGATCCGTCACATGTTCGACTGGCTGGTGACCGGCCAGATCGTGCCGGTGAACCCGGCCTCGTCGGTGCGCGGGCCGAGCCACTCGGCAAGCACCGGCGCTACGCCTGTGCTGGATCGGACCGAGGCGCGGCAGCTGCTTGACAGCATCGACGTGTCGACGCCGATCGGGCTGCGGGACCGCGCGCTGATCGCGCTGATGGTATTTTCGTTCGCGCGGATCGGCGCGGCGCTGGCGATGCGGGTCGACGACGTCTATGTGCAGCAGCGCCGGCTGTGGATACGCCTGCGCGAAAAAGGCGGCAAGGCGCACGCGATGCCCTGCCACCACACGCTCGAGGCGGCGCTGCATGCGTACTTGGAGCACTTGAGCGGCATCGGGGCCGAACCGAAGGGGCCGCTGTTCCGCACGATCGCACGTGGCACCCGGCAGCTCAGCGGCACGCCGTTGCCGCAGGCGAACGCGTACGCAATGGTGCGCCGGCGCGCGGCGGCGGCCGGCATCGCGACCGCGATCGGTAACCACACCTTCCGCGCGACCGGGATCACCGCGTACCTGCAGAACGGCGGCACGCTCGAAAACGCCGCGGCGATGGCCAACCACGCGTCGACGCGTACCACGCAGCTGTACGACCGGCGCCACGACGCCCTCAGCCTCGACGAGATCGAGCGGATCCAGCTCTGAGCCCTGTTGCGGTCTAGGGGGATCGGTTCATGCGAGCGCCGCTCGACATGCGGGGCCGGCCACGACGGTGCCGGGTGCCGTACGGGGCCGGCGTGGTGGGTGTCGTTGGTCACCGCATCATCTTGAACAGTACCGCGCCGATGCGCAGGCAGGCATTTTTAGAGCGTTTCCAACCAGCGGTTGAGGAGCTTGCCCTGCCCGCCTGGCGCCAGTCAAACTCCCAGATAAAGTCGGACTTTGGTCTCACCCGAGCGGCGCCAGCTCACGAAGTCCGACTTAAACTCCCAGATAAAGTCCGACATTGGGACAAATTCCGGGTTGGAGTGCCGCGTACAGCTGGCCGCCGGCGTTGCAGATTCATTCGGTCGGTACGCTAGCCTATCTCCCGCGTGATCAAACCTCTCACGAGCTCTGCAATGGAGATCCCGGTTTCTGCTGCACGAACCTTCAAGCGGCGGTGCAGCTCTGGATCTAGATCGAGGTTGAGGCGGATCGGTTTAGCAGGCCGGTTCCCTACCTGAGATTGGACCATTGCTGCCCCCGCGGCGAACTCGGCGTGAGTCACTGGTTGGCTGGGCGGTTGGCCCCCGCTCTTTGCCGAGATTTTGAATTTACTCATTTACTCAACTCCATTGAATTAATCATTTGCTCGTTCTTAGGCTGATGGCTCAAGCTCGAAAAATTCCTGGGCGAGCAGCTGGATCTCGGCGCGGGCCAGTGAGTTGTTCAGCTCGACAACACCCTGGCCTGCGAGCAGCGCATCGCGGTACACCTTTCGATCGCGGATGACCGTGTCGGCAAGCTCGAGCTGATCAAACTGGGCTAGGAGTTCGCGAGCATCCTCGACTTCCCGAATGACCGGGTTCGACGGTGCCATCGACAGGACGGCTGATGCTTTGAGTTCTGGATTGAGGCCGCGAGCTAGGCCGACCAGTTCGTTGACCTTCGGCAGAGTCTCGAGGTCGGCTTGTGACGCCCGGATCGGAGTCAGAAGGAGATTCGCAACCGCGAGGGCCGTGCGCAGCTCACGCGAATCGCGGCCGCCTGCGTCGACGATCACGACTTGGTACCGCTTGGCCAAGTCACGCAGCGTGGCTGCGACATCGCCGGTCCGCTGGACGCACGGGATGGGCGGCTGTATCCCGCCCTCATCGCGACGCTCGACGAAGCGCGCACCGGTTGCCTGCCCATCGGTGTCGACCAAGACGACGTCCACCTGCTCACGGACCAGGTGGACGGCCAAGTTGCTCGCCAGCGTTGACTTCCCGACGCCGCCCTTTTCCCCGCCTATCAGCACGATCATATGCCTCTCTCGCTTTTGTTGAGTGATTGAGTTGATTTTATGAGTTGAGTAAATGAGTGTCAATCTACTAAGGTGTTGGCTGCGTAATTTGCGAAAATAGGGGCGTCTCGTAACCGAGGAAAAGCTATGGCCACCGAAACCCCTGCGACGCTGCGACACGGCGCTCACGATGCGCCACCCGTGACGCTTGACCTCGGAGTGTCGCCGGCGCTTGAAGGCATCGCTCGCGGTTTGGCCGACCTGAAACTTGCGCTGGACCGTTTCAGTCGTGACGATGACGCCGGCCAACCATTTCTCAATGATTGGTTCGACAGCAGGACCGGCACTTGTGCATTTACCGGTCACGAGTTCTTGCAGCGAATCGTGCCGTTCCTCGATCAAAGCGAGGCGATGGACTCGCCATTTCGCGCATACGTCGATCCGGCGCTAGTGTTGGGGGCCAGCATCAATGGGCGGCCGGAGTCGATCCGCGGTGAAGAGATTGCACGGCGCCGTGCACGTTACGCTCGCGAGTTCGACGTTAGCGGCCTGCAACGCGCTCAGTACAACTGGCTTGAATCCCTGGGTATTGTTTGGGCGCACGAGGGCAAACACCGTGTTGCCTTTATGCGCGCGCATGGTGAGCCGGCGATCGCCGCATGGGTGACGAGACGTAGCTATCCCGCTCCAAGCCGCATAGTGCTAGTTGAGCCTACTGAGGAGCGGCAAGTATGGTTTGCGATTCTCGACGGTCGCTATCTGCAGCTTGTTCCGCGTCCCGCGCTCACGCAACGCCTACTATCTGCATACGGCGTGAAAACCGTCCGCTGGCGCGACTTGAACGATGTCCCGTCCGAACTGTATGTCCGACACGCAATCGTGGACTGGCAGCAGCGGCCGCGAAATTATCGGGTCGCAGATCACATGCTTGACCTGCATGCGCTACGCGATGAGGAATGCCGTGTGCGCGAACTTGTACCTTATACGTTCGCCGAACTCGACCGCGCCGGCTGGAAAGTTCAGCATGGCCGGCAGCTCGGGTACGCGTTGCTCGTTATCGCTGCTGGCTTGCTCCTTTTGCTCCTAGAAAAGGTGCTCCACACCGCTGTGATGCAGAATTTCGGCTTCGCACTGGTCGGTGCTGGTGTGGGCTTGGGCTGCGTGACCTCGACGTTGCGCGTCGTTGGCCCGCGCGGCCGATGATGATAAATACTCAACTCAATTGAGTTGAGTATTTATGTGCGTGCATAGATATCTCAGCAGCGCCAAGGCGCTAGATCGTCCACAACGGATCGTTCTCCCAGCCGCCGTAGGCATCGCCGATACCGGTAGCTCTTTCGATCACGACATCGTTCTTCGACTTGTCGACTAGTGAGTGCAACGAGGCTCGCCAGGTACTTGTGGGGGCGATGTGCTTCACGAGGAGCGTCATGACTAGCAGGATGGTGCGCAGGTCATCTTGTCTTCTTCCGAAGGCGGTATTGCACGGATTGCTCGTCGGCACGTTCGGGGCGAAGGGGAACGTGCGATAGGTGATGCGCGTATGGTGCGCGCATCGATTCCTGAAAATGGAGACGGATTGAAACCATTTCTCCAGCAAGACCGCATCGATCGGTTTGCGGTTCGGAAAGACAAAGCGAGTTGCGATTGCCTTCTGGTCCGTGGTCGACAGGCTTGCGTAGGCCTTGGCCCAGTAACCAAAGCTAGCGCACTCTCGATGCATCCATGCTGGCGGGATCGCTGGCGGATCGTACGTGGTGTAGTAGTGGGCTAGGAAGAGGTGTGAGTCCGGGTGGAAGTCGCGGGAGGGCTGGTTGCTGGCCGCATCGAAGAAGACATTCCGCTCCGCTTTTACTTTCAGGTCTGGGAAGTTGCGGCGAAAACAGGCGTTGTCGACGTACCAATGAGAATGGTGCGTCCGGCTCATGTGTTCGCAGATGACATTGCGGGCGTAGACCTCGATCTTTTCTAGCGCTTGGCCGCAGAGGGCGCGTAGCTCTGTGTCGAAGTCGTAAAGGGCGGTGATGTGCCGTAGCGTTGTGCCAGCGAGGAATTTGCCCTTGTTGGGCTTGTTGCGTTGCTGGAAGGGTAGGCAGAAGCCGGTGAAGCGGTAATAGCCTACGGTGTACAGGAGATCGAAGAGATTGCTCTTCTCGTCTGCGTTGAGCGCTAGGCCGCGGTTCTCGATACGTGCGACGAGCTGAGGATTGGTCTCCGCCTTCTTGCCGAAGGGCTTTTTAGGGTTTGCTGCCACAATTTGGCCTTTTGTGAGCAAAAAAAAAGCCCTGCTGAACAGGGCTCTTTTTTCCCCCTTCCAACGAAGGGGAAACGTAACCAGTCCTGGTGCGCTTGCCTTGCGGCGCAGAGCTCCCTCTCAGGAGGCATCCAAGCGTGACAGGTG
>NZ_SSWO01000039.1:0-15222 GCF_004803625.1 Burkholderia sp. LS-044
CCGGCTCGCCGGCGCCCGGGCCGCCCCCGAAGGAACCCATTCGATCACGTCGCCGGTTGATCACCGTCCGAACAGGGTGGGGAATTTTACTTCGACACTTCTGGGGAAATTACGTCCGAGGTTGACACACGGGATGCGTGGGGCTTTTTGCAGGCTCTGGCCAGTAAGGTAGGAAGCTCAAAGCTTCGATTGTCCGTTGCCAAATCAATAAGGTCATCGGTAATATCTCTCGCGCGGCAGCATCCCAAAGACGCTGTCGGGGTAGTTTCGACTATTCTTGCCAAAAGCGGTCAAAAGCTACTTCTGAGTGCACTTGGTGATGGGCTAGCTGGCGCTGAGACATCCAATGTTGCTCGCTTGCTTGCCGAACTCGAGCCGGCCAAACTGGTGGAGCTTGTGCTTGCCAGCCCGCCTCTCGCGGAAGAAATCCTTAGCGAGAATGCTGACCTCGATACGCTGGTGGCGGCGGGCCTCGAGGGCGCGGGTCCGAAGATACTCGAAAGCGCACGGCGGCGCTTCCTGCGCCATATGACCGGGGAGCGACACGCGGAAGCGTTCCGAATCCTCGTGTCTGGTATGAGCGGGGCGGATATTATTGCTCAGATCAAGCGTCTGGATGACGCCACTGGGCTGCAATCGCTGAGTCTCAACGCCGTCCTCATAAATGAGGCAAAACACGCTGGCGCGGCGCCTCTCGTGCGCGATTTTGTTGCTTCGCTTCGGCGATCACCAGCGAGCGACGCGATGTTGACAGATCTCATTGAGCCGACGGAGGAGGACGTTAGATGGCTGGTCGACCAACCTTTCCTCGATCGTGTACGCCGTCGTTCGCTGCTGTTGACGCAAGTCGAAATTGCGTCTAGTCAGACCTTGGCACGCCTGTTCTCGGATTCCGGGTTACTGTCGCGAGTCCGAGCGATAGTAGGTGATCTCGATGATGTTAGTACGACATCCCTAGCCAAGATTGCCGAGAATGTGCCGTTGGTGACAGAAGAAGGCTTGGCCCTTTTGCTACAAATTCTTCCCCATCTAGGGGAACTTCATGCAGCGGAACTAGTCGCGCGCAGCCTATACACGGCGCTCGGTCGGGAGACCATAGCGTCTCGTGTAACCGCTGTGCAACATCTACTCGAATCAGCAGGGAAAAGTCTCGATGCAAGAAAAGCCATCCAGAACGGCTTATCCGTCGGTGTACCTTCCAGCATCGCCAGTCAGAATCTTATCCTCTTTGACAGCGCACCGCCCGCTATCAGGGCTCAGTTTGTCGATGTTCCGGAAGCGATTGCCGAAGGAATCATTGAAAGGCGCCATCTCGACTTGTCCTACGAGGGAGCAAACGCGGCAGGTCATTTGATATGGGATGCGAGTGAAGGAAATCGTCCTGCCTTTGCCTGGGCGTCTGCCGCGCTCTTGCCATTTGCCATGCGCGAACGCTGCCAACCAGCATCGGCACTAATCGCCGCTGCCTTTCCGTCCGTATATCACGGACTGCAACAGGAGCACACACCAGATTTCTTTTCGCTCCTCATGTTTCCTTTTGTTGATTGGGACCGTTGCAAGACCGCCCGTCGAGAACTAGCCACTGGGTTTTCAAGCTCGGAATGGCTTGCTACTGACATAGCTTTGGCTGCCGCGCGGGCCGGCGATGCGCCTCGCATTCTCAGAGTCGTCGCTCTCCCCACGGACGCTCGGCCATATCGGCGATTGAACTCGACATCGGAAAAATCCAATCGCCGTGGCGAGAATCGATACAGGTCGCACTTTCAGAGATTCACAAATCGACTAGTGAGTAACGAATAGCGGTTTGCGTCACATAAAAATTACGGACTCTTCTACGGGCAAGCACATCACTGATCAAACGAGTTAGCCAACCTTTACCTGAGGCGCCACAACATCTAGCCACGCTGTGATTTCCTGAGGTGCTTTACCTTCCACGCGGATATCAAATAACACGCCGCCGTGAGTTCGAACGTAACACGGTGTGAACGCGCGAACTAAATCGCGGCTGTTGTCGACGAGCACAGCTGCGTCGGCTACGGTCAACGCGGCACCGATGGCCTTTTGCGTGCGTGGGAAGCGCTCGAGGATTTTTTGCTCGCCAACATCGTGTCCACCGGCGGCGACCCGAGTGGCCACGCGTCCTAAGGAAAGCGCTGCACTACTCAATCCCACAAAGAGGAGTACGACGAAGTAGCCCGCTGCCTGCAAGTTGCGGATCAAGTCAATCTTGCTCTCATGTCCCCCGCCAGGCAAGGCTCTCCAATGCGAGAAGACCGTCTCCGTGGCAAATGGAACCTGATTGGCCATTGCCTGTGCGACAAAGCTCTCAACTCCCTTTTGCGCGACCTGCATCCACATTGTGTCAGTGTCCCGCAAGGCCTGTGCCCATGGGCGAAGCAGCCCCTTTCTGTTCTTCTCTGGAAGAATCGACAACATCATTCGATCAGCATTAATTAGCGGAATCTGAATGTCATCCACAACATGCTCATACCACATGGTCGACTTGCCAGAACCATTGTGCCCGGCCAAAACAATGGCGAGCGGTTTGCCCGAGGCGACCGCCAGCTTGACGACGTCGTTTACCGATTTCTGTATTGGTGTTTTTCGTGCCATACGGAGACTAGGCTGGCGATTTCTCTGGTTTGAACTGCCCCTTAACGAAGTGGCCCCGCTCCACCTTCCCGTGCAGACGACGGACAACCCGTTTTGGGTCGAGCGGATCGGCAGTGAACACTGGCACTCCAGGCGGATGACGCAACGTCACCCCCGGTTTAACTAGGCGTTCACCCAGACTCTTTGCCACCTTTTTACTGGCGGTGACCGCGCGCTTAATACTGGCCTCAGTGGGCCTCTGCACCGAAACAGAGACGTGCCCAAACTTTACTTGTACGATTGGCAGCACGCCTTTGCCCGCGCCTTTGACCAGCTTGGCGCCGCTACTTGTGCCCTTGCTAGCGCGTTTTGCAGCCACGACAACTTCCGCTGCCTTGCTGGCGCGTTTCGCTGGCACGACAACTTCCGCACCCTTGCTGGCACGTTTTGCAGCCACGACAACTTCCGCGGCCTTGCTGGCACGTTTCGTCGCCATGCCTTTCGGTGCAACTTTGCCAGCGGTCGTCGCTTTTGCCGACTTGTGCGACGCCGTCGTTACTCGCTTAATTTCAGGCACAATCGACCTCCACGAATCGCATTCCTGTATGAGCATTTTACCCGCCAAGCAGACTTGCAACCACAAATCGGATTGATATTCAGTGTCATAACGCGACTCTATGTGCCTCGGAGCTTCTGCTTGCTGGGGTAGTCCTTGAGACCTCTAGATTTGACATAAGCCAAACTAGCGATTTTTTTAGTGTAAGAGCAAAGTTGTAATGTCGCATCTGAGCAAAGTTGAAATGTCGTAGTTCGAGGGTTTCGGCGCATGCTGGCGGCGGTTTGAACTGCCGGAGCGCATCGTGGGCCAACCTGGACTGATCACCATGAGCATGCGGGAGCTGGACCGTCTGAAGGTCGTGGAAGCCGTGATCGAGCAGCATCTGATGCCTTGGCGAGCCGCGGAGCGGCTCGGGATCAGTCGCCGGCAGATTGAACGGCTGGTCGCCCGGTATCGCGCTGCTGGCCCGGTCGGGCTGATTTCGCAGCGTCGTGGTCACGCGAGCAACCATCAACTGCCCGAGGATTTGGCGCATCGTGCCTTGAGCCTGATTCGTGAGCGCTACGCCGATTTCGGGCCGACGCTGGCCTGCGAGAAGCTGTGGGAATGCCACGGGCTGCAGTTGTCGAAGGAAACGGTCAGAAGGCTGATGACGGACGCCGGGCTGTGGATTCCGCGCCGGCAACGACCGCCGAAGGTTTATCAGCCGCGAGCGCGCCGGGCTTGCCTCGGCGAGCTGATCCAGATCGACGGCAGCGATCATCGGTGGTTCGAGGAACGGGCACCGGCCTGCACGCTGCTGGTGTATGTGGACGACGCGACGAGCCGGCTGATGATGCTGCACTTCACGCAGACCGAATCGACGTTCAGCTACTTCGAGGCGACGCGGACGTATCTGGAGCGCCATGGCAAGCCCGTGGCGTTCTACAGCGACAAGTACAGCGTGTTCCGCAGCCCGACTGCGGGCAAGACCGGCAGCAGCGTGACGCAGTTTGGCCGGGCCATGTACGAGCTGAACATCGACACGTTCTGCGCGAACAGCAGTTCGGCGAAGGGACGTGTGGAACGGGCCAACCTGACGCTGCAGGACCGGTTGGTCAAGGAAATGCGCTTGCGCGGCATCAGCACGGTAGCCGACGCCAACGCGTATGCGCCCTCCTTCATCGCTGATTTCAACCGTCGCTTCGCGAAGCCGCCGCGCAGCGACTTCAATGCGCACCGGCCGCTGCGAGATGACGAGAATCTGGACCGGCTGCTGACCTGGCGCGAAACGCGCCGGGTCTCGAAGTCGCTAACGGTGCTGTACGACCGGGTGTTGTATCTGCTGGACGATACGCTCGAGAATCGGAAGCTGATTCATCGCTACATCGACGTCTGGGAGTATCCGGATGGTCGGATCGAGATCCGGGCTGATGGCGAGGTATTGCGATGCCGTCTTTACGACAAGCTGGCAGAGGTCGATCAAGGCGCGATCATCGAACACAAACGCCTGAGCCACGCGCTGCAAGTGGCTGAAGCGATTCAGGCGCAGCGCGATAACCGGCGGATCTCGGGTTCCCCGTCGCGCGCCAATCGAGGGCTACCGGTACGAGCCAAGGCATCGTTGCCAGGTGCCAAGAAACAGCGTGCGTTCACGGAAGCTGATATCGAAGCAGCCATCCTGCAGGTCGCTTCACAAACACATCAAACGGAATCGAATCGGCGGTCTGCGAAGGCTCGCTGATGAACGTAAGCGCCCTGCTGCTTCAGGCTCGGCGCTTCAACGTTAAAGGATGGAAAGACCGATGAAACATGCGACATCTGTATTTAGCTGGCGCTACGACATCTGAATCCGGGTATGACATTTAGGGTCGCAAGGAAATACCGCGTCGAGCAAGCTACTCGCCAATCATTCTGTTCGCGGATCGCGCACACCGATGCCGTGCCCGGCCTGCCGCAGATGCCCGAGATTGCCGCACGCTTCGCCTTCGCTGCGGTCGCATGCGGACCGGTAATAGCGCACGGCCTGCTTCGGATCGCGCGCAACGCCCTGGCCCGTGGCGTATACGGGCAACCGACACGCCTGAGCACAGCGCCGCCTCGATGAGTGCGCGCTTGCCTTTCTCGTCGTACTGTCGCCGCCCGTCGCGGCTCTGACGCACCACTTTCAACTCTGAGTCTTTTCGGCCATAGGTGTCCACCTCCAAAGTTGGTGGACACCTATGCTCCTCGCTCCTGCCGCTTACTGCCAGGCGTCAAAGATGAATCACTTACGGTCGTCTTTCGTCACACGTTCAAAACAGCCTTGCTCAGGCGCTTGCAGCAAGTCAAAGCAATTCGCCATTGATCAACAATTCTGGCCAATGCTCACCCTTCTTAATTGTAATGGTTCCCTTGTTGCCATAATTATCGAACACTTCAATAGAGGGAGGGCCATCGACGTGAATCCGATGATAATTGGTATCTAGTCGCGCACTTCCCGCTGGATTAAACCCCACATTTACCATATTTATTCTGATCTCCTCTCGATTCAACGTTTCGTTTTTAAACGTTACGTGCGGCATTTCACCTTCCCAACCGTGCTTAAGTATGACCACGTAGTCGATATAGCGAAACTCCGCACCGACGCTATAGCCATACGATTCTCGATCCACACAGAAAATTGTAACGTTGGAAGATTCACTCCACACTATATCCGCAGAGTTATTTATCATCTTCGGCCTCAATACGCTACCATCCTCATTCGAATAAAATGAATGCGCATTATATACCGTCTTTTTGAAGAATTTGTGCCCAAAATTCTTTGCGACGACAGATAACCCCATATTCCAGACATTGGCATAGTAATTTACTGTTTCAATGCCAAAATTGTGTTTTTGCCATACATATAGTCTTATATTTTCGATATCGCCCGGATCTTTATCCAAATCCGTTTTCTTCCACATATGGCCCGACTTAAACGCGATATTTTTTGCGAGAGAGTAGTCCAGTGGGTCAATGCACGATATCGATGCGAAACTTGCATTATCATTGGGGAATGAAGAAGAGGCCGAGCGCCGACCAGTCGTTTCAATCCAACTCTGCGCTCTGTCGAAAAATAGACGCGCGACCACCTGGGTCTCGGGGACACTCCCAGAAATTGAGACATAGAACGGGAAATAGTAAGTTCCATTTCCATCACCTTTTGGAACATCAACGTCGGTCACCGGACAGAACTCCCCCTTTTCTCCGGTATAAATAATCGCATTCCGCCCCGCCTCTTTTTCTTTATCTATAGACTGATGCCAGTCCAACGATTTTCCAGTAGCAAGGTCGACCAGATAAAGTTTGGCATGAAGCTTCTGTACATCAAGGCCAGAAATCTCGCGACCGTCGATACCATGAATATCCAAGCGCACTAGTATTTCAACCTGGTGACGTCCATTTCCATATATCGCTCCAGTAAGCGGGCCACTAGCATGACCGGGAACCCCACCTTTGACAGCCTCGATACGAAACCCAGAAATTGCATGAATGCCAATTCCTGCGATTGTCTCATCTGCCACGTAGTGAATGGAGGTCGATCCAGACACGCCGTTCGCCGATGCGGTAACTGTGAGATTTTCCGTCGAATCGCCTCCCGACAAGCGGGTCGTTGTGCGACCCTGGTCGTCCGTTACGCCATCAGTGGGATTACATTTGACTCCCCCGTTTGCCCGCCAAGTTAGCTTAACATTAGGTACTACTCCACCATAATCATTAATGGCAGTTGCAGTCACACTAAGCTCACCATTCTGGCCAGCCTTAGGAGTCAGGTCAATGCGTCGCACCAATTCTTTAAGGTGGCGGGACTCCCGCCCGAATACAACCAACAATATATCGAAGTCTCGACCGGGTGGGGCAATATATGCATTACTAATTAAAATTGATGGAATCACACGAACAAGCGCTGGCGCCGACCTAGTAAACTTGAGCGTGGCTCTCCCGTTGCCATCAAGCCGGTCGGTCTGATTGATTTTTGCCGGATTAGACCCGAACGGCTCTCCGTACCACGTTAGGATTTCCCAATCTATATATGCACCCGCATATTCCGGCAAACTGAGGGTACATGTAATGCTTTCACCCGGATCAACGCAAAGATGGTCTGCTTTTAAAGGATCATAATGGAGGAACAAATCACCCGCCGGTACCAATGTTTTCTGCTCAGCTATGACCGCTTGCAGCGGATAACAGACTGCGCTTCCCGTTGCATTGAGGCTGACGCCCGAGGCAACATAATCCGCTTTACTAGAATAATTACGAATATATTTTCTGAGCATGCCCCCGGCATGGACCCAAAGTGCCTCTTCAAACGGATCCCAAGCAAAGCCTGGATTGGCGGCGACTGGATGCGTGAATGTTGGAGTGGCAGTGGTAGTCGACGCGTCCGGAATCAATCGAATAAAATTACCTTTTTCAGAGTCATAGATCCACACCACGCGAGTATGCATATGGTGCGCTATGGCCTCCGCTATAACAAGCTCTCCCAATCGGTTGGCGCCAGCAATGGGGAATGAACTGGTTGCTTTTGTTTTTGGATTGTACTTAATAACGCTGCCTGATTGGCCACCTGCGCCTGAAACCGAGATCCACAAGCTATCGCCATCGGATGCAAACCCTCCGATTTCGGTCATATTGAGTTGAGGAATCGCCGTAAAATTTTCGGTCATGGTTAACACCTATCCCAGAGCTCTGTCAAGATCCCTGAATTTTGGACTACTCCGAGCATGACAAAGGGAAGCTTCAAAATTGTTGGGGGGGCTTACGATGAAAATCTGTTTCACCGGTCGTTGTTCTGCAAACAACATTTAGACAGATATCGTCAACCCTAGAAAGGCGTCCAAATTCGCCCCTTCATCTTCTGAAGAGATGATTGGACCTTTGCTGGAAAATGTAGCCTCGATGCCCTCTCGTTAGTCAAACCTGAAAAACTCGCTGAGCAATACGCGCCGGAGCGGGACGCTTCTTCAAATCGATCCGAAACAAGTCCCGGGGATGCGGCTCGCGAAATCGCCAGCGTTGGCGTGGACTTCAAGTTGGCCGGTAGTATTCCAATATATTTCTGATTATTCGGCACATAGGTCCTCGCGATTTCCGGAACCAAGGGCAGATCGGAATGCGCGGGGAGAACTCCCGCATGTTCCGTCACAACGATTTCACTAACCAGACTTGCGCCTGGGACGGTGTAATCCTTAATGTCTTTCGACTGTGGGGTGTAATGAACAATCTTTGCCGGATTTCCGTTCACACTGGAAACAGAAAACCACACGCTCGAATTATTGGCACTTGCAGTGATTCCTCCCACGCTAAATCCGTTGAACCTACCAAGCCCATCAAACTGAGAAAACGATCCGATTGCCATGGCATCCTCTAGTATTAGATAAAAATGGCTATATTTTGACGATTGACGCGATCCAGTCACGTCACGTCGTTGCCTTGATGAGTTGCAGAACCCCACTGATTTCTCGGTCCACCGGAGTTGGAGGTCCATCGGGACGCTCGCGCTTGGACGGGAGAATGTCGCTTTCGCCATGGAGGGTCGCCGTTATATTCCCAGAACTGAATCCGGCGCTCACCTTGCCTGTCAGAAAAACCTCCACGACAGCGGTCGAGCTACCCTGTGGGATCTTCAGCACATCACTATGATCGATCAGTACAAGATGCCCTGCATCCAAGCCATTCCAGTCGGGATTAGTGTTCAAACTGGATGATGGCTTTTCCACCGTAATACCGTTATCTAATTTCAGAGATAGGCGCCATTTGTCAATGGGGTGTCGACAGATAATGTGGACGCTGTACGAAAATTTATCGTTGACAGACTGCTCTTCATACGGCGGGATCAATTCCTTAGCCTCGTTCTTGAATCGAAGTTCCATGAAAGCGCCGAATGGAAACTGGGCGACCGTAGGAAGGCTTTGGTTGCTGCTCCCCAAATGCGCTTGCACGGAGAGCTCTGGGACAACGGCGGTAGGCAATGGCGCCGCGCTTGGAATTTGGAAAAACCAACCGCTCGGTTCCCACGCTTTGGCCCATTTGATCTGGGTAGCCGGCACAGTTTGGAGTTGCGCCCCGTGAGACGGTCGCATCGACAGGGTAACGAAATTTTCAGCGGGATGAGCCGCGCTCAGACCTGCGCCGGATATCCGCCCGGTAAGGCCGATGCCGGTCGTGGAGAAGTGGCCAGTCAAGTCAGTGATAGCCAGATTGTTCTCTAGAACATCAATCATCGGCCCGGAATACACAGTAATCGGCTTTGGCATCCCACGGCTAATGGCGAGTATGCTGACTGTCTGGCCCTCCAGAAGAGTGTCAACACCTCCGCGCAGGGCAAACGAAGCAGCCCCCGTCCCGTCCGTGGTCAGCGTTTTCGTGTAGGGTTGATCATAGGCGTAGCCTACGAAGGACGCCCTTGATCGATGGTCAGAAGCAATGCTCAGAGTCACTCGACGTCCCCCGATCCCTTTGCCATGGGCATCAGTGACGTGCAACACGTAGGGCTTGTCCCCAGCCCCCTCCGACACATGCTTGACAGACAGGGAGATTTCCTCGAGCTTCCCATCAGAGGGAGTCAGTACTTGGGGCGCAACCTTGCTTGATGCGGCCCAAACCGTGTCGTCGCTTGTATACGCCAGATGCTCGGGGACGAACGGCAAGTCACCAAACTCTGCCGCAACTTCGCCCGTGGGCGTCAGTTGAATCACTTTTCCTTTATCGTCCTGCGGACCACAAAGCCCTGCCCACAGATACCCGAACGTGTCGATCACGAGCTTCAGGCCCCGGTGCTTTTGCATCGTCAACACTTGATGCGCCTCAAGTGCTCCCGGCACAATCCGCCAGAGCGAGCAGTTGTTGCTATGAGGTGCGCTCGACGCGTTCTCGTCACCGATTAACCAGATTTCCCCACTCCCGGTCGCAGTGATCGCCCGAACGATAGGGGCTTTTCCGCCGAGGAAAGAGATCGGGGTCGGATCAGGTGAACCATGCGCATTTCCAACGCTCACGCCAGAATCTGTGGAAAACCAGATTTTGGCCATATCGATATGATTCTGCTGTGATTGCATCACTCGCTCCTTCGTTAACAACACGGGGCCGTCGCATTTGACTACTGCCCCACTTTACGAGTATTACCCCGTGGGAAAATCACTCCAAACGGGCTCGACCACACATTAGTGCCCGGATATTTGTCGCATCCGAATTTCGTAGTACGTTGGCATTTGAAAAGCTGCGTCAGCATCCGAGAGAATTGCCGTAAGAATCAGCTCATCTCTCACGCCTGCCTCAGTCCTCAACGGAAATACAACCATAATTTCCTTTTGAGCCTCAACCTCGGGGAGAGCGAGGATCTGCGAGTTGCCCACCGTACCATCCCATCGATCGTTGAATCTTTCGTTGGCTTCCGCAATATCGCTGGGAGACACATGAATCGGTTTAGCAGGCTGACGACTGAGGCCTTTCGACATAACGACCTTGAAATTCATCCGCTGAATTCCCACCCGAGGCTTGAGTTTCAGTGTGATTAATACCAATCCAGGCGTTACATTACTGGTACACGTTAGCCTTTGAACGCTGGTAGAGGGGGCGAAGCTCATCGTATCGCCATCATTAACGACAACACTCATGTCCACAAGACCGTTGGCGCTGATAAATCTCACCGGCTCCGCTTCCACTACACCTGCAGCAGACTTCATCAGCAACTGTGGTTTAAGGCTTCCTTTGACTGCATTGGTTTTGCTACTCAATGTGAAAGTCCATTGATTTTCCCGTCGTTTCGTCGGACTCCACGCAATGGAGTCCTCGGTTGTCTCACCATTCCAACTGATCGCAACCTGCGGGGCAGAGCGACTATCCGCAGCCCCGACAACAACACGTATTGCCCCACTTATCACCAGAGAATAAGCACCATGATCTTCTGTCACAGAAAGCCACGGATTTTCCAGAGCGGGTCGATGATTGTTAATGGTGACAGCGATATCAGTTAATCCGGAAAATGGTGCACATTCGCCATCTTTTACATATCGAACTCGTAGCTTCACGCCCACATAGGTTTTAACTTCGTCGTCCGCACCCGTTTTGAAAATTTCATCAGGTAGGCGGACGGAAAAAGTCGTGCGTTCCGCTTCGTGCCGAACGGTTCTTTCAACAATCTGAGAGTAATGCTCCTCACCGACGGAGTATTGAAAATCGAGATCCTGATTCCGAGGGGGCTCGACGAAGATCCCATCGAGCCAGATATGGCCAGTGTGTGTAATCAGCATGGGACGAACCAACCAGAAGTTCGGGGGAGGTGAGAGGACGACGAAATGACCGGCATTGGGCGGAATAATTTCTTCGTCAGGATCATTACCTCGAACATACAGCTGTATTGTTTTCTTACTGTTCACAGGATAATGCTCTCCGTTCGCCAAGATACCTATTGCCCAACTCAGGAGCAGCGGGCGTTTTCCATCATCATCGGCAAATATGCCTGTGGCAGGAATGTCGGCGAGTAAAACACTTTCGCCCCAATCCCACGAAGGATCAGCAACCGTATGGCCGGTAAATTTATTTTTCTCTCGAAAATCGCTGTACCCAGGTGGATCCAATTTTTTTTCTTGGGGGAGAGGTTTGCCCGGGTACGATTTGACTCTATGTATTAATAGGTCCTGCGGCACAGTTAAGAAGAGTCGAACCCAAGGACGCTCCGCTGGCAGCCAGATGCCGACCGTGAGCGTGGTGCCCATGCCCGGCGCCAGCCGTTCATCTGCCAACTGAATGGTCGTTGAAATGCTTGAGTCAGCCATATTCTGTTTCCATGTTACAGCTCCTGACTAGGAGCCGTAACATATCCATGTGCAAAATCTAGAGAAATTCGCGCGGGAAATCGACTATCAAGCCGATTTCTTTTTATTGACTTTGAACGTGTAACGTGCATTCTTCTTCTTAAACGTAAAGTGTGACGTTACTGCATCAGTCAATGTCACTGAAAACTCAGGATGCGGATGATCGGAGACCATTTTCAATGGAAGAGTCACGGACCATTTACGAGCGGGCTTTTCCTTCAGCGAAAGCAACAGCGAGTTGCCCGGCGCGCCGGTCCAACGCGACAACCATTTCGTCTCCGCCTCGGAAAGTTGCTCAGCTGGTGACACCGTCGGCTCTCCACTCAACTCAATTCCTGTCAAGTGGACTTCCAAGTTCAGCAGAGACAGGCAAACCAGTGGTGTGAAATCGACGACCACAGACAAAGCATCACCAATCACATCCGCTGGGCTTACGATTCCCACTGTATCCAAGTCAAGTGCTTTCATTCCTGGGAGCGATATCGGTACCGCCGCACTATTAATGACAACATTAAGCGAAATGAGTTGAGTGAGATCATTGAACTGAGGGTCAGCCGTATCCGAGTGACCGTGTTTTGTGCTCACGGATAGAGTGGGCTTCAATGCATGAGCTACGTTTTTGACGTTTATTCCATTTGATGACTGAAGGGTCCAATTTCCAGATGCTCCGCCAATCGTTAAAGTTTCTCGCGCATCTCCATCCCAATTTATCTCTGCTTGAGTAATCGGGTCGCTCGCAGGGCTTTGTACACTAGCCCTCACCATCAATACATTAGCCGGGTTCACAAACGCCACCGGAGCGCTCATGTGAGGCGATTGATTATTGATATCTATCTTAACGAATCCATGTGCATCCGTGACGCCCAGCTTCTTCTGCGCGTCCGTCTCATCATAGAATGCCCTCAACTCAACTTCGTAAATCGCTTCTTTAGAGAACGGCTCCGGAGGGAGTGTTATTACGAAACTTGAGTCGCCCGGCGCATATTCCAGCGCCGTGTTATCTAACGATATGAATTTCGATTCGCCTTTAATTCTATATTCGAATTTAACAAAATTCCCCTCCAATGTTTTTGATTCCGATTTTGTGCCGTCTATTTTCCTTGTTATGAAATTTCCGATGAGGCGGATATTCGACGCGGCCGCGTATAAGATGTCGTCTTTCAGATTAGTGAAGACGAACCATGGCCGAGGAAATTCGTAGACTCCGTGATCGGCAGAAAGCTCTTTGAGATTGATTGGGTTAGCAGTGCGACCGAACAATGTTCCCGTCAATTCTGCCTTTACCGTACCAATCGGCTTGCCGATCAACTCTTGTCTCGTGAAAATTACGTTTGCCCCATGATGCGGCTCGGCTGATGTGATTTGGTACGTGTTTGCGGGATTTCCCGGGTCCGTTAAACCTTCCGGCCATTCAATCTTCAGTGTTGCCGGCGGAAATATCCAACGGCCACGGGGTACGACAACTAATGAAACGGATGCCTCTCTATTTACTTGAATGTCGTTAAGTTCTTTACATACGAACTCGAACAATCCGCTATCCAATTCGGCAAGGACACTTTGGCTATGCGTCCCGCAGTAGCTTGTAGCCCTGACGAGAATGCCCATGCTCATGTCTACCTCACCGCTGACTGGATGAGGGGCGACCGTTTGCTTACCCGACACGCTCCCCGGGGTTGTCCGATCGGATTCAATAATGCTGATCGTGTTCCACGGCCCAGCTTCACCGTGAATCGAATACTCAAGCGAATGTACATCTGAGCCGCCCGCAACCGCTTTTCTTGCTTCCACGGTCACGAGAAGCTCATTCACTGTGGCCGATGTAACCTTCGCACTGGTGATTTGTGGTGGATGCGGCTCTTTCACTAGAATGACTGGTTTTGGAGGAGTGCTCCACATCTCACTAGGATCATCATTTTCGGGGCGATTGGCCTGGCTCAGCGCAACGTTGATAGTTGCATCATGTCCCGTCTGAAGGAGCTTAAAAGCTTCGGAAAAATCATGCTCTACCGAGAACTTTTTTTGTCAGCGTCGCTCAACTTCCCCTTCAATATCGCTTCCCCGAGGTTGGGCCTCTTGAGTTTTATATATGCAAACTCGAGAAATTCTTTTGTGTGCCCCGTAATTTTAACAATTGAACTTCCTGCTCCGACCCAGTACTTATTTTGTCCAGGCGTTACTCGTTGCACGCTGCCTGGAGCATCTTCAAGCTCAATATCGATAAGGTCAGGGCGCGGCGGGATGATTCGAAAAGTGTACTCGTCGGTATCGTAAACACTATGATTGTCGTCATCCTGTGTCACCACCCAAGCAGTGATCGTATGGCCATCGATTTCCTCGCAAATTTTCGGAATAAAGGCTATCTCCCATGACACCATTGCCTGGCTCCCCTGTAACGCACCGTCAGAAAGTGCCCCCGCAGGAATCTCCGCCAACAATGTCGTTGGTTTCTGATTTGCTCCCCCAGCCGAGTCCCACCACGATGGTTTGTAAGGTAACGTTTTGTCGAATGGTGATGGAACTCCCGTAAATGTCGTGGAGGGGGCCACGTTGCCGTCCGAAACCTTAACATCGTTTATATACTTAACACCATCCTTAAGCGGAACACCAAAGTCCAATTTCAGATAAACTTGCGTTTCTGGGCGACGACGGTGAAGTGTCACGGAGACGGTTATTGTTGTCTGAACGCCGGCCTTGAGTGATCCAAGCGTGTCAAGCCCCGCCACCTTCCTGCTAGTTTTGTCGAAGAGTTTAAGTTTAACAAAAGCATCATTTTTACTTGATGTTTCCATAATCAATCTCGCAAATTGAAAATAATTAACGGATGGCAGCCCCGCCCCAATACCCCTTCAATTTCAATGCCATTTCGATCAATAGCATTGAATTCAGTTAATTTATTCGAACCCCGCAAAAAACGTTGTCGTCGACACGGCCACGGTGCTAACGCGGCTCATCTTGGCTGCGGGCTGGCAGACCGACTGCATCCACGCAATCGCTCATTCCTTTTGCCGTCACCAATCTGCATGCCAGCATGGTGAGATAAAGATTCCACACGTTCGGTGTCCCGATCAATGTCGAGCCCGACCGTCCAAACCCTGGCTTGGAGGGGTTTGACGGTCGCACGGGCTTGGTCGGACCTCCCGGATTCAACGGGTCCACCGGCGCCTGCACCACCTCGAGCGGCTTCTGTTGACCCGGCTTCGTCGTGTCCGGCACGTTCACCTTCGTGACCGGCTTCAGGTTCGCATCCACGTACGC
>NZ_SSWO01000040.1:0-7251 GCF_004803625.1 Burkholderia sp. LS-044
CAGCCAATCCTGGGCCGCCTTCTCGGTCTGCAGGTCTCCTCGACCTCGCTTCTCCTCGATCAGCGCCTTCCGATTCGCGTCCGGCTCTGCCGCAATCGCCGCATCCAGCGCTGCGCTCGCCTTCTTCTGCTGACTTTCCTTCTGCAGTTCATCCAAAATGCGCTCGTGAGCCGCCTGGATCCCAGCTATGCTTTTCTTGTCGTCCTCAGTCATCCTGCCCCGCGTTGGATCATAAGCGGGCTTCGCCAGTTCAGTCGCCACCATTTGCCGATACTCAGCCCTATCAGAATCCACACTGCGAAGGGTCGCATAGGAGTACAGGTGGTCCCTCTCCCACCACGATCGAAACTCCCTCGATTGTTGACCCGCCACGGCCACATACTGGACTGCCTCGGCCCCTTGAAGCACATCATCAAGATATGTGGAGTCCAACACCTTCCCGTGCACCATCTCGTCGGAAGAGGAGTGGGGATTCTTAACAACGAGAACCGAACCTTTCGGCAGGCGCGCGCGCCAATTCCCATCAAGACGGATACGGAGAGCGTCCAGATCAAGCGCGCCCACCAAAAACCGCTCACCAGTAAGCGCACCCCGCACATCCGTCTCCAGCAGATAGATGCGCCCGTCAAGTGCAATCATCAATTTGAAGCCGCCCAGCCAATGATTCCGCGTCGAATCCGTATAAATCTCGCCCCAAGCACCGGTGACCCCAATCTCGAGCGGAACCTCAATCTCTGTTTTCGCAGAGTCGAGAAAATGCAAACGTCCCTCCTCTCCGGAGGAATCAAAATAGCTCCCCGCCGACCTCGTCTTTTCCGTCGCTTCCGACACCGTCCCCGCGTCGTGACCATCCACCTCGTCATAAAGATGCGTCGTCGGATCCAGAAGTTGACCGTTCTCTGAGTAGAAGTTGCCGTCCTTGCCCAGATACACGACCAGTCCACCCGCCGTCTTCAACGGCAGCCGCGCCACCGCCTCCACACCCGACAGGCTGATCTTGAACGCGATCGGCAGCAGCGTCCCCGTGTCGAGGATCGTCGACGCAAGCGAAATCTCTCCCTCCGGCGCCCACAGCATTCCCGAGAGTGCCAGCACCTTCTGCGCCGAGATGTTGATCTGCGAATCCACACTGCTGGTCGCCGTCACCGTGCTCGACGTCTCCTGCGTTACCCGCTGAGTCTGCGCGCCGCCAATCTCCACAAACACCGGCGCATCCGTCTTCGCATCCCCGATCGTGATATTGCCGCCGATATCGATATCATTGCCGCGCACCTCGACCTTCCCGCCCAGCGCAGTGACCTCTCCGCCGACCGTCGTACTGCCCGTCGATACCAGTGAGGTCTCACTGCCCACTCCACGGCTCTGGTTCGAAACCGTGCCCGTGTTCAGCAGCGCCCCCATCAGCGCATTGCGCCCCGCCGCATTCAGCTGGATCGAACCATCGGCCTGCGACTCCCCAATCATCACACTGCCCGAGTTCGCGACCAGTGCATTCATCGCCCCTTGGTCGACCGCCACATTCCAGTTACCGATCTGGATCGTGGCCGAATCTGCGGCCACCAGCGAAACTCCACGACTGTCCGCATTCGGGTCCATGCCCGCCGCAATGTTTCCGGCATTCGATACCTGGCTGCCCAGCAGCGCCACAAACGATTTCGCCGTGATACTTGCACCAGCCTCGACCTGCACCAGCCCCGGCCGTGTCGCGCCCGCCGCAAAGTTCAGCTTGCCCGCCATGAAGTCGGCGCTATTGATGCCAAGCGAAGACGCAACCACCCCACCCACGTCAACCTGCGCACCCTGACCAAACACCACCCCATTGGGGTTGACGATAAAAACGCGTCCATTGGCCTTCAGCGCGCCCATGATCTGCGTCGCGTCCGGCCCAAGCACTTGGTTCAGCGTGGCCGAGTTCACACCCGGCTGATTGAACGTTACGGAATCGCGTGCCTTGATATCGAAGTTGTTCCAGTTGATGACCGCGCGATCACTCGCTTGGTTGATCGTTGTAACAGGCGATCCATTTCCGCCTTGGATGGTTGCGGCACCCTGCACTACCTCGCCCGTGCCAACGGCCAGCGCATGACCGGAAGCCACCACCAGCGCGACGCGCGAAAGCAGCGCGAGCAGCAGCCGCGAAGGAACCGACTTTTCCCCACAACGACAAAATAGCGAGCGAAAAAAAGAGAAAGGATAAGTAAGATAAGTTTTCATACGAGGGAGCCTACCCCCCCCCCCGAAAAATTGCCACAAGAATGGTCTTGTTTTTATGGGTTTTCCTATTTTTTTACACTGCCTATCCTTTATTAAGCCCACCTCGCTCCGGCTGCACCCGATTCGAACTGGCAACGCCGGAATGGGTGGCCTAGTATAACCATCATCGGTTGATAGAGCTGCTGGACTATATCTCGCCCATTGAAGCTGAGACACGCCGCTACGAGAATCTCATAAATATCAATGACATGGCCGCATTATCTTAGCCAAACCAGATTCCGCGATTCCAGGTGCGACTTACAACAAACCACATCAACGCAGATGAATCACCTCACAAAATGATCGAAATTACGAGAGAGTGGGCGACGGGAAAATCTTTGTTTTTTATTTCGACTCTCTGCGAAGGATGACTTCACGTTAAAGCCCCGTTCCGCAACCCCATTCGCATTATTTGCACAAAGACGGCTTATAATAATAGACGGCAACCAATTCTATGTTCACGAGGCAGCCCAATAAAAATCAGGGCACGATGCTGCGACCAAGGATCGTGATGTCAGTAGTGCTGGTCCTATTCACCTCGCTAATATCGCGCGCCCTCTGGATTCAGATCGTGAACCGAGACATCTTTGTTGCAAGGCGCAGAAGCGCTACCAGCGCACGATCGAGCTCACGCGATGTGCGGGGCATCGTCGACCGCAGCGGCGCGATGCTCGCCGTCAGCCTGTCGACCTATGAAATCTGGGCGAACCCGAAACAGGTCGCCGACACCGATTACCCGCAGATCGCGAAGCTGCTCGACCTGCCGCTCGTCGAGGTGAAGCGGCGTCTCGGCAACGACAAGACGTTCGTGCTGCTCAAGCGGCAGGTCGACGCCGACACCGCGAGCCGGCTCGACAAGCTCGCGATCGACGGCATCACGCAGATAGCCGATTCGAAGCGCTTCTACCCGGAAGGCGAATCGGCCGCGCACGTGGTCGGCTTCACGAACGTCGAGGACAAGGGTCAGGAAGGCGTGGAGCTCGCGGCGAATGCGCGCCTGGTGGGCACGTCCGGGCAGCGCGAGGTGATCCGCGACCGGCTCGGCCGCATCGTGTCGGACACGCGCCCGCTCGTCCCCGCGCAGCACGGCGCGACGATCGAACTGACGATCGACCGCCGCATCCAGCAGCTCGCCTTCAGCCAGCTCAAGGCGGCCGTGATCGAGAACAACGCGGTGGCCGGCAGCGTCGTGGTGCTCGACGCGCAGAACGGCGAGATCCTCGCGCTGGCTAACTACCCGACCTTCGACCCGAACGACCGCGCGCGCCTCACCGGCCAGCAATTGCGCAACCGTGCGGTGATCGACACGTTCGAACCGGGCTCGACGATCAAGCCGCTCGTCGTCGCGCTGTCGATCGACGAGCGCAAGGTCACGCCGAACACGATCATCAACGCGTCGCCGGGCACCTACAAGATCGGCCCGGCGGTGATCCACGATACGTCCAACCACGGCTCGCTGACGGTATCGCAGGCGCTGCAGAAGTCGAGCAACGTCGCGCTCGCGAAACTGGCGCTGAACCTGCCCGCCGAAACGATCTGGAACAAATACCAGGAGTACGGGATCGGCCGCGCGCCGGAACTGACGTTCCCGGGCGTCGCGTCGGGCCGGCTGCGCGGCTACAAGCGCTGGCGGCCGATCGAGCAGGCGACGATGGCATACGGCTACGGCCTGTCGATGTCGCTGCTGCAGATCGCGCAAACCTATACGGCCTATGCCGGTGACGGCACGCTGCACCCGGTGTCGCTGCTGAAGAACGGCACCGACCAGCAGACGATCGACGCGCATCGCGGCCATCGCGTGACGTCGCCGCAAACGGCCGCGTCGATCCGCTCGATGCTCGAGATGGCGGTCGGCGAAGGCGGCACGGGGCGCCGCGCGCGCGTCGACGGCTACCGGATCGGCGGCAAGACCGGTACCGCGCGCAAGCCGGTACCGCGCGCAAGCAGGTCGGCGCGACCTATGCGAAGGGAAAGTACCGCGCGCTGTTCGCGGGGATGGCGCCGATGAGCAACCCGCGCCTGATCGTCGCGGTGATGATCGACGAGCCGCGCGGCAAGGGCTACTACGGCGGCACGGTGGCCGGCCCGGTGTTCGCGTCGGTCACGAGCGGCTCGCTACAGTTGATCGGCGTACCGCCTGACCAATCTGAAAGCACTTCCACCGACACCAGTAAATCACATGCCCGTCGATATTATCAACGTTGAGATTATCAGGTTGATGCCGCAACCTACTCAACCTACCGAGCGACAACCACTATTTGAGCGCGGCGTGGTCGGAGGCTGCGAGATTCCCCTCAAAAAGACGCGACAACCGAAATAGCCATCGATCCCTAAATAAATCGAAATCCGACGCGATCCCGAGCTTTTGATACGCCAATCTTTTCTGACGACTTACCGTTTTAATGCTTCGATTTTTTCTATGAGCGATTTCTGAAATTGAGGCGCCCTCCAAGCACGCCAAGAGCACCTCAATCTCGCATTTTGATAGGCCATTGAATTTTACCCCTCCCATCAAGTCGACAGACGGGCTTGATCTCGCTACCCTTAATATCACCTCAGCGAGTCTATCTGCACTTTCGTTCTTTCCATAAAATTCGTCGGCACCTGCGTTGAAGCTGGCAATCCTCGCCAATTCAAATGAACTGGATGAAGTGGCAACAACCCGAAGACCCGGGCAGCGTCGCTTTATGGCACAAATTTCGCCGCCAGATCTCGCCAAAGACAGAAGATCTATCAGCGCAACATCAAGCCTTCCAGGTTGAATAAAACTCATAAAACGAACAACACTACTCTCGCTTGCTATGATTTCGCACCCCACCTTTTTCACCAAATACGTCGCCATTCCCAACGAAGAGGTAGGATGATCATCTAATATAGCAACCCGAACGACACTTGGATAGCTAATCATTTTTAGGCCATTGTAATAAATGTTGCAAAAACATCGCGCCAACGCGCCACGGGGTTACGCCCAGATTCCCTCCTACCACTTCATACCCAACATCACCAACTTATCCTATGAGATTTAAGAGACTTTTCTTTTGTTTTTTTAAGATAATTTTTTCAAAAAATTTAAGCATTCGAGCAAATAGCCGATACAACCATACCAAGCCCCGACGATGCCACCGCTCCCACCGCCGAGACGCAAGACAAATCTCATTTTTCGAGCGATGCACCTTAGCGCATAAACATCATATAAAGAAAAGGCGCTGCGAGAAAATTCTAACCACTGAAACGATAAAATTCGTTGAGAATTTTCTTGTTTTCACCATTGTTGCGTGGAGCTGGTTTGGTGTTGTATGTGAAATTTCTTCGCGCGCTTCATAGCGCTATGCCCTAGATTCCACTCGGTTGGTAGGGCGGGTGCCCCTAACAACAAGGCTGTCTGTCTGGCCATGGGCATTCAGGCCAACGGCCAGCGTAATGTGCTGGGCCACTGGATCGAGCAAACCGACGGCTACCAGGACATCCTGATCGCCGTGGTCGACGCTGAGCTCACAGAGGTCATCAGCGAGATCTATCCGCGGACCACCGTTCACACCTGCATCGTGCGCCTAGTCCACAACAGCCTCGAATACGCCATCTACAAGGAGGACCGTAAGGTGCGCGCCGCAGCGTTGCGCCCGATCTACGCGGCTGCCAGCGAGGAAGCGGCATGGCAGGCGCTGCAAGACTTCGCCGACGGGCCTTGAGGCGCGAAGTACCTGACGATCATGCAGTCGTGGGTAAGCGGCCACCCAACCCGCCTTGAATCTGAGTGATGCACTTGGGAATATCGTGTCCACTAAACGAAAAAACGGACACGTAAACGTCGAATCGGAGGCACTCTCGGATCGGGGTCGTCGGCAACGCTACAGCGAGTTCAAGGCGCCGATGGTTGCGGCCTGCCAGGGAAATCGGCGTATCGGTTGCGGCGGTCGCGCTGAAACACTGCTTCAACGCGAATCTACTGTCGCGCTGGATCGATCAGGCGGAAGGTCGACTTCCCAAGCGGCTGCTGGGCCGTCCACCCGCCACGCCACCGTCGCTACCAGCCTCTATGCCAGTGGCGTTGGGAGCGCCGAGTGCGCATTCGCCAGAGATCCGCATCGAAGGATGCCGCGCAGATCAGTTTATCGCGGTAAGTTGGTCGGTACCCGCAACGCCAACCTCACCGCGACCCGCGACGCCGAGCAGTTGATTATCTGTGGCATGGAGCGGACGACTCTAACAAGATTTCCTACAAGGCAAACTCAATCGAGGAGTTGAATTTGAACATCTTGGAGGAAACGAAGCCGGCTTTCGGTCCTCGCCGCAAGTATTTGTGAGGTCGGTGACGATAGACGTAGACTAAAACAAACTCGTCATCGCTTACGAAGTAAAAATGTCAATTCGCTGAATGACGCCGACTCGGAATCTGAAAATAGTCACGAAATGATAGATTTTCGGAAAGCGAAATGAAGTCGTTATGGAGCGTGCTGCCGCGAAGAACGGTGTCATCAACTCTCCCACGATGCCACCAGTGGCATTCACGCGTTGTTCCGAACCTGAGTTTGAACCGGCAATCGTGCCGTAGCGATGAGGTTCCCTATCCTGCCGTCGCGTGCAGTTCCCGACGACAAGATCGGCACGCGACAGCGAAAGGCGTTTCTGGGGCGACGCGAACGACGCTGAACGACCCGTCGCTGCCGGTCAAGCACTTGTCGTCAATGTCGCTTTTTCATCGAATGCTGCACCTCGGCCGACGTAGCGGGACTCTCGCTGTTGGCCGCTGACCTGTCGCTGGCACGGTCCGGCTCAGGAGCTGACGCGCGGCCGGTCTGAAGTACGAATTGGCACCGTCCTGCAGCCAGCACGCTAAGGCATTTGCCATTCACGCACTAGCTTTGGCTCTGTGTAAGCCCCCGGTGAAGTCATCTTGTCCAGTCGCTTCGTGACCGCGAGGATCGTGTCCACCAGATTTTTAAGTGGACACGTGTACACCATGGAAGGCAACGAGGTTGAAGGGCTGGAACTGATAGA
>NZ_SSWO01000041.1:0-5939 GCF_004803625.1 Burkholderia sp. LS-044
CGCGATCGTGAAGAAGAAGTTCGAGCGCGAGGACAGTTTCCACTATGCGTGGGTGCCGCTCGCGTGCGTGCGCCAGGTCGACCGGATGCGCGACTGGGCGCTCGAGGCGGCAGCCGGCACGCCGTGCCCGACGCTCGTGCTGCATGCGCGCGAGGACGAGCTGACGAGCCTGCGCTCGGCCGATTTCCTGCTCGCGAAGATGCCCGACGCGCGCGGGATCGTGCTGGAGAACAGCTACCACATGATCTGCGCGGACAACGATCGCGACGACGTCGCGCGCCACGTGCTCGAGTTCTTCGGGTTCGATCCGGTGCATGCGGTCAGCCGGTGATGGCGCGGAGGATGGGGCGACCGGAAGTGCATTCAATCTGCTGTTTAGACTCTAACTTCAAGTGCAACACCTTTGATGAGATAGGGTGTTGCGATGACGAAATACAAGCATCTGAGCGCCGAAGAGCGCGTGGTGATCATGATCCAGAAGGCCCGGAACACGAGCGTCAGAGCGATTGCACGGCTGCTTGGCCGCAACGCGTCGACAACCACACTGGAACTGGCGCGCAATCGCACGGAAACGCCCCGCTGCTATGACGCCACAAGCGCGGCCAGCGCCAATCGGACGCGCCGCAAGCGAAGTCGGCGTCAGGCGAAACTGACAGCAGGCAGCATACTGTACTGGCAGGTGCATCACGATCTGGTTTATCGGTGCCGGTCACCGCAGCAAATTGCTGCGAGACTTTGCGAGATGAATCCGGACAATCCCGAGCAACGCGTCAGTCACGAGAAGATCTACGCGGCGACTCCCCGCGGCAGCTTGAAGCAGGCCATGATTGAGGCCTTGCGCCAGGAGAAGCCGGGCGTGGCAACGCACGCAAGACACTGGCCCGCAAAAGCTTTGTGCCGGAAGATCTTCGCATCGTCCGTCGGCCCGAGACAATCGAAACTCGTCAATGGCCCGGTCATTGAGAAGGCGATCTCATCAAGGGGACCCTCAATCGTTCCTGCTTCGGCACACTGATTGAGCGCAAGACACGCTTCGTGGTGCTGTGCCGCATGTATGGCTGCACGACCGAGGATGCACTGGAAGCCTTCACGCGCCAGATGAAGAAGCCGCCAGCCTTTCTGCGGGAAAGCCTGACCTACGATCAAGGACCGGAAATGACCTGTCATGTCGAGCCGGCTGAACGATTGAATCTAGATATCTGGTTCGCGGGTCCCTACGCGTCCTGGCAACGAGGCAGCAATGAAAATATCAACGGCCCACTGCGCCAGTTTCCACCCAAAGGAATGGACCTGTCAGGCGTGATCCATATGCAGTCGAACGATATTGCCAAGCTGATTACAAGACTCCCTCGTCAAACCCTCAACTGGACCATCCCCGAAAGGCCATGGCGATGGAATTGACTACCGCCGCCGGGCTAGCTAAACGTTGCATTTGATTCTTGAGACCGCCCTCTGGCCCCAATGAGAAGTTGGGCGGTAAGCTTAGTGATACGACCGACTGTAGACGTCATTGTCCACCGCCTGCCATCGAAGTTCGTTGCTATTAGCAATAGTTTCGACCCTGGAGCAAAATTAGTCCCGGGTGGAAGTGGAGATTTCCGGTTTTTGAGACAAGTCTCATTTCCATGGCAACCCTCTAGGCGTAGCATTCGCCAGAAAGACTGGGATACAGAGTCGGGGAAGTAGAATCGATTGCGCATATTAACACCCCCACTTTCCTGGCGTTTTTTAGCGAACGCCCTCGTCAGCCTATACAAATACTAAGGAAATAGGATGCAGAATTTCACAGCCATGGTGATTGACGATCACTATCTCGTAAGGCAAGGATTTGAAGCCGTGGCTCGACGCATTCCAGGGTTGTTGATAATAGGTAGTCATGAACGCAGTCGCGATTTGATTGCCGCCATTGAGATTCACCAGCCGCAAGTGTTGTATATGGATTTTATTCTCCACGCGGACGATGTGGATGGTTTAACTTTAATTAGGTTGATAAAGCGGCGCTTTTCTGCGGTAAAAATAATTGTCGTTAGCGCACACGCGAACTCCGGAATTGTGTCTCTTGCAATCAGAGCTGGCGCCAGTGGATTTTGCCTCAAGGCATCTTCAGTGTCAGAGTTAACTGAGGCAACAAGTAGAGTATTGGTCGGGAAAATTTATATTCCAAAGGTTATCGATCAACTTGCGGCCAGCCGAGATTTAACTGGACCCGATGCTTTTGAGATGCTTACGCCCAGGGAGCGGGAGGTGGTTAGCTTAATTTTGATGGGAATGTCGATATCGGACATTTCAAAAAAACTGGTGCGCGATAGAAAAACAATTAGTGGGCACAAACAAACCGCTTACCGTAAGCTCGGGGTGTCAAGCGATGTTGAGCTATTTAGCATCAAGCATCTACTGACGTAACATATGGGCGCCTGTATTTTTTTATTGCTGACCACTATCTTAGGAATTCTTCCTGAGTCAACTTTCGCGCACAATGTCAATCTCACAAAAGATGAAACCAAATGGATTGAGGAGCACCCAATCATACGGTACGCTATCGACCCACATTGGGAGCCAATTGAATTTCTCGATGACGAAAGTGCCGCGGGGTTGAGTATTGCATACCTAAATAAGGTTTCAGATATCACAGGCATTAGATTCCAGTATGTTAAAACATCGTCTTGGACTGAATCTGTAGATTTTTTAGTGGATGGCAAAGTTGACTTGTTGCCCGGGGTGCCAGATTTCGACGTTCCTCTTGCTCTAAAAAAGCAAGCAACACTCTCAGAGCCATACTTCGTCGGCACCACAATCGCTGTTACAAAAGCGAAAAGTCGCGCGATGTTCGACTTGTCAGATCTCCCATCTAAAGAAAAAATCGCAATCAGGAGCGGCGGAGCATATGAATCGTGGATAAAAAAACAATATCCAAATATTGAAACAATAAATTTTTATTCTACGGATGGTGCTCTTGATGCGGTTTTGAGCGGACGGGCAACAGTCACTATTGGCCCCGAACCTATATTGCATCCGATGGTGCGCCAGCGGTACGGCAAATCACTTTTTGTTGCTGGCACGATTCGAAATTTGCCACTCGCCTTGAGAATGGCAACGAACTTAGCATGTCCAGAGCTGCGGTCAATTGTTCAAAAGGCGCTCGCCTCCATCAGCGCGGAAGAATCAGATCTTATACAGGAGAAGTGGGTAGAGAGCGCCGATTTCGGCAAGCCGTCTATCCCGGCGTTATTTAGATATTATGGACTAAAAATTGCGGCCACCTTCCTGGTATTCGCATCCATGGTTATTGCGCTATTCCAAATTTGGAAGGCGAAGCTCGCAATCTCAGAAATCGCAACACAGCGTGGCGCCTTTCTTTCGATCATGGCACATGAAATAAGAGGTCCATTAAATTCCATCATTGCTTCGATTGAGTTAGCCAATGCGCAAATGACTGAAGCCGAAATGCGTCGCTGCATTGAGGTAGCTATTCGGAGTGGCGAGTGGCTTACATCCCTCCTCTCAAATGTCCTAGATTATTCCAAGATGGACAGCTCTAAGATTGCAATTAATAAACGCATCACCACAGCGATTGATATTCTGTCACCGATTTTGCTGCCATCCAAAATCGAAGCGAATAAAAAAGGGATTACATTTTATTTCGTCATATCCAAATCCACCGCACCGTCGATTGTTACGGATGCCGACAAAACAAGGCAAATAATAACGAACATCATTTCGAATTCGATAAAATTCACCGATCAAGGCTCGGTATTATTGTTTGTGTCAATGGAAAAGCATTCGCGTTCCGAGAATATCGTTTTTCGCATTATCGACACGGGAGTCGGCATCCCGAATCGAGAAATAAAAAAAATATTAAGACCATTTTATCAGATTAAGAATCGGACTGCCGGTCACGCTGGCGTCGGACTGGGATTGGCGATTTGCAATAAAATTGTTGAGGCGATGCACGGGAGGCTTGAAATAGTTAGCACTGTGGGGAAGGGCACGACGGTAACGGTGAAAATTCCGATTGAGCGCAGGCCTGGGCGGAGCAGCAAATACGTCGACTTGACCGCTGAAACATCATATCGCAATTTGAATATATTGGTTGTGGAGGATGTGGATATAAATCGAGATGTCATTAAGGCTCAGTTGCTGCGCCTCGGATTTTGCTCTACCGGAGTCGCATCTGGGCGGGAGGCGATCGATCAATTAAGCTCAGGAAGGTTTGATGCTGTCCTGCTAGACTGCAATCTCCCTGATATGTCGGGATATGATTTGGCACAGCATATAAGAAATAGCGACAACATCGTTGTTTCACAAATGCCAATTATAGCAATATCGGCAAACTCTGGCCCATTGCATGAAAATAGATGCATTGAGAGTGGAATTGATGCCGTCGCAACAAAGCCCGTAAATATTCAGAGATTGCGAGACGCCTTGGATTCTTGCTTTTTTCATCGCGAATATAGCGTCAACAACCCAAACAAATCGCGAAATTTTGTAGACAACGATATCGCTTCTGCCCTGATGGATGAGGCAATTGAGATTGTTGGGTGTGCAATAAATGAGGATATCTCTGGCATTGAATTTCATCGTCATCGACTCAAGGGGATCGCTCTCACATTTGATCTACCGAAAATTATTGATGTAATCCAAGAGGATTCGGATTCTGAATTTGACCGGCATGCTACTTGCGAGAGAATGATTGGTCTGATGCGAATGTTGGATATGGAGGTGTTTCATAGAGATGGTGAGCCTTTTTGACTATTTTGTTTGACAGACCTATTAGACCTATCCGTGATTTCGTGGGCGAGGCGTATCATGCAAGGTGATAGCCTTGGATATGCCAATGAAGAAGGAGCGAACGGTTGCATCCCAGGCAGCGGGCCCGAGGGCCGCTGCCTGAACTGCCCAACGAACGGCTGGACCAGTTGGTCAAGGGATCGATGGCGCCCGCCGAGGTGCAGGACGTGATGCTCGCGCTCAACAAGGTAGTCATCGAGCGCGCGATGGGCGCCGAGATGAATCTGCGTCTGAGCTACCCGCCGGGCTAGTTGTGAAGCGTCAAGAGGTTGTTTCTTGACGCGGGAAGTCTGGCCATCGGTGCAACGCCGCCGATGGCGCTATGGGCACGATGCCAGTTGTAGTGGTGCTGCCAACTCGCCAAGGCTTCGATGCGATGGGCCGAGCTCTGGTATGTCCATGCGTAGGCCCATTCGCGTAACGCTGACTGGATGAAGCGTTCGGCCTTGCCGTTGGTCTGCGGACGATACGCCCGCGTAAATTTGTGCCGGATACCCAGTTCCTGACAGGCTCGCGCAAACTCGTGTGAGCGAAACGCCGAACCGTTGTCGGTTAGCAAGCGATGCACACGCACGCCGAGTCCGGCGTACCAAGCCACTGCATCGCGCAGGAACTGCACGACACTGCGTTTCGTCTCGTCCGGATGCATTGCCGTGTAGGCAATCCGGGCGTGATCGTCCACTGCGACGAACAGGTACTCCCAGCCAACGCCGTCCACTGTATCGCGCCGATTGCCGGTGACACGATGGCCAGGACGCGCGATACGGCCAAGCTTCTTGATGTCGATGTGCAGCAAATCGCCCGGCGCCTCGTGCTCGTAGCGCTGAACCGGTTCACGCGGTTGCAGGTCGCTCAACCGAGACAGTCCGGCACGCACCAGCACCCGACTGACGGTCGAGGCCGACACTCCCACCTGTCGAGCGATCTGACGTTGCAGCAAGCGCTGCTGGCGCAATTCCACGATCAGTAAGGCAGTCGACGGGGCGATGGCGCGTGGAGAGCGAGCCGGTCGAGAAGAAGCGTCTGTCAGCGTCGGATAGATACTCCCCACTTTCGTCGAAGTAATTTTCCCCAGTTTTTTATATGACGGCGCCGCGGTAGCGGCGCCGTCCTGTCGATCGCCGACCATATCGCCCTTGAGATCCGTCGTG
>NZ_SSWO01000042.1:0-3777 GCF_004803625.1 Burkholderia sp. LS-044
GTGATCCGCTCCGTTGCAGCCATCGCAGCCTCCGGCGCCGGACACCCGGCGGCCGGACAGCTTACGCGGCACGAAAGCGGACATTTCCATGTAGCCAAAAGCGGACATTTCCATCTAGCTACTACAAAATCAAAAAATGATCATCAGCATTATGTCAACTAACAACCACACACTTGAACTGAGCGCTGCAGAAATCGACGACCTGAAGAAGGCAGGATACACCGTCCACACGGTTGTCGACCAAGACCCGGTGCTGTACGGCTGGATGCACCCAAGTTCTACCGCATCGCAAAGCCACTATACGGACCGGCAGCCGTTCCGAAAGTCGCAAGCCCAAGCATGGTTGGACTGTTACGCATATCACCATGGCCATATGCCAATGAAGGCTGAGCCGGATTGGATGGACAAGCCGGCGTTGTAAGCGTTTGCAAATTTTCGGTCGGCGTCGCGCCGTTGCAGCGCACCCACGCGCTCCGATTGCACCGAAGTATCGCGATCCGAAAACCGGCGCGACGTGGAGTGGCCGCGGTAAGGCGCCGCAGTGGATTGCGAAAGCCAAGAATCGCGATCGTTTTCTGATCGAACAGTGAGCCGAGTTGACAGTTGATCACGTTGCTCGGCCTCTGTCCGATGGGAGATACTCGGCAACGTGTCGTGAGCGTACGATCGTCGCAGCAACGGCAAACGGACATCGCGACGTATTTCCGTGCGCGGAGATGATCGTCACGGATGGATGGGCAACCTTCGATCTGCCGCGCGCTGAAGGACAAGCAGCAATGCGGGCCGAACTACAACGAATCGGTCGAGAAGTTTTTCTAGGTAACAACGACTAGGTCATACAGCGAGGGTCAATATGAGCGTGTTTCCTGATTTCGCGCGGGAGATTGCCGACGCGGCGCGAGTGACTTACCGCGCCCTTCTTGCGGCACATCCCGACGAACATTTTTATGCTTTTGCTCTCTACACCGACAGTGGCGCGATGACCGTCGTGCCGGCCGCCAATACTGAGGAGGGGTTGAAGCGGGTCCGCGAACAGATGGAAATCGATGACGACGAGGATGCTCCGGAGTTCACGTGGGCGACCGGCGAATGGGCGTATGAAGCAGCCGAGTCGGACTCGTTCAATCCCTTATGCAAAAGGTTGGCCGACACGGTACTTGGTCCGAACTTTCCGGAAGCGAAGTTTGACGTCTTTTTTGAAGATCTCCAGAGCGACATGATCGAGGCGCTGCGACTTCTCGATCAGGAAGGATTGTTCGGAACCGGTGCGGAGCGCGAGAAAATCACGCTGTTCGTCACGATCAGTGACGACGACGGATCCGTGGATCTAGAGAACAGATCGGCCAAGGTATTGAACCCGCCTTCCGTGTTCGATCGCTTCATCAAGCGCTACGACTAGCAGCGGAAATACCCATCAGAGACACCGGCCGCGGATTGAGACGTGACAAGGTCACGATGCCGACGATCACTTACTGTCTGGCAGGCTGCACAAGTTCGTCGGTTTCACAAAAGAAATCTCGTTGACCAGGTGCCGGTCGAGCCGGCCGACGTGCAGCTCGCGGTCGCGCATGCCCTGCCCGCTTCAGCGCGCGCGAGATCGCCTGCAATTGCGCCCACAGGTGCTCGGCGTCCGCGACCGATAGAGTATCTGCAGCAGCATCTAATGCGGCAACGATCATGTCGAATTGCTGGGCTGCCGATGCAAGAACCGGTAGGGCTCGCGCACGGGCCTGCTCTTCGCGATAGACAGCCATCCAACACGAGAGCGTCTGGCGTTCGGCGCGGCTCAACACCTGGAGTAGCATCCGTGGCACCGGTTCGTCGACGCGAAACGACCCGACTACACGACGGACACAACGAGCGCCCTCACGCGATCGCCCGACCGCGGCAGATCCTCTCGACGGTTCGAGGCGCACCAACTTGACTACGCGTCCCTGTTTGCGAATCAGCATGGGGATTGTCTGGGTCACACGATCACTGCAGCAGCATAGCGCAAACTTTCGTTACGATCGACGACGCCACACGCGAGGTAAAGAGCACGCTTGGGGGCGTCGCACGAGGTCCGAGAATAAATCGGGACTGCTTGCCGTGCGAGGTTCCCTCGCTTATATCGTACTCGACACGACACCGGAGGTCATCGTGAACGTCCCGCTGTTGATGCCACGCCTGTTCTGTTCGGCCTTCGTGCTGGCCGGCGCGATCCACGATGGCGAGGTGTTGGTCGATACGCGCCGGGTTTCGAAGATTCGTGGGATGCTGATTGCGTTCTATGGAGCGGATCCTGGCCCTTACGAGGTCGCTCTCGCGGCCGTGGCGACAGACGTGTTCTCAGACGAAAACACACGCGCCTGTTTCCTTGAGAGGGTCGATGCGTTCGACTGTCTGCTCGCGAATAGAGGTCTAATTGACGCGTGGGGCACACACGGATGGGTGCGACGCAACCCGACCGATCAAGATCGGTTTGCGCCCGCTCTATTTGTGGTCGAGGCCGCGGCGATCTGTCCTTTGAACACCGATCGCCGAGCGTTCGACCTACGGGATTTTCACGCAGCGGCGTACAAACGAGCCGCCGCGCGAGGTGTGGAGTTTTGGTAGCCAGGGTGGATCACTCGAACCCCATTTCAAGTGTGATTGCTTGCATGGCGACGGGAACTCCTGCCGCAATCTGCGGTTCAGTCGACGCGCCGCGTCTAGCAAGACTGGCATCCATCGATGCCTCGACCGGCACCACGTCGGCACGAACTGGGGCCGGCCGCCCAGCTCATTCATCTGCCAGGGCACGGCGGTACACGCGGCTCACCGCACTTCGAGATCGACGCTTGCCTGCGGGCGAAAAGCAAGGTCGCCCCCCTACACGGGCACACTCGACCACGTCGTCGCCCCTGGTACTCAATAGGCATCCGACCTCCAGCGTCTCCATGCTGTCGATGTCGAAACACGCGATCGTAACGATCGACGGGCCCTTCAGCCGCACGCGGCTTGGTGAATTCAATTCGAACGTAAGTGCGCTGGGGCAGCGCCTCCTGCTGAGGTGGTTCGACATGGATCAAGCAGCTGTAGCACGCAGGCGCCCGCGTGGATTCGCCGATCGCTCTGCAGAGCAAAACGCCTCCCATTGCTCAGGTGTGGCTCGGTCGATCTTCTCAATCGCCACGGTGCGCGCGGCGTCGATCGACCCTTCCATGATCCTTCCAATGCTTCGTCCCGTTTCCACGTCCGACACCGAGAACAGCGCCGGCGTGTACGGATCGGAGAGCGTGCTGCGATGCACGGCCCAAGTGCGACCACGATGTTCGAACGGGACACCGATTGTTTCGATCCAGCGATCTTCATGCAGCGCGACGTGGAACACGATTCCATCGACGCGCAGGGGCTCCGGCCTGGCGAGTACCCTTTTGTTGGTCTTGTGAGTCATCAGGTCACTCCTAATCAGCCTGGTTGAGGATCTCAACATTGAAACCGGCGGGCCAGCCGTACGTACGGACCTGCAGCGCGTCCTCCGCGATCAACTCGGGTATGACGTCCCAGTAGTCTTCATCGGTCGGTGTGATCATCACGATTGCACTCGGCATACCTCTTGCTGCAGCGATCTGGCCGGCTAGGCGCTTGAGTTCTGCGGTCCAATCGCGAACCTGCTGCTCTAGGATCCGCTGTTCGTCATACGCTTTCGTCATCATTTTCCTCATCGAGTCACTGGTTCCGGGATCCCCTTGATTTCGGTGCAGTTTACCGGTGTAGGTCGATCTAGCTGCGACAAGAGTTTGCGCTCCGCCCCCC
>NZ_SSWO01000043.1:0-3179 GCF_004803625.1 Burkholderia sp. LS-044
GAGACAGACTCGTTATAGGGTCAAGCGAACAAGTGCATGTGGTGGATGCCTTGGCGATCACAGGCGATGAAGGACGCGGTAGCCTGCGAAAAGCTACGGGGAGCTGGCAAACAAGCTTTGATCCGTAGATGTCCGAATGGGGAAACCCACTCCTTTTGGAGTATCCATGGCTGAATACATAGGCCATGCGAAGCGAACGCGGTGAACTGAAACATCTAAGTAACCGCAGGAAAAGAAATCAACCGAGATTCCCAAAGTAGTGGCGAGCGAAATGGGATGAGCCTTGCACTCTTTATTTGTATTGTTAGCCGAACGCTCTGGAAAGTGCGGCCATAGCAGGTGATAGCCCTGTAGGCGAAAACAGTATGAAAGAACTAGGTGTGCGACAAGTAGGGCGGGACACGTGAAATCCTGTCTGAAGATGGGGGGACCATCCTCCAAGGCTAAATACTCGTGATCGACCGATAGTGAACCAGTACCGTGAGGGAAAGGCGAAAAGAACCCCGGGAGGGGAGTGAAATAGATCCTGAAACCGCATGCATACAAACAGTCGGAGCCTCGTAAGGGGTGACGGCGTACCTTTTGTATAATGGGTCAGCGACTTACGTTCAGTAGCAAGCTTAACCGTATAGGGCAGGCGTAGCGAAAGCGAGTCCGAATAGGGCGTTCAGTTGCTGGGCGTAGACCCGAAACCAGGTGATCTATCCATGGCCAGGATGAAGGTGCGGTAACACGTACTGGAGGTCCGAACCCACTAACGTTGAAAAGTTAGGGGATGAGCTGTGGATAGGGGTGAAAGGCTAAACAAACCTGGAAATAGCTGGTTCTCTCCGAAAACTATTTAGGTAGTGCCTCGTGTCTCACCTTCGGGGGTAGAGCACTGTCATGGTTGGGGGGTCTATTGCAGATTACCCCGCCATAGCAAACTCCGAATACCGAAGAGTGCAATCACGGGAGACAGACATCGGGTGCTAACGTCCGGTGTCAAGAGGGAAACAACCCAGACCGCCAGCTAAGGTCCCCAAATATAGCTAAGTGGGAAACGAAGTGGGAAGGCTAAAACAGTCAGGAGGTTGGCTTAGAAGCAGCCACCCTTTAAAGAAAGCGTAATAGCTCACTGATCGAGTCGTCCTGCGCGGAAGATGTAACGGGGCTAAGCTATATACCGAAGCTGCGGATGCGTGCTTGCACGCATGGTAGGAGAGCGTTCCGTAAGCCTGCGAAGGTGCCTTGTAAAGGGTGCTGGAGGTATCGGAAGTGCGAATGCTGACATGAGTAGCGATAAAGGGGGTGAAAGGCCCCCTCGCCGTAAGCCCAAGGTTTCCTACGCAACGTTCATCGGCGTAGGGTGAGTCGGCCCCTAAGGCGAGGCAGAAATGCGTAGCTGATGGGAAGCAGGTCAATATTCCTGCACCATTGTTAGATGCGATGGGGGGACGGATCGCGGAAGGTTGTCCGGGTGTTGGAAGTCCCGGTCGCTGCATTGGAGAAGGCACTTAGGCAAATCCGGGTGCGTAATTCAAGGGTGTGGCGCGAGCTTCTTCGGAAGCGAAGCAATTGGAAGTGGTTCCAAGAAAAGCCTCTAAGCTTCAGTCTAACGATGACCGTACCGCAAACCGACACAGGTGGGCGAGATGAGTATTCTAAGGCGCTTGAGAGAACTCGGGAGAAGGAACTCGGCAAATTGGTACCGTAACTTCGGGATAAGGTACGCCCTTGTAGCTTGACTGGCCTGCGCCAGGAGGGTGAAGGGGTTGCAATAAACTGGTGGCTGCGACTGTTTAATAAAAACACAGCACTCTGCAAACACGAAAGTGGACGTATAGGGTGTGACGCCTGCCCGGTGCCGGAAGATTAAATGATGGGGTGCAAGCTCTTGATTGAAGTCCCGGTAAACGGCGGCCGTAACTATAACGGTCCTAAGGTAGCGAAATTCCTTGTCGGGTAAGTTCCGACCTGCACGAATGGCGTAACGATGGCCACACTGTCTCCTCCCGAGACTCAGCGAAGTTGAAGTGTTTGTGATGATGCAATCTACCCGCGGCTAGACGGAAAGACCCCATGAACCTTTACTGTAGCTTTGCATTGGACTTTGAACCGATCTGTGTAGGATAGGTGGGAGGCTATGAAACCGGAACGCTAGTTTCGGTGGAGCCGTCCTTGAAATACCACCCTGGTTTGTTTGAGGTTCTAACCTTGGCCCGTGATCCGGGTCGGGGACAGTGCATGGTAGGCAGTTTGACTGGGGCGGTCTCCTCCCAAAGCGTAACGGAGGAGTACGAAGGTACGCTAGGTACGGTCGGAAATCGTGCTGATAGTGCAATGGCATAAGCGTGCTTAACTGCGAGACCGACAAGTCGAGCAGGTGCGAAAGCAGGTCATAGTGATCCGGTGGTTCTGTATGGAAGGGCCATCGCTCAACGGATAAAAGGTACTCTGGGGATAACAGGCTGATACCGCCCAAGAGTTCATATCGACGGCGGTGTTTGGCACCTCGATGTCGGCTCATCTCATCCTGGGGCTGTAGCCGGTCCCAAGGGTATGGCTGTTCGCCATTTAAAGAGGTACGTGAGCTGGGTTTAAAACGTCGTGAGACAGTTTGGTCCCTATCTGCCGTGGGCGTTGGATATTTGAAGGGGGCTGCTCCTAGTACGAGAGGACCGGAGTGGACGAACCTCTGGTGTACCGGTTGTCACGCCAGTGGCATCGCCGGGTAGCTATGTTCGGAAGAGATAACCGCTGAAAGCATCTAAGCGGGAAACTCGCCTTAAGATGAGATATCCCTGGGGACTAGATCCCCTTGAAGGGTCGTTCGAGACCAGGACGTTGATAGGTCAGGTGTGTAAGCGCAGTAATGCGTTCAGCTAACTGATACTAATTGCCCGTAAGGCTTGATCCTATAACAAGTCTGCCTTGTAGATCGGCGCCGTGCGACAGCACTGGCTGCAGGATCCAAGCGACATGTTGGATTCTCGTGTGTGATACACACAACTCAAAATTACTGCTTCTTCCAAGATTGGTTCTGTTGGCCACGCCAGCAGGACAACCCTCTTTGCCTGATGACCATAGCGAGTCGGTCCCACCCCTTCCCATCCCGAACAGGACCGTGAAACGACTCTACGCCGATGATAGTGCGGATTCCCGTGTGAAAGTAGGTAATCGTCAGGCTCCCTAAGCCA
>NZ_SSWO01000044.1:0-2880 GCF_004803625.1 Burkholderia sp. LS-044
CGGGTGCGCTACGGCGTACTGTCGATGCTGCTCGTGGCCACGGTCCTCAACTACGTCGACCGCTCGGCGCTCGGTATCGTCGCGCCCGCGCTATCGAAGGATCTCGCGCTCACGCGTGTGCAGATGGGCGAGCTGTTCGCCGTGTTTGGCCTCGCCTACTCCATCGCGCTGCTGCCGGCGGGCGTGCTCGCCGACATGCTCGGCTCGCGCGTCGCATATGCGCTGTCGCTCGTCGGCTGGTCGCTGGCCACGCTCACGCAAGGGCTCGCGCACGGCTACCACATGCTGCTCGGTTCGCGACTGGCGATGGGCGCGCTCGAGGCGCCCGCGTTTCCGTCGAATGCGCGCTCGGTGACGATGTGGTTCCCGGTCCAGGAGCGCGGCTTCGCGACGAGCGTATATGTGATGGGCCAGTACATCGGCACACCGCTCTTCACCGGGCTGCTGCTGTGGATCTCGTCGGCGTTCGGCTGGCGTACCGTGTTCTTTGCAACCGGCGCATTCGGCATCCTGTTCAGCGTCGTCTGGTACCGGCTCTATCGCGATCCGTCGCGCCATCCGCGGGTCAACGCGGCCGAGCTACAGTACATCACCGAAGGGCAGCCGGTGGTGACCGCGCGCGATCGATTCGACTGGCGCATGGCGCTGCGCCTGCTCGGCTACCGGCAGATTCTCGCGATCTGTCTCGGCAAGTTCTGCAACAACACGCTGCTGGTGTTCTTCACGACCTGGTTCATGACCTACCTGGTCGAGGAACGGCACATGTCGATGATCAAGGTCGGCTTCTTCCAGGCGATGCCGTTCATCGGCGCGACGCTCGGGATCCTGATCGCCGGCTATCTGTCCGATCTCTGCATCCGGCGCGGCGTTTCGATGTCGTCGTCGCGCAAGGCGCCGCTCGTGATCGGCACCTTCCTCGGCGCATCGATCGTGCTCGTCAACTTCGTGCAGTCGAACGCGCTGGTGATCGCGATCCTGACCGTCGCGTTCTTCGCACAGGGAATCGGTTCGATGTCGTGGGCGGCCGTGTCCGAGATCGCGCCGAAACGCTATGTCGGGCTCACCAGCAGCATCACGAGCCTCGCCGCGAACATCGCGGCCGTCACCACGCCGCTGATGATCGGCTACGTGACGCAGCGCACCGGCAACTTCTTCTGGGCGCTGAACCTGATGGGTGCGATCTGCCTCGTCGGCACGCTGTCGTACTCGGTGCTGCTCGGCAAGCTGTCGCGTATCGAGCTCTGACCCCGTTCGCCCCCCCTTTTACGCTCCACTGCATGTGCCGCACACGACCATGATCGAATTCAAATGGGATCACCTGCAACTCTGCTCGGCTGATGCCGAAGCCACCGCCGCGTGGTTTGCGCGCTGCCTGAACGCCGAAATCGTACGGCACCCCGGCCGCGTCGACCTGCGAATCGGCGCCATCAATCTTTTCATCACGGCGTTGCCGGACGCGCGTCCGGCGATCGTGCCGGACGGCGCGCGCATGCAAGGGATCGACCACTTCGGCGTGCTGGTCGAGGATCTGGATGCGGCCTACGCGCATCTGGTCGACAACGGCGCCGAGATCGTCCAGCCCGTCACGCGGATCCGCGCCGGTGTGCGCGGCTGTTTCGTGCGCGCGCCCGGCGACATCCTCGTCGAGGTGCTCGAGCGGCGCCCTGCCGAGATGACATTCAACTGAACCCGGTCTATAGTCGGCGCAAGCGGCCGCGCACCGGCCGCATCCTCATCACCACTCCCCATGCAGAACTGGATCACCCTGACGGAAGCGGCGCGGCGGCTCGGCGTGCGGGCGCAGACCGTCTATGCGTACGCGAGCCGCGGCAGCATTGCCGTGATGCAGGATCCCGACGATCCGCGCAAGAGCCTGTATCGTGCCGAGGACGTCGTCGCGCTGTGCCGCAAGAAACAGGTCGGCCGCAAGCGTGCGGCGCTCGCGGCCAGCACGATCTTCGGCGCCGAGCCGTGCATCTACAGCGGCATCACCACATTCTCGATGGGCCGCGCGTGGTATCGCGGCCGCGACAGCATTGAACTCGCCGATACCGCGACGCTCGAGGAAACGGCTGCGCTGCTCTGGCAGGCCACCGCGCCCGTGTCGTTCGACGCGCCGGCGATCGCGCTGCCGCCCGGCGAGCGCGACCGGCAATGCGCGTTCACGATGCTCGCGACGCTGGCCGCACACGGCCATTCGACGCTCGGCCGGCTCAACAGCGCGCTGCACATCGAGGCCGGGCAGCTCGTCGCGATCGTGTCGCGTGCATTCGGCGCACATGACGATGCCGGCGTAAGCCCGCGCTGCACCCATCAGCGACTCGCGGCCGGCTGGGGCCTCGACAGCCATGGCGCAGACCTGCTGCGCCGCGCGATGGTGCTGGTCGCCGATCATGAGATCACGAGTTCGGCATTCGCCGCACGCATCACAGCATCGACCGGCGCGTCGTTGGCAGGCTGCCTGCTGACGGGGCTCGCGACGTTGTCGGGTCCGCTGCACGGTGACGCGTCGGGACGCGTGCGCGCGGTGTTCGACGACGTGCAACGATTGGGTGCCGAGCGCGTCGTCGATCATCACCTGAAGTCCGCGATCCCGATTCCCGGTTTCGGTCATCATCTTTACCCCGACGGCGATCCGCGCGCGGCCGCGCTGCTTGCGCGGCTCGATCCGCCGGCGGAACTCGCGCACTTCGTCGACAAGGTCACGACGCTCACCGGCCAGCGGCCGACCATCGATGTCGCGCTCGCGATGCTGTCGGTGCAGCTTCAGTTGCCGCGCGATGCGGCGTTCGGGCTGTTCTCGATCGCGCGCAGTGCCGGGCTGCTCGCCCACTGCATCGAGCAGTTGCGCGTCGGCAAGGTGATCCGGCCGCGCAGCCG
>NZ_SSWO01000045.1:0-2475 GCF_004803625.1 Burkholderia sp. LS-044
TGTAAGCCCCCGGTGAAGTCATCTTGTCCAGTCGCTTCGTGACCGCGAGGATCGTGTCCACCAGATTTTTAAGTGGACACGTGTACACCATGGAAGGCAACGAGGTTGAAGGGCTGGAACTGATAGAGCCGACGCGACGGCGTCGGCATAGCCGCGAGTTCAAGGAGAAGGTCGTGCGCGCGGCGATGCAGCCGAACGTATCCATCGCGGCGGTCGCGTTGCATTACCGGCTGAACGCCAACCTTGTGCGTCGCTGGGTCGTTGCCCGGCAGAAGCCGGACGTGATCGAACCGGCGACCGTAGAAGCACTCGCAGCACCGCAGGCAGCATTCGTGCCGCTCCAGTTGGAAGCGTCGTCTGCGTCGGCGGGGCTGTCGGAGATCCGGATCGAGGTTCGTCGGGGCGCCGCCATAGTCACGGTGCATTGGCCGGCGTCGGCGGCCGTCGAGTGCGCGGCGTGGCTGCGGGACTGGCTGAGATGATCCGCATCGATGCGATCTGGCTCGCGACGGAGCCGGTCGACATGCGCTCCGGTGCGGATACGTTGCTGGCCCGGGTGGTGAAGGTGTTCGGCGCAGTGCGGCCGCATCACGCGTATCTGTTTGCCAATCGGCATTCCACACGGATGAAGGTGCTGGTCTACGATGGGCTGGGCATCTGGCTGGCCGCGCGTCGGCTGAACAAGGGCCGCTTCATCTGGAGCGATGGTGAACAGTCGGTTTCCTTGCCGTTGAATGCCGAGCAACTGCGCGCGCTGGTCACGGGTCTGCCGTGGCGGACGCTAACGCCCGATCACGCGATTACCGTGATATGAGGCGCACCGGGACGTAAACAGTTTCGCTTCCGTGCCGGAGTGGCCTCTGGCAGACTGGCCTGCATGGACTTGCCCACCGACCTCGACGCCCTGAGCCCGGAACAGTTGCGTGCGTTGGCCGCGCACCTGATCGTGCAGGTCACCGAGCAAGAGCGGGAGGCTGGCGAGCGAGAGCGGGAGCTGCAGTATCGGCAAACGCGTATCGATCAACTGACGCACGAACTCTCCGTGCTCAAGCGCCTGCAATTCGGCAAGCGCAGCGAGCGGCTCGATGCCGAACAGATGAGCCTGCTCGACGAGGCGATCGACGCAGACCTGGCGGCACTGGAAGCCGAACTCGAACAGCTTCAACCGGTCACGACTGCCGCTGAGCCTCGGCAACAGCCGAAGCGTGTGCCCTTGCCATCGAAACTGCCGCGTACGGACATCCATCACGAACCGGAAGACACCACGTGCCGGTGCGGTTGCCAGCGGGAGCGCGTGGGCGAAGACATCAGCGAGAAGCTGGACTATGCGCCAGGCGTGTTCACGGTCGAGCGGCATATCCGCGGCAAGTGGGCCTGTCGGCACTGCGGGACCCTGATCCAGGCACCGATCCCGCCTCACGTCATCGACAAGGGTATCCCGACCACCGGGCTGTTGGCGCAGGTGCTGGTTGCCAAATACGGCGACCACCTGCCGCTGTATCGGCAGGAACGCATCTTTGCCCGCGCGGGCCTGGCGATCCCGCAATCGACGCTCGGCGCGTGGGTCGGCATCTGCGGTGTACGGTTGCAACCGCTGGTCGATGCGCTTCGCGAAGAGCTCCTGCAGCGCGACGTGCTGCACGCCGACGAGACGCCGGTGCAGATGCTGTCGCCCGGCAAGGGCAAGACGCATCGGGCTTACCTGTGGGCGTACAGCACGACGCCATTCGCCGATCTGAAGGCCGTGGTCTACGACTTCGCCGGCAGCCGTGCCGGCGAACATGCCCGAAAGTTCATGGGAGCGTGGTGCGGCAAGCTCATGTGCGATGACTATGGCGGCTACAAGGCCGGATTCGAACTGGGCATCACGGAAATCGGATGCGTCGCTCACGCCCGCCGGAAATTCTACGAGCTGCACGTCAACCACCAGAGCCAGATCGCCGAGCAGGCGCTGAAATACTTCGGCGCACTCTACGACGTCGAGCGTGACGTCGCCGAACTGAAGCCCGATCGAAGACAGGCCATCCGCCAGCAGCGATCCAGACCCGTTGCCGATGCGTTGCACGCCTGGATGGTGACCCAGCGCAAGCTCGTTGCCGAAGGATCGGCAATCGCAAAGGCGCTCGACTACAGCCTGAAGCGTTGGGAAGCGCTCACGCGCTATCTCGATGACGGGCACGTGCCCATCGACAATAACTGGCTGGAGAACCAGATTCGACCATGGGCGACTGGCCGCTCGAACTGGCTGTTCGCCGGCTCACTGCGCGCAGGACAACGTGCAGCCGCGATCATGAGCCTGATCCGGTCGGCGCAGCTTAACGGGCATGATCCGTACGCCTACCTGAAAGACGTGCTCACCCGACTGCCCACGCATCGTGCCAACGACATCGCGTCGCTGCTTCCGCATCGCTGGACGCTCGCCGTGGCTTGATCAGCGGCACCTCCCGAGCCTCGGTGCCTTTACCGGGTGCTTAC
>NZ_SSWO01000046.1:0-2311 GCF_004803625.1 Burkholderia sp. LS-044
TGTCAGCGTCGGATAGATACTCCCCACTTTCGTCGAAGTAATTTTCCCCAGTTTTTTATATGACGGCGCCGCGGTAGCGGCGCCGTCCTGTCGATCGCCGACCATATCGCCCTTGAGATCCGTCGTGGGGGTGTCGGTGGTCGAGCTGGAGGAAGTGATGACGATTCTGGAATTGCATCGGCAAGGGCTGAGTATTTCGGCCATCGCTGCTCGACTGAGTATGGACCGCAAGACCGTTCGTAAATACATCAGGAATGGCGTTCAGGCGCCGCGTTACGGTCCGCGCGCGCCGCGACCGTGCGTGGTCGATCCGTTCGTCCACTACGTCACCGAACGTGTACGCGAGTTTCCCGACCTGAGCGTCGAACGTCTGCTGCGCGAGATCCGGGCCATGGGGTATGCCGGCGGCCGCACGGCGCTGGGCGACCTGGTTCGGGAAGTCCGGCCGCCGCGCCAACGCGGCTTCGAGGTGCGCTTTGAGACGCCCGCCGGTCATCAGGCTCAAGTGGATTTCGCGCACTTCAATGTCGAGTTCGATGACGCGCCCGGCCAGCGGCGTTCGATCTGGCTGTTCTCGATCGTGCTTGGGCACAGCCGCTATCTCTGGGGACGTTTCGTCGAGCATCAGGACCTGCAGACCGTCCTGCGCTGCCACATGGAAGCGTTCGAGCACCTCGGCGGCGCTCCGCGCGAGATTCTGTACGACCGGATGAAGGCGGCCGTGCTGGGCGAAGTCGAGAAGCACATCGTCTACAACGCGAAGCTGGTCGCGTTTGCGCAGCACTACGGCTTCGCGCCGCGCGCCTGCAAGGCGTATCGCGCCAAGACCAAAGGCAAGGTCGAGCGGCCGTATCGCTATATCCGGCAGGACTTCTTCCTGGCGCGCCGCTTCCAGAACCTCGCCGACCTGAACCGCCAACTGCGCGAGTGGCTCGACACGGTTGCCAATGTCCGCGTGCACGGCACCACGCACCGCGTCGTCGCTCAGCACTTCAGTGAGGAGCGTCCTACGCTGCAGGCGTTGCCGGCCGGCACCTTCAACGGCGTGATCCGGCTTGAGCGGCGCGTGAGCCACGAAGGTCTCGTCTCGGTCGGTGGCAACTACTACAGCGTGCCCGATCGTACGCGCAAGCGCGTGCTCGACGTCCACAGTCTGGCTCACGAGATCCGTATCTACGAGGACGGTGAACTGCTGGCGGTGCATCCCGTGTTGGAAGGCCGGCGACGAACCTCGTTGTTGCCCGGTCATCGGCGTGCAAACCAGCGTAAGCAGCCGGCACGGCACCCCGTGCCATCGGTGACGGCGAGCGTCGCTCGCCGGCCCTTGTCGTTCTATGACCAGGTCGCAAGACGTCTCGCAGAAGCCGGGAGGACCGCATGAACAGCATGCCTGACTCGACACTGGAGCGCATCCGGCGCTATCTCGTCGGCCTGCGCATGCCGCGCGCGCTCGAAACGCTGGATGCCACCCTGAACCGCTTCGAGCAAGGCGACAGTTCGATGCTCGAAGTGCTGGAAACGTTGCTGGGCGAGGAGTTCACGACACGCGAAACACGCCGCATCCAGATGGCGCTGCAGACCGCGCGGCTCGGCACGATCAAGACGCTGGCCGGCTACGACTTCAGCTTCCAGCCGAGCCTGGATCGCGATCGCATCATGACGCTTGCGCAACTCGAGTTCATCGAACGACGGCAGACCGTTCACTTCCTGGGGCCGCCCGGCACGGGCAAATCGCACCTGTCCATTGCGCTGGGCGTGGAAGCCGTACGCGCGGGCAAGAGCGTCTACTTCGGCTCTCTGGCCGAGATCGTGAACTCGATGGCCAAGGCCGAACGGGAAGGCAACTTGGCGCAGCGCGTGCGCTTCCTTGCCCGTAACAGCCTGCTCATCGTCGACGAGATCGGCTACCTGCCCATCGGCTCCAACGGCGGCAACCTGTTCTTCCAGCTCGTCAACGCCTGCTACGAGCGCTGCGCGATCATCCTGACGTCCAATCGCAGCTTCGGTGAATGGGGCGACGTGTTCGGCGACAGCGTGGTGGCCGCGGCGTTGCTCGACCGGCTGCTGCACCACGCGATCGTCGTGCAGATCGAAGGCACATCATACCGCCTGCGAGAACACGCCGATCTGCTGCCGGACCATCTGCGCAACCGTCCGTCTTCCCTGAACCCCGTGCCCGCTGAACCGGCTCGCCGGCGCCCGGGCCGCCCCCGAAGGAACCCATTCGATCACGTCGCCGGTTGATCACCGTCCGAACAGGGTGGGGAATTTTACTTCGACACTTCTGGGGAAATTACGTCCGAGGTTGACA
>NZ_SSWO01000047.1:0-1689 GCF_004803625.1 Burkholderia sp. LS-044
TGTCATACCCGGATTCAGATGTCCACCTTCCAGCTATTTAGAGATGTCCGGTTTTAAGGTCGGTTTTGCTGCGTCTCTTTCCTCGCTTTAACCGTTACGCAGTGTCGAAGGCCGGCGCCTGAACGGGCAGGGCGCTTGCGTTCGTTTCCTCCGTTTTTGCAGACCGACGGCCAGGTTTGTTTGGCGGCTTTGCGGTTTGCCGACGTTGCGCCAGATCCACGATCACATGCTCGACGTCAGCCTGCGTGATCTTGCGTTGCTTCTTCTTGCCCGGTTCAGCCTCGTTTCGATTGGTCCGGGTCGCGTCGCCTCGATGTGTTCGGGACGGGGCTTTACCGATTCGGCTGTTATCGCGTTGCGCCTGAAGCGCTTGCGCGACCTGCAGCACATGGCTCAAACGCTTGTGCTCGACGACGGCACCTTGATCGATTTCAGCCAGGCGGTCATATTCCTTGTAGGGCAACGCTCGACCATCAGCACGAATCTCGATCCGCCCATCCGGGTACTCCCACACCTCGATCTGCCGGTCGATCAGCTTCCGGTTCTCCAGTGTGTCGTCCAGTAAGTACATCACCCGGTCGTACTGCACCGTCAGCGACTTCGTTACTTTCCGCGGCTCGCGCCACGTCAGCACCAGATCCAGACTCTCGTCGGCCCGCAGCGGCCGGTGCGCATTGAACTCGCTCTTCGGCGGCTTCGCGAAGCGCGCGTTGTAGGCGGCCATGAAGGAGGGCGCGTAAGCGTTGGCGTCGACCACCGTGTTGATCCCGCGCAATCTCAACTCCTTAACCAGTCGATCCTGCAACGTCAGGTGCGCTCGCTCGACGCGCCCCTTGGCCGAGCTGCTGTTCGCGCAGAACGTGTCGATGTTCAGCTCGTACATCGCGCGGCCGAACGGTGTCACACGGTTACCGGTCTTGCCTGGCTTCACGTTGCGGAACACGCTGGCCTTGTCGCTGTAGAACGCCCCAGGTTTGCCGTGCCGTTCGATGTACGCGCGCGTCGCCTCGAAGTAGCTGAACGTCGACTCCGTCTGCGTGAAGTGCAGCATCATCAACCGGCTCGTCGCGTCGTCCACATACACCAGCAGCGCGCAGGCCGGCGCCCGGTTCTCGAACCATCGATGATCGCTGCCGTCGATCTGGATCAGTTCGCCCAGGCACGCCCGGCGCGCACGCGGCTGATAGACCTTCGGCGGTCGTTGCCGGCGTGGAATCCACAAGCCAGCCTCCGTCATCAGCTTCCTGACCGTTTCCTTGGCCAGCCGAATGCCGTGACACTCCCAGAGCTTCTCGCAGGCCAGTGTCGGCCCGAAATCGGCGTAGCGATCTCGGATGATCGACAGCGCACGATCGGCGGCTCCTGGGTCCAGCCGACGGTTGCCGGGCTTCGCTCGGTGTCCCGATACCAAACCCGCCGCGCCATGTTCCCGAAGTCGGGCGACCAGCCGGCGAATCTGCCGGGTCGTCAGTTCCAGCCGTTCCGCTGCACGCCACGGCTTGAGCTTGCCATCCGCCACGTCCTGAATGACCTTGAATCGGTCCAGCTCGCGCATCGTCATCGTGATCCGCTCCGTTGCAGCCATCGCAGCCTCCGGCGCCGGACACCCGGCGGCCGGACAGCTTACGCGGCACGAAAGCGGACATTTCCATGTAGCCAAAAGCGGACATTTCCATCTAGCTACTACAA
>NZ_SSWO01000049.1:0-1524 GCF_004803625.1 Burkholderia sp. LS-044
CCGGACGACTACGAGGTGATCCGCAAGCTGCACGACGCGGGCGAGATGACGATCCGGATCGCGTACAACCTGTTCACGCAGAAGCCGAACGCCGAGAAGGAAGACTTCGTGAACTGGACGAAGAGCACGAAGTATCACGACGGCACCGACTACTTCCGCAACAACGGCGCGGGCGAAATGCTGGTGTTCTCGGCGGCCGACTTCGAGGACTTCCGCGTCGCGCGTCCGGACCTGCCGGCGCAGATGGAAGACGATCTCGAGGGCGTCGTGCGCGTGCTCGCCCAGAACCGCTGGCCGTGGCGCATGCATGCGACGTACGACGAAACGATCAGCCGCGCGCTCGACGTGTTCGAGAAGGTGAACAAGGACATCCCGCTCGAAGGGCTGAACTGGTTCTTCGATCACGCGGAAACCATCACCGAAAAGTCGATGGATCGTATCGCGGCGCTGGGCGGCGGCATCGCGGTGCAGCACCGGATGGCGTACCAGGGCGAATACTTCGTCGAGCGTTACGGCGCGCAGGCGGCCGAAGCGACGCCGCCGGTCGCGAAGATGCTGTCGAAGGGCCTCAAGGTGTCGGCCGGCACCGACGCGACGCGCGTGGCGTCGTACAACCCGTGGGTGTCGCTGTCCTGGCTCGTGACGGGCAAGACGATCGGCGGGCTGCGCATGTATCCGCAGCGCAACCTGCTCGATCGCGAGACCGCGCTGCGCATGTGGACCGAATACGTGACGTGGTTCTCGAACGAAGTCGGCAAGAAAGGGCGGATCGCGGTCGGGCAGCTGGCGGACGTGGTCGTGCCGGATCGCGACTTCTTCGCGTGCGCGGAGGACGACATCGCGGGCACGACCGCGTTGCTGACGGTGGTCGGCGGCCGGATCGTGTGGGGCGCGGGCCCGTTCGCGTCGCATGACGCGCCGATTCCGCCCGCGATGCCGGACTGGTCGCCGGTGCGCGAGTACGGCGGCTACGGCGGCTGGGGCGCGACGCAGCGCAGCGGCGCACCGCTGCAACGCGCGGCGGCGGCCGCCGCGATGTGCGGCTGCGCGAATGCGTGCAACGTGCACCAGCATGCGCACGCGAGCGCGTGGGGCAGCACATTGCCGACGTCGGACGCGAAGGGCTTCTGGGGCGCGTTCGGCTGTTCCTGCTGGGCGGTCTGACATGGCGACGACAACCGGCCGGTACAGCCCCGCGTGGATTCGTGTGCTGCTCGCGCAGCCGTGGATCGGCGCGCTGGTTCGACTTGCACTCGTGTCCGCCTTTCTGATCGGCGGGATCAACAAGGCGATGCACTTCGACGCAGCAATCGCGGAGCAGGCGCATTTCGGTTTGCACCCGCCCGCGTTGTGGGCTGCACTGGCGGTCGTCGTCGAGATCGGCGGCTCGCTGTGCATCGTGTTTCGCCGCTTCACGTGGCTCGGCGCCGGCAGCCTCGGCATGCTGACGCTCGTCGCGATGGCGGTGGCGAACGACTTCTGGAACCAGACGGGCGCCGCGCGTTTCATGGCGCTCAACAGCTT
>NZ_SSWO01000050.1:0-1374 GCF_004803625.1 Burkholderia sp. LS-044
GGACCTATCCGTGATTTCGTGGGCGGGGCATATCATGAGGTGTAAAAGTCATGGATATGCCAATGAAGAAGAAAAGGCAAACTGTAGCGCGTCAGGCAGCGGCCCGCGGGCCGCTGCCTGAACTGCCCAAGGAACTGCTGGACCAGTTGGTCAAGGGGCCGATGACGCCGGCCGAGGTTCAGGACCTGATGCTGGCGTTCAACAAGGCAGTCATCGAGCGCGCGATGGGCGCCGAGATGAATCTGCATTTGGGCTACCGACCAGGCCAGTCCAAGCCGCCCGGTCAGGCCAACGAGCGCAACGGCGCCAGCGGCAAGACGGTCATCACCGATCGTGGCCCGGTTCGGGTCGAAGTCCCCCGCGATCGCGACGGCAGCTTCGAGCCGATCCTGATTCCCAAGCACGAGCGCCGCTTCACCGGCTTCGACGAACGCATCATCGCGATGTACGCTCGCGGCATGAGTGTGCGCGAGATTCAGGCCTTTCTGGCCGAGAGTTACGGCACCGAGGTATCTCCCGATTTCATCAGCTCGGTCACCGACGAGGTGATGGCCGAAGCGCTGACTTGGCAGAGCCGCCCGCTCGAAACGATGTATCCGGTGGTGTTCTTCGATGCCCTGCGGGTCAAGATCCGTGACGATGGTGTGGTCAGCAACAAAGCCGTCTATCTGGCCCTGGGCATCCAGGCCGACGGCCAGCGCGACGTGCTGGGCCTCTGGATCGAGCAGACCGAGGGCGCCAAGTTCTGGCTCAAGGTGTTCAACGAACTCAAGACGCGTGGCTGTCAGGACATCCTGATCGCCGTCGTCGATGGCCTGAAGGGGCTGGCCGAGGCCATCAGCGCAGCCTATCCCCGCACGACCGTTCAGACCTGCATCGTGCATCTGATCCGCAACAGTCTCGAGTACGCCAGCTACAAGGACCGTAAGGCGCTCGCCGCAGCGCTGCGCCCGATCTACGCGGCCGCCAGCGAGGAGGCGGCAAGGCAGGCACTGCAAGACTTCGCTGACGGCCCTTGGGGCGCGAAGTACCCGACCATCGTGCAGTCGTGGCAGCGTGCATGGGAGCACGTCATACCGTTCTTCGTGTTTCCGCCGGAGATTCGACGAGTTGTCTACACAACGAACGCCATTGAAAGTCTGAACATGCAGTTGCGCAAGATCATCAAGACTCGTGGTCACTTCCCGAATGACGAGGCCGCGATCAAGCTGCTCTGGCTGGCGCTGCGCAACGTGCTGGCCAAGACCGTGCGGGCCGCCTTCGACTGGAAATCAGCGATGAACCAGTTTGCTATCCTGTTTGGCGAGCGATTCACGCAGGCGCGCGGATAAGGCGCTGTTCAACCGCCTCGCCCACAAAAATGCGGACAGGTTC
>NZ_SSWO01000051.1:0-1343 GCF_004803625.1 Burkholderia sp. LS-044
CGCGTGTACGCATGGATCGGCATCCTGAAGGACGACGGCCTCCTGAACCACACGCTGATCGCGCTGGGCATCATCCACACGCCGCTGCGCCTCTATCACAGCGACGCGGGCGTCTACATCGGGATGGTCTATTCGTACCTGCCGTTCATGGTGATGCCGCTGTACGCGCACCTCGTGAAGATGGACCTCACGCTGCTCGAGGCCGCATACGACCTCGGCGCGAAGCCGTGGGTCGCGTTCACGCGCATCACGCTGCCGCTGTCGAAGAACGGGATCATCGCCGGCAGCCTGCTGGTGTTCATCCCGGCGGTGGGCGAGTACGTGATTCCGGAACTGCTGGGCGGCGCCGACACGCTGATGATCGGGCGCGTGATGTGGGATGAATTCTTCAACAACATGGACTGGCCGATGGCGTCCGCGGTGACGGTCGCGATGGTGATGCTGCTGCTGGTGCCGATGGCGCTGTTCCAGTACTACCAGGTCAAGGAACTGGAGGACGCGAAATGATCAAGCCGAGCAAACCGCTGTCGACGGGCGTTCTCGCCTTCGGCTTCCTGTTCCTGTACATCCCGATCATCAGCCTGGTGGTGTACTCGTTCAACGAGTCGAAGCTGGTGACGGTGTGGTCGGGCTTCTCGCTGAAGTGGTACAGCGCGCTGCTGGACGACGACGAGCTGCTGACCGCCGCGTGGCTGTCGCTGAAGATCGGCCTGTTGACGGCTACCGCGTCGGTGGTGATCGGCACGTGGGCGGGTTTCGTGCTCGCGCGCTTCGGCCGCTTCAAGGGCTTCACGCTGTACACGGGGATGATCAACGCGCCGCTGGTGATTCCGGAAGTGATCCAGGGCATCTCGCTGTTGCTGCTGTTCGTTGCGCTGGAGCAGATGTTCGGCTGGCCGAAGGGGCGCGGGATGGTGACGATCTGGATCGGGCACGTGATGCTGTGCGTGTCGTACGTGGCGATCATCGTGCAGTCGCGCGTGAAGGAGATGAACAAGTCGCTGGAGGAGGCGGCGCTCGATCTGGGCGCGACGCCGCTGAAGGTGTTCTTCGTGGTGACGCTGCCGCTGATCTCGCAGGCGCTGCTGTCGGGGTGGCTGCTGTCGTTCACGCTGTCGATCGACGACCTGGTGCTGTCGGCGTTCCTGTCGGGGCCGGGGTCGACGACGCTGCCGCTGGTGGTGTTCTCGCGCGTGCGGCTGGGGCTGAACCCGGAGATGAACGCGCTGGCGACGCTGTTCATCACGGCCGTGACGATCGGCGTGATCGTCGTGAACCGGATGATGATCGCGCGCGAACGGCGCCGCGTGGCCGACATGAAGGCGGCGTTCGCGGTGGCGTGA
>NZ_SSWO01000052.1:0-1236 GCF_004803625.1 Burkholderia sp. LS-044
GGTGGATTCAACCGGTCATCGCAACACCTTCTGGTCTAATGTCGCCCCAGGAGGTAAGGTAGGTGAGCAAGAAGAAGCGGTGTGGGCTATCCGCCGAACAAAAAGCGTTGTTGTGGCAAAGATGGAAAGACGGTGAGTCGTTAAGCGACATCGGCCGCTCGCTGGGCAAGCATGCAGCATCCATTCACGCGATTGTTCGACCGCACGGCGGCATCATGCCAACGGCAAGGAAGCGGTCGGCCCGGGTACTGACGCTTGCCGAGCGAGAGGAAATCTCGCGCGGAATCCATGCGGGCGTTTCGATCCGTCAGATTGCAGCCAGTCTCGGTCGATCTCCGTCGACGATCAGCCGCGAAGTAGCGCGCCACGGCGGCTTGAGCGGATATAGGGCAACGTCGGCAGATCTGAGAGCCTGGGAACTGGCGAAGCGACCGAAACCGTGCCGCTTGGCCGTCAACGGCAAACTACGTCGGTTAGTGGCCAGGAAACTGCAACTGAAATGGGCACCGCAGCAAATCGCAGGCTGGTTGAAACTGCAGTATCCCGATGATGAAACCATGCAGGTCTCGCACGAAACGATTTACCGCAGTCTGTTCATTCAGGCCCGTGGCGTACTCAAAGCGGAACTGATGAAGCACCTGCGTACGCGCCGGATGATGCGTCGTTCGAAGAAAGCGTCAACAAAGGGACAACCGCGCGGACAGATCATCGATGCGGTATCGATCCGCGAGCGCCCCGCCGAAGCCGAAGACCGCGCGATTCCAGGTCACTGGGAAGGCGACTTGCTGAGCGGTTCGAATAACACACACATCGCGACCCTGGTGGAGCGCCATTCGCGCTTCGCCATTCTCATGAAGGTAAAAGGCAAGGACACCGACAGCGTTGTATCTGCACTGAGCAAACAGGTTCGCAAGCTGCCTGTGGAACTGCGCAGATCGATCACGTGGGACCGCGGCATGGAACTGGCACAGCACAAGGAATTCACAGTCGCGACCGACGTGCAAGTCTACTTCTGCGACCCACAAAGCCCATGGCAACGGGGCACGAACGAGAATACCAACGGGCTGCTCCGGCAGTACTTCCCCAAGGGCACCAGTCTGGCTGACTACTCTCAAGGCGATTTGAACAAGATCGCCTTGCAATTGAATCAACGCCCGAGAAAGATATTGGGTTACATGACGCCTGCAGATAAACTAAACGCCAGCATCGGTGTTGCATTCACCGGTTGAACCCGTC
>NZ_SSWO01000053.1:0-763 GCF_004803625.1 Burkholderia sp. LS-044
GCACGGCGTGCCGGCTGCCGCCTCGAGCGCCCAGTCGCGCATCCGGTCGACCTGGCGCACGCACGCGAGCGGCACCCACGCATAGTGGAAACTGTCCTCGCGCTCGAACTTCTTCTTCACGATCGCGCGGATCGTCGCGTTCTTGATGCCGAACGGATCGCCTTCCTCGACGCGCATCCGCTCCGCGACACCCGGCACGCGATACAGCACATGCCGCAACGCCCGGTACCACGGCGTCGACCAGCCGTCGATGAACACCGGCGTGGCCAGCAGCGCGAGCCGGCCGCGCGCATGCTGCACGCGATGGCACAGCAGCAGCGCGACCAGCGCGCCCATGCACATGCCCGCGACATGCACGGTGTCGTACTCGTTCTCCAGCGCGCGATACTGCTCGGTCACCGCGTCGAGCCATGCCTCCGCGCGCACGCCGACCAGATCCTCGGGGCGCGTGCCGTGCCCCGGCAGCGTGATCATGTGCGTATCGCCGCCCGCGCGCCGCACCGCCTTGTGCAGCGAACCGAGATCGTATTGCGTGCCGCCGAGCCCGTGGATCAGCAGGACGCCCGTGCGCCCCGTCATGACGCGTCCCCGCTCATTCGTCCGCCGGCCACACGCGCTCGAGCTGCCAGACGCCTGCCACCACCGTCACGTCGACATTCGAGTCGAGCAACGGTGCGCCGTGATCGGTGATCGTCTGCGTGCCGCCGTCGCGCTGCACGATACGCAGCGACAGCGACGCACGATCCTCGCCGGCGATCTCCGC
>NZ_SSWO01000054.1:0-761 GCF_004803625.1 Burkholderia sp. LS-044
TACGGATCAAAGCTTGTTTGCCAGCTCCCCGTAGCTTTTCGCAGGCTACCGCGTCCTTCATCGCCTGTGATCGCCAAGGCATCCACCACATGCACTTGTTCGCTTGACCCTATAACGAGTCTGTCTCATCGACAGTCGCTACAGGTTGAGTTCTCGCGTTGTGCCGTATTCCAATTGAGTCAAACTTAGAGTTCGAATCATCTTGAGATACATCGATACAATCACAACCCGGATAGTTTTCACGTCCATCTCAAGACGCTTCCGCTATCCAAATTACTTACTTCTTCCAGATTGTTAAAGAACGACAGCCGATACTTTCGTACCGCTCTGACTGGCTCAATCGCCAATGCAAAACTCTCGATTCATCGGATGAACCAAGCACTTAGCGTTGGTGATTGGTGGAGGCAGACGGGATCGAACCGACGACCCCCTGCTTGCAAAGCAGGTGCTCTCCCAGCTGAGCTATGCCCCCATTGAGTACAGATGCCCTCAGGTGTTACCGCCAGACAATGGTGGGTCTGGTTGGATTCGAACCAACGACCCCCGCCTTATCAAGACGGTGCTCTAACCGACTGAGCTACAGACCCCTGAGTCTGTCTTTAATTTACAGCCGATAAGCGTGAGCGCTCAACTTTGCGAGAAGCTCTGGAAAGGAGGTGATCCAGCCGCACCTTCCGATACGGCTACCTTGTTACGACTTCACCCCAGTCATGAATCCTACCGTGGTGACCGTCCTCCTTGCGGTTAGACTAGCCACTTCT
>NZ_SSWO01000055.1:0-641 GCF_004803625.1 Burkholderia sp. LS-044
CGTGGCGGATGGCAAGCTCAAGCCGTGGCGTGCAGCGGAACGGCTGGAACTGACGACCCGGCAGATTCGCCGGCTGGTCGCCCGACTTCGGGAACATGGCGCGGCGGGTTTGGTATCGGGACACCGATCGAAGCCCGGCAACCGTCGGCTGGACCCAGGAGCCGCCGACCGGGCGCTATCGGTCATCCGTGATCGCTACGCCGATTTCGGACCGACACTGGCTTGCGAGAAGCTCTGGGAATGTCACGGCATTCGGCTGGCCAAGGAGACGGTCCGGAAGCTGATGACGGAGGCTGGCTTGTGGATTCCGCGCCGGCAGCGGCCGCCGAAGGTTTATCAGCCGCGAGCGCGCCGGGCGTGCTTGGGCGAACTGATCCAGATCGACGGCAGTGATCATCGGTGGTTCGAGGAACGGGCGCCGGCCTGCACGCTGCTGGTGTACGTGGACGACGCGACGAGCCGGTTGATGATGCTGCACTTCACTCAGACCGAATCGACCTTCAGCTACTTCGAAGCGACGCGCGCGTACATCGAACGGCACGGCAAACCTGGGGCGTTCTACAGCGACAAGGCCAGCGTGTTCCGCAACGTGAAGCCAGGCAAGACCGGTAACCGTGTGACACCGTTCGGCCGCGCGATGT
>NZ_SSWO01000056.1:0-582 GCF_004803625.1 Burkholderia sp. LS-044
ACATGTCATACCCGGATTCAGATGTCCACCTTCCAGCCATTTAGAGATGTCCGGTTCTAAGGTTGGTTTTGCTGCGTTTCTTTCTTCGCTTTAACCGTTACGCAGAGTCGAAGGTCGGCGCCTGAACGGGCAGGGCGCTTGCGTTTGCTTCCTCAGTTTTTGCTGACCGACGGCCAGGTTTGTCTGCTGGCTTTGCGGTTTGCCGACGTTGCGCCAGATCGACGATCACATGCTCGACGTCGGCCTGCGTGATCTTGCGTTGCTTCTTCTTACCCGGCTCGGCCTCGTTTCTGTTGGTCCGCGTCGAGTCGCCACGATGCGTTCGAGACGGCGCTTTACCGATTCGGCTGTTATCGCGTTGCGCCTGAAGCGCTTGCGCGACCTGCAGCACATGGCTCAAACGCTTGTGCTCGACGACGGCACCTTGATCGATTTCAGCCAGGCGGTCATATTCTTTGTAGGGCAACGCTCGACCATCAGCACGAATCTCGATCCGCCCATCCGGGTACTCCCACACCTCGATCTGCCGGTCGATCAGCTTCCGGTTCTCCAGTGTGTCGTCCAGTAAGTACATCACCCGGT
>NZ_SSWO01000057.1:0-519 GCF_004803625.1 Burkholderia sp. LS-044
GAGCGGCAAGACGGTGGTGTCGAACCTGTCGAGCTCGCACCTGATGAACGACAACGCGCCGGCGTGGAACGACGACGTGTTCGTGTCGTGGTCGCCGGCCAGCGGCGTCGTGCTGACGCAGTGAGGACGCCACGATGAGAACCTCCGCTTCCACTCCGTCCGCGCCGGTGTCTGCCGGCGCCGCGAGCACCGGCGCCGGCAGATCGCGCCCGGGCCGTTTCTCCATGCTGTCGCGCTTCCTGCCGTCGGGCCGCAGCGTCGCGATCGGCGTGCCGTTCGTGTGGCTCGCAGTCTTCTTCGCGCTGCCGTTCGTGCTGGTGCTGAAGATCAGCTTCGCCGACCAGGTGATGGGCATCCCGCCGTACACGTCGCTCGTCGAGATCAAGGACGGTGTCGTGCACTTCGCGCTGCAGCTGTCGCACTACGCGTTCCTGCTGCAGGACGACCTGTACATCGCGACCTACCTCAGCTCGCTGAAGATGGCCGCCGTGTCGACCGTGCTGTGCCTGCTGATCGGCT
>NZ_SSWO01000058.1:0-384 GCF_004803625.1 Burkholderia sp. LS-044
CGATGACGATGGCGAGCCGCCTCGCGGTGATGAGCGAAGGCAAGATCGTGCAGATCGGCTCGCCCGGCGAAGTCTACGAATACCCGAACAGCCGTTTCTCGGCCGAATTCATCGGCTCGACCAACCTGTTCGAAGGACGCGTGGTCGAGGACGAACCCGACCACATCTTCGTCGAGAGCGACGATCTCGAAGCGCGCATGTACGTGAGCCACGGCGTGACCGGCCCGCTCGGGATGCCGGTCGGCATCTCGGTGCGCCCGGAGCGCGTGCACGTGTCGCGCGAGAAGCCGGGCTCGAAACACAACTGGGCGCGCGGCGTCGTGACCGACATCGCGTACATGGGCAGCTACTCGCTGTACCACGTGCGCCTGCCGAGCGGCAAGA
>NZ_SSWO01000059.1:0-360 GCF_004803625.1 Burkholderia sp. LS-044
CGGTCACCACGGTAGGATTCATGACTGGGGTGAAGTCGTAACAAGGTAGCCGTATCGGAAGGTGCGGCTGGATCACCTCCTTTCCAGAGCTTCTCGCACAAGTTGAGCGCTCACGCTTATCGGCTGTTGATTAAGACAGACTAGCTGTCTGCGGTTAAACCGGTTATAATGCCGGCCGCTTTCAATAATCTTCAATGACAAACATTCAAATGAAGTTTGGTTCGAGTTTTTCTCATTGGCGATTGAGCCAGTCAGAGTGATACGAAAGTATCGGCTGTCGTTCTTTAACAATCTGGAAGAAGTAAGTAATTTGGATAGCGGAAGCGTCTTGAGATGGACGTGAAAACTATCCGGGTTGTG
>NZ_SSWO01000060.1:0-310 GCF_004803625.1 Burkholderia sp. LS-044
TGAGCGCTCACGCTTATCGGCTGTAAATTAAAGACAGACTCAGGGGTCTGTAGCTCAGTCGGTTAGAGCACCGTCTTGATAAGGCGGGGGTCGTTGGTTCGAATCCAACCAGACCCACCATTGTCTGACGTGTCGGTGATCGTTAGCGCTTTAGCGCTTACGAGTACCCCAAGCCGACCGGCTAACACCTGAGGCAAATCTGTACATGGGGGCATAGCTCAGCTGGGAGAGCACCTGCTTTGCAAGCAGGGGGTCGTCGGTTCGATCCCGTCTGCCTCCACCAATCACCAACGCTAAGTGCTTGGTTCAT
>NZ_SSWO01000061.1:0-4962 GCF_004803625.1 Burkholderia sp. LS-044
CACGAATCTCGATCCGCCCATCCGGGTACTCCCACACCTCGATCTGCCGGTCGATCAGCTTCCGGTTCTCCAGTGTGTCGTCCAGTAAGTACATCACCCGGTCGTACTGCACCGTCAGCGACTTCGTCACTTTCCGCGGCTCGCGCCATGTCAGCACCAAGTCCAGACTCTCGTCGGATCGCAGCGGCCGGTGCGCATTGAACTCGCTCTTCGGCGGCTTCGCGAAGCGCGCGTTGTAGGCGGCCATGAAGGAGGGCGCGTAAGCGTTGGCGTCGACCACCGTGTTGATCCCGCGCAATCTCAACTACGCGACGCTCGCGAAGGGGCCGAAGCTGCCGTTCGAATACCAGTACAACTCGACGCGCCACTTCATGCGCGAACTGAACCGTCTCGGCGTGACCGGCGTGATCGACGCGGGCGGCGGTTCGCAGAATTACCCGGACGACTACGAGGTGATCCGCAAGCTGCACGACGCGGGCGAGATGACGATCCGGATCGCGTACAACCTGTTCACGCAGAAGCCGAACGCCGAGAAGGAAGACTTCGTGAACTGGACGAAGAGCATCGCCACTCGCCACCAGGTGCAAGCACCCGTGCTGCCGTTCGACTTGCATGTGTAAGGCATGCCGCCAGCGTTCAATCTGAGCCAGGATCAAACTCTTCAGTTTAAACCTGTTACTGTTTTCGGTTCAGTTAAGAACCGGTCGCTCACTCAAAGCTGACAGGAATATGAATCACTTCATAAACCTGACTTACTTTAGTGTGAGACTCTTGATACTTTTGCTATCTGATCCGAAGATCAGCTCGCTTCCATCAAGCCCGGTAACCGTGTGACACCGTTCGGCCGCGCGATGTACGAGCTGAACATCGACACGTTCTGCGCGAACAGCAGCTCGGCCAAGGGGCGCGTCGAGCGAGCGCACCTGACGTTGCAGGATCGACTGGTCAAGGAGTTGAGATTGCGCGGGATCAACACGGTGGTCGACGCCAACGCTTACGCGCCCTCCTTCATGGCCGCCTACAACGCGCGCTTCGCGAAGCCGCCGAAGAGCGAGTTCAATGCGCACCGGCCGCCCGTAGCTTTTCGCAGGCTACCGCGTCCTTCATCGCCTGTGATCGCCAAGGCATCCACCACATGCACTTGTTCGCTTGACCCTATAACGAGTCTGTCTCGTTACAGGTTGAGTTCTCGCGTTGTGCCATATTCCAATTGAGTCAAACTTAGAGTTCGAATCATCTTGAGATACATCGATACAATCACAACCCGGATAGTTTTCACGTCCATCTCAAGACGCTTCCGCTATCCAAATTACTTACTTCTTCCAGATTCCGTGTCGACCGTGCTGTGCCTGCTGATCGGCTATCCGATGGCGTACTACATCGCGCGCTCGGAACCGAACCGCCGCAACGTGCTGATGATGGCCGTGATGCTGCCGTTCTGGACGTCGTTCCTGATCCGCGTGTACGCATGGATCGGCATCCTGAAGGACGACGGCCTCCTGAACCACACGCTGATCGCGCTGGGCATCATCCACACGCCGCTGCGCCTCTATCACAGCGACGCGGGCGTCTACATCGGGATGGGACGAAGGTCGTCGATCTCGAGGGCCGCGGCGCGCTGCCGGGCCTGATCGACAACCACTGCCACGTGATTCGCGGCGGCCTGAACTACAACATGGAACTGCGTTGGGACGGCGTGCCGTCGCTCGCGGTTGCAATGGACATGCTCAAGCGGCAGGTGGCGATCACGCCCGCGCCGCAATGGGTGCGCGTGGTCGGCGGCTTCACCGAGCACCAGTTCGCCGAGAAGCGCCTGCCGACGATCGACGAACTCAACGCTCCGCTCCGTTGCAGCCATCGCAGCCTCCGGCGCCGGACACCCGGCGGCCGGACAGCTTACGCGGCACGAAAGCGGACATTTCCATGTAGCCAAAAGCGGACATTTCCATCTAGCTACTACAACACATGTCATACCCGGATTCAGATGTCCACCTTCCAGCTATTTAGAGATGTCCGGTTTTAAGGTCGGTTTTGCTGCGTCTCTTTCCTCGCTTTAACCGTTACGCAGTGTCGAAGGCCGGCGCCTGAACGGGCACAACCCGGATAGTTTTCACGTCCATCTCAAGACGCTTCCGCTATCCAAATTACTTACTTCTTCCAGATTGTTAAAGAACGACAGCCGATACTTTCGTATCACTCTGACTGGCTCAATCGCCAATGCAAAATTCTCGGTTCATCGTATGAACCAAGCACTTAGCGTTGGTGATTGGTGGAGGCAGACGGGATCGAACCGACGACCCCCTGCTTGCAAAGCAGGTGCTCTCCGTAGCTTTTCGCAGGCTACCGCGTCCTTCATCGCCTGTGATCGCCAAGGCATCCACCACATGCACTTGTTCGCTTGACCCTATAACGAGTCTGTCTCGTTACAGGTTGAGTTCTCGCGTTGTGCCGTATTCCAATTGAGTCAAACTTAGAGTTCGAATCATCTTGAGATACATCGATACAATCACAACCCGGATAGTTTTCACGTCCATCTCAAGACGCTTCCGCTCAATGGTGGGTCTGGTTGGATTCGAACCAACGACCCCCGCCTTATCAAGACGGTGCTCTAACCGACTGAGCTACAGACCCCTGAGTCTGTCTTTAATTTACAGCCGATAAGCGTGAGCGCTCAACTTGTGCGAGAAGCTCTGGAAAGGAGGTGATCCAGCCGCACCTTCCGATACGGCTACCTTGTTACGACTTCACCCCAGTCATGACTCCTACCGTGGTGACCGCCCGGATAGTTTTCACGTCCATCTCAAGACGCTTCCGCTATCCAAATTACTTACTTCTTCCAGATTGTTAAAGAACGACAGCCGATACTTTCGTACCGCTCTGACTGGCTCAATCGCCAATGCAAAATTCTCGGTTCATCGTATGAACCAAGCACTTAGCGTTGGTGATTGGTGGAGGCAGACGGGATCGAACCGACGACCCCCTGCTTGCAAAGCAGGTGCTCTGAAACACGAAGTTCCTCGCAGATTGCTCTTTAAAAATTAACAGCCGATAAGTGTGGGCGCTTGATGGAAGCGAGCTGATCTTCGGATCAGATAGCAAAAGTATCAAGAGTCTCACACTAAAGTAAGTCAGGTTTATGAAGTGATTCATATTCCTGTCAGCTTTGAGTGAGCGACCGGTTCTTAACACTTACTTTAGTGTGAGACTCTTGATACTTTTGCTATCTGATCCGAAGATCAGCTCGCTTCCATCAAGCGCCCACACTTATCGGCTGTTAATTTTTAAAGAGCAATCTGCGAGGAACTTCGTGTTTCCCGGCAGCGCTGCGTTTTCAGCAGCAGAGAAGCGAGATTATAGAAGTGGCTAGTCTAACCGCAAGGAGGACGGTCACCACGGTAGGATTCATGACTGGGGTGAAGTCGTAACAAGGTAGCCGTATCGGAAGGTGCGGCTGGATCACCTCCTTTCCAGAGCTTCTCGCACAAGTTGAGCGCTCACGCTTATCGGCTGTTACGGATCAAAGCTTGTTTGCCAGCTCCCCGTAGCTTTTCGCAGGCTACCGCGTCCTTCATCGCCTGTGATCGCCAAGGCATCCACCACATGCACTTGTTCGCTTGACCCTATAACGAGTCTGTCTCGTTACAGGTTGAGTTCTCGCGTTGTGCCCATTGGCGATTGAGCCAGTCAGAGTGATACGAAAGTATCGGCTGTCGTTCTTTAACAATCTGGAAGAAGTAAGTAATTTGGATAGCGGAAGCGTCTTGAGATGGACGTGAAAACTATCCGGGTTGTGATTGTATCGATGTATCTCAAGATGATTGCTTGATGGAAGCGAGCTGATCTTCGGATCAGATAGCAAAAGTATCAAGAGTCTCACACTAAAGTAAGTCAGGTTTATGAAGTGATTCATATTCCTGTCAGCTTTGAGTGAGCGACCGGTTCTTAACCGAACCGAAAACAGTAACAGGTTCTCTGACTGGCTCAATCGCCAATGCAAAATTCTCGGTTCATCGTATGAACCAAGCACTTAGCGTTGGTGATTGGTGGAGGCAGACGGGATCGAACCGACGACCCCCTGCTTGCAAAGCAGGTGCTCTCCCAGCTGAGCTATGCCCCCATTGCAAAATTCTCGGTTCATCGTATGAACCAAGCACTTAGCGTTGGTGATTGGTGGAGGCAGACGGGATCGAACCGACGACCCCCTGCTTGCAAAGCAGGTGCTCTCCCAGCTGAGCTATGCCCCCATTGAGTACAGATGCCCTCAGGTGTGCAAAACTCTCGATTCATCGGATGAACCAAGCACTTAGCGTTGGTGATTGGTGGAGGCAGACGGGATCGAACCGACGACCCCCTGCTTGCAAAGCAGGTGCTCTCCCAGCTGAGCTATGCCCCCATGTACAGATTTGCCTCAGGTGTTTGCAAAATTCTCGGTTCATCGTATGAACCAAGCACTTAGCGTTGGTGATTGGTGGAGGCAGACGGGATCGAACCGACGACCCCCTGCTTGCAAAGCAGGTGCTCTCCCAGCTGAGCTATGCCCCCATGTACAGATTTGCCTCAGGTGTTTCCGAAGATCAGCTCGCTTCCATCAAGCGCCCACACTTATCGGCTGTTAATTTTTAAAGAGCAATCTGCGAGGAACTTCGTGTTTCCCGGCAGCGCTGCGTTTTCAGCAGCAGAGAAGCGAGATTATGAACCGGTGTACGGTGTACGGTGTACGGTGTACGGTGTACGGTGTACGGTGTACGGTGTACGGTGTACGGTGTACGGTGTACGGTGTACGGTGTACGGTGTACGGTGTACGGTGTACGGTGTACGGTGTACGGTGTACGTGATCCGCTCCGTTGCAGCCATCGCAGCCTCCGGCGCCGGACACCCGGCGGCCGGACAGCTTACGCGGCACGAAAGCGGACATTTCCATGTAGCCAAAAGCGGACATTTCCATCTAGCTACTACAACACA